>NZ_DASPIS010000128.1:0-21032 GCF_035628975.1 Azospirillum sp. | reverse complement strand
ATCCGCGTCGCTCTCGCCAGAAAGCTCCTCGTCAGGCTCAATGCCAAAGCCCGCGAAGTTCGGGCCGGACTCGCTGTGGAAGCTTGACAGGCCAGACAGTCGCTCACCCCGACCCTCTCCCCGGGGGGGAGAGGGGGATTTTGCCTTCTCCCCTTATGCCCAGACGGGCGAGCTTCTTGTAAAAGGCGGCGCGGGAAATGCCGAGCGCCCGCGCCGCCTCCGTCGCCCGGCCGCCACTGGCCGCGAGCGCACGGCCCAGCAGCCCACGTTCGAACTCGTCGAATGCCTCGTCATAGCCCGGCAGGGGCTGCGGTTCCGCAGGGGCCAGCCCCTGGACCGGTGCCGGACTCACCGACTCCGCCGGACCAACGTCACCCAAATCCGGCAGCGCCTCCGCGAGGTCGGCGGCGGTCAGGCGGCGGTTGTCGGTCAGCAGGCAGGCCCGCTCCAGAACGTTGCGCAGTTCGCGCACATTGCCGGGCCAGCGGTGGCGGCCCAGCGCCTCCACCGCTTCCGGGGTCAGGCCGCGCAAGGGGAGCCCGGTGCGGGCGGCGATCTCCTGCAGGATGGATTCGGCGATGGCTTCCAGCCCGCCACCCATCTCCGCCAGTGCCGGCAGGCGGATCGGCAGCACGTTCAGCCGGTAATAGAGGTCGGAGCGGAAGCGGCCGTCGCGGATCCGCCGCTCCAGATCGACGTTCGTCGCCGCGATCACCCGCACATCGACCTTCACCGGCCGGTCGGAGCCGAGCGGTTCGATCTCCTGCTCCTGCAATGCCCGCAGCAGCTTGGCCTGGAGGCCGAGCGGCATGTCGCCGATCTCGTCCAGGAACAGGGTGCCGCCGTTGGCGGTCTTGAAGCGCCCTTCCCGCCCGCGGCGGTCGAGCCCGGTATAGGCGCCGGGCACCGCGCCGAAGAACTCCGCCTCCAGCAGCGTTTCCGGGATCGCCGCCACATTGACGCCGACGAAGGACCGGCCGCTGCGGGCCGACAGGCCATGGATGGCCTGGGCGATCAGTTCCTTGCCGGTGCCGGTCTCGCCCAGCAGCAGGATCGGCGCATCGGTGCGGGCGGCGAGACGGGCCTTGCGCTTGACCTCCAGGCACACCGGACTGTCGCCGACAAAGCTCTGCAGCGTGTAGCGCGGCTGCCGCCCCTCGTCGAGCCGGCGCTTGGTCGCCGCCAGTTCCGCCTCCAGCCGCGACAGTTCGGCCAGCAGGGGTTTCAGCCGGTGCAGGCTGTCATAGAGGACGAAGCCGACGGCGCCGATCACCGCGCCGTCGTCGTCGGTCAGCGGGAAACGCGTCACCACCAGCCGCTGGGTGCCGAACAGCATCAGGTCGAGCAGGATCGGCTGGCCGGTCGCCAGGACCTGCCGCATCTGCGAATGGGGAATGATCTCCTCCACCTCGCGGCCGATCGCCTCGGCGGGGTCGGCGATTCCCAGCATGCGGGCATATTTGGCGTTGATCCACACCACGCGGGCGTCGCGGTCGACCGCCACCGTGCCTTCGGACTGGGTTTCCAGCGCCTCGAACAGCGACGGGATGGCGCGGCGGTGCAGCAGGGCCGCCCCGCCTTCGAAGGCATCGCCGTCGAAGGGACGGGCGTCCGGCCCATCGCCTGAAAACCGGTCGCTGTCCGTTCCGTGCGTCACCCCGGCCGCTCCCCTGTGCCCGTCCGTCCCATCCCCCGTGTTATCGGGACCGCGCACGGAATCCGCAATGGCGGAACGGGCTGCCGGCCTTCTCCGACCTTGGTGCCGCACCCCCTTGCGGAGTCGCGGCGGGCCGGTCCATGCTGCGGCCGCGCCGATGGCCCGGATCGTTCCGGGCGGGCCGCACCTGTCCACCGGAGCCGTCTTGCCCCTGCCGCCCGTCCCGCCATGCTGAGCCTGCCTGCCGTCCTTCTCCTGACCGCGGTGCTGGCGACCCTGTGGACGGCGTGGCGCAGCTGGGTCCTGCCGCCCTTCCCCGGCCGGTTCAATTTCGTGGCGATGCAGCTGTCGGCCTCCTGGTGGGCGACAGCCGCCGCCATCGAGACCATCGTCCCGGCACCGGCGGACAAGTTGTTCTGGGCGGAGATGGCCTGGCTCGGCATCGTCGGCGCGCCGAGCTTCTGGGCGCTGTTCCTGTGGTCCTACACGCGGGAGGAGCTGCCGGCGCGTTGGCGGCTGGTGCCGGCGGTGGTGGGGACGGCGACCTGGGCGGCGGCGCTGACCAACGACAACCACCGGCTGATGTACACCACGGTCCACCCCGTCAGCGATGCGCCGGGAGCGGCGCTGGTCTACGGCCACGGGCTGCTGTTCTTCGTCGTCACCATCTATCTCTACGCCTTCATGGTGATGAGCATCGTCGTCACCGCCAACGGCGTCCACCGGGCGACGCCGGCCTACCGCACCCATTACCTGGGATTCCTGGTGGCGATGGCGGTGCCATGGGTGGCGAATGTCGGCTACGTCACCGGCAACCTGACCCTGTTCGACCTGGACCCGACCCCGTTCAGCTTCCTTCTGATGGGAGCTGTCTTTTATTGGCTGATCACCCGGCGGCGCCTGTTCGACCTGCTGCCGGTCGCCCGCGACGCCCTGCTGGACGCGGTGCCGGATCCGGTGCTGGTCCTGGACGCCGACGGTACGGTGGTGGAGGCGAACCCCGCCGCCCGGGCGCTGGTGCGCGACCGCCAGCCGCTCGGCCGCCGGCTAGCCGAGCTTCCCGGCCTGTCTGTCCTGTCGTTCGTCACCTCCGCCGCGCTGCCGGTTGCGCTGACGCTGGAGTGCGACGGCGGCCTGCGCAGCTTCGAGGCGACGCGGGTGCCGCTGACCTCCGGCAACCGCGGCGGGGGACGGGCGGGACCGCGCGAGGTCGGCTGCCTGCTGATGCTGCGCGACGTCACCCACCGCCGCCGGGCGGAGATGCGGCTGGAGGACACCGTCCGCCGCCTGGACCTCGCCCGGCTGGAGGCGGAGGAACGGCTGGTCGCGGAACAGGAGGCCAAGCGGGCGCTGAACGGCTTCCTGTCGATGACCGCGCACGAGTTCAAGACGCCGCTCGCCATCATCGACGGCGCCGCCCAGATCCTGCAGCTGGATGCGGAGGTGAAGGCTCCCGGCATGCTGCCGCGGCTGGAAAAGATCCGCCGTGCGGTGCGCCGGCAGGTCAACATCCTGGAGACCTGTCTGGCCGACGACCGGCTGAGCGACCCGGCCTTCGCCCTGCGCCGCGATCCGCTCGACCTTCCGGCCCTGCTGCGCGCTGCGGCGGCGGCCCAGGGCGATGCCGCCCCCGGCCGGCGGATCGAGCTCGACCTGAAGGAGTGCCCGGCGGGCATGACCGGCGACGGTCCGATGCTGGAGCTGTGCGTCCACAACCTGCTGAACAATGCGCTGAAATACTCCGCCGCCGGCACACCGGTGCGGCTGCGGGCATGGCGGGAGGAGAGACCGGGCGGGCAGTCGGAACTGGCGCTGTCCGTGGCGGACCAGGGCATCGGCATTCCGGCGGAGGAGGTGGAGCGGGTGTTCGACCGTTTCTTCCGCGCCACCAACACCGGGACGGCGGCGGGAAGCGGCGTCGGGCTGAACATGGTCCGCCGCATCGCCGCGCTGCATGGCGGAACGGTGACGGTGGAAAGCCGGCTGGGCGAGGGCAGCGTCTTCACCCTGCGCATCCCGCTCCGCCAGGAGGCGCTCTGCGAGGAAGGGATGGCGGGCATGCCGGCGGAGTAATCCGCTGGGGAGATCGTTTCTTGCATTGATTGCCCGGTGAAGGGAATAATCCCGCTCCCTCCATCTGGACCCTGGCAATATGAGCGATCACGACCCCACCGTCGTCCGGCCGGTGCCGAAACCCCGCGTCCCATTGGGCATCGAAGAGGTGCTGGTCGCCGTCACCATGGCGGTGGTGGCGCTGATCACCTTCGCCAACGTCGTGGTGCGCTACCTGACCGATGTGTCTTTCGCCTTCACCGAGGAATATTCGATCGCCCTGATGGTGATCCTGACCTTCCTCGGCGCCTCCGCCGCGGTGGTGAAGGACCGCCACATCCGCATCACCTTCGTCACCGACAAGATGTCGCCCGTCAACCGCCGGCGGGCGGAGCAGTTCGCCATGACCTGCGTGGCCCTGATGTACGGGCTGCTGGTGGTCTACGGCGCCTGGACGACCTGGGACGACTACCGGTTCGAGGTGACCTCGCCGGCGCTGGGTCTGCCGCAGTGGATCTACACGATTTGGCTGCCGGTGCTGTCGCTGGTGGTGCTGGCCCGCACGGTGGGCCGCATGATCCGCATCCACAAGGGCACCGAGCCGCTGGAAACCGGCCATATCCCGGAGGGGGAACCGTGATCACCACCCTGCTTTTCGGTTCCTTCCTGGTCATGATGGTCCTGGGCGTGCCGATCGCCGCCGCCCTGGGGCTGGCCGGCACCGCCGCCATCGCCTTCGCCCATCTCGGCGTCATTTCGGTGCCGACCAGCGTCTATACCGGCATCGCCAAGTACCCGCTGCTGACCATCCCGATGTTCGTGCTGGCCGGCACCATCTTCGACCGGTCGGGCGTGGCGCAGAAGCTGGTGCGCTTCGCCACCGCCATCGTCGGCCAGGGCAAGGGGGCGCTGGCGGTCATCGCCGTGGTGGTGGCGATGATGATGGGCGGCATTTCCGGTTCGGGTCCTGCCATCGCCGCCGCGGTCTGCGGCGTGATGGCGCCCAGCATGATCCGCGCCGGCTATCCCCGCCCCTACATCGCCAGCGTCATCGCGGCCGCCGCTGCCACCGACATCCTGATCCCGCCGTCGGTGGCGCTGATCATCTACAGCGTGCTGGTGCCCGCCGCCCCGACCACCTCGATGTTCGCCGCCGGCATCATCCCCGGCACGCTGGCCGGCCTTGCCCTGATCGTTCCGGTCTATTGGCTGGCGCGGAAGTACAATCTGGGGTCCAAGCTGTCGCACGAGCCGCGCCCGCCCTTCTGGCGCAGCCTGTGGGACGCGGCGCTCGGCCTGTTCGCCAAGGTCATCATCCTGGGCGGCCTGCGCTTCGGCATCTTCACCCCGACCGAGGCGGCGGTGATCGCGGTCGCCTACGGCCTGCTGCTGGGCATGGTGGTCTACCGCACCATCCGCTTCCGCGACCTCTATTCCATGCTGGTCGATGCGGCGGAGATTTCCGCCATCATCCTGACGGTGATCGCGCTGGCCAGCGTGTTCGGCTGGGCGCTCAGCACCCTGTCGGTGATCGACCCCATCGCCGACGCCATCATCCATTCCGGCCTTGGCGAATATGGGGTGCTGGCGCTGCTGGTGGTGATGCTGACCGTCATCGGCACCTTCCTGGACGGCATCTCGATCTTCATCATCCTGCTGCCGCTGCTGATCCCCATCGCCCAGGCCTACAACTGGGACCTGACCTGGTTCGGCGTGATCCTGACCCTGATGATCGCCGTCGGCCAGTTCACCCCGCCGATGGCGGTCAACCTGATGGTCGCCTGCCGGATGACGGGCTGCACGATGGAAAGCACGCTGCGCTGGGTGCTGTGGCCGCTCGTCACCCTGCTGCTGGTGGTGGTCGCGGTGATCGTCTGGCCCGATCTGGCGCTGTGGATGCCGCGGCAGATGGGGTTCTAAAGAGCGCGGGCGATGTCGCGGCTGGTCAGATGCAGGCTGGCCGCGGCGTCGTAGCCGCGCCGGGCGATCTTGTCGGCCGCCGCTGCCTCGAATGCCGTGCGATGGGCGGCGGCATGGGCGAGGCAATCCTCCGGTGCGGGCTCCCGCAGGCCGAGCAGGGCGCGGAAGGCCAGCCGGTGGACGGCGCACCAGCCGCCATGCCCCGCCGGCCGGAAGACCAGCGCGTCGATGTCATCCCGCCAGGACAGCCCCTCCGCGGTCATTCGCGCAGACCCAGCCGCTTGGCGAGCCGGAACAGGTTGCTGCGATCAAGCCCGAGCGACCGCGCCGCCTGCGCCCAGTTGCCGCCATGGCGGGCCAGATGCCCAAGGATCATTCTGCGCTCCAGATCCTCCACAGCGTCGCGCAAGGGCAGTTCGGGCAGTTCCGACACCTCCACCGGATGAGGCCGCTGCATTGCCGCCGTCGGCGCAGCAATCCCCTCCCCCACCTCTTCCAGTCCGAGATCGGCCGGGGTCAGGGTCAGCACGCCGCCATCCGGCGGGCGGGCGGCGCGGGCGCGGATGGCACCGCGGCCGATGGCATGTTCCAGTTCCCGCACGTTCCCCGGCCAGGGGTAGGACAACATGCGCCGCTCCGCCGCCCCAGACAGGCGCAGGTTGCGCAGGCCCAGCCGCGCCCGGTTGCGCTCCAGGAACAGGCCGGCCAGCCGCAGGATGTCGGTACCGCGGTCGCGCAGCGGCGGCACCCGCAGCGGATAGACGCTGAGCCGGTGATAGACGTCGGCGCGGAAGCGGCCCTCCCGCACTTCAGCCGCCAGATCGCGGTTGGTGGCGGCGATCACCCGCAAGTTCACGGTGATGTGGCGGTCGGAGCCGACGCGTTGGATCTCGCCGTTCTGCAGCGCCCGCAGCATCTTCGCCTGGGCCGCAAGCGGCAGCTCGCCGACCTCGTCGAGGAACAGGGTGCCGCCGTCGGCCAGTTCGAACTTGCCGCGCCGGTCGGTCACCGCACCGGAAAAGGCGCCGCGCACATGGCCGAACAACTCGCTTTCCACCAGCGCGTCCGGCAGCGCCGCACAATTCACATGAACCAGCGGGCCGGCCGCGCGGGTGGAGCGGGCGTGCAGACGGCGGGCCACCAGTTCCTTGCCCACCCCGGTCTCCCCCAGCACCAGGACGACGAGGTCGCTCGCGGCGACCGTGTCGATCTCCGTCAGCAGGGCCGTCATCGCCGGGCTGGTGCCGACCGTGCCGGATTCGAGGTCCGCCGGCGGGTCGTCGATCTCCCTGATCCCCGGGCTTCCGCCATCCGTGAGCGCCGCGCGCCGCTCCACTGCCATGGCGAGGTCGGCGGCCAGCCGCGCCCAGGCGGCGATCGCCTCCTCCCAGCCGTCGAAGCGCCCCTCGTTCAGCGCATCCAGGGTCAGCATGCCCCACGGGCGGCCGTCCACGCTCAGCGGCGCTCCGACGCAGTCATGAACATGCAGCCGCTGCTTCAGGTCGGGGATCAGCCCGTCATAGGGATCGGGAAGTTCGCAGTCGGGAGGGAACCGCAACGGCCCGCCCTCCGTCTCGGCGATCGCCCGCAATCGGGGATGATCGTCCAGCGCGAAGCGCCGGCCGAGCGTGTCCGGGCTGAGCCCGCGCGTGGCGAGCGGGACCAGCAATGCATCGTTCGACCGACTGTCACGACGCAACAGCGCACAGGCGTCGCAGGGCAGGTGCCGCGCCATCAGATCCAGCAGCAGCGGCCACAGCCGCGCAGGGTCGTCCAACATGCGCAGCAGCGCACCGGCCTCATCCAGCGCGAGAAATGTTGTCGGAATGACCACGCGGTTGTCCATCCGACATCATAGCTGATGTGGTCGCATTGACAACACTGCTCCCGCACCGCACGGGATCCCGCCCTGCGTCGCTTTGGCACAGGGATTGCCAACCAGTTGCGACATCGTGACGCGCAAAAGGATTGCTCCCTCCATGCTGACGCCTGCCCAGATCGCCGTCATCAAGGCCACCGCTCCCGTGGTCGCCGCCAACGCCAACCGGATCACCGGCACCTTCTATCCCCTGATGTTCGAGCGCTTCCCCGAAGTGCGCGCCGTCTTCAACCAGAGCCACCAGCGCAGCAGCGCCCAGCCGGAGGCACTGGCCAACGCCATCATCGCCTATGCCTCCAACATCGACCGGCTCGAGGTTCTGGGTCCGGCGGTCGAAGGCATCGTGCAGAAGCACGTCTCGCTGAACATCACCCCCGACCAGTACAAGATCGTCGGCACCTGCCTGATGGAAGCCATCGGCAAGGTCCTGGGCGATGCAGTGACGGCGGAGGTCGCCGATGCCTGGGGCGCGGCCTACTGGCAACTCGCCGACCTGCTGATTGCGGCGGAGGAGAAGGAATATGCCCGCAAGGCGGCGCTGACCGGCGGCTGGCGCGGTGCGCGCCGCTTCCGGATCGTGGAGAAGACGCCGGAGAGCGCCGTCATCACCTCCTTCCGGCTGGCGCCGGTGGATGGCGGGCGGGTGATGGATTTCCAGCCCGGCCAGTATCTCGGCCTGCGGCTGACCGTCGATGGCGAGACCGTCCACCGCAACTACAGCCTGTCGGCCTCGCCCAACGGCCGCGATTACCGCATTTCGGTAAAGCGGGAGCCGCAGGGGGTGGTCTCGGGCTTCCTGCATGACCGCGCGCAGGTCGGCGACGAAATCGACGTATACCCGCCGGCCGGCGAATTCGTGCTGCGCGAGGGGACCGGCCCGCTGCTGCTGATCACCGGCGGAGTGGGTCAGACGCCTGCGCTGCCGCTGGCCGAACAGGCACTAGCAGCCGGCCGCAAGGTGATCTACGTGCATGCGGCGCTCAACGGCTCGGTCCATGCCTTCCGCGAGCAGATCGACCGTCTGGCCGAACTGCACGACACCCTAAAGCTGGTCTATTGCTATGCCGATCCGCAGCCGGGCGACCGGCCGCACATGATCGGCCTGCTCGACCAGGACCGCTTGGGCGGCCTGCTGCCGAAGGATGCAGGGGTTGCCGCCTATGTCGTCGGCCCGAAGCCCTTCATGGCGGCGGTTGTGAAGGCGCTGACCGCACTGGGCCTTCCGGAGTCGGCGATCGTCCACGAGTTCTTCGGTCCCCGGGAAGCTCTCGCCTAAGCTCCAGCCTGACCGGCGGCACCCGATCATTGACTCCACTCTGGGCCTCCACTCTGGCGGGCCGGCCCTTCCATCTTGGGCCGGCCCGTCCTTGTCTCCGCCTCGCGGATGTCACGCCTACGCCCGGCGGTTGTGAGTAAAACTGTTATATCACCACGAAGGCGCGACTATCCGACAGCCATGCGCCATTCAAAGCGGCATATACGAGCGATCGGCGCGCCTATTCGCTGAAATAGTTCTATGACCACGACGAACCGCCATCGCACCGCAGCAACTTTCATCCCGGTAGACGGAAAGATCGTGGATTCTCCTTATTTATTTGTTAGCGAATTTGGCGCTTTCCTAGTCACGTAACTTTCAAATTATTTACAAGTGTTCCCTTCCTGTGACATCGCCACCAACAGTCCGGCGAAGGGGACGGACGCAACGACCAATGCGGCGAGAGCCGGAACGGCCGACCGCAGAAGAGACCTGAATGTGCCTGCGCGCGAGCGCCAGGGGGGAGGACGGGATGTCGAACGATAGTCACCGGAACAAGCCCGCAAAGGGCAATGCCTGGTATTCCGGCCTGCGTGGGAAGCTGATGATCGCCATCGGCGTCGTGCTGTCCGGCACGCTGGTGGCCGCAGCCGTGGCGCTGATCGGCTACGCCAACGTGCGCACCACCATCGACGCCATCGTTGGCGAAGCGGTGCCGGCGATGACCGAAGGCATGGGCGTGGCGCAGCAGGCCGAACGGCTGGTCGCGCTGGCGCCGGAACTGACCTCCGCCGACAAGGCCGCCACGCGCGAGGCGGTGTCCGCCCGCATCGCCGCAGCGAAGGGGGAGTTCAACGCGCGCCTCGACCGGCTGCGGGCCACCGGTTCCGCCGGTGCCCAGCTGACCGCCATCGAAGACTCTTCGAAGGGGCTGCTCGGCAACCTCGTGCAGCTCGATCAGGCGGCGGCGGATCGGGTCGCGCTTGCGGCAGCGCGGGAGGCGATGCTGCCCAAGGTGATGGCTGCGGAAGCGGAAATCCAGAAATTCACCGCACCCTGGACCTCCGTCCTGAACAACGAGGAGGAGCAGGCGCGCTCGACCCTGGCCGATCCCGAAGCCGAGCCCGCCATCCTGCGCGAGGCCGCGACCACCCTGAACCGGGTCATGGCCCAGAAGAAGCCGCTGGCCACGGTCACCGCCGAAGCGGCCAACGTCCGCAACATGCTGATGGAAGCGGCGAGCACCCGTGACGACCAGCGGCTTGCGATCATCGAGACGCGCGTCGGCGTGTCGCTGGCCGGTCTCGCGAACGCCGCGCAGGCTCTGCCGGAGCGTCTGGCCGAAGTCGCCACCAAGCAGGCGGAGCTTCTGACCGGATATTCCGTCGGCGAGGAGTCGATGGTCACCCTGCGCCAGAAGGAGCTGGCGATCGAGGGCTATTTCGCCCAGCTGCTGGAGAGCAACCACGCGCTGGCCGGCACCCTGTCCAAGGGGATCGCCACGCTGGTCGACGCCCAGAAGCAGGGCATCGCGGAGGCCAGCGGCGACACCACCCGCATGCTGGACAACAGCCGACTGACCCAGGTCGCAGTGGCCGCCGCCAGCATCCTGGTGTCGATCCTGGTCGTCTGGCTCTATATCGGCCGCGTCGTCATCCGCCGGATGCTGTCGCTGAAGGCCGGGATGGGCCGCATCGCCGCGGGCGACCTGGATGCGGAGATCGCGCTGCACGGCCATGACGAAATCGCGGAGATGGGGGCGGCGCTGCTCGTCTTCCGCGACACCGCGCGCGAGGTGGAAACGACCCGCGCCGCCGCGGAGGCCGAACGCCAGCGGGCCGCAGGCGAACGCCGCGACGCCATGCTGTCGCTGGCCGATCAGTTCGAGAACGGCGTGAAGGTGGTGGTGGAGACGGTGTCCGCCGCCGCGACCCAGATGCACCAGACCGCCGCCGGCATGGTGGCGACCGCCGACGACACATCCCGCCAGGCCGGCAGCGCCGCCGAGGCGGCGGAGACCGCGTCGGTCAACGTCGACGGGGCGGCGTCCGCCGCCCATGAACTGTCGCAGTCGATCAGCGAGATCGCCCGGCAGGTGACCGAATCGGCGACCATCGCCGCCAAGGCCGCCAACGAGGCGGAGCGCACCGACGGCACGATGCGCGAACTGAACGAGGCGGCCAGCCGGATCGGCGCCGTCCTGGACCTGATCTCCGACATTGCCGGCCAGACCAACCTGCTGGCGCTGAACGCGACGATCGAGGCCGCCCGCGCCGGTGAGGCCGGCAAGGGCTTCGCCGTGGTGGCGCAGGAGGTCAAGCAACTGGCCAGCCAGACGGCCAAGGCCACCGACCAGATCGCGGGCCAGATCGGCGCCATGCAGCAGGCTACCGGCGAGGCGGTGAACGCCATCCGCAGCATCGGCCTGACCATCGGCCGGCTGAACGACATCGCCGCCAGCATCGCCGCGGCGGTGGAACAGCAGGGTGCGGCCACCTCGGAAATCGCCCGCAATGTCCAGCAGGCGGCGGGCGGCACCGCCCAGGCCTCGCAGAACATCGGTGAGGTTCGTACCGCCGCCGGACAGACCGGCCAGTCGGCGCAGGAGGTCCTGTCGGTGGCCCAGGAGGTCTCGACCCAGACCAGCCACCTTCAGCAGCAGATCGACCGCTTCCTGCGCCAGGTGCGGTCGGCGTAACAGCATCTGGTAAAGCCCCTTTCCCCTTGTGGGAAAATCCCCTCTCCCCCCGGGGAGAGGGTTAGGGTGAGGGGGACGCGCGGCAGGACTTTCGCAAAAATCCTGAAATGCATCCCCCTCACCCCGTCCCTCTCCCCGGGGGGGAGAGGGGGATCGTCCAAATCAGCCCTGGACGACCGTCTGGCGCTGGGTGCCGAGGCCTTCGATGCCCAGTTCCACCACGTCGCCGGCCTTCAGGAAGACCTGCGGCTTCTGTCCCATGCCGACGCCCGGCGGGGTGCCGGTGGAGATGATGTCGCCCGGCTGCAGGCTCATGAATCGCGACAGGTAGGACACCAGATAGCGCACGCCATAGACCATGGTGGCGCTGCTGCCGTCCTGATAGCGGTGGCCGTTGACCTCCAGCCACATCTTCAGCTTCTGCGGGTCCTCGACCTCGTCACGCGTCACCAGCCAGGGACCGGTCGGGCCGAAGCTGTCGCAGCTCTTGCCCTTGGTCCACTGCCCCTGCTTTTCGATCTGGAAGGCGCGTTCGGACACGTCGTTGACGATGCAATAACCGGCGACATGGTCCATCGCCTCGTCTTCCGTGACGTATTTGGCGGTCTTGCCGATCACGAAGGCCAGTTCGACTTCCCAGTCGGTCTTCTCCGACCCGCGCGGCAGTTCGATCGGATCGTTCGGACCGACGATGGCGCTGGTGGCCTTCATGAAGATGATCGGCTCCGGCGGCACCGCCATCCCCGTCTCCGCCGCGTGGTCGGAGAAATTCAGGCCGATGCAGACCATCTTGCCGACGCGACCGACGCAGGGGCCGAGGCGCGGATTGCCCTCCACCAGCGGCAGCGTCGCCGGGTCGATCGCCCGCAGGCGATCCAGCCCGTCCGGCAGCAGCGCCGCACCGGCGATGTCGTCCACATGGGCGGACAGGTCGCGGATGCGACCTTCGGCGTCGAGCAATCCCGGCTTTTCCTGGCCCGGCGGGCCGTAGCGCAGCAGTTTCATGAAAACTCGTCCCTGTTAGGAGTTTGGCGCCCGCCGATCCTGCCCGGTGGGGGCGGAAAGTAAAGGGGGTGAACGAACGAAATGTAGCATTACTTCACAGATCGGTCGACAAAGCCGCCGCGCTGTAGTAAAACTACATCAGGTTCGCAGGCAGCCGGAACGGCAGCCGCACCTCCCCTGGTGGACTCCCGCATGCTGGACACGATCGCATCCTCACTCGACAGGCTCCGCCGGGCGGAAGCTGCGGTGGCGCGTACCGTGCTGGCCGCCCCCCATGCCGCCGTGCGTGCCAGTCTGGCCCAGCTTGCGGGCAAGGCCGGGGTCAGCGAACCGTCCGTCCTGCGCTTCTGCCGCACCGCCGGCTTCGGCGGCTTCCATGAATTCAAGATCGCACTCGCCCAGCATCTGGCGGCATCCGCCGCGCGGGAAGAGGCCGGCGACCGTCCGACCCCGCTGGTGCGCGACCTCTCCCCCGGCGACAGCGTCGCCAGTGCGACGGAAAAGGTGCTGAACCGCTCCATCGACGCGCTGGTCCGGCTGCGCAGCCGCCTCGACACCGCGGCGCTGGAGCGTGCAGCCGGCGTGCTGGCCTGTGCGCAGCGGGTGCAGATCGTCGGCGTCGGCGCGTCCGGCACCGTGGCGCTCGACGCCCACCACAAGCTGTTCCGCCTTCTGCCGCAGGTGACCGCCAGCACCGACGCCCATCTCCAGGCGATGGCCGCGGCGACGCTCGGCCCCGGCGATGCGCTGCTGGCAATCTCCAAGACCGGCACCAGCGACGAGATCTTCGACGTCGCCGCCATCGCGCGCGACGGCGGCGCGACGGTGATCGCCATCACCGCATCGGCCACGCCGCTTGCCGAACGAGCCGACATCCGCCTGACCGTCGACGTGGACGAGGATACCGCGGTCCACACCCCGATGGCCTCCCGTTTGGCCCAACTGGCCCTGATCGACGCCCTGACCGTCGCCGTCGGCCTGCAGGCTCCCCCCGGGCTCGACCGCCGCCTTGCCCGCATCAAGGCCGTGCTGGCCGGACACCACCGCGTGCCCGACCGTCCGGCCTCCGCCGCTCCTTCGCTTTCCCCGTCCCCTCAGAAGAATCCCGAGGAATCCTGATGTCCACCACCCCGACCGCTTCCGAGATCCTGGACCAGCTCGCCGCCTACGGCGTCGTGCCGGTCATCCGCAACAGCTCCGCCGATCTGGCGCGCACCGCCGTCAGCTGGCTGCGCGAGGCCGGCTACGGCACCTTCGAGATCACCATGACCACCCCCGGCGCCGTCGGCCTGATCGAGGAGCTGTCGGCGGAGGGCGGCGCCCTGATCGGCGCCGGAACCGTGCTGACCCCGGCGGCCGTCGCCGACGTGGTAAAGGCCGGCGCCAAGTATGTCGTGTCGCCCTGCGTGGTGCCGAAGGTGGCCGCCGCCTGCCGCGACCATGGCGTGGCCTGCCTGATGGGCGCCCTGACCCCGACCGAGGTGCATGCCGCCATCTCCGCCGGTGCCGACGCCATCAAGATCTTCCCGGCCTCCACCGTCGGCCCGGCGCACATCAAGGCGCTGAAGTCGGTCTTCCCCGGCATCCGCTTCGTCCCCACCGGCGGCATCGACGCCACCACCGTGGCCTCCTATGTCGCGGCCGGCGTGGCCTGCGTGGGGGCCGGCGGCAAGCTGGTCGACGAGGGTCTGGTCAAGAAGGGCGACCGCGAGGCCATCATGGCTGCCGGCCGCCAGCTGATGGAAGCCTATCGGGCTGCCAAGGGCGCCTGATACCCGCTGGGAAAATCCTGCCGCCCCGCGGGGGCAAAGCTGCCGGGCGGCAGGATCGGCGCGTTCTAATTCCCTGTTTTATCAATAGCTTGTGGCTGGCCTGCATCCTGCAAAGCCCCGGTCGACATCCCTTCAGGGGATGCGGAACGAGGGAGAGCACGCCATGGTCAGCCTGTCCAGCTACGCCGATGTCGGCGGCATGGCCCAGAGCCTGCAGCAGTCGATCGATGCCGCGGTCAAGCGCGTGCAGCAGCAGGCAGCCGGCAATGGCGGCGCGACCGGCGGCGGTGCGACCGGCAAGGTCCAGGAGTACGAGCAGACCGTCAACAAGTCGGCGCTGAACGCCGCGCCCTTCGCGACCAACATCGGCACGCTGGTGAAGGACACGAGCAGGCTGAACGTCTTCAGCTCCCTGGCTTCCAACGATCCCGCCGACTTCTACAAATTCACCGTCACCAGTTCCGGCGCTCCGACGCTGGGGACGGTGGGGGATGCCGGGGTGCGGCTCCAGTTGATGGACCGCGGCGGCAAGGTCATCGCCGACAGCAACAAGGATGCCGGCGCCACCTTTGACGCCTTCCAGAAGCTGAAGTCCGGCCAACTCACGCTGGACAAGGGCGACTACACGCTGCGCATCGCCCGAGAGAAGGACGTGCCGGTCAAGGATGCCAAGAGCTACGGCGTCCAACTGCGCATGGGCAATTACAGCAAGGACTACGACACCATCGCCAAGCAGCCGGCCAAGGGCGACAACCCCTTCGGCAACAACACCAAGCTGCAGGGGCTGGCCGCGATCCTGGGCGCCGGCAGCGCCTCCATCAACCCCGCCTCGATGATGCTGGGCGGATCCGGCGGCAGCTACGGCGGGCGCGGTTCGCTGCTGAACGCGCTGCTTTAGGAGCGTCGCCCGGCCTCAAACCAACCGGTCGCGCCCCGATTCCTTGACCAGCAGGACCGCCTGGGTGCGGCTGCCGACGCCGAGCGCCTTCAGCACTCCGGTGACGTGGGTCTTCACGGTGGACAGGTTCAGGCCCAGCCTTTCGCCGATCTCCTGGTTCGACAGGCCCTGGGCCAGCAGATCCAGCACCTCCAGCTGCCGGCGGGTCAGACCGTCGAACACGCTGGGCGCGCTGCCCCGTGCAGGCACCCCCCCGACCGCCGGGGGCGCTCCCGGCATGCCCAGAACCGGCGGCACATAGGAGCCGCCCGCCATCACCAGCCGCAGGATGTTGACCACCAGCACGTCGTCGGTCGATTTCGGGATGAAGGCGCGCACGCCGCGCGACAGCACCGCGCGCATCTCGTCCGGTGATTCGATCATGGAGAAGACGGCGACGGGGACCGGCGCCACACGCTTCACCAGCGCCTCGACCTCATCCAGTCCGCCCAGGCCGGGCATGCGCAAATCCATCACGATCAGGTCGAATGCAATGCCGCCCTCGAGCATCGACGCGTCGAGGATGGCGTTCAACTGGCTGAAGCTGGTCGCGGCCACCACGGTGGCCTGTTCGTCCAGTTCACCCACCAGATGGGTCAAGCCGCTGCGGACGATGGAATGATCGTCGGCGATCAGAACCTGCATGTAACGTCTCGGACCGAAGATGCCTCGCGTGCAGCATCGTCATACGCTGACGCAACGGACAGCGCTACCTCCTTCGCACGTCCGGTCATTGGAATGCCCGGAGGAACCGTAAAGAAAAGCGCGGAGGAGGTCATCCGCCCCCTCCCCCGCGTGCAGGTTCCCTGCGGTCAGGAGACCTTGATGAGGATCTGGGCGCGGCGGTTCGACGGCTCGCGCACGTTCGGACCGGTAGGCACCATCAGCTGGTTCTCGCCCACGCCTTCGATCGAGATCATGTTGGCCGGCGTGCCCCGCGCGATCAGCGCCTGCCGCACCGCCTCGGCCCGGCGGATCGAAAGCCGCTGGTTGTAGGTCGGCGAGCCCGAGGTGTCGGTGTGGCCGATCACCTGGATGCGGACGGCGCGGGCACGGTTGGCCGCCTCTGCGGCATCGCCGATGATGCTTGCGGAATTCGGCGTGATCGTCGCCTTGTCCCAATCGAAGAACACCTGATACTCGCTCTGCGGCTGGGCCGCCATCGGCGGGGCGGCCGGGGCCGGGGCAACGACCGGCGTGGCGCGCGACGGCCCGCCGAAGGTATAGCGCAGGCCGGCCAGGATGGTGTGGTTGCGGTATTCGCTTTTCGAGGTCACCGGACCCAGCTCGAACTCCGGATCGACGGTGGCGAAGTAGCGGTAATCCAGCGTCAGCGCCACATTGTCGTTGATCGCATAGGACGCGCCGACGATGCCCTGATAGGCGAAGACCCAGTCGCGGTCGCTGGCGCCGTTCAGCGTCTTCTTCACCCCGGCGATACCGGCACCGGCGCCGATATAGGGCGTGATCGGCAGGCCGATGTTGAAATCGTACAGCAGGTTGCCCATGAAGGCGACCGAGCTCGTCTTGCCGCCCAGCCCGTTCAGGCCGGGAGTGGCGCTGCTGGTGTCGTCGACGCTGTTGCGCCAACGCCAGGCGGCCTCCAGTTCGGCGCGCAGGCCCATCGCGGTGGCGTAGCCGACCGAAATGTCGCCGATGCCGCCGATCTTGAACTCCTCCTTCAGACCCAGGCCCGGGGCCGGATAGCTGCTGAGGTCGGCATCCTCGGTCCAGTTCACGCCGGCCCCCGCGCCGACGTAGAAGCCTTCCGGCGCGGCAAAGGCGGCGGTCGGAATGGCCAGGGAAGGAATGGCGACGGCCAGTGCCGTGCCCAGCAAAATCCCACGCATCGTCATGTTCTTGTTCCCATCGTTGACGGCGTTGGCGGATCGGGACATCCCGGCCTGCGGCGAAACGCGTGACAGAACGGGCTCCGGCCCCGACAATGGAATCAGCACGCGCGGCTTCCAATCCCGCCCACGCACGGCCGCTTTTTCTGTTGCAGATTTGCCGCAGCGCTCCTGCTGGCATTTCCTTCCGTGATAACAATGACTTGGACACCCACCCCGATGCCCCCTACCCCGGACGACGCGATCGACTACCCCATCTGCACCACCCCGGATCCCGGCGGCTGGCAAGAGGTGGCGCCGGGCGTGTTGTGGATCCGGCTGTCCCTGCCTTTCCAACTTGACCACATCAACGCCTGGGCGCTGGACGGTGGAGCGGACGGCTGGACGCTGATCGATTGCGGGCTGGGTGACCGGCACACGCTGGCCCTGTGGGAGGGGTTGCTGCGCGACGCGCTCGGCGGCCGGCCGGTGGAGCGGGTGGTCGCCACCCACTTCCATCCCGACCACATCGGCGCCGCCAACTGGCTGGTCGAGCGGACCGGTGCGGCCTTCGCCAGCTCGCTGACGGAATGGCTGTTCGCCCGCACGCTGTCGGCCGGCAATGATGCCGCCACCGATGCCGCGGTGGAGCGCTTCTACCGCCGCTGCGGCTTGGCGCCGGAGACGCTGGACGCCGTGCTCGCCCGCAAGGGTGCCTATAGCCGCGGCGTCCCCGGCGTGCCGGCGACGCTGACCCGCCTGCGGGCCGGCGACAGGCTGCCGGTGGGCGATCGTTTCTGGACCGTGATCGGCGGCAGCGGCCATACGGCCGAACCGGTCAGCCTCTACCGGCCGGCTGATGGCGACGACAACGGCATGGCCCTGGTGATCTCCGGCGACCAGATTCTGCCGCGGATCAGCCCGAACATCAGCGTCTGGCCGACCGAACCCGACGCCGATCCTCTCACCGACTATCTCGCCAGCCTGAAGGATTGGGCCACCCTGCCGGCCGACACGCTGGTTCTGCCCTCACATGGCCGTCCATTCCGCGGCCTGCACCGGCGCGCCGACGATCTGGCCCACCATCATGCCGAACGGCTGGCGGAGATCGAATCGCTCTGCGCATCGCCCCGCACGGCGGCAGAGGTGACGCAGGCGCTGTTCCCGCGGCCGCTCGACCCGCACCAGACCGTCTTCGCCGTGGGCGAAGCCGTGGCGCACCTCAACCATCTGATCCGCAAGGGGCGACTGGAGCGTGTGTCCGGCGGCGGGAAGGGTGGGCCGGACATCGACCTCTATCGGCGGCGCGTGCTTGTCGGAGAAGCCGCTACTCGGTGACGATCTCGAACTGCTGGGGATCGAGCAGGGTCGACACCGACAGGGTCTTCAGTGTCTTCGGGTCGTCGGTCCGCTTCATCTGCGCATGCTGCGTGCCCATTCCGTCCTTGCGGATGGCAACCACTTCCCAATAGCCGCCGCTGGGGGACAGCTTGCGATAAATCTGACCCTCGATCACCTCGCGCTTTCTGCGCATTGTCGTTCTCCAAAACCCATCCCATACCGGTTGCCGTCACGGCCGCCGCGAAGGGCGCCATTGAACCACAAAACACCCCCGTCGTGGCGAGTGTCCGTTCGGTGACCGTTCTTGGATGCCGCATAAGCGTTGTTGCGGTGCAGCACGTCCGGAGCACCACCGATGACCCTTTGCCGCAGTGCGGTTTCAAGCTGGAACAAAAGCCCCGGTTGTGGGTTCATAGCCGTCATGAACACCGATCTCGACGTGCTTGTCTTCGCGACCCGCCTGGTTGATGAACTGGGCGAAACCGCGATTCGAATGAGCCGCGTTCGTCTTGTCGAACTCACGGCCGCCAACCACACCCGTGCCGCCGCCTTCTGGCGGGAGGTGATGCGGACCTCCGAACGACTGCTGAACGAGCGGTCGGGTCGTCGGGTCGCATCCGGCCTCTCCTCTCCGGCGATTACCGCGGCGCAACCCTCCGTGGCCCAGTCGGTAGCCCAATCCGTCGCCTATGTTCCCCGACCTATTCCCTGACCCGGCGCCAAGTCGGGTCGAATAAAAAAGGGCCGACACAGAAGTGCCGGCCCCCTTTCAACGGAACGCTGATGCGTTTCGCTTACTTCACTTCGGCATACTGGCCGTTCTTCCACTTGTACCAGACATAGGCCGGGCTGGTGACGTCGCCCTTCGGGTCGAACCCGATCTTGCCGATGACGGTGTTGTAGTTGCCCTTGCGCATGACTTCGGCAACCTTGGCAGCGTCGGTCGAGTTCGCCTGCTTCACCGCGTCGGCCCAGATCTGGAGCGCGGCGTAGGTGTACAGGGTGTAGCCTTCCGGCTCGTAGCCCGCCTTGCGGAACTTCTCCACGACGGCCTTGGCGTCCGGCTTCTCGCGCGGATCCGGACCGAAGGTCATCATGGTGTTCTCGCCGGCGTCACCGGTGATGGCCCAGTACTCGTTGGTCACCAGCGCGTCACCCGACACGATGATGGCCTTCATGCCCTGGTCCTTCATCTGGCGGGCGATCAGGCCGGCCTCGGTGTGGTAGCCACCGATGTAGACGGCGTCGACGTTCGCCTGCTTCAGCTTCGACACCAGGGCGGAATAGTCCTTCTCACCGGCCGTGTAGGCTTCGTAGATGGTTTCCTTCTGGCCGCCGGCGTTCAGCGCCTTCTGCGTCTCGTCGGCCAGACCCTTGCCGTAGGCCGACTTGTCGTGAAGGATGGCGACGTTCTTGCCCTTGTAATTGTCCAGCAGATACTTGCCGGCGATCAGGCCCTGCTGGTCGTCTCGGCCGCAGACGCGGAAGACGTTCTTCAGTCCCTGTTCGGTCAGCTTCGGGTTGGTCGAAGCCGGGGAGATCTGCAGCATCCCTTCTTCGGCATATACCTGGCTGGCCGGGATCGACGAGCCCGAGCAGAAGTGTCCGGCCACGAACTTCACACCAGCCTTGGCCAGCTGGTTGGCGACGGCGACGGCCTGCTTGGGATCGCAGGCGTCGTCGCCGACTTCCAGCTTCAGCTTCTGGCCCAGGACACCGCCGGCGGCGTTGATGTCCGCGACGGCCTGCTCCATGCCCTTCTTCATCTGCTCGCCGAAGGTGGCGTACTGGCCGGTGATCGGACCGGCGGTCGCCACCGCGATGTCGGCCTGGGCGGCCGTGGCGGAGAGCGCGGTCGCCGCGATCGCGGCGAGAAGGGACAGCTTGAATTTCATGGGTGTGCTTCCCTGTTCTGTGAATGGTCCCTGTTGCAACATACCCCCGGCCCTTGCGGGCCTTGCCGCCGGGTCCCCTCCGGCGGTTTCCAGATTACCATACCCCAAGTGGTGCGGTGTGCGACAGTTTCACGGGCACCAATCAGCCGTACGGTCTATTCCGAATGACTTATTTGTCGGCGGCCGCGCCAGTCCGCTCCCGCCAGGCGAAGGGGCCGGCAGTCTCGTAGAGCCACGGATACTGGTTGACCATGCGGCGTGCGATGGCGATGCGGTGCGCCGTCAGCGTGATCAGCCCGATCACCACCGTGTGGACGATGAAGCCCCACAGCGACAGCAGCTGCTCGCCGAACAGGCCCCAGGCCAGGAAACGGTGGCCCATCCCCAGCAGGAGCGAATAGGCCAGCACGCTCGACACCGGCTTCCACCCTTCGGCAAGCGTCTGGCCGGTCAGCACGCCGCAGCCGCCGAACACCAGAACCGTCAGGAACACGAACACCGGAACCGATGAGCCAAGGATCGCTTCCATCTCAGTGGCCCCCTTCCAGATAAGCCGCGCGAACCTCCGGGTCGGCCAGAAGCTGCGCCCCCGTCCCCGTCATCGTGATCTTCCCCGTCACCATCACATAGGCCCGGTGCGCCAGCTTCAGCGCGTGGAACGCGTTCTGCTCCACCATGAACACCGTCATCTTCTGTTCCCGGTTGATCTCCTGGATCACCTGGAAGATCTGCTTCACGATCAGCGGCGCCAGACCCAGCGACGGCTCGTCCAGCAGCAGAAGCCGCGGCTGG
>NZ_DASPIS010000127.1:0-14613 GCF_035628975.1 Azospirillum sp. | reverse complement strand
CGCTCCTACCTGCTGGCCAGCGCCTTCGACGAGGTGTGGCTGCAGCCGCTGGGCACGCTGGGCATCACCGGCCTGTCGGCGGAACTGCCCTTCGCCCGCGATGCCTTCGAGCAGCTGGGCGTGCAGCCGCAATTCGCCCAGCGCGAGGAATACAAGAGCTTCGCCGACACCTTCACCAAGTCCGGCATGACCCCGGCCAACCGCGAGATGATGGAGGCGCTGGTCGCCGACCTCACCAAGCAGCTGGTCGAAGGCATCGCCACCAGCCGGCGCCTCGCCCCCGCCGCGGTGCGGACCGCCATGGACAATGCCCCGCTGCTGAGCCGAGAGGCACTGGACCAGAAGCTGGTCGACCGGCTCGGCTATGCCGACGAGGCACGCGACGAGGCGCTGAAGCGTGCCGGCGCCGGGGCGGAGCTGGTGGAGCCCTTCGATTACCTGTCGGTGGCCGGCGGTCCCCACGACGCCGGCCCGACCATCGCCCTGATCCACGCCGTCGGCACCATCACCGGCGGCAAGAGCGAGAAGCCGGCGCTGGGCGAGGTCGCCGCCGGGTCGGAGACCATCGTCGAAGCCATCGAGGAAGCGGCCGACGATCCGGAGGTGCGCGCCATCCTGTTCCGCATCGACAGCGGCGGCGGTTCCGTGTCGGCATCGGAGGCGATCCGGCGGGCGCTGGTCAAGGCGCGCCAGAATGGCAAGCCGGTGATCGCCAGCATGGGCGACGCCGCCGCGTCGGGCGGCTATTGGATCGCGCTGGCGGCCGACCGCATCGTCGCCTCACCCGCCACCGTCACCGGCTCCATCGGCGTCGTCGCCGGCAAGTTCGGCGTCGGCGGCCTGTCCGACAAGCTGGGCGTCCATTGGGACCGCGTGCAGGGCGCCCGCAACGCCGGCCTGTGGTCGCCCGTGCGTCCCTTCGACGATAGCGGGACGGAGCGGCTGAACGCCATCATCGACGACACCTATGCCAACTTCCTGCAACGGGTCGCCGAAGCCCGCCGCATGTCGCCGGAGCAGGCGCGCAACGTCGCCAAGGGGCGGGTGTGGACCGGCGCGCAGGCGCGCGAACTCGGCCTCGTCGACGAACTGGGCGGGCAGGACCAGGCGCTGATCCTGGCCCGCACTGCAGCCGGCCTGTCCCCGGATGCCGCGGTGACGCTGACCCCCTTCCCGCCGCCGAAATCCGTCACCGACCAACTGATGGATCTGATGTCCGGCCGCGGCGAACTGGTCGGCGCCCTGGCTGCCGTGGCGGAACTGCGCCCGCTGCTGGCCCAGCTTCGTCCGCTGATCGCCGCCGTCCAGGGCGACGGCGTTCAGGCCCGGATGCCGGCGATGACGCTGGAGCGCTGAGGACAAAGCCGTGCCAACCGGCGGGGCCCGCTTCAAATCCGCGGGTCCCCGTGCTACATCCTCGCCGCTATGCTGCACATCAATGACCTGACCTTCCGCTTCGGCGGCCGAGTGTTGTTCGACCACGCGACCGCGGTCGTGCCCAAGGGGCACCGCGTCGCGCTGGTCGGCCGCAACGGCACCGGCAAATCAACCCTGCTGAAGCTGATCTCGGGCCAGCTGCAGACCGATGCCGGCGCGGTCACGCTGCCGGCCGGCATGCGGATGGGCATGGTGGCGCAGGAGGCCCCCAGCGGCCCGACCTTGCTGATCGACGCCGTGCTGGCCGCCGACACCGAGCGTACCGCCCTGCTGGCAGAGGCGGAAACGGCGACCGACCCGATGCGCATCGGCGAGATCCACGCCCGCCTCGCCGACATCGAGGCGCATTCCGCCCCGTCGCGCGCGGCACAGGTGCTGTCCGGCCTGGGCTTCGACGCCGAGGCGCAACAGCGGCCCTGCTCCGACTTCTCCGGCGGCTGGCGGATGCGCGTGGCGCTGGCCGGGGTGCTGTTCTCCCGCCCCGACCTGCTGCTGCTGGACGAGCCGACCAACCACCTCGACCTCGAAGCCACGATCTGGCTCGAGGGTTATCTGAAGAACTACCCGCACACCATCCTGCTGGTCAGCCATGACCGCGAGCTGCTGAACGCGGTGCCCACCACGACGATCCACATCGACCAGGGCAAGCTCGTCACCTACAGCGGCAATTACGACCAGTTCCTGGCGCAGCGCCGCGCCAACCAGGAGCGCCTCGCCTCCATGGCCGCCAAGCAGGAGGCGCGCCGCAAGCACATGATGTCCTACGTCGACCGCTTCCGCTTCAAGGCCAGCAAGGCCCGTCAGGCGCAGAGCCGCCTGAAGCTGCTGGAAAGGATGGAGTCGATCACGCTGATGGAGGACGATCCCGAGGTCGTCTTCAACTTCCCGCCGCCGGACGAGCTGGCGCCGCCGCTGATCGCGTTGGAAGGCGTCAGCATCGGCTATGGCGACAAGGTCATCCTGCGCCGCGTCAACCTGCGCATCGACATGGAGGACCGCATCGGCCTGCTGGGCGCCAACGGCAACGGCAAGTCGACTCTGGTCAAGCTGCTGGCCAACCGGCTGCAGCCGATGGCCGGAGAGATGCGGCGGTCGTCCAAGCTGCGCATCGGCTATTTCGCCCAGCATCAGGCCGAGGAACTGGACCTGTCGCTGACGCCGATCCAGCAGACCCAGCGCATCATGCCGCTGGCGCTGGAGGAGAAGGTCCGCGCCCATCTGGGCCGCTTCGGCTTCCCGCAGGCGAAGGCGGAGACCAAGATCGCCAGCTTGTCGGGCGGCGAGAAGGCCCGCCTTCTTCTGGCTCTGATGAGCCGGGAAGTCCCGCACATCCTGATGCTGGACGAGCCGACCAACCATCTGGACATCGACAGCCGCGAGGCATTGATCGAGGCGATCAACGATTTCCCCGGCGCCGTCATCATCATCAGCCACGACCCGCACCTGATCGAGATGACGGTGGATCGGCTGCTGCTGGTCGCCGAGGGCACGGTGCAAGCCTATGACGGCGACCTGGACGATTACCGCCGCTACCTGCTGGACCGCGCCAAGGCGGAACGGGCGGTGGCGAAAGGCGGCCTGGACCGGGACGCCGGCCCGAACAAGAAGGACCAGCGCCGCGCCGCGGCCGAGGCGCGCACCGCACTCGCCCCGCTGAAGCGCAAGGCGACCGACGCGGAGGCGCTGGTGACCAAGCTGAGCGAGGAAAAGCGCAAGATCGAGACGAAGATGGCCGATCCCACCCTCTACACCGGCCCGTCGGACAAGCTGACGAAGCTGCAGATCGATCTCGGCACGGTGGAGAAGAAGCTGGCGACCGCCGAGGAAAGCTGGTTGGAGGCGCTCGAAGCCTACGAGAGCGCCGCAGCGGAGGCCGGCGTTTGAACGCCCGCCGCCACATCGACGACGCCGGCAGCGGCGCGTTTGAAAGCGAGGCGTTGGAACGCGACGCGCAGCAGGACGGCACCATCGCCCTGCCTGCGGCCTGTGCCGAGGTGGAGGAGGAGCGCACCTCCGACGTGCTGGCCCGCTTCCGCGCCAACCTGCCTGCCGGCCGGGTCACGCTGGGCGACCTGATCCGGGCGCTGGGCGACCGGTCGCTCGGCACCATCCTGCTGGCGCTGGCGCTGCCCACCATCGCGCCGGTGCCGCTGGGCGTGTCCTGCCTGTTCGACCTGCCCATCGTGCTCTACACCGCCCAGCTCGCCTTCGGAAGGCGCGGGGCGGGACTGCCGGACTGGCTGCTGCACCGTTCCATCGGCACCGGTCTGGCCGCCCGCACGCTGGACGCCGCCATGCCGCGGCTTGTGTGGATCGAGCGGATGCTGAAGCCGCGACTTCACCGTCTCGCCCGCATCGACCAGGAACGCTGGTTCGGGCTGCTGCTGTTCATCCTGACGCTGACCTGCATCATCCCGCTGCCGCTGACCGGCTGGCTGCCGGGCTTCGCGCTGGTGCTGATTTCGCTGGGGCTGATCGAGCGCGACGGCGGCGCCATCGGCGTCGGGCTGGGGCTGACCGTGGCGGCGCTGGTGTTTTTGACCCTGGTGGCGAGCAGCCTGTCATACGCAGGTCACCAACTTCTGGCAGCAACGCTGTAGAGGGCGGTCGCCAACGGGCCGTCCCGACACAGGGAGGCTCCGATGACCCAGACGGCACCCGCCCCGCTTTCCGAATCCTGGCTGTTCTTCCGCCGCTGGCTGGCCGATCCCTGGGCGATGGGGTCGATCGCCCCGTCTTCCCCATCCCTGCGCCGCCGCATCACCCGCGAGATCCGCTGCGAGGCGGACGAGGTGGTGGTGGAGTTTGGCGGCGGCACCGGTCCCATCACCACCGCGATCCTCGAGTCCGGCATCCCGGCGGATCGCCTGTTCAGCTTCGAGATCGACCGGGATCTCGCCGGCCATCTGCGGCAGCGCTGCCCCGCCGTAACCGTCTTCGCCGACGACTGCCGCAATGCGCCCGACCTGCTCGGCGAATCGCTCTGCGGCAAGGTCGGGACGGTGGTGATCGGCATCCCGATGATCACCTTCCCGCTCGCCTTCCAGCGCGAGGTTCTGGACGCGACCTTCCGCATCCTGCGGCCGGGCGGCCGCTTCCTCCTCTACAGCTTCATGCCGCATTCACCCTTGGACCGGGCGGCGCTGGGGTTGCAGGGCCGAAGACTGGCCTTCACCCTGCGCAACCTGCCGCCTGCATCCGTCTGGGGCTATTGGCGGGCCTGACGGGGCGCCGGTATCAAGTCTCGCGCACCGACACATGGACGTTGCCGCCGCCCTCGCGGTCGAGCAGGGCCGAGGCTTCCCGTTCCTGCTCGGGCGTCGTGACGCGCACCCACAGAATGACGCCGCCGGCCTCCAGGGCGCGGGTGAACTCGTTGGGCTTCGGGTGGCTGGTCAGTTCGTCCAGATAGTCCTTGATCGCGGCCCCGCCGACACCGGCGGCGACCAGGGCCGCCAGCGCCGCTTCGATCGGGCCGCCGACGATGGCGATCAGGCCGGCCGTGGTCAGGGGAAAGGCGTATTTCAGCTCGCCCACCAGACCGGTCAGCGCCTCGTCCCGCGGCTTGCCCTTCGGATCTGCCGCATCGAGCGATGCATGGCTGGCGAGGACCGACAGGTCGGCGCGGTCGAAGCCGGCGGCCAGGACCGCGTCGACCGCCCGGTTGAAGCCGGCACGGGTGGAAAAGAGGGCAACGACCTCCCGCACCTCGGCGGGCGCCGTGTCCTGGGTCGTTTGCGTCATGATGGCCGTCTCCCTATTTAAGGTCGGAGTTCCGTCCGATCGCGCGGGTTCCCCTCCAGCTTCCAGGCGAGGCCCCTGCCCTATTGTAGCGACCGGCGGCAAGCACTCGTCAACCGCGACGGGGTCGCAGCCCGGGTCGGTCCTGCAGATCGGATTGTCCCATCACCGGCCATCCCGCCTATCCCGCGGCTGCATATCCCGTGATAGGGTGCGCCGCTGAAGCAACACCCATCCACCGCCGCATGGTTCCCGTGTCCGACACCGCAGAAATCGTCATTCCGCCCGACGCCACCCCGATGATGGCGCAGTATCTGGAGATCAAGCAGGCGCATCCCGATTGCCTGCTGTTCTACCGGATGGGCGACTTCTACGAGATGTTCTTCGAGGATGCGGTGAATGCCGCGGCGGCGCTGGACATCGCGCTGACCAAGCGCGGCCAGCATCTGGGCGAAGACATCCCAATGTGCGGCGTGCCGGTGCACAGCCACGAGAATTACCTGCAGCGCCTGATCCGCCTGGGCTTCCGCGTCGCCATCTGCGAACAGATGGAAGACCCGGCGGAGGCGAAGAAGCGCGGCTCCAAGTCGGTCGTGAAGCGCGGCGTCATCCGCATCGTCACCCCCGGCACCCTGACCGAGGACAGCCTCCTCGATTCCCGCTCCTCCAACTGGCTGGCGGCGGTGGCCGAGGCTGCCGGCGGGCTGGGGCTGGCGTGGCTGGAGATGTCGACCGGCGAACTGGTGGTGCAACCGGTGGAGCGGACCGGGCTTGGTGCCGCGCTTGGCCGGCTCGACCCGCAGGAAGTGCTGATCTCCGAAAAGCTGTCGCAGACGCCGGAGCTGTTCGAGCTTTGGGGCGAATGGAAGTCGCGGCTGACCGTGCAGCCCACCCCACGTTTCGACAGCGAGAACGGCAAGCAGCGCCTGCTGACCCAATATGGAGTCGGCACGCTGGACGCCTTCGGCAGCTTCACCAGGGCGGAGGTCGCGGCGGCCGGTGCGCTGGTCGGCTATGTCGAGTTGACGCAGAAGGGCCGTGTGCCCCGCCTGTCGCCGCCGCGGCGCGTCGGGCCGGGTGCGGTGATGGAGATCGACGCCTCCACCGCCCGCAACCTTGAACTGACCCGGACGCTGACCGGGGAACGGCGCGGCAGCCTGCTCGCCACCATCGACCGCACCGTGACGGGGGCCGGCGCGCGCCTGCTCTGTGCCCATCTCGCAGCCCCGCTGACTGATCCCGCTGCCATCGGACGCCGGCTCGACATGGTGGAGTTCGCGCTGGCGGAGGAGCGGCTGCGCGGCGACCTGCGCCAGTCCCTGCGCAGTTGCCCCGATCTGGAACGCGCGCTGTCGCGCCTGACGCTGGGCCGCGGGGGGCCGCGCGATCTGGCGGCCATCCGCGACGGGCTGCGGCAGGCGGGGCTGATCCGCGAACTGCTGGCCGGCGCCATGCCGCTGCCGGACGGGCTGGCGGCGCTCGACAAGCGGCTGGGCGCCCATTCGGAACTGGTCGACCAGCTGACCCAGGCGCTGGCGCCGGAGCTGCCGCTGCTGGCCCGCGACGGCGGCTTCATTGCCCGCGACTACAGCTATGCACTGGACGAGTTGGTGACTCTGCGCGACGAGAGCCGCCGGCTGATCGCCGGGCTGCAGGCCAAATACGCCGAGATCGCCGGGGTGCCGTCGCTGAAGGTCAAGCACAACAACGTGCTGGGCTATCACATCGAGGTCACCGCCGCCCATGCCGACAAGCTGATGTCGGACAAGGGCCGCGAGGTGTTCATGCACCGCCAGACCATGGCGAATGCCGTGCGGTTCGGCACGGTGGAGCTGTCGGATCTGGAACGCCGCATCTCCGAGGCCGCCGACAAGGCGCTGGCGGTGGAACTGGAGCTGTTCGGCGGGCTGGTGGATGCGGTGGCGGCGCGGGCCGATGCCATCGCCCAGGCCGCCCATGCGCTGGCGGCGCTGGACGTCGCCACCTCGCTAGCCGAACTGGCGGAGGAGCGGCGCTACAGCCGGCCGCTGGTGGACGACAGCCTCGCCTTCGCCATCAAGGGCGGCCGGCATCCGGTGGTGGAGGCGGTGCTGGACGCCGCCCATGGCGGGCCGTTCGTCGCCAACGACTGCGACCTCGCGCCCGACAACCGGCTCTGGCTGCTGACCGGCCCGAACATGGCCGGTAAATCGACCTTCCTGCGCCAGAACGCGTTGATCGCCGTGCTGGCCCAGATGGGCAGCTTCGTCCCGGCGGAGCGGGCGCATATCGGCGTGGTCGACCGGCTCTACAGCCGGGTCGGCGCCGCCGACGACCTCGCCCGCGGGCGGTCCACCTTCATGGTGGAGATGGTGGAGACGGCGGCGATCCTGAACCAGTCCGGCGCGCGCGCCCTGGTGATCCTGGACGAGATCGGCCGCGGCACCGCGACCTTCGACGGCCTGTCCATCGCCTGGGCCTGCGTCGAGCATCTGCACGACGTCAACCGCTGCCGCGCGCTGTTCGCCACCCATTACCACGAACTGACGATGCTGGCGTCGAAGCTGCCGGCGCTGTCCTGCCACACCATGCGGATCAAGGAATGGCAGGGCGACGTCGTGTTCCTGCACGAAGTGACGGCCGGCGCCGCCGACCGCAGCTATGGCATCCATGTCGCCAAGCTGGCCGGCCTGCCGCCCGCCGTGGTCGGACGTGCCGACGAGGTGCTGAAGCTGCTGGAATCGGGCGACCAGAACGCGACGATCCACCGGCTGGCCGAAGACCTGCCGCTGTTCAGCGCCGCATTGAAGCGTCCGGCACCGAAAGCGGAGGTGCTGGCCGAAGCACCGGCCGGACCATCGCCGGTCGAGGAAGCCTTGGCTGGAATCGACCCGGACAGCCTGACGCCGCGGCAGGCGCTGGACGAACTCTATCGTCTACGGGGGCTGCTGCGGGGCTGAGCCAAAGCCCCTGCCCCGCTCTATGGCAACAAGCGCCACAAACGAAAAGCCCCTCCCCCGCAGTCGCGAGGGAGGGGCTTTTTCGTTAACAACTGGCCGTTGATCAGCCGGCCAGCATCTCCAGCGCCTTCTGCAGCTTGTCGCGGGCTCGGTCGGCGGCCTCGCGGCGGTCGCGCTGCTCCTCGATCACCTCTTCCGGAGCCTTGGCGACGAACTGCTCGTTCGACAGCTTGGCATCGATCTTCTTGATCTCGCCCGCCAGCTTGTCGATCTCCTTGGACAGGCGCGCCTTCTCCTTGTCGAGATCGACGATGCCTTCCAGCGGAAGCACCAGCGTGGTCTCGTCCAGCACCGCCTGCACGCTGCTCTTCGGCACGTCGCCCTGGAGCGGTTCGACGCTCGACAGGCGGGCCATGCGCAGGATCAGGTCGCGGTGGGTGTCCAGCCGCTTAAGGCTGACCGCGTTCGGGTCCTTCAGCTTCAGCTCGATCTGCGCCACCGGCGGGACGTTCATCTCCGACCGCATGGAGCGGACCGAGGTGATCAGCCGCACCACCCAATCCATCTCGTCGCGCGCGGCCGGATCGACCATGTCGGCGGCGAACTCCGGCCATTCGGCAGAGATCAGGCGGTTGGCGCGGGCCGGCGACAGCTGCTCCCACAGCTCTTCGGTGATGAAGGGCATCAGCGGGTGCAGGATGTGCAGGATCTGGTCGAGCACCCAGGCGGTGGTCGCCCGAGTCTCCGCCTTCGCCGCCTCGTCCGTGCCGGCGAGGATCGGCTTGGTGAACTCCATGTACCAGTCGCAGAAGGTACCCCAGGTGAACTGGTAGGCGGCGCCCGCGGCCTCGTTGAACTTGTATGCGTCGATCGACTCGGCGACCTTCTTCGTCGCATCGGCCAGCGCGCCGACGATCCAGCGGTTCACCGTCTGGGTCAGGCCGACCGGCTTGTAGCCCGCGACCGGCTCGCAGCCGTTCATCTGGCAATAGCGGGCGGCGTTCCACAGCTTGGTGGCGAAGTTGCGGTAGCCTTCGACCCGGTTCACCGCCAGCTTGATGTCGCGGCCCTGCGCCGCCATCGCCGACAGGGTGAAGCGCAGCGCGTCGGTGCCGTACTGGTCGATGATCTCCAGCGGGTCGATGACGTTGCCCTTCGACTTCGACATCTTCTGCCCCTTCTCGTCGCGGACGAGGGCATGGATGTAGACGGTGCGGAAGGGCACATCCTTCATGAAGTGCAGGCCCATCATCATCATCCGGGCAACCCAGAAGAAGATGATGTCGAAGCCTGTCACCAGCACGTCAGTCGGGTAGTAGCGATCCAGCTCCGGCGTCTGGTCGGGCCAGCCCAGCGTGGAGAAGGGCCACAGCGCCGACGAGAACCAGGTGTCGAGCACGTCGGCGTCGCGCGTCAGTTCGACGTCCTTGCCGTAATGCTTGGTCGCGGCGGCGCGCGCCTCCTCCTCCGTCTCCTCGACGAAGAAGGTGCCGTCCGGGCCATACCAAGCGGGAATCTGATGGCCCCACCAGATCTGGCGGCTGATGCACCAGGGCTGGATGTTGCGCATCCATTCGAAATAGGTGTTCTCCCACTGCTTGGGCACGAACACCGTCTTGCCGGTCTCCACCGCCTCGATCGCCGGCTTGGCCAGCGTCGCGGCGTCGACATACCACTGGTCGGTCAGCCACGGCTCGATGGCCACGCCGGAGCGGTCGCCGTGCGGGACCATGTGGGTGTGCGGCTCGATCTTCTCCAGAAGCTCCAGCGCTTCCAGCTCGGCGACGATCCGCTTGCGCGCCTCGTAGCGGTCAAGCCCGCGATAAGCCTCGGGAACGTTGTCGTTCAGCCGGGCGTCACGATCCATGATGTTGATCTGTTCGAGCCCGCAACGCTTGCCGACCTCGAAGTCGTTGAAGTCGTGCGCCGGGGTGATCTTCACCGCGCCCGACCCGGTTTCCGGATCGGCATATTCGTCGCCGACGATCGGGATCAGGCGGCCGACCAGCGGCAGGCGGACCATCTTGCCGATCAGGTCCTTGTACCGCTCGTCCTCCGGGTGCACCGCGACGCCGGTATCACCCAGCATGGTTTCAGGACGGGTGGTGGCGACCACGATGTAGCGCCCCTCCTCCCCGTCGATGGGGTAGCGGAAGTGCCAGAGGTTGCCCTTGATCTCCTTCTGCTCGACCTCGAGGTCGGAGATGGCGGTGTGCAGCTTCGGGTCCCAGTTGACCAGCCGCTTGTCCTTGTAGATCAGGCCCTGGCGGTGCAGCTCGACGAACACCTTGCGGACGGCGCGGCTCAGCCCCTCGTCCATGGTGAAGCGTTCGCGCGGCCAATCCGGCGAGGCGCCCAGGCGGCGCAGCTGGCGGGTGATGGTGCCGCCCGATTCGGCCTTCCATTCCCACACCTTGTCGATGAAGGCGTCGCGGCCGAAATCGTGGCGGGTCTTGCCGTCCTTCGCCAGATTGCGCTCCACCACCATCTGGGTGGCGATGCCGGCATGGTCGGTCCCCGGCTGCCACAGGGCGTCGCGGCCGCGCATACGGTTGTAGCGGGTCAGCACGTCCTGGATGGTGAAGGTCAGCGCATGGCCCATGTGCAGGCTGCCGGTTACGTTCGGCGGCGGCATCATGATGGTGTAGGGCTTGCCGTTCCCCTGCGGCTGGGCGGCGAACGCGCCCGAGTCTTCCCACAGGCGGTAGTGCTTCTCCTCGACCTCGGCGGGCCGGTACGTCTTTTCCAACATCACCACGAACTTTCGCTAGAAACGTCTCAACCGGGGATCAGAAAGGCGGAGATCAGGAAAGGCAGGATCAGAATTTCTGCGACCGCCGGATCATCCGGTCGATCTCCTGCTGTACGAGGCGTTCGACCACCGTCGGCAGATTTTCGTCCAGCCACTCCTTCAACAGCGGCTTCAGCAGTTCGCGCACCACCTCCTCCACCGTGCGGATGCCGATGGGCATCGGACCGATGGACAGGTCGTCGCCCAACTCGCGCGCCAGATGGGTCAGATGGTGCGAGGCGTCCTCCGCCGTCCGGCGGGAGATCAGCCCGTCATCCACCTCGACCGGCCGGCGGCGCGGACGCGGCGGGGGCGGCGGCTCGTCATCCTCGAACTCGTCGAAGGCCGGCATCGGCCGGCGCGCCGGGCGCGGCGGCGGCATCGGTTCGGGCTCCGGCTCTTCCCAACGCGGGGGCGGCGGAGGCGGAGCTGGCGGCTCCGGAAACGCCGGCTCGTCGGGCCAGGGATCGGGGTCCGGCTGACCGAAGGCCGGGCGTTCATCCGGCTCGTCCTCCACCATCTGGGTCAGTTCCAGGACGTCGTCGTCCTCATCCACCGGCGGGGGTGGCGGAGGCGGCGGAGGGGGTGGCGGCGGAGGAGGCGGCAAAGGCGCCTGGGTTTCCGACTTGGCCGGCTCGCCGTCCTCGGAAATGATCCGCCGGATGGAGGCGAGGATTTCCTCCATCGAAGGTTCTTGCTGGCCCTTATCGCTCATCGTGGCAACCCGAGACGTCAACCTGACCCAAACCTAGGGCAGGGATGACAAAAAAGCCATAATACAAAAACGGCCCGCTTTCGCGGGCCGCTTCGTTCATTCGGTCACCGAAGTTCCGAACCACTTGCCCCGCGTCTTATCGTAATTCGCCTGCGGGTCGTATTTCTGGACCGGCAGATTGAGCCGGTCGGCGGTCAACTGTCCGCTGGCCGCCAGAACATTGAAGGCTGCGACCATCTCGTCGTGCTGGGCACGCACCAGGAAGACGCGGGCGTTCAGCAGTTCCTGTTCCTGGTTCAGCACGTCCAGAACGGTGCGCGACCCGACCTGGGCCTCCTGACGGACGCCTTCCAGGGCGATCTGCGCCGCCTTGATCTGCGCTGAGTAGGACTCGATGCTGGCGCGCGCGGTCTGCAGGGCCTGCCAGGCGCTGACCGCCGACTCGGTGACCTGACGGCGGCTTTCCTCGATCTGCAGGCGGGCCTGGTTGGCCGTCTGCTTCGCCTCGCGGACCAGCGCTTCGGGCTGGCCGGCCTGATAGAGCGGAATGGTCACCTGGGCGGTGATCTGCGCGCTGTCGGAGCGGTTCAGCTCGACGCCGGATGTGCGGCCCGGATCATAGGTGCGGGTGCCGCTGGCCGACAGGTTCACCGAGGGCAGCAGGCGGCCGTACTGCTGATCCACCGCCTCACGCTGTGCCGCCTCGGTGTAGGAGGCCGACAGGACGTTGGGGTTGTTGGCGCGGGCCAGTTCGACCAGTTCGTCGAGGTTCTTCGGCAGGCGGAACGCCGGCTTGGGCGCCTTCAGCTCGCCGGGGGCCGATCCCACCAGACGCTCGTAGGTCGCGCGGGAGGCGCGGAGCGTGCCTTCGGCAGAGATCTTCGACGCGATGGCGGCCGACAGGCGCGACTCGGACTGGCTGACGTCGGTGCGGGTGTATTCACCGACGCGGAAGCGGTCGCGGGCGGCGTCCAGCTGTCGGCGCAGCACCTGCTCGTTGTTGGTCTGCAGCTGCAGGATGGCCTGGTTCTGGACGATGTCCAGATAGGCCTGGGCGGCGGCGAGCAGCACCGACTGTTCCGACGCGATCAGGGTGGCGCGCTGCGCCTCGACCAGTCGTTCGGCGCGGCGGACGGCCGGAGCGACCGTGGCGTCGTAGACCGGCTGGGTCGCGGTGACGCCGACGCTTTTCGCGTTGGCCTCGGACCCCGTCGAACCGCCGTCGAATTTCGATTCGCCCATCGAGCGCGTGATGCCGGCGGTGACCCGCGCCGTCGGCCGGTAGCCGGACAGCGCCTGGGGCACGCCTTCGTCGACGGCACGCAGGCGGGCGCGCTGGGCGCCGATCGTCGGGTTGTTCGCATAGGCCTGGGCGAGGGCCTGCTCGAGGGACTGCGCCTGGGCCGTACCACCGCCGGTCACTGCTGTGCCCATGGTGGCGGTCAGGGTCAGGGCCGTCGCCAGCAGCCAGCGGCGCGCAAAACGGCTTCGCACGGTCATGTTCAGTAGACCTTCATGTTCGGGTCGATTCGGCGCGCCCAGGCATCGACGCCGCCATCGAGGTTGATGGCACGGTCGAAACCCTTGGAACGCAGCCACATGGTGACCTGCGCGCTGCGCCCACCGTGATGGCACACGACGACGACGTCGCGGTCCGTCGGCAGCTCGTCCACCCGGCCGGGAAGCCCGTTCATCGGGATGTGCAGGCTGCCGTCGATGGCGCACAGCGCAAACTCCCACGGTTCGCGCACGTCGAGGACGACCATCGCGTCGCCGGCCTTCCGGCGACGGTCCAGCTCTTCCACCTCGATCTCAAACGGTGCGGCCATGAATGTTCACTTTCGTGCAAGGATGGCGGCGACGGTAGCGCAGAACCGCGCAGAGGTAAACTGCACGGTTCAGTTCAAGACCTCTCCAACCGGCAAAACCGGTCAGAACACGAAAGACGCCTTCTTTTCGAAGCCCGGCAGCGCGTGCGGCTTGGCTTCGAACAGGATGCGGCTGGACACGACGCCGGCGATGCGCTGGAACAGGCGGACCTCCCCGACGCTGCCGCTGCCCTGAACCACCGCGACGAGGCGCCCGCCTTCGGCCAACTGTTCGGTCAGCGCCGCCGGCACCTCCGGCACGGTACCTTCGACGACGATGACATCGTAAGGGGCGTTTTGGGCGTACCCCTCCGCCAGCGGACCGGTGACGGCCTTGGCATTGGTGATGCCCTGCCCGGCCAGCGCCGCGGTCGCGGCGGCGGTCAGTTCCTCGTCGCAGTCGAGGCCGATCACGGAGGCGGCCAGGCGGGCCAGCACCGCGGTGGAATAGCCGCCGGCCGCGCCGACGTCGAGCACCCGGTCGGTCTCCTGCACGGCGACAGCCTGCAGCATGCGGGCGAACACCATCGGCTCCAGCAGGAAGCGGCCCTTGCCGATGGGAAGATCGTCGTCGACATAAGCGACGCCGCGCGCCGACTCAGGTACGAAGGCTTCGCGCGGAAGCTCCGACAGGACATCGACGAGACGATGATCGGTCACCTTGTTGGGGCGGATCTGTCCCTCGACCATGAAATAGCGTGCGGCGGCGAAATCGGTCATGGCGGTCGCTTATTGATGTGTTGTGACGACACCGGCACCAAGCCGAACAGCGGACGGCTTCCTGCCATGGCGGTATATAGCCGCAAAGGCCGGGCGAACACAACGCCACAGGGATCCGGGCCACGGCTGTGGAGGGGCTTTGCCGGGGATCGGAAAAGCAGCCCCCGCACGACCGCATCGGATGGGGCCGGCGGACGGGTCTGCACAGGACGTTCAGCGATGTTCAAAAATCGTCACCATTCGCCTTGACCGCTCCGTTCCGTGCCGCTATACCACCGCTCCACACCGAGGGCGCACCGGAAACGGCGCGCCGGTGCCGGTCAGGATGGCGCGGTGGCAGAGTGGTGATGCAGCGGACTGCAAATCCGTGTACGTGGGTTCGATTCCCGCCCGTGCCTCCAT
>NZ_DASPIS010000126.1:0-56109 GCF_035628975.1 Azospirillum sp. | reverse complement strand
ATGAAGGCCACCATGCTGGCCCATGACCTGATCCGTGCCGGATCGGCCGACATCGTGGTGGCCGGCGGCATGGAGTCGATGACCAACGCCCCCTATCTGCTGGCGAAGGCGCGCGGCGGCTACCGCATCGGCCACGACCGGTTGCTGGACCACATGATGCTGGACGGGCTGGAGGATGCCTATGAGGGCGGACGCGCCATGGGTGATTTCGGCGAGGCGACGGCCGATGCCTACGGATTCACCCGCGCCGAACAGGACGCCTATGCGGCAGAGACGCTGACCCGCGCCCGCAAGGCGGTGGAGAGCGGCGCCTTCGCTGCCGAGATCGTGCCGGTCGCCGTCCCGGCCAAGGGCGGGGAGCGGCTGGTCGGACAGGACGAGAACCCGCTGAAGGTCTCCCCCGACAAGATCCCGGCGCTGAAGCCAGCCTTCCGCCGCGATGGAACGATCACCGCCGCCAGCTCGTCCGCCAATGCCGATGGTGCCGCCGCGCTGGTGCTGACCCGGCGGTCGGTTGCCGAGGGGGCCGGACTGCCGATCCTGGCGGAAATCCGCGGCCATGCCACCCACAGCCAGGATCCGGCCTGGTTCACCACCGCCCCGATCCCGGCGATCCGCAAATTGCTGGACAAGGTCGGCTGGTCGGTGGGCGATGTCGACCTGTTCGAGATCAACGAAGCCTTCGCCGTCGTCGCCATGGCGGCCCGGCGAGACCTGGGCATCGCACCCGACCGCCTGAACGTCAATGGCGGTGCCTGTGCGCTCGGCCATCCGATCGGTGCCACCGGGGCACGGCTGATCGTGACTCTGCTGCACGCGCTGGCCGCGCGCGGGTTGACCCGGGGTGTCGCGTCGCTGTGCATCGGCGGCGGAGAAGCCACGGCCATCGCCATCGAAAGGGTCGGGTGAGGCGCCCGGAACGGCGTCCCAAAGACGGGCGCATCCTTCTATATCGCGCCTGCACCGGGACGTAGCGTGGCCCCACCGACCGGCACCTGCGGCAGCGGGACCGGAACCCTCAGGAGACACGACCATGATGCTCAACTGGAACGAATACCGTCAGCAGGTCCTCACCGGCGTCGGCGAGATCGCCAAGCTCAGCCCCGACACGGTGAAGGGCTATGCCGGGCTCAGCGCCGCCGGCCAGAAGAAGGACCTCCTGGGCGCCAAGGTGCGGGAACTGATCGCGCTGGCGGTCGCCGTCAGCGTCCGCTGCGACGGCTGTATCGCCGTCCATACCGAAGCGGCGATCAAGCACGGCGCCACCCAGGAGGAGATTGCAGAGGCGCTGGGCGTCGCCGTCGCGCTGAACGCCGGGGCGGCGCTGGTCTATTCCACCCGCGTGATGGACGCCTACGCCGCGCACGGCTGATCCGAAGGCGGCGGAGACGGGCCATCGGGCCGCCGCCGCCCTCCCTCCGCCGGGCTTCTGGAGACGCCGAACTCCTTCACTGTTCTTCAGCGCCCCCGTCGATCCGGTGCTTGTGCCGCCACAACCGGGGCGCTTCACCGGCGATGCGGCGGAAGATGCGCGAGAAATGCGACTGGTCCGAGAATCCGCAGTCGAGCGCGATCTGCGACAGGGGCGTGGCCGTGGTTTCCAACAGTTCCTTCGCCCGTTCCACCCGCCGGCGCACGATGTAGGCATGCGGCGGGCAGCCGAAGCTGTCCTTGAAGGCCTGACAGAAATAGCCGCAGCTGAGCTTGGCCGCCGCCGCCAGATCCCGGTTGCGGATGGAACTGGCGAGATGGGCGTCGATATGGGCGGTAACCCGCCGCATCTGCCAGGCCGCCAATCCGGACTTCGCCAATCCGGCCTTCGCCAGTCCGGTCTTCTGGCCGGCATCGTCAGACGCGCCACGGTCAGGACGATGCTCGCCGCCGTCGCGCTGCAACCGGGCGAGGGCCAGCGACAGGCAATGCTCCACCGACTGCCGATCCGGCGCCAGCATGTCGTTCGCCACCCGCAACAGCCAATCGGCGGCAGCCGTAAGCCTGTCTCCGTCATCCCCCGCCTGGCCGACGGACGCCGGGGCTGCCAACGCCGGAAGACGGCGCAAGGTCTGGGAAGCAGCCATATCCATGTCGATCTCCTGCTCAGGTCACCTTGACGGCGACAGTGCCGGAGGCCCGGGTGTGCGGGAACCCATACTCAGGTATCGATGACCGGCCGGATGGCTTCCCGGGACGGAAGAGCGTCTACAGCCTGTCCAGAAGTGCCGCGGCTTCCAACAGGTCGGGGGTATCGTGCCCCTCGGCGAAGGTGCCGTAGATGGACGAGAGGGTCGAAGCGGCATCCTGGTGACGTCCCGTCCCCATGGACTGCCTGGCCATGCTCATCGCCGTCCGCAGGCTCCAGGACCGGGCCCCTTGTTGGCGGGCGATCTCCATCGATTGCCGCAGCAGCCTCTCCGCCGTCTCCGCTTCGCCGGCATTCTCCGATTTCAGGCGGAGCAGTTCAGCCGTCGCCCAGTTGGTCGCGCCGTCGCTCGCTTCTTCCAGGACGGCCGGCGGGATCAGGCGCGGAGCGACGGTGGCGAGCATCCGGATGCGCTTGTTCCGGTACACCTCGGCGAATTGCGCAGACCGGCGCAGCGACGCGAGCCGGTCCTCCTGCCCCTGTCGCGCCTCCAGCGCCAGCTGATAACACAGCCCATAGGTGCGCCAGACGAACAAGGAGCCTTCGTTGGTCTTTTCGACCAGCAGGTTGGCGTAGCGCGCCGTAAGGTCGTAGTCCCCGCACCAGAAGGCCACCGGGCAGGCACCGAGCGACAAGGCGAAGCACAGGGAGAGCACATGGCCCGACGCCAGCGCTTGCTCCACCGCCTCAAGCATGGCCTCCCGCGCCCGGTCCGGATGGCCCTGGATCCAGTTTATGCGCGCCAAATGCGTGTGGGAGACGATCCGCTGTTCGAACTGGTAGCCCCGCAGGCTCGATCCGGTGGTCGGGGCAGGGGCACCCAGGCACCGTTCGGCGAAGCCGCGCGCACGGTCGAACTCGCCCACCGTGAGGAGGCCGAGCGCCATCATGCGCTGATGCATGGACTCCGCACCTGGATCGGCGGGCGTTCCCAGGAGTTCCCCGAAGCGCTGCGCCGCCTCCAGCGCTTCCTGGTCTTTTTCGAGGGCCAGATGGTAGAGCCACAGCCCCCACAGGGCGCGGCGCTGGTATCCGACATTGCCGAGCTGCTGCGAAAGCTCAAGCCCGCGCAAGAGCACGGCCTCGACCTCCGGCGCCGGGCCGAGCGAATTCCACAGTGCCGGGCCCAGATGCGCCGTGATCGACATTTCGGACTGCAAGTCCGGTTCCGGTTGCCGCCGGACCGACTGCAGCACCGTCTCGGCATGCCGGCGGAATTCATCGGTCAGCGACAGCTGGAACCACATCGGGGCCGACGCGACGGTCAGGTCGACGGCGGTCGCCAAATCGCCAGCAGGCGACAGCGACCATTCCAGCGCGCTGCGAACATCGTCCACCCGGGTCCCGTACACGACGGTCCAGGCCACCGTGTTCGTCGACTGCGAACCCGCCAGCATCCGGCACAGATACCGCGCCAGATTGCGGCAGACCACGTCAGACTCGCCGCTTTCCTGGAGCCGTTCCGCCGCATATTGGCGCGTGGTCTCGAGCAGGCGGAACTGCACGCTCTGCTGCCGGTGCTCGACGGACAGCAGCGACTTCTTCGACAGCTCCGATAGTCCCTCGACGACGTCCTCCTCGAAAATCGCGCCGAAGGCCGCGACGCCGATGGCAAGGTCGCCGGTGAAAGACCCGCGGATGACCGAAAGACGGCGCAGGACAATGCGTTCGCGCTCGTCCAGCAGGCGGTGGCTCCACTCCAGCGTGGCCCGAAGGGTCTGGTGACGGGGCAGCGCGGTGCGGCGGCCGCCGCGCAGAACGTCGAAGGCCCGGTCCAGGCTCGCAGCCAGGCCATGGATGCCCAGCAGGGGCACCCGGGCCGCCGCCAGTTCCAGCGCGAGCGGAACACCGTCCAGGTGGCGACACAGCTCCGCGGCGACCGGCGCGTCCGCATCCGACAGGCGGAACATGCTGTCGCCGGACGACACCCGCTCGACGAACAGCTCCACCGCCGGGTAGGTCAGCGCCTGCTCGGCGGTCAACATGTGTTCCCGCCCGGGCGGAACGGGCAAGGGCGGCAGGCGGTAAACCCACTCGCCCTGCGCGCGCAGGATCTCGCGGCTGGTCACCAGAATGTCGATTTCTAGAGCCGTCGCCAGGATGCCCTCGACGACGATGGCGACCTCCTCGATCAGATGCTCGCAGTTGTCGAGGATCAGCAGGGCATCCAACCCCTTGACCGCCCCGAGGAACCCGTCCAGGGCACCTTTGCGGCCACCGGGCAGCTTCATCACCTGGGCGATGGTCGGGCACACCAGAGTCGGGTCCGACAGGGTGCTCAGATCCACGAAATGGATGCCGTCCCGGTGGCTGCTCGCCGAAACCTGCGCCACTTCGATGGCGACGCTCGTCTTTCCGATTCCCCCCACGCCGGTGATGGTGACGAAGCTCTTCTCCGCCAACTTCCGCACGATGTCGTCGATCGTCCCGTCGCGCCCGATCAGCCGGTCGATGTTGCGGGGCAAGAGGGTCGAAAGGTCCGCAGGCGGTGCGGACGGCTGCAAGACGGCCCCTTCCGCGTTCCCCTGCGGGAAGGGCGTCCGGATGGTCCCGACGAACCGGTAGCCCTGTGCCGGGATGTTCTCGATATAGTCGGTGCCGAGGTCGTTCTTGCCCAGCAGCTTCCGCAAGGAGCCGATATGGACGCGGATGTTCGCCTCCTCGACGAACAAGCCGGGCCAGACGCGGGCCATGATGTCGCGGTTGCTGACGACCGCTCCGGCCTGCTCCAGGAGCAGGGCGAGGATGGCAAGGGGCCGGCTCCCCACCTTGACGGCAACGCCGTTCTTCAGCAGCCCTCGCATCGGGGAAAATCGGAAGGGTCCGAAGCCGACCTCGTTCTGCTCCATGGCGGGACCTGTCACGGCCGGCGGCTGGGAAACGACGGAACGGCGGGAAACAGACGTGTCAGCCAAAGGTCGCGCCCACCGCCCCGCCAACAGCAAAGCGGTGACACAACCTCCGGCGCGGCTCCGTCTTCATCAGGTCATCGAGGGCAAGAGAAAGCGTCATTTCCCAACGCTAAGCATACATTAGACCTCATCATCATACGTATGCTTTACCATAGGTCAACGCATCATAACGTGGCATGGGGCGGCGCAGCAGGACGCTTGCGCACCGGCCATCAACGACCCTCGGCGCCATCCTCCACCATGCCGGCTTCAACCCCGATGGCGTCGGCCCAGCGGCTTCTCACCAGCTCCACCGCGCGCCGCCGGGTGAAGTTACCGGAGACGATGATCGCCGAGGGAAAGGCCGCACGAATCCGGGCGGCGGCGCTGCGATCCTCATAAGGCAGATGGCCGAGCGGAGCCCCATCCGCAGCGGTGCGGACAAGGTGTACGAAGGGAAGCTCCTGCCCGGCCAACGTCGTCAGAAGCATGGTGAACAGCGTGAGGGGATCCGAATCCGACATGCCGCGGAATTGGCCGAACGGCGACAGGCGGACACCGACCCGCTCCGCCGTCCAGACGCCGGTTACCGCATCGACAAGCTCGCAGAGGAAGTTCAACCGGTTCTGGATGGAGCCGCCATACCGGTCCGTCCGCCGGTTCACCCCGTCCTGAAGGAACTGGTCGGGAAGCGAGCCGTCGGCCGCATCGAGTTCCACGCCATCGAACCCGAGGTGCCTGGCCCGCTCCGCCGCGCGGCGGAAATCCGCGATGACCTCGTCGATGCCGGTGCCTGGCAGGGTGGCGGCCCGAAGAGGGGCATCTCCCGGGTGGCACAACCGCGCCACCACCTTGGCTTTCCTGGCATGGGCCAGGCTGATCGCCGTAGCCCAGGCATCAGCCGTCCCGGGCGTGTCGAACCCATCCGACACGGGGGCCGACGACGCCGCTGCGGAAACTGCGACAGGAGGCGTGATGACCAACCCACCGGGCGAGACATGCCGGACGCAGGCGCCGCAATCGGCCGCCGCGCGGCGCTCGCCGATCCGCCTGTGATCGGTCGCCGCCGATATGACGACGCGATGGGCGAGATCGAGCGCACCGATGTTTATCGGGAGAAACAGCTTTTCCATTCCGGCACCTTCCACCGGATCAAATCCGCATCGCAGCGCGGCCGAACGCTGGAGCTTCAATCACGTCGAACGCAGGCCAAATCATTTCCGCCCTGCCAAGCTCAGCCATGCCGGACCCGGACCTGCCTGTCGCTTTGCACCGTCCTCAGCCCCGGGGCGGAGCGGAAGGCAGAGACCGGAGCGGCATTGGCGCGCTTGGAAGGCGGCTGCGGAGCGGACGCCGCGCGCACGGACGCCACCAGTTCGACGATGCGGTGAGCCATGTCGTCGGCGCGGTCCATCTCTGCCTCGATCAGCCGGGACATCTTCTCCGCATCGGGGCAGGCAGCCCCATTGCGCTCCGTCCAGCGCCGCCGGGCGTCCGACGCCATCCGGATGGAGGTGACGGCATTGACGAGGGTCCTGACGTAGGAGACGTAGGTGTTGATCTCCAACTCGCCGAATGCGTGCGGCTGCATCGCGAATGCTTCGGCCTCGGACCAAGTCTGGTGCGGCGATATCGACGGCGCACCGGCGTCATGGGCGGAAAGGTGAGCCATGGCCCCTGCTCCTGTCTAAGTTGTTCTGAGGAGAGTGTGGCCGGGCGGCGGCCCGTAAGCGAGTAAAGCGTTGTAAAGGCCACTGCCCCTTTACGCGCATCGGCGCCATGGTCCCCCCTGCTTCCGAAGGAGCTTGGCAATCAGGCGGAAGCTCCGCAATATCCTTTTGTATGCAAGCGCCAATGGGATCCCGACGGAGATGCGGCAGGCGCGCTGCCTTTGATTTGATTGATGGAATCGACCATGACGGTGAATCGACGGACTGTGCTGGCTGCCTCCGCGGCGGGCATGTTCCTGGCCTCGGTAAGGCCGCTGGGTGCGCAGGCCCAGGACGCCCTGTCCATCGTGCTGCCCAACCAGTTCATCCTGGCCTTCATCGATGTCCTGTTCACGCAGGCCGCCGGATACTTCGAACGGGAAGGACTGCGGGTCGGTATCGAGGAAGGCCGCGGCTCCTCCGTGGCGCTGCAGCAGGTCATGGGTGGAAACGCAACGATCGCCCGCATCGGGGCCGTCGATCACATCCGGGCGAGCGGCCAGCCGGCAGGCCGTGATCTCGTCGCCATCGGCACGGTACAGCAGACCTCTCCCTGGTTCGTGGTGAGCTTGCAGGACAAGCCGGTGACCGGGCCGCAGGACATGGCGAACCGGACCATCGGCATCCAATCGGTCGGCGGCACCACGGAAACGCTGCTCGACATCATGCTGACCGCCCGCGGCGTGGATCGCACCGGCGTCCAGCGGGTGGTCGTGGGCAACTCGCCGGCCGGGGTCGATCTGATCCGCCAGGGCCGGATGGACGCCTATCTCGTGACCGCCGGCATCGCGGTCGCATTGCGGAAGAGCGGCCAGCCCGTTCACCTATGGAACACGGACACGGTCGCCCCGACACCGGGCTTCTGCTACTCCGGCAAACGGGACGTGATCGAACGGTATCAGCCGTTGATCCAGCGCTACCTTCGCGCCGTCCGCACGGCACTGCTCGACCTGATCGACGGCAAGGTCGCCATCGCCGATGCACTGAAGGCCATGGAGCGCTACGACATGGCCGAAGCCCGGAATCCGGAGCTTGCCGCCGCCATTTACAAGGAGAACATCGCCTTCCTGCTGGCGGACGGCCGGGAGAACCTTCTGCGCAACGTGCCGGTGCGCTGGCAGAGCGCCTACGACCTCATAGTTTCCTGCGGGTTCGCACCGCCCGACATGAAGCAGGAGGATCTTTACACCAACCGGTTCATCGACGCGCTGTGACCGGGCTCGGCGGCAGCAGCGGGCGGCCGGCCATGATCGCCTTGACGGAGATCGGCAAGACCTTCGATGTCGGCGACGGAACGGCGACGGCGCTCCTGCCCAGCAGCCTGTCGATCGCCGACGGCGAGTTCGTCGTGTTCCTCGGGCCGTCGGGCTGCGGCAAGACCACCCTGCTGCGCATGATCGGCGGGCTGCTGGAACCGACCTCCGGAACCATCAGCATTGCCGGAAGCCCCCTGTGGGACAAGGGCCGCTGCCGGAAGGACCTCCGGTCCCGACTGGGGCTCGTTTTCCAGGAATCGTCCCTGTTCCCCTGGCTGACGGTGGAGGAGAATGTGCGGCTGCCGCTGGATTTGCGTGGGCGGCTGCCGCGCGCGGATCGGCTGTCCGCCGCGCGGGCGATGCTGGCGCTGGTGGGCGCGGCCGACATCGGCACCCGCATGCCTCACGAGATTTCCGGCGGCATGCGCCAGCGGGTGGCCATTGCGCGAGCCCTGTCCTACGATCCCGATGTGCTGCTGATGGACGAGCCCTTCGCGGCGCTCGACGCGATTTCCCGCGAGGCCCTGAACATGGAGCTTCAGTCGCTTTGGCTCGCGACCCGCAAGACCATCGTCCTGGTAACGCATTCAATGGTGGAGGCGGCCTTCCTGGCCGACCGGATCATCCTGTTCTCGCCGGGACCGGGGAGCATCAACAGTGTGATCGACGTGCCTTTTCCGAGGCCGCGCACCCGCGATCTCACCTATTCGCCGGAATTCCAGCGGATGGTGCGCGATCTGCACGAACGATTGGCCGAACTGATGGGGCAGCCATGAAGAAGGTCCGGTTGCGCGATGCGGTCTGGCTGCCGTGGCTGGTCACGCCGTGCCTGCTGGCGGCCGGGCTGCTGGCCTGGCACGGAATCGTCACCGCCTGGGACGTCTCCCCCTTCATCCTGCCCGCCCCGCTGCCGGTGCTGGAGGAGTGGGTGGCGCTGATACTCAGCGGACGGGCCTGGAGCCATACGGCCATGACCTTCGCCGGCTCCCTGGCCGGCTTCCTCCTGGCGACCGTCCTGGGTGTGGCCGCGGGCATCCTGCTCTCGCTGTCGCCGACGCTGGAGCGCTTGGCGAAGCCCTTCATCGTCGCCTTCCAGGTTCTTCCGAAGGTGGCGCTGATCCCGCTGTTCGTGGTGTGGATGGGATTCGGCCTGGGCCCGAAGATCCTCACCTCCGCCATCCTGCCCTTCTACCCGATCATGATGAACACGCTGCTCGGCATCCGGTCGGTGCCGGACGGGTTGCGCGACGTGATGACCTCCTTCGACGCCAGCCGCTTCCAGCTGCTCCGCCGCCTGGAGCTTCCCTATGCCCTGCCCTTCATCGTCACCGGCCTGGAGGTGGGCATCGTCCTGGCCCTCGTCGGCACCGTCGTGGCGGAATTCATATCCGGAAGCTACGGGCTGGGATACCTGCTGGTCAGCCGGATCAATTCCTACGAAACCGCACAGATGTTCGCCATCGTCCTGCAGCTCTGTTTGCTGGGGCTCGTGCTCTATGCCGGGGTGGCGGGGCTCCACCGGCTGCTGGTGCCGCGCCTCAACCCATCCCGCCCCTGAATGCGAACGTGACCTGAGCCGGTGGCGCAACCGCCCGTTGCGATGGCGCCGCCAGCAGCCGCTGGATGGTCCATCGGCTCGGCGGAGCCATTGCGGCGGGATCGATCGAGCTTCAGCCGCGCTGGCCGCCGTCATCGACGGCGCCGGACACGCCCAGCCGCTCGACCGTCTCGTCGGTGCTCCAAAGGGCATTGGCGAGCCAGCGGAAATTGATCAGGGCCGCGAGATAGCCGTCGCCCTCCGGCAATTTGCTGGCGGCGGTGGCGTCGCGCACAACGGCGACCTCGAAGCCATGCTCGACGAAATCGCGCAGATGCGATTCCACACAGAAATTGGCGGCCATGCCCGCCAGGATGACCTGATCCACCTGCTTCTTGCGCAGTTGGAACAGCACGTCGTTGGTCTGCGGGCCGGCGATCTTGTGGGGCGAGCAGACGATGGTCCGCCCATCCTGGATGAGGTCGTGGTATTCGGGCATCCAGTCGGCGCCCGACCCGGCGAAGCCATCAAGCGACAGCGGGTCGCGGCGGTCGAACATGCGCAGCTTGTGCATCAGCACCTCTCCGGGCGCGGCATGGTCCCAGTCATGGTCGTGCGGGTAATAATAGTGCGGCGAAATCACCACCGGGATTCCGGCGCTCTTGGCGGCGACCAGCAGCCGGCCGATGTTGCCGACGGTGCCGTGCTCGGTGATGCTCTCGCCGAAGGCCCCCCAGGCCGCGCCATGCGGGCTGAGGAAATCGATCTGCGGGTCGGTGATGACGAGAGCGGTTCGGGCAAGGTCGAGGACCATTTCGCCCTTCGGAAGCGCAGGGGAAGCGGGGTCGGCATAGGCGGCCGGAATCCGGGTGGCCATGGTGAACTCCTTCTTTGCAGGGGATGAAATCTTGAGGAAAGGATGACGGACGAGCGTGCTCAGGCATCGCCTTTCAGGACCGCCGACGCCGCACGCGACCTGTGCAGGCCGAGGGCGACCGCCCAGGCGACGGCGAACAGGACGACGATCAGGAAGCCCAGGCGGTCGGACCCGTCCTTCAGCAGGCCCAGGAGGCTCCAAAGCCCGCCGTCGAAGCCGAAATGCTCGCCGATCAGGCCCAGCATCTCGGTTCCGCCGATGAAGCCGGCGAGAAGGGCGGACAGCAGCGTGACGCCCATGTTGTAGCGCAGCCTGCGGGCGGGACGGGCGGTCGCCCAGCGATAGGCCCCCAGCATCAGCAGGCCGTCGGCGGTATCGACCAGCAGCATGCCGGCGGCGAACAGCAGGGGAAAGACCAGGATCGTCGCGAAGGGCAGCCCGTTGACCGCCTGCGCGGCTGACAGCCCGAACATCGCGATCTCCGTCGCCGTGTCGAAGCCCAGGCCGAACAGCACGCCGAGCGGAGCCATGTGCCAGCTCCGGCCGATCAGCCCAAACAGCGGACGGAGAAGCCTTGCCAGCAGCCCTTGCCCGCCCACCATACGGTCCAGTTCCGCCTGATCCGGAGAACCGCCGGCACGCAATGTGCGATAGGCGCGATAGACCGAACGGAACACCAGGATGTTGAGCAGCGCCATGGTCAGCAGGAACAGCGCCGAGATGCCGGTGCCCAGATATCCGCCGACCTCCTGCACGCCGCGGAACAGCTCCAGCGAGCCGGCGGTGGCGCCGACCGCCGCGGCCACCAGCACAACCAGCGCCGAATGGCCGAGCGCGAAGAAGAAGCCGACTGCGACCGGGCGCTCTCCCTCCTGCATCAGCTTGCGCGTGACATTGTCGATGGCGGCGATGTGATCGGCATCCAGCCCATGGCGCATGCCAAGCCCGTAGACCAGCAGCGCCATGGCGAACAACGCCGGATCGCCGCCGAAGGACAGGAAGGCGCCAAGCCAGCCGCCGCCGTTCAGCAGCAGAACGGCCACAGATACCAGGGCGAGACGTGCCTTCAGACCGGGTTGCCCGAAGACGGCAGCGGGTGCCGGAAGCGGGATCATGACGCTTCTCCTTTGACGGTATTGGGGACTGTGCCGCCGGTCGTTGAAGAGGGTTTCGGATAGGCGACCGAAATCGCCAGAAAGGCGACCAGCGCCCCCGCCGACTGCGCCACGACATAGAGCAGCGCCGATCCTCCCGGCAGCCCCACCGGCCCGCCGGTGAACAGTGCCCCGAGCGTGACCGCCGGGTTGGCATAGGACCCCGACGGTGTCGCCAGGATGGCCGCGGCCAGCCACGCGCCGACGGCGAAGGGACCGGTCTGCGCCCGGCCGCTGCGGCTGCAGCCGAACACGACGATCATCAGGCCGGCCGTCGCCACCGCTTCGCTCGGCACCAGCATCCCGAGCGGTACGGCTGCCGCGTCCCGGGGCGGGATGCCGAACAGCGCGTCGGCCAGCATCGCCCCCGCTACCGCACCCGCGCTCTGCGCCGCGACATAGGCGATGGTGCAGTCCAGCCGCCTTTCGCCCGCCATCCATTGCAACACGGTAATCAGCGGGTTGAAATGCCCGCCGGACACCGCGCCAAAGGCCAGGATCAGGCCAACCAGGCTTCCGGCGGTCGCCAGCGCGCCGGGCAGCGGGCCGCTTCCGGCCAATCCCCCCGGATTCAGCGCGGCGTCCCCCGCTCCCGCCACCATCAGCATCAGCAGAAGCGTGCCGATCCCCTCGACCGCCGCGCGGCGGGCCAGCGCAAGCCGCGGATTGCGCTCGACGAAGCAGGTCGTGGGATCGGCGGAGCGGACCGCGCTCATGACTGCGGAACGGTCGGCGGAACGGGGTGGCGCGCCGCGACCTCGTCCATCTTGCGGGCCAGATCCTCCGGCGTCAGCAACCCCTTCTGGAAGAGGATGTTGGAGAAGGCGACGATCCAACGCTCGTAATAGCCGAGCGCGCCGACCATCTCCGACCCCAGCGCCTCGACACCGCGGCGCTTCTCTTCGGTGTTGATGATCTTGCGGAAGTCGAGCACGTCGGCCAGCGCGTGGCAGCGCTTTTCCCACGGCTCCAGCTCATGCTCGACCCGCTCGATCGGTCCGGCGGACAGGCCGCCGATGTCGTTGGGCAGACGCCTGACCAGCTGTTCGCCACCGCTCATTGCACCGTCCTCCCCGTGGGAGCAGCCACCGGGACCACGCCGATCATGGCGTCCCTGGTCACCAGCGCCGCCAGACTTTCTTCATCCATGTCGTCCGTTCCGTCCGGCCGACGCGGCAGGACGAGATAGCGGACCATGGCGGTGGAATCGCTGACGCGGATTTCGACGTCTTCAGGAATGACGGTCCCGAATTCGGCCAGCACCGCCCGTGGCTCCACCACCGCGCGGGCACGGTAGGCCTTCAGCTTGTACCAATCCGGCGGCAGCCCCAGCACAGGGCGAGGGTAGCAGGAGCACAGGGTACAGACGATCAGGTTGTGCACCGTCGTGGTGTTCTCCAGCACGATCAGCCGGGTGTCGTCATAGAAGCTGATGCCCATCTCCTCGCACGCTGCCCGGCCATCGGCGAGGAGGCGGCGGCGGAACTCCGCATCCACCCAGGCACGGGCGACGACCTTCGCCCCCAGCGCCGGGTTGCGGGAATCCAGAACCTCGATCTGCCGTCGGATTTCGTCGGGACCAATCATCCCGCGTTCGACCAGCAGTTCGCGCACCGCCGTTTCCATGATCTCGTAGTAGCCGGGCGGGCTTTCCTGCCCGACAGGGGCATGCAGATGGGTATGCTCATGCTGATGGCCGTGATGGTGGCCGTGATCTGGGTCGGTCATCGGGTCAGGCCCTTTCCAGCCAGGTTTCGTAAATCTCGATGCGCAGGCCGTCCTTTTCCGGACCGGCATAGTCGGGCCAGACGTCGGTCAGCGGGATGGCGACCCGGTAATAGTGTCGCTTGGCGCCGGCATTGCGGCCGTAGGCTTCCTGCTCGTTGTCGATGGCGGCGGGTTCGATGACGGCTTCGACCGTGCCGGTCTTGCCGCGCAGGTAGGTAGGCACCCGGTAATGGCCGATGGGGCTTCGGGTGAGGATGCGAACGGCGTCTCCGGGGCGGAAAGCCGGCTTCTCGCCAAGCGCCGTCACGATGCCGGGCAGCGGCGCCGTTCCGGCCGGTTCAGCTTGTCGGTTCACGCGAACCTCCTTTTGCGACAGGGCCATGGGCTGGACGACTTGAGAATTTGCAAGGGATCGCGGGGCGGACAGGGCTCCGGGGGAGAGAGCCCTGTCCTGCACGATCAGCCGGCGGCGCGGGGAAACTCCGCCGGTTCCGTTCCCAAAGGCGAACGGATCGTCATGGTCCGTCTTCAGGAACCATGGCGGCGATGCTGCCCATCCAGGTCAGGATCGTCTTGGACAGGGCGCCGCTGATTTGAACACTGCACAGTTTCGATACCGATCAGTTCGCGGCATCCGGCTTTCGTTCAAATCCGCAGGGAGTTTTCACAAGATCGCCAGTCTCTTGATGGGAATAGTCGGGCAAGCCAGCTGGGCGGCGTCCCGCACACTCCGTGTTGGTCACATCGATCTCGGCTTCCACGACGCAGCCGCCCGCGAAGTGGAGGAAATACTCGGCGCCCATGGCCATCCGATCGTCCCGGCCGCACTCGCCGCCCTGGCGGCCCTGCCTTTGGGAAATCGGCGGGTCAGCGCGCTCGACGACCAACTGCGGCAGGCATCCGTCGCCGCGGCCGCTTGAAGCGCCCCCGATCACCCCGCGCCACAGGAAAGACAACCTATGAAACCGACACTCTTCGCCCTAGCCTTCGGCACGATGGCTATCACCCTCACCGCACTCCTTCCCGCCGTCGCCCAAGCACAACAGAAGATCGAGGTCGTCGCCAATCTGACCGGCGCCATGCCGACCGGTGTCACCGTGGCGCCGAATGGTCGGATCTTCGTCAACTACCCGCAGTGGGGCGACAACAGCCCATTCACGGTGGCGGAATTGAAGGGTGGCAATCCTGTCGCCTACCCCGATGCCGCCATGAACCGGGCTGATGCCGTGGATGCCGCCAACCACCTGATCACCGTCCAAAGCGTCGTCGCCGACGGTGCCAACCGTCTGTGGCTCCTCGACACCGGAGCCACCGGCTTCACGGCCCCCATTTCCGGCGGCGCCAAGCCGGTGGCGGTCGACCTCGCCACTGAACCGCTCCGGGTTTGTCGGAGGCCCCGTTTCTTGAGAGGATGGGGTCATCATGACGAAACAGGCATCACCCAAATACGCCCCTGAAGTCCGCGAGCGCGCGGTTCGGATGGTGTTCGAACACGAAGGCGAGTACGCGTCGCAGTGGGCGGCGATCAGCTCGATCGCGGGAAAGATCGGCTGCACGGCGGAGACGTTGCGGGGCTGGGTCCGGCAGGCCGAGCGTGCCCAGGGCAAGCGGCCGGGGCCGACGACGGACGAGCAGGAGCGGATCAAGGCGTTGGAGCGCGAGAACCGGGAACTGCGCCAAGCCAACGAGATCCTACGCAAGGCATCGGCATATTTCGCCCAGGCGGAGCTCGACCGCCCGTTTCGGAAATGATCGCCTTCATCGACGCGCACCGCGCCGTCTACGGGGTCGAGCCGATCTGCAAAGTGCTGCCGATCGCCCCGTCGACCTACCGCGCCCATGCCGCCCGGCGGGCCGATCCGTCCAAGGCGCCGGCCCGCTCGCGAAGTGACGCGGAACTGAGTGTTGCTATCCGACGGGTCTGGGATGCGAATTTCCAGGTCTATGGGGTGAGGAAAGTTTGGCGGCAGTTGCGGCGAGAGGGCATCGATGTGGCGCGCTGCACGGTAGCCCGACTGATGAAGCAGATGGGCCTGAAGGGGGCGACGCGTGGCAAGGCGGTGCGCACCACGATCAGCGACCGGGCGGCGTCGTGCCCTGCTGACCGGGTGAACCGGCAATTCCAGGCGCCGCGTCCGAACGCCTTGTGGGTGGCAGGCAGGGCTTCGTCTACGTGGCCTTCGTCATCGATGCTTTCGCGCGCCGCATCGTGGGCTGGCGGGTCTCGCGCACTGCCCACGCCGACTTGGTGCTGGACGCACTGGAGCAGGCACTCCACGAGCGCCGGCCAGCCAAGGGCAGCGGCCTCATCCATCACAGCGACCGCGGGTTCCAGTACGTGGCGATCAAGTACACTGAGCGCCTCACAGACGCCGGCGTCGAGCCTTCCGTCGGCAGCGTCGGCGATTCGTACGACAATGCCTTGGCCGAGACGATCAACGGCCTCTACAAGACCGAAGTGATCCGGCGTCGCGGGCCGTGGCGCACCCTGGAGGCCGTCGAGTTCGCCACCTTGGAGTGGGTGGACTGGTTCAACAATCGGCGCTTGCTCGAACCCATCGGCAACAGTCCTCCCGCCGAGGCCGAAGCACGCTATTATGCCCAAACCGAGGACGTCGCCATGGCGGCGTGACCCAACACAAATGGCCTCCGGGAAACCCGGCGCGGTTCAGTGGGAAGACATCTTCCATGCCTTGGCGGCGGCGGGTGGCCCACCGGCCCAGGTGATGATCGACTCCACGGCGGTGCGCGCCAATCGTTCGGCAAGCGGCGGCAAAGGGGGGAGCGTGCCCAGGCCATCGGGCGGTCCCGTAGCGGACGAACCACCGAAATTCACGCTCTGAGCGATCCGCGCGGTCGGCCGCTCGCCTTCCTGCTGACCTGCTGACCTGCTGACCTGCTGACCGGCGGTCAGGTTACCGACTGCACCGCCGCCGACCGTCTGCTCGACCAGATGCCCGCCACTGATCTCCTGCACGGCGACAAGGGCTACGACAGTGCCGCCATCCGCTGGAAGATCGAAGAGGCCGGGGCCGCGCCCAACATTCCGCCACGCGCCAACAAGCACTGGAAAAACTGCTTCTCGCCCTATCTCTACCGGAACTGCAATGTCATCAAGCGTATGTTCGGACGCCTCAAGGACTTCCTGCGCATCGCCACCCGCTATGACCGCTCCGCCACCAACTTCATGGCCGCCGTCTACATCGCTGCAACGGTCGCCTACTGGTTATGCGTCTAGACCCTAGGACGATAGCGAAAAGCTGGCCTGTCATGCGCTGGTATCAGTTCAAGCCTATACAAGTTTTTGAATATCAATTTTCTCTGAAATAAAAGTCCTAATAATCTTGTGGTTTTGACGCAGAATTGTTGATGGACCCGCCCGCATACTCAGCGGCGTTCAGATTTTTTTCAGCAAATCACGGTTTTATTGCTAGTTGCCGCTAGCAATTTCTGCACCGGCGAAAGGACCGTGATGACAGACCCTCTGAAGGCCGACACCATGTCCGAACCGCCCCTGACCATCCCTGAGGCGCTCGCTTTGGAAGCGGCGGGGGTGCTGCTGGGTGGCAAGCCGGAAGCGCTGCTGTCAGTGCAGGAGAAGATTGCGGCAGCCTTGAGCAGCCAAGGCTTGCCTGGAAACGCCGCCGGTACGCTGGCGGAAGGCTGGATGCAGGATTTCGCCAACGGACTGGGCGTGCATGCCACGCCGGACGCTGCCATCCTTCAAGCGAACCGGATCGCCGCGGGTGCCGCCGCGCGCATGGCCCAGGCCACACAGGACGCCGCATCCCTGACCGGCGAGCAGCGGATGGCGACGGCATTGGCGCAAGGTCAGGGTATGGACGCGCAGTCACTGTCCACCCCGGACGCGGCGGCCAACCTGTCCGCCGCCCTGTTCAACGGCGTGATGGACCCGCTCGCCCGACCGGTGGGGACGGCGGACCCGATTGCCGCGCTGTCACAGGCCTTGCACGCGCCGACAGCGCAGATGCCTTCTCCAGCCGCCCCGCTCTCGCCGGTGGACCAACTGACCAATGCGCTCGCCTCCGGCACAGGCGTCCGGGACGCCGTCAAGGCATTAGGAAGCGATCAGGACAGCCACTTCGCCGATACGCTGGAACGGGCGCTGTCCAGCGGCGCGGAGTCCAGCGCCGCGGTGACCGTGGCCCAGGAACTGAGCACCCGCAGCGAGATCCTGACCCACGCCGCCGCGGTTGCGCAGTCCGAAGGCAATCATCTGCTCGCCACGCTGGCATCCGGCGGCGCGGAGGCCCGCCATGCAATGGGCGGTCCGGCCTTTGCGAGTGTTCTGAATGATGCGCTGGCCCGCGGCGGAGCGCCCGATGCAGCGCTCGGCGCGTCGGTCAGGGCGCAATCGGACATGACGGCCAGCCAGAATGCCGCCGCCGTACCGCCGAAGCCGACCGACGCACTGGTGGCGTCGCTTGCATCCGGTCGCAACGTGGCCGAGACCGTCAAATCCTTCGCCGCGGCCGCCGGCATCGACGCGAACGCATCCAGCGGTTTCGGGCAGGCGCTGACAGGCGCACTATCGACCGGCCATGAGCCGGCCGGGGCATTGGGCGCGGCAAGGCAGGATGTCGCCGTCGTGTCCGCCCTATCGGCCGAGACGATGAAAGGCGTCAAGGCCGACCCGCTCGTCACGGCGCTCGCCAGCGGGCAGAATGTCCAGCAAGCCGTCCAGGCCCTCGGCGGAGGCAGCGCCGCATTCAGCGCCGCCCTGGGACAGGCCTTGGCGGAGGGGCGGCCGGCCGGGCAGGCCCTGGCGGCAGCCCGTCTGGCCGCCGATACCGTCCAGCAGAACGCCGACTCCAGCGAAGTCCCGGTGTCGCCGCAGGACAAGGCGATGGCCGACCTCGCCAATCCGGACAAGGCCGCCGCCGAGGAGTCCGCACAGCAAAGCGAAAGCGCGGACGGCAAGGCCGCCGAACAGGTGGCGGATGCTCAAGCGAAAGATGGCCAAGCAAAGGACGGCCAAGCGACGGACGGCAAGGAAGACGGGGAGACGGAAAAGGGCGCGAAGGAGAACGGCGAGGCCGACGAAAAAGGTGAAGCCAAGGGCGATGTCAAGGAGAACGCAGGCGACAAGCAAGCGGCCGAAGCGTCGGCCGAAGGGGCACCCCCGGCTCCGGACACCTCCTCTTCCCCGCCCGCAAAACAGGCGACGATGGGCGAGGCTGCGCTCAAGACCATCAGCTTCGATCAGGGCGGCGCGGCGGACAAGGAAACAGCAGGCGACACCTCCACCCAAGCCGCCACGTCCCCGGATGCACGGCCAGCGGTTTCGGCACCGTCGGCCACCAAGGCACTGAGCACAACCGACGCCTTCGCCGTTGCCGCGCAAAGCCAGCAGCGCGCAGTCCAGGCGGCGGTTCGCACCCTTGAGAACGTGGCGCCTGACACCGGAGGCACCAGTTCGCCGACCAACACGCCGACGCCTTCCCCCAGCCTTCCGACCGAATATCATACCGTCGCGCCCACCCTGTCGTCCGCCTTCGACGCGGCGGCCCTGGCGAAGGCACTGGCAATAGCCGAGGGAACGGCTGCTCCCGCCGGATTCGCCGTCTTCCACCTGATCGAAATGATGTTCCGCCCAGGCGAGACGGGCAGCAGCGTGGTCGGCGTCGCCGTCGTAGCCAACAACGGCTCGGCGCTCGGCGTCTGGCAGTACAGCGTCGACGGCAGCACCTGGCTGGCGGTGGGATCGGTGGCCGAAACGGCGGCGCTCGTGCTGCCGGGCAATGCCCTCCTCCGCTTCCTGCCCGCTGCAGGTGCCTCCGGACAGGCTCCCGCCCTGGACCTTCGGGCGGTGGGGAATGATTGGACCGGCGGCTTCAGCGGCGCCGAGCACCGCTTGTTCGCGATCGCCGGCACGGGAGGCACGACACCGCTGTCGTCGGAGGTCGCGCAGCTTTCCCTGGAGATCACCCCCGTCAACGGCGCTCCGGTGGCGACAGGCGTACAAGCGATCCTCGATGCCGTGGCGGAGGACACCGCCAACCCGGCCGGCGCCAGCATCCTCTCGCTGTTCGGCAGGCTGTTTTCCGATCCGAGCGACGCGGTTTTCGGCCAAACCGGTAACGGCTTCGCCGGCGTTGCCGTGGTCGCCAACCCCGGCAACGCCGCCCAGGGAGAGTGGCAGTATTGGAATGGAAACGGCTGGGTCGCGGTCGGCGCGGCGTCGGACGGCAACGCACTGCTGCTTTCCGCCGACACCATGCTGCGCTTCCTTCCCGTCGCCAACTGGAACGGCAAGCCTCCCAGCCTGATGGTGCGGCTGGTCGACGATTCCCAAGGTGCCATCGTCAGCGGCGGCCGTGTCGATCTGAAGAGCCTCGGCCTCGGTGGAACGACGCCCTACAGCGTGTCCGCCATCCTGCTCGACAGCCAGGTGACCGCCGTCAACGACGCCCCGGTCGCCACCGGGACGACGGCAACCCTGCCGAACAGGTTGGAAGACACCGCCGATCCCGCCGGGGCGACCATCTCCACCCTGTTCGGCGGGCTGTTCTCCGACCCGACCGACGCGGTGGCCGACGGATCGGCGGCGAATGCCTTCGCCGGAGTGCTGGTGATCGGCAACGCCGCCACGGCGGCCCAGGGCTCCTGGCAATACTGGACCGGAACCGCCTGGACCGACATCGGCGCGGCGAGCGACGGCAACGGGCTGCTGCTGGCGGCCGGCACCGCCTTGCGCTTCCTGCCTGCTGGCGACTGGAACGGCACGACGCCGGCCCTGACCGTAAGGCTGGTGGATGATTCGCAAGGCACCTTCGCCAGCGGCGAGCGTGTCACCGTGACCACGGGCGGCGGAACCAGCCGTTTCAGTGCCGGCACCATCGCGCTGGCCGGCACCATAGAGGCCGTCAACGACGCCCCCGTCGCCACCGGGACGACGGCAACCCTGCCGACCATCGCGGAGGACACCGCCGATCCGGCAGGAGCCACCGTCACCAACCTGTTCGGCGGCCTTTTCTCCGACGCGGCCGACATGGTCGCGGGAGGATCGATGGCCAACGGCTTTGCCGGGGTCGCCATCGTCGGCAATGCGGTGACCGCCGCGCAGGGCGTTTGGCAATATTGGACCGGCTCCGGCTGGGCGGCTGTGGGTGCGGTGTCGGAAGGGTCAGCCCTGGTTGTCGCCGCCGCCGACCGCCTGCGCTTCGTACCGGCGGCCGACTGGAACGGCACCACCCCTGCGTTGACCGTCCGTCTGGTTGAAGAGGGCGGCACTCCGGTCCTCACCGGCGGCAGGGTAGACCTGACGAACCATGTGGGCGGCAGCAGCGCCTACAGTGCGGAAACCATCGCGCTGACCGGAAGCGTCACCGCAGTGAACGATGCGCCGCAGGTCACCGCCGGCACCGCGTCGCTGAGCACGGTGAAGGGCGTGGCCGTGGCGGTCACCGGACTGTCGATTTCGGACATCGACGCCGGCTCCACGTCGATGCTCGTCACGCTGACCGCAGGGCACGGAACGCTGACGCTGACGCTGGCGGATGGCAGCGCGGACGCCGTCATCACCGGCAACGGAACCGACACCGTCACCATCCGGGCGACGCTCGCCACCATCAACGGCCTGCTCGGCGCCGCCAACGGGCTTCTCTACACCGCCACCTCCTACACCGGCGCCGACACCATCCATGTGCTGGTCGACGATCTGGGCGGCGGCGGGGCGGGCGGACCGCTGACCGCCGGCACCTCGGTCGCCGTCACCGTGGCGCCGCCGAACGCCTCGCCGGTGCTGGCCGACACCGATCTTTCCCTCTCCGTCACCGCTGCGGCCCTTGCGACGCCCGGCGCCGGAACCGCGGGCATCGCCGTGTCAGCGCTGGTCGGGCTGAATGGAACCGGCCCGGCGAACGTCACCGACGGCGATGCCGGCGCCCTGACCGGCATCGCCCTGGTCGGCGCCAACGAGACTTATGGCCGCTGGTGGTTCTCGACCGACGGCGGCACGACCTGGAACCTGGTCGGCACGGTCAACGACAGCGATTCCGCCCTGCTGCTGCGCTCGACCGACCGCCTGTATTTCCAGCCGAACGCATCGGTGCCGGCCACCGTCCACGGCGCCCTGACCATCCACGCCTGGGACCAGACCAGCGGAACCGCGGGCAGCAAGGTCGCGATAGACACCGGCGTCGGCAGCGCCTTCTCCACGGCGACGGACAGCGTGACGCTGCATCCGGGCGTGCTGATCCCCAATGGATCCTTCGACGATGGGCTGACCGGCTGGACCTACACCGGCGGGACCACCGTCGGCACGACCGGCGATGGCCGTGAAGGAACCATCACCTCCGCCGCCGGCCGGACTCCGGCGGAGTTGGAGAATTTCCTCGGCCTGTCCCACGGCTCCATCGCCGCTGCGACCGGAACCGTGCCGTCCCTCGGCCACGCGATGAAACTCGCCAGCACGGTGACGGTTACGCAGGACACGACGCTGACCTTCGACTGGTCCTTCATCTTCTCCGACCCCGGCTATCACGATTTCGCCTTCGTCAGCGTCAACGGGGTGGTGACCCTGCTGGCCAAAGACAACAGCGCCAGCGGCACCTTCAGCGTGGTGATCCCGGCCAACGGCACGCTGTCGCTGGGCTTCGGCACATCCGACACCAGCGACAACAGCGTCAACCCGATTCTGCGCGTCGACAATGTCAGGCTGACCACCGTCGCCAGCGATCCCATCGTGCTGGACATGACCGGTGACGGGCTGGCCCTGCGTGCCCTGTCCGATGGCGTGCATTTCGACGTGACCGGCGACGGTGTGGCCGACCGGACCGGCTGGATCGGGTCGGGCAACGCATTGCTCGTCCGCGACGAGAACCGGAACGGACAGATCGACGACGCGCGGGAACTGGTGTCGGAGCAGTTCGGCGGCGGCTTCAACACCAGCCTGGAGGCGCTGGCCTCCCTCGACCGCAATCACGACGGACGCCTGGATGCCAACGACGAGACCTTCGCCACTCTGAAGGTCTGGCAGGACGCCAACGGCGACGGGATCAGTCAGACCGGGGAATTGCGCGGGCTTTCCGAAGCGGGCCTCCAGTCCATCGCCACCGGTTCGACCCCCAGCGAGTCCCTGCTAGCCGGCAACCGGATCCTGGGCACCACCAGCATGACGATGGCCGACGGCAGTACCCACATGGTGGCCGGCGTCGCATTCGACGTAAAGGCAGCCTCCGCCGCGCAGAACCTCGTCCAGCCGCAGACCACAGCAAATGCGACACCCGATGCTTCCGGGGGGACGAGCTTCACCGCACTTCTGGCGTCCGGTCTGGGCCTGCCGGCCGAAGGCGCGGTTGTGCAACACTCCGACTTCTCTTCTCTACTGAATTGGAGCCCTGAGGCGCACGCTCCTGATCAGCATCATTTGCAGAACAGTGAAGCGCTAAACGTGCACAACATCACAACCCCCTAATACAGATGACACATTTAGAGGATTTGTTAGTAATTTGAACACTGTTTTGTCTTAAATACCAATGATGGCTGTCGGCTATGTTCGCCATCGTCGCAAGCAACCGCGCTTCCGCTGACGGCGATCTTCAGGACCCTCATGCACAAGTTTTTCCTTTCTGCCGCGGCCCTGCTTCCGCTTCTTGCCTGGAGCGCGCAACCTGTGCTTGCGTCTCCGCGCGAGGACGTGATCTCCCTGATCGGCAAGGCAACGGACCAGCATGACCGGCTGAAGGGGGCGGAAGCGGCAGCTGAATCCGCCCGCAACGCGCTGCGCATCAGCCATGGCGGTTGGTATCCGACGCTCAGCCTGTCGGCGAACGGCGGACGGGAATCGACCCGCAAGCCGGCCGGCCTGCCCAACACCGACCTGAATGCCGGTCAGCTTTCGCTGCGCGCGACGCAGCTGATCTGGGATTTCGACGCGACCAATGCCGACATCCGGCGGTCACAGGTTTCCGTGGTCCGCGCCGACATCGCGGTGGAACGCACCCGCCAGGAACTGCTGGTGGAGGGACTCAGCGCCTATGCCAGCCTCGTGCGCGCCCATCGGCTGCTCGCCTTCGCCCGCCAGTCGGAAGACAACATCCGCCGCCAGACGGGCCTTGAGGAAGTGCGCCTTCAGGAAGGCTACGGTTTCTCCACCGACGTTTTGCAGGCCAAGAGCCAGCTAGCCGGCGCACAGGCCCGCCGGGTCGCCGCGGAAGAGGCTATGCAGACGGCCCTGAACCGCTTCCAGGCCTATTTCGGCCATGTGCCCTTCCGGCTGGACAGTGCGGAGGTGCTGGCGATGACCAAGGCCGCCCTGCCGACATCCATGGACGCGGCAGTGGAGGAGGCGCGCCGCCACAATCCGCGCCTTCAGGAGCTGGCCCTGACCACCGCGGCGGCGCAGGAGGCGGTGGCCTCGGTGCGCGGCCGCAGCCTCTATCCCCGGGTGGAGGGCTATGTCGAGCGCAACATGAAGCGGGATGTCGCCGGCCAGCCCGGACGGCAGGACGAGCTGCTGTTCAAGCTGCAGGTCACCTTCTCGCTGAACACCGGCCTGACCGCGATCAACAGCGTCCGTCTCGCCGAGGCCGACCTGCGCGCCGCCGACGCCACCTGGGCCGATCAGGAGCGCACGGTGCTGGAGACGGTGCGCAACAGCTGGAACCGGCTGGAGAGCGCCCGGTCGCAGGTGAGGCTGTTGAACGATCAGGCAAGCCTCGCCGCCGGCTTTCTCGACGTGGCGCGGGCGGAGCGCGAATTGGGCTCCCGCTCCCTCATCGACATCCTGACGGGCGAGACGACGCTGATCAACGCCCGCAGCGACGCCGCCGCGGCCGAGACCGAACTGGTGCTTGCCGGATACCGCCTGCTGGCGGCCATGGGCCGGCTCAGCGCCGCCGACATCCAGACCAAGCCGATGCCGAAGCTGTCGGCAATGGGGCGCGGCCTCTTCGATGGGCCGGGCAAGCAGGACTCCGTACCCTCCAACAACCGCGACGGCAAGCGCAGACGCGGAACGGGAGACCAGCAATGACCGGCGGCTCCATCGGACTGCTGCTCCTGCGGCTGCGCTCCAACCTGCGGCTGACGGCGCGTGTCTTTGCGGCCTCGCTCGCCGCGAACCTGCTCGGCCTCGCCTCGTCCTTCTACACCATGCTGGTGCTGAACCGGTATGTGACGCACGGCGTCGATTCGACGCTCGCGGCGCTGACCGTCGGCGTCGTGCTGTCCATCGCCTTCGAACATCTGTTCCGCCACGTCCGCCTGGGCATCGCCGGCCGCATCGGCCGCACCGAGCACGAGCGGCTGTCCACCGGTGCCTTCGGCATCCTGATGACCGCACGCAGCGGCGCCGGTTCGGCGGAAGGCGACGCCGCGCGGCGCGAGGCAGTGCGCGCGCCCGAGCAGATTGATGCCGCACTGGGCTCCGCCAATCTGGCGACGCTGTTCGACCTGCCCTTCGCCCTGGGCTTCATTCTGGTGGTCGCGCTGGTGTCCTGGCCGCTGGCGGCGATCTGCGTGGTCTTCACCCTGCTGTCGATCGCCGCCGGCCTGCTGGCCCAGGCCGACATGCGGACGGTTGGCCGCGATCTGGCCCAGGCCGGCGCCGACGCCCAGGGTCTGGTCACGTCGGCCATCGTCGGCCGCGACGCCGTGGCGCTGTTCGGCGGGGCCAAGCCGCTGCTGGGCGACTGGCAGCGCGCGGCGAAAACGCTCCGCACCTTGCGCGAACGCATGTCGATGCGCCAGGGGCGTGCGCAGTCGGCGGCGCAGAGCCTCCAGGCGTTGCAGGGCGTCGCCGTCATCGCCGTGGGTGCGGTGCTGGTGGTACGCGGCGAACTGGATGTCGGCTCGCTGATCGGCGTCAACCTGCTGGTGGGGCGGGCGCTGGCCCCCTTCACCCGGCTGGCGCAGATCGGGGAATCTCTGGCGATGGCACGGCAGGCGCAGACCCGGTTGGAGCAGTTCGCCCGCACGGCGGTGGAGCCGCAGACCGGCACCAGCCTGCCCCGCTATGGCGGGACACTGGAACTGCGCGACCTGACCTACACGCCGGCCGGCGCCGTCACCCCGCTGCTGCGCCGCCTGAGCCTGTCGGTGCCCGCCGGCAACATCCTGGTGCTGAAGGGGCGGAACGGGTCGGGCAAGTCGACGCTGATCCGCCTGATCGCCGGGCTTGCCGATCCGCAGGAAGGGGCGGCGCTGGCCGACGGCGTCGACATCCGCAAATTCGCCCCCGCCTGGTGGCGCCAGCAGATCGGCTTCCTGCCGCAGGAGCCCGTCTTCCTCAACCGGACCATCCGCGAGAACCTGCTGCTCGCCAACCCGCGCTTGTCGGAGACGGAGTTGCACGCCGTCCTCCACCGGGCCGGCGCCGACCGCGCGGTGGCCGACTGCGCCCAGGGGCTCGATACGCCGCTGCGCAATTTCGGCAACGAGTTGCCGGTCGGGCACCGCCGCCGGCTGGCGCTCGCCCGCGCGCTCGCGGTGGGCGGCCGGCTGGTCCTGCTGGACGAGCCGACCGACGGGCTGGACGCCGAAGGCACCGCCGTCGTCTACCGAACGCTGATCGAACTGGCGCGGGCCGGCCACACCGTGGTCATCGCCTCCCACGATCCGCGCATCCTCCAGGGCGCCTCGCTGGTGCTCGACCTCGATCAGGCGCAGGACACGGTGGTGAGCCGTGACACGGCCGGACTGGTAGCGTCATGAAGCCGTTCCCCCTGCTGACCCGCAAGCCGGCCGCCGGCCCTACCCTGCCGCTGCCACTGGGCGCCGCGGTAAACCCGGCTTCCGCCGCGCCCCTGCCCTCACCCCTGCTGTCCCCACCTGAGCAGGAGGCCGACAGCCGTTTCGGCGACGGCCTGTTCGCGGTCGGCATCGCCGCCTTCCTGGCGGCGCTGGGCTGGGCCTCCGTCGCCGAACTGAACATCTCCAGCAGTGCGCCCGGCGACGTGGTGCCGCTCGCCTACAACCAGTCGGTCCAGCATTTCGAAGGCGGCATCGTCCGCGACATCCTGGTGCAGGAGGGCGAGTCCGTGAAGGCCGGGCAGGTTGTGGTCGAACTGGACCAGACCAAGACCCGCGCCGACCTGGAAGAACTGCGGCTGCGCCTCGGCTCGCTGTCGGCCGACATCGCCCGGCTGGACGCGGAGGTGGCCCGCCGCGACACCATTGACTTCCCCGACCGGCTGACCCGCGAACGGCCCAATCTGGTGGCGCAGACCCGCGACCTGTTCCGCGCCCGGCGCGACCGGCTGGCCTCCGACCTCGACATCCAGCGCCAGGACATCGTGCAGCGCGAACAGCAGATGGCGGCCGTCCGCGCCCGCATCGCCGGATCGCAGGTGGCGCAGGGCCTGATCCGCGAACAGCTGTCGATTAGCGAGAGCCTGCTGAAGCGCGAGATCACCAACCGCATGAAGCATCTGGAGCTTCTGCGCGACGATGCCCGGATCACCGGCGCCATCGCCGAGGACCGCGCTACCCTAGCCCAGGCCGAGGCGGCGCTGGCGGAGTCCCGCAGCAAGCTGGTGTGGATCGGCCGCAAATACGAGGAGGAAAGCCGCAACGCGCTGGACGAGGCGCGGCGCAATCACGACGAGCTTTCCCAGCGGCTGACCCGCTACCAGGACAGTTTGGACCGCTCCAGCCTGCGGGCGCCGATGGACGGGATCGTCAAGACGCTGGCCGTCTCCACCAAGGGCGCTGTCGTCAAGGCCGGCGAGACGGTGGTGGAACTGGTGCCGCGCGACGGCAAGCTGGTGGTGGACGCCCGCCTGCCGGTGCAGGACATCGGCTATGTCCGCGCCGAGCAGCCGGTGGTGGTGACGCTGGCCGGCAGCGACGCCTCGCGCTTCGGCCATATCGAAGGGCGGGTGCGGACGATAAGCCCCGACACGTTGCTCGATGCCAACAAGCAGTCCTACTACAAGGTCCGCGTCGAGCTGCCGGTAACCCGCTTCGATTACGGCGGCAAGACCTACGAGCTGTTCCCCGGCGTGCGTGTGACCTGCAGCATCCTGACCGGGCGGCGCACGATCCTCGACTACGTCTTCTCGCCGGTGCTCAACGGCCTTCAGCACGCGATGCAGGAACGGTGAGCATGGTCCGATCGATGAGTATTTCCCCTCCCCCGAGGTTCACCCGATGCTGAGTTCGCTCCAGCCCCGTTCCCGGCCGCCGCTGCGCTGGTCGCACATGACCAAGAAGGCGCGCTTCGCCCTGATCCTGGCGGCGGCGATGCTGGTCACCGTGCTGGTGTCGCTGGTGGTGCGCGCCGGCCTCCTCGGCGAGCGGACCGGGGAGCCGCTGACGCTTGCCGTGGTGGGGCCGCTCAGCGGGCCGGATGCGGCGCTGGGGCTGGCGCTGCGCAAGGGTGCCGCCCTGCGCGCCGACACCATCAACGCGACCGGCGGCATCGGCGGACGGCCGGTGGAGGTCAAGCCCTTCGACGACGAGGGCGACAAGGGCAAGTCGCTGGAGATTGCCCGGCGCGTCGCCAACGATCCCTCGGTCATCGCGGTGATCGGCCACACGCCGGATGCCACGGACAGTGCGGCGGCCATTTACGCCCAGAAGAAGATCCCGCTGATCGCCCCGCGCCCGCTGGTCCGTGCGGCGGATGCCCCGCCCAGCCCGTGGCTGTTCAGCATCACGCTCGACCGCACGCACGAGATCCGCTTCCTCGCCAACTATGTGCGCAACGTGGTGGGCGAGCCGATGGTCGCCGTCATCCGCGAGGACAGCGAACAGGCGGCATCGCTTGCCGGGCAGTTCGACGGCATCCTCCAGCGCTTCGGCACCAAGCTGGTCAGCCAATGGACCTACGCGCCCGGACGCGGCGGGGCCGGCGCACTTCCGGCGCTTGCCCAGGCGGTGAAGGAGAAGATGCCGACGGGCGCCATCGTCGTCATCGGATCGGCGGCGGACAGCGCGCGGGTGGTGGTGGCGTTGCGTGACGCCGGGGTGCGCAACCTGATCGCCGGCAGTTCGGAAATGGCGACAGCCGCCTTCCGCACCGAGATCGTTGTCCAGACGCAGGCCAATCCCAAGGCGCTGACACCGGAGGCCTACGGCCATGGCCTGTTGGTCTCGTCGCCCGTCCTGTTCGATACGGCAAACGAGCGGGCGCAGCGCTTCTACGGCCAGTATGTTAAGCGCTTCAACGCCGTGCCCGACTGGGCGGCGGCGCTGGGCGCCGACGGCGTCGATCTGGTCGCCGACGCCATCGCTGGTGCGGCACCCGCCAGCGGCAAGCCGGACGGGGACAGGCTCCGCCTCGCCATCGCCGGGCATGACCGCGCTGAGGCGGCGTTCCAGGGAACCGTCGGCACCTGGACTTTCGACGGCCGCGGACAGGCGACCCTGCCGGTGATGATGGCCACTTACAACGGGCTCAACCCGGTGGCGGCGCTGACCCAGCTGCAGCCGATCCGCGAGGCCGGCGTCTCCAATTTCCTGGAGGAGGTGCAGCGCGGGCGGGCGCTCTACGTCAACGACCGCTTCATGTACAAGACGGACGTGATCTACACCGGCGTCCAGCTGCACGAGATCCGCGACCTCAACCCGGATGCCAACGAGGCGACGCTGAACCTGACCATCTGGTTCCGCTACCGCGGCGCCTTCAATCCGGCCGACGTCGTCTTCACCAACGCGGTCAAGCCGGTGGAACTCGGCAAGCCCTACCGCGAGGAGCGCGGCGAGGTCACCACCTATGTCGCCTTCCGGATCGAGGGCCGCTTCGCGCTGAATTTCTCCGACCAGCGGCCGCCCTACGGCAGCCACAGCGTCGGCGTCAGCTTCCGCCACCGGACGCAGAACCGTAACACGGTGATGTTCGTCACCGACGTGCTGGGCATGTCGCTGGTGAACACCAACGACTTCGTGGAGAAGCTGAAGGCGATGGCGGCGGCGGAGACCGCGTCGGCCGCCGACCTCGGCCTCACCGACCGCTTCCGCCGGGCGCTGGAGGGGGAAAGCGAAAGCTCCACCCTGCTCGACCAGCTGCGCGCCAAGCGGGTGCTGGCCCCGTCGCCCGGCTGGCGGCTGTCGCGCGCCTGGATTTCCCAGGACGTCGCGACGGTGAGCAGCGAGGGCGATCCCAATTACGTCGGCTTCGGCCGGCCGCAGCCCGACTTCTCCCGCGTCGATTTCGGCGTGGTGACGACGCCCGATGCGCCTGCTGCGCGTGACTTCATCCATCGCGACTTCTTCGTCTACATCGCCATCTTCAGCGCCGTGCTGGCGGTCTTCGCCGCCTTCATGGACCGGCGCGACCGCGGTCAGTTCTGGAAGATCCAGACCCTGTTCATGCGCATCCTGTCCTGGCCGCTGCTGCTGATGTCGGCCGGCAACATCGCGCTCGACCAGGCGGTGGCGACGCTGCCGCCCAGCGGCATCGCGATGGTGGTGAACGGCATCAGCGTGCTGTGGTGGATCGTGCCGGCCATCCTGCTGGACCGCACGCTGGAGCGGTTCGTCTGGACACCGCTGGAGATCCGGACCCAGCGCAAGATCCCCGCCATCGTCCGCCGCTTCTCCACCCTGATCGTCTTCGGCTTCGCCGGCTGCGGCATCATCGCCTTCGTGCTGAAGCAGCCGATCACCAGCCTGCTGGCGGCGTCGGGCCTCGTCGGCATGGTCGTCGGCCTCGCCATCCAGGCGAACATCGCCAACGTCTTCTCCGGCATCGTCCTGAACATCGAACGGCCGTTCCAGATCGGCGACACCATCCAGATCACCGACATCGTCCGCGGCGTTGTGGTCGACATGACATGGCGGACGGTGCGGGTGCGCAACGTCGCCGGCTTCATCGTCGCCATGCCCAACGCCAAGGTGTCGGAAGCGACCGTCGTCAATTTCAGCGCGGTCGAACGCGTGTCTATGAAGCTGGAGTATTTCGCCGACGCCGGCCACGACCCCGGCCGGATGGGCGGGCTGCTGACCACGGCCCTGCGCGCCGCCGACAAGGTGATGCCCAGCGCCACCGGCGGGCTGCCCTTCGTCCGCTACGACGGCTTCCGCGCCGTCAACGGGCAGTGGCTGTGCAAGTACAACCTGTTTTTCTGGGTCAAGGACCACGACGCCACCTTCGCCGTGCCGGAACTGGTCTGGCGGTCCGTCTACCGGACGCTGGCCGACGCCGGAATCGACCCGACGCCGCCCGACCTGATGGAGGCGGGTGCCGCCGTGACAGCCGTGACAGCCACCATTTCGGGCCCGCAGGCGGCCATCCCGGCATGAGCAGGAGCAATCCGATGACACGTTCCTTCCGTCTCTGCCTTGTCGCGGCGGCGCTGCTGCCGGCTCTGCTGGCCGGATCGGGCTGCGCTCCCTTCGGGTCCGAGAAGCCCGCCGCCATCCTGGAACGGGTGGCCGACGGCGAATACGACGTCGGCATCCGCTATCCGTCCAAGCGCACGCGCTACGTGATGATCGTGGAGGAGGAGGAGGAGTCCTTCGCCCTCACCAACCGGCCGGCGCCCGGCAGGGAAGCGGACGGCGCAGTACCGGCGGTGGCTGAGCCGGCCCTGCCGCAGCGGAACGACCGCGTCCTGGCGCCCTGTGCCGAAGCGGTAGGCAACTGGTACCGCCACACGCCGGCGGGCTATGTCTGTGCCGGCGGGGCGGGTGGCTGACCATGAAGCATCTGGTTCCAGCGATGGTTCTGCTGCTTGCCGGCTGCGCCATGGGCGAGCCCGCCCGGCCGACCGCCGACACCTCGACCCCAATGCTCCGCATCATGGCCGATGCCGATGCCAACGACCGCCGCCCCGTCGCCGTCGACGTGGTCCGGGTGGCCGACGCGGCATTGGCGCGCCGGATCGGCATGCTGGACGCCGCGACATGGTTTCGCGAGCGGGCGGCCCTGCATGGCGAAGCCGCCGGGCGGATCGCCATCGCGTCCTGGGAGATGGTGCCCGGCCAGAGCGTGGTCCTGCACAGCCTGCCACCCTTCGCCGCCACCCCGTCGGCGATGGTCGTCTTCGCGCGCTACGGCACGCCGGGCGCACACCGGCAGCTGCTGGAGGGCACCGCCGCCCCGGACGTCCGTCTGGGACGCGACGGCTTCACCGTGGCTCCCCTGGCGAAGGAGAGCGCACCTTGAGCGTCCAGCCCCCCCCTTCGACCGCTTCCGTGCTTTCCGCCTCCATGCAGCAGAATGCCGCCCCCGGCGTCCTGGCCTTGTTCCGCGCCTTCCATACCGATCTGCTGGCGGGCTGCGCGCAGGAGCAGGCGCCGGCCGGCGCGGTGGCCGAGCGGCTGGTCGCCATTCTCCACGGCATGAGCGGCGCCGCATCCGCCCGTGGACCCGCCGCCCATGGAGCGGTGGTGAAGGCGGTCTTCGCGATGGCGATGCTGGCCGACCGGGCGCTGGCCCAGGTGAAGCCGGCGGATGCGGTGGTCGCCGGCCGGCTGTTCGGTGCGAACGCCACTATGCAAACCCTGTTCGTCCAGGCCGACGACCTGATCCGCCAGGGCGCCAAGGCCGACCGCGAGCTTGCCTCCGTCTATCTCGCCGCACTGGCGCTGGGCTTCCCCGACGACGCGCAGGCGGCGGCGCGACGCCCGCAGCTTCATCGGATCGTCAGCCGCAGGGAGGACGGGGCCGAACGGCCGGAAACCGGCCTCGCCAGCCCCCGCGCCTATGATCCGCCCGCCGGTGCCATCGCCGGCTGCTTCCGTCCGTCCAGCAGGCGCTGGTGGTGGGCGGTCGGCGGCACGGCGGCGCTGTTCCTGCTGGTTTCCCATCTGCTGTGGTCTACCGCGGTGAACGATCTCCAACGCGACCTGCGCGGCGCCCGTGCAGCGGTCGAGGATATGGGGCTGTCATGGTCCTACTGATCCTCACGCTGGAATTCCTGCTCTCCACCATCGGTTCGGCCATCGGCTGGGTCCTGTCCTTCGTTTTCGCCTTCCTGCCCTACGCCCTGGCGGCGCTGCCGATCTACATCCTTTACCGCGCGGCACGGGCGGTCTGGCCGAAGCTGCGCAGCCGGCTGCGCCGTCGACGCAAGCCCGTCTCCAAAACCGCGGTCCGCGCCAAGGCGCCTGCGCGCAAGGCGATGCCGTCCTCGCCCCTGCATGTGAGGGCGGAGGCTCCGCCGCCGTCGAAGTCCGCCGCCGGCAAGCCGCCGCTGGCGCGCACCTACGGCGAAGGAATGGACATCCTCGCCCGGCAGATGCGCGGTCCTCTGAGGCGCGGCGACATTCCCTGGTTCCTCGCCTTCGGTGTCGGCGGCCCGGCGCTGCTCGCCACCGACGCGAGCCATGTCAGCTGGCCCGAGGACGGCAACACCGAGAATGGCTGCTGGTGGTTCTGTGAAGGGGCGGCGATCCTGCATGCCGGCGCCGATTCCGCCGATGGTTCCAAGCTCGACGCCTCCTGGCCGTCCCTGGTGGCGGCCATGCGCAAACGGCCGATGCGCCGGCCGCTGGACGGCATCCTGCTGATGGTCGGCGCCGACGAGTTGCGCGCCGCGGCGGAGCGTGAGGCTCCACGCAAGGCGCTGGCTAAGCGGGCGGAGGCCCTGCGCGCGCGGTTGCGGGCGATCCGCGACGATCTCGGCATGGTCTGCCCGGTGCATGTCGTGGTGGTGCGGGCGGAGTCCCTGGAGGGCTTCGGCGACCTCTGCGCCGCGATTCCCGCGACCATGCTGGACAGCGTGCTGGGATGGACCAGCCCGCATGACTGGCTGCTGCCCTTCGAACCCGGCCGGGTGGGCGAGGCGTTCGACGCCATGCAATCGGACCTGGCTTTGTTGGAGTCAAACGCCTTCGCCGCCGGGACGGCAGGCGTCCGCCTGCCGCTGCTTGCCCCGTCGCTGGATACGCTGCGGCACCCGCTGGCGCTCTTCCTCGACGGAGCGCTTGGCGGGGCCGGAGATGGAAACGAGAGCGGAGAGCCCTTCCCGCTGCGCGGAATCGCCCTGACCGGCGCCTGCGCAACGGCCACCGGCGGGCGCCGCCCGGCCTTCGCGCGCGACCTGCTGCCCGGCCGTGCCTTCGCCGAGCCGGGTTATGGCCGCCCGTCCGAAACCGCATTCCTGCAAGGCCGGCGCCGGCGCCGGATGGCGCAGGCCACGCTGGCAGCGTCGGCTGCGGTCCTGTCGGTCGCGGCGTGGCAGGGCTTTGCCATCGTATCTGCCGGCACGCCTGCGGTGGCGGCCTCGGTCGGCGACCTGCGTCGGGCGCTGCTGTCGCGCGATGCCGTTGCCGACGGCCCGATGGCAGGGCGCGTGATCGCCGCGACGGCGGCGATGGAGCGCGACCGGCTGGCCACGCCGCTGCTGCCGACCTCGCTTTTCAGCGGCTTCGACGAGGACAAGCGGCGGCTCGCCTCCGTCACCCTGCGCCGGGCGGTGCTGCGGCCGATCCGCGACGCCCTGCTGCCCAGCGCCACCATGACCGACCTGCCGCCGGTCACCAATGCCCGGCGCGTCGAGGATCTGCCTGCCTTCCGCCGGCTGGCCGCGCAGCTGGACCGTATCGGCGGCCGGCGCGGCGCGCTGGAGCGCTATGACCGCTTCCGCCGCAACAGCGGGTTCGACGAGTTGCTGGCGCTGGCGGAGAGCGTCCATGGCGCCGTTCCCCGTCCGCCGGTGACGGCGACGGACGGCTTCATCACGCGCATCGCCGCCGGGGCCGATCTTCCGAACCTGGATGCCAGGACGATCGCGGCGGCGGTGCGGGCGGAGTCGGTGCAACTCGCAGCTCCCCTGGCCGAAGAACTTTACACCCGCAACCCCCTGCTCCTGCGGGGTCAGGCGCTGGCCGACCGGCTGCGTGACCTGCCGCAGCCTCCGGCCGCGGAAGATGTCGAGGACACCCGCAAGCTGGTCGCTGCCGTCACCGAGGTCGCTGGCTGGCCGATCGCCGCCGCGCTGCAGGACCCGTCGCGCGGGCTGCCCGACGCCATCAAGCTGGCGCTGCAGAAGGCGGCGATCGCCGACCTGCCCGGCCGCGACACCACCGACCGCATCACAGAGGCGCTGTCGACCGCCGCCACCTCCGCCCGTGCCGCCGTCCTGGCGCTCGAGGCACCGCAGGTGGGACGCCTGCTCGCGAGCGGCGAGGGGGGAGCACTGACCTTGAGCCCGACGGTGGCCGCACTTCCGGGGAAGATGGCCGATGCCCTCCCCGCCCCCACCCCGGACAGCGCGCCCGCGCCCGCCGCGGCCAAGCCCGGCAGCGATACGACGAAGGCGTCGCCGCCCCCAACCCAGGCCGCAGTTGCCAAGCCCGCTGCTCCCGAAGCGAAGCCGGTGGAAAGCAGCACGGCGCCTTCGGTTGCCGAACCGCATCCCGCAAACCCGCCGGCACGGCCGCCGGAGCCGACCGCCGTCGTTGAGGCCAACCGAGTGGCCGCGAACAGCCCGGCGCCGGTGTTGGTCGAGCCTCCTCCGCCGATCCGCCTTTCGGCACTGCCGGTGCCGGCCGCCGTGCCGTCGATACTGGAAGCGGAGCCCGCGGTGACGAAGCTGGCTGCGCTCTTCTCGCAGACGCTGGCCGGCCGCTTTCCCTTTGTCCACCCTGATCTTGCGCGCGGCACGCCCGATGCCGATCCACAGGATGTTCGCCGCTTTTTCGCGCAGTTGGACGAGAACCGGGCCGCGGTCACGAAGACGGCGACGCCCGAACTGGCAGCCTTCCTGGAAAGGATGGAAGCCGCAAGGCCGTTGCTGGAGGCCGTCTTCCGTTCGACGCCGGTGAGCGTCCGCTTCACCTACGGCACCAACCGCGCACAGGAGCATGGAGCGGAGCACATCATCGACTGGTCGATCCGCTCCGGCAGCGGCGCGGTCGGCGCCTCCGCCGGTCCGGCACCACTGACATGGAAGGCCGGCCAACCGCTGTTGCTCAGTTTTCGCTGGGCGGCCGGCTCTCCCTATCGCCCCAAGAACGCCACGGCGAGCGAGGCGGAAGCCGCTGCAGGCGATACGCTGACCCTGGTGGAGCGTGGCCCCTGGGCGTTGCTGCGCCTGTTGAGAAGCCGCTCGGCCTCGGTTGCTTCCACCGGAGACGGCACGCTGCTGCGCATCGCGCTGCCCACCCAGACCATCGGCGGCGAACCGGTGCGCGATACGGTCCTGTTCGTGACGGCATCGGTCGGCACCGGATCACGATCCTCGGTACCGGCACAGGCGTTCGATCTGCCTGTTCGTTTCCCTCAAAGATAGAAAATGCACTCAGCCAAAAGAAATGAGGATGACGAAATTCGTCACAAGATACAACAAGACGCTCCACGAACCCACAAAAATCATAGTTACCCTGATAAGCGTTTAATTCGTTTTTAATCAAAAGAACCGTATCAACGGTTTAGTGCGCGTCACGTTGGCAGATAGTTATTTTCTATCTGCCGACCGGTTCAATGAAAATTCTCTAATTTAACGGCTGCTTTTGGCGGCAATGGCTATTCGTTTGTCAATCGCCGGAACGCAATTGACGGTCAGCCTTCGCTTTCTTCCAGAAAGCTCGGCCGGACAACGCGGAACTCACGACAACGTGTGCTCTGCATCGAAATTTCTATCGTCACGCAACTCTTCCCGACCCGAGAAAGGCTTCGGATCATGGTAGACCGTAAGAAGCGCGCCCAGGACCTGATCAAGTACCACAGCTACGCCTCGGGCGCCTTCGGGCTGATTCCCGTTCCCGGCGCCGACGTCGCCGCGGTCAGCGCGGCCCAGCTCAACCTGGTCCACAAGCTCGCCAAGCTGTACGAGGTCGAGTTCGCCCAGGAGCGGACCCGCGCCATCGTCGGCGCCCTGCTGGGCGGCGTCATGCCGGGGGCTCTCAGCTCCAGCGTGCTGGGCTCCGCCGTCAAGGCCGTCCCCTTCATCGGCACCGCCCTCGGTGTGGCGGTGATGCCGGCGCTGTCGCTGGCCGCCACCCAGGCGCTCGGCCGCGTGTTCGCCCAGCACTTCGAGACCGGCGGCACGCTGCTGGACTTCGATGTCGAGACGATGCGCGACTACTTCCGCAAGGAGTTCGAGGCCGCCAAGGGCGAGGCTGCCGCCGATGCTCCGGCCGCGGCGCCGCAGATGGACGAGCAGCCGGTCCAGAAGGCCGGCTAACGCCTGATCGACGGGACGCCGGGCAAAGAAGGAAACATCGCCGTGTTCGAGCTGATCTATATCGGTCTCTGCCTGCTGGTCGGGTTTCTGGGGATCGGCCGCCGCGGCGGATTCCTGCTTTACGCCTTCCTGGCGGTGGTCCTGACACCGCCCGGCGCCCTTCTCGTCATGATCCTGCTGACCACCCGCCGCAAGAAGCCGGCCAAGGCGTGACCGCAGCCATGACCATGCCCCTTCCCGCCGCGACCATCCGCCGGGCTCTCCGCCGGTTGGCATTGCCGTTGCTGCTGGCCGTGTCGGCGCTGCTTGCCGCTTCCTTTCCGGCACGCGCTGAATACTGGACCATAGCGTCGGAAGACCATTTCCCGCCCTACAACTACTCCTTCAACGGCAACCGCACCGGCATCGACACCCAGATCGTCAATGCGCTGCTGAAGGAACTGAACGTCACCCCGGTCCATCGGCCGCTCTCCTGGTCGGAGGTCGTCCAGTCGATGGACGAGAACAAGGTCGATGTCGGCTTCCAGTTCATCGCCTCGCCGGCGCGCTTCGCGCAATACAACATGATCGGGCCGTTCCGCACCGGCACGACGGTGTTCATGGTGCGCAAGGACTCCACCATCACCTTCGACCGGCTGGAGGATCTGACCTCCCACCGCATCGGCGTGGTCGACGGCTTCTCCTATGCGCCCGACTTCGATGCCGCCACCTATCTGGAAAAGGTCGCGTCCAGCAGCAACGTCGTCAATTTCCGCCGCCTGATCCTGGGCCGGGTGGATGTCATCGTCGGCGACCTGCATGTGCTGAACCATATGGCCAAGCAGGACGGCCGGCTGAAGGACGTGCGCGTGCTGGCCAAGCCGGTCGGCCTGATCCCCCGCTACATCGCCATGCCCAAGGCGCGCAAGGAGAAGGCGGAGCGCCTGCAGGCCGCCTTCGTCAAGCTGCGCGACAACGGGACCATCACCCGCATCCTCGACGGCTGGCTGGCGGAGTGAACGGACGATGAGCAAGCGCATTCCCCCAAGCCGGCCCCCCAGCAAACCGCCCTCGTCGCTGCTGCCGCTGATCGGCCTTGCCGACCGCAGCATCCTGACGCGGCTGGTCGTCACCGGCTGCGTCGCCGCCACCGCCAACCTGATCAGCCTGATGAGCCTCAGCGCCGAGTTGAGCGGCTGGATGCGCGGCGAGGTGCTGGACACCCCCTTCCTGGTGTTCTGCCTGTCGCTGCTGGTCTCCTACGCCTTCAGCAAGCGCTTCGTCTCGCTGGCCCTGACCACCGCCTTCAGTGCGCTGGCCGAGGTGCGGCGGCAATTCCTGCGCCACGTCACGCTGGGCGGCCATGCCGACATCCTGGATCTGCAGGCCAAGCGGTCCTTCGATCTCGGCAACCACCATCTGGAACGCATCGCGGCGTTGCTGCCCAACCTGTCTATCGCCGCCAACATGATGCTGGTGGCCGCCGTCGCCTACCTCTACCTGTGGACGCTGTCGACGGTGGGGGCGACGCTGCTGCTGGTCGCCGCGCTCCTGGTCGGCGGCTGGTACGTGCGCGAGGCGCAGCGGACCCGCGCCTTGCTTGGTGAAGCCAAGGACTCCGAGGTTCGGATGCTCCAGGGCTTCTCCGAGATGGTCGGCGGCAATGCCGAGGTCAAGCTGGGCAAGGCGCGGCGCGACGAGCTGACCCAGGCGGTGGAAGCCGACATCGCCCGTTGGGAGGAGCTGAAGCGCCGCCACGGCCGCAATCTGGGGGAGCTGTTCTCCTGGATCGCGACGATCATCATCGGCTTCTCGGCGGTCTTCGTCTTCATCTTCCCCCGCATGGGCGCGATGTCGGTGTCCGAACTGCCGCTGGTCACTTCGGTCATCCTGTTCCTGGCCCGTCCGCTGTCGAAGTTCCTCAACGCCGTTCCCGACTATGTGGCGGCCGAGGATGCGGCGGCACAGCTGAGCACGCTTCTCCGCACCATGCCGGCGACGGAATACGAACCCTCCCGCACGGCCCGCGCGCCGCGCCGCTTCTCGGCCATCGAGCTGCGCGGCGTCAGCTTCGCCTACCGCGCCGGGATGCGGCCGGAGCCCTTCGTGATCGGCCCGGTCGACCTGACCATCCCGGCCGGCAGCGTCGTCGGCATCGTCGGCTCCAACGGGTCCGGCAAGTCCACCCTGCTGCGCGTCATCCCGCTGCTGTTCCGTCCCGACGAGGGGCAGGTGCTGCTCGACGGGCAGCCGGTGGAGGCCGACAGGCTGGAAGCCTACCGCGACCTGTTCTGCGCCGTGTTCCAGGACCACCACCTGTTCACCCGCCTGCCGCAGGGTCCCGGCTTCGACGCCGATCTGTTCCGCGAGATGCTGGCCTATCTGAAGATCGACCATCTGGTGCCGGACACCGGCGACGGGCTGGTGAACCGCGACCTGTCGAAGGGACAGCGCCGGCGCGTCGCGCTTGCGGTCGCGGTGGCCGAAGGCCGGCCGGTCGTCATCCTCGACGAATGGACGTCCGACCAGGACGCCGAATTCCGCACCCGCTTCACCAAAGAGATCATCGGCAAGCTGCGCGCGCTCGGCCGCACCGTGATCTTCGTGTCGCATGACGGCGACGTCTCGTCGGTCTGCGACATCACCATTCGAATGACAAACGGCCGCATGACCGGCGGCCAGATGAACAACGGCCAAATGAACAATGGGCAGACGGACATGCCGGCCATGACGGCCGCGTCCGGCCCAGCCATGGCTTGCTTGCAGGAGACCGCGTGATATGGCTGACCAGGCCTTCACCATCGACGACGCCGATGCGCTGCCGAAGCCGAAGTCGCGCCTGCGCGCGCTGCTGGCCCACTGGTACGACGAACACCGCCGGTCCCTGCTGTGCACGCTGCTGGTCGGGGTTCTGATCTTCCTCTATTTCGCCCCCTCCATCGTCGTCTTCATCCCGGCGGGCCATGGCGGCGTGCTGTGGAAGCGCTTCCACCAGGGCACCCAGATGGCGCCGGCCCTGCCGGAAGGCGTGCACGTCATCTTCCCCTGGGACAAGATCGAGGTCTACGACCTGCGCCTGCAGGAGGACACCCGCTCCTACTCGGCCATCGCCAACGACGGCCTGAACGTCAGCATCGAGATCACGGTGCGCTACCGCCCCTATGCGGAGATGCTGGCCGCCCTGCACAAGAATGTCGGACCGCGCTATCTGGAAGTGCTGCTGGTGCCCGAGGTGGGATCCGTCTCGCGCGAGATCGTGTCGCGCTTCAAGGCGGACGAGCTCTATGCCCACCGCCGCCTGCGGGTGCAGACGGAAACCTACGAGCAGGTCGCCGACCGGGTGATGTACGCGCAGCTGATCGGTGCGGAGGACGTGCCGAAGCCGGACGGGCGGACCAAGACCGGTTACCTGCTGATCCAGGACATTCTGATCCGCAACGTCTCCCTGCCCGAAGCGATCATGGCGTCGATCGAACGCAAGATCCAGCAGGACCAGGCGGCGCAGGAATACCAGTTCCGCCTGCAGCGCGAGCTGTTCGAAAGCCAGCGCAAGCAGCTGGAAGGCCAGGGCATCCGTGCCTTCCAGGAAACCGTGCAGGCCAACCTGACCGAGAATTACCTGCGCTGGCGCGGCATCGAGGCAACGCTGGAGTTGGCCCATTCGCCCAACGCCAAGATCGTCGTGATCGGCAACGCCGCCAGCGGCGGGCTTCCGCTGATCCTGGACGCGGCTTCCGGCCTGCCGGCACCGGGGACCGCCACCCCGGGCACCCCCACGGCCACGCCGGGTGCCCTGCCCGCGGGTCCCAACGCCAAGTTGACGTCGGTGCCCACCAGCGCCGCAGTGCCGCCGGTCTCGCAGCTGCCGTCCCTGACCGGCGAGGGATCGCCGGGCCAGACTCCCATCGGCCAGATGCCGAGCCTGAACACCGGCAGCACCGAACCCGTCCCCGGCACGGCCGCCGGCTCCGGCACGGCCGGACACCCGACGTCGCCCGCGCCCGGCACCAAGCCGGAGCCGGCGAAGGAGGGCTCCAAGACCGCGGCATCGGCACCGATCCTGTCGAAGGTGTCGCCGTCCAAGCTCCTCGACATGATCCAGTCGAAGTGAGGCGGCGATGGATCTCTGGCGTATCCTGAGACGCGACGCCCTGCGCAACATCCAGCCGCTGATGCTGCTGGCGGTGCTGGCCGCAGCACTCAACCTCGCCCTGCTGACCTCTCTGAACGACGCGCTTCTGGCGCTGGACGATCCGGAGGGGCTGCAGCGTCTGCTGATCGTCTTCCTGCTGTCCGCCTTCCTGTGGCGGATCGCCCAGGGTTGGATGATGAACGCGGCATCCAAGCGCATGCAGGCGGCCCTTGCCGTCCTGCGCGTCGACCTGCTGCGCCGGGCGGTGGCCGCCGACCTGCCGGACGCGATGGCCATCGGTTCCTCCAGGCTCGCCCAGGTGGCGGGGCCGGAGCTGCAACTGCTGGCCCAGGCGGTGCCGACGCTGGTCATCAGCTTCCAGTCGGTCGCCGCCATCCTGCTGTGCCTGCTGTACCTCGCCACACTGTCTGGTGCGGCGGTCCTGATCGTGCTTGGCTTCCTGGTCGTCGGCGGCATTCTGATCGGACGCTCCGTCATCCGGCTGGAGCTGATGTCGGAGACGATCCACGAGGCCGAAGGCGCCCTGTCGGAGCGGTCGGACCACATCCTGCAGACCTTGCGCGAATGCAAGCTGAACCGCCGCCGCGCCGCCAACGCGCTGGCTGACGCGACCGCCTGCGCTGAGGCCCTGCGCAAGGAACGCCACCGCTTCGGGGCGGAGTACAGCCACTACTTCACCATCAGCGAGCTGACCTACTACGCGGCGCTGGCCGGGATCATCTTCCTGCTGCCGGCGGTGACCGACACCGACATCGCCACCGTCATCCTCTCCGGCCATGCCGCCGCCTTCATCGCCTATCCGGTCATCACCATCGTCGCCTCCTACCCGTCCTATATCGCCGCGGAGACGGCAGCCCGCTCCTACCTCGCGGTTGAGGCGGAGCTGAAGGCGGCACCGCAGGCGGTGGCTCCAGGCCGCAGCAGCGGAAAGGACGACGCCTTCGCCACCATCGCGCTGGAAGGCGCCACCTTCCGCCATGCCGGCCGCGACGGTTCGGGGTCCTTCACCGTCGGCCCGGTGGACATGACGATCGAACGCGGCAGCGTCGTCTTCATCACCGGTCACAACGGCGCCGGCAAGAGCACGCTGATCCACATGTTGCTGGGCCTCTATCCGGTCCAGCGCGGCAGCCTGTCGGTCGACGGCGTGACCGTCGGACCGGACAGCCTCGCCGCCCACCGCGACCGCTTCGCCGTGGTCTTCTCGGACAATCATGTGACCCGCCAACTTTATGGTGCGACGGCTCTCGACGACGGCTATGCCGAAGAGCTTCTCGACCTGCTGGAGATGTCGGACAAGGTCGCGGTCGACAGCCGCGCCTTCACCACCGTCGATCTGTCGCAGGGCCAGAAGAAGCGGCTCGCCCTGATCGCCGCCCTGCTGGAACGCAAGCCAGTGCTGGTGCTGGACGAATGGGCGGCCGACCAGTCCCCCTATTTCCGGCGCAAGTTCTACCGCGAGATCATCCCGTGGCTGAAGGCGCGCGGCATCACCGTGATCGCGGTGACCCATGACGACGCCTATTTCGACGCGGCCGACGTGCAGCTCCAGGTCGACCGCGGCGGCATCCGCCGGCTGGTCACCACCGTTCCCCCGGGCGGCATTCCTGCCCCCGACCTGCTCCCCGCCTCTCCCTGAGGCCGGTCCACTTTCTTCCTTCCTCCCCTGCCCCCCATCATCCAGACGCGAGACAGAGGCACACCATGATCCTTCTCACCGGCGGCACAGGCTTCCTCGGCGGCTCCTTCTACCTCGACGCCGTGCGGAACGGGACCGCGGCCGACTGCCTGCTGCTGATCCGCGGCGCCGACGAGGCCGCCTGCCGCGCCCGCCTCTCCGCCAACCTCGCCCGGTGCGTCGACCGCGCCACCGCCGAGGCCTATGCCGGCCTGTGCCAGATCCTGCCGGGCGACCTGCAGTCGCTGGCGACCAGCGCCGACCCGCGGCTGGACGCGGTGACCCACATCGTCCATGTCGCCGCCGACACCTCCTTCGACAGCCGCCATTCGGTCTGGCAGATCAACGTCGATGGCACGCTGGCGCTGGCCGCCCGCGCCCGCCGGATGAAGCATCTCCAGCGCTTCCTGCACATCGGCACCGCCTTCTGCTGCGGCGAGACGCCGTGGCTGGAAATGGTGAGCGAGGCCCCGGCCCCCGGCCACGAGACGCCGCACATCGTCGAGTACACCCGCAGCAAGGCGGCGGCCGAGCGCGCTCTCGCCGCCGGCTTCCCCGACCTGCCGATCGTCGTCTGCCGTCCGTCGATCGTGGTCGGCCACACCCAGTTGGGCGTCCGCCCCAGCGCCAGCATCTTCTGGTTCTTCCGTCTGGTCGACCGCACCGGCATCCTGCCCTGCTCGCCGGACGGCTTCATCGACATCGTGCCGGTGGACTGGGCGTCTGCCCGTCTCCACGACCTGCTGCGCAAGCCGGACCTGAAGCACAGCCTCTACCACATCTCCGCCGGTCTCGGCAGCCGCACCACCTGGGTCGATTTCCAGGAGGCGTTCGCCAGCCATGGCCATGAGGGCACCCGCCCCTACAGCTTCTTCGATCCGAAGGGTCCGGAGGGGTGGAAGCCGTTCGACCGCGCCTATCGCCTCGCCTTCCCGCAGCGCGACATCCTGCACCGGACGATGGCCGCTGGCGGGCGCAAGTACCACCGCTTCACCGCCCAGGACATCGCCTTCGACAACAGCCGCCTGCTGTCGGAAGGCTTCGCTCCGCCGCCGCGCTTCGCCGACTACATCGGGGTCTGCCTGCAACAGCCGCGCACGACCATCGAGGAGCAGTTCGTCGACGACGCCGCCAGCTTCGAGTTCGACGAGTCGCTGGCTCCCGCAACCGCCGCCGCCTGACGCAGCAACGGGTCACCCGGATCAAGAAACGCCATGCCGCTCCTCATCCCCACCCGCCTCGCATCCAGCCCGATCCACGGGCTGGGTCTCTTCGCCGAGGAGCCGGTCGCGGCCGGCACGCCGGTGTGGCGGTTCGACGCCCGCGTCGACCGCCTCTTCGCGCCCGACGATGCCCTGCTGGACGAATTCCCCCAGCTTTCCCGGCTGGTGGATTTCCATGGCTGCGTGATCGACCGGGTCGGCGTCCTTCTGCCGGGGGACGATGCCCGCTTCCTCAACCATGCCGACGACGCATCGATCGGCCGGGCCGACGCCGGCGACTGGCGGATGTTCGTCACCCGCCGCGCCATCGCCGCCGGCGAGGAGATCACCTGCAACTACGAGGACATCTGCGCCGATGTCCGCGATGCGGGCGCGGCACTCTACCTGTCCGGAGGAACGGCATGACGCCGCGCGCGTCCCATCATCCCTTGCGGACCAGCATCGTCGAACCCGCCGCCCTGACGCCCGAACGGCGGTCGGCGATGTTCGCCCTGCTCAGCGTCTGGTTCGAGGGCTATGGCGAGGAGTACTTCAACGAGGAACTGGGCGGCCTCGACCATTGCGTCCTGCAGGAGGATCCCGACACCGGCGAACTGGTCGGCTTCGCCACCGTCTACCGCCAGGAGACGGAAATCGGCGGCACGCCGGTCGGGGCCTTCCACACCGCCCATTGCATCCTGGAACGCCGCTTCTGGGGGTCCAACGGGCTGGTGCGCGCGATGCTCACCGAAATGGTCGCCCGCGCCCGCTCCGACCGGTCGGGGCGGCTCTGGTGCTGGAGCTACAGCGCGGTCGGATACCGGTCCTACCGCTATATGCCGATGCTGTTCATCCGCCACACGCCCCATGCGGACCAAACGCTCGACGAATTGGACCGGGCGTTGCGCGACCATATCGGGCGTGAATGCTTCGCCCAGTATTACGACGCCTCGACGGGCACCGTGGACTGGAAATGGCAGGGCTACGGCCTGACGGAGGAGGCCCGCGCCATCAGCGAGGCCAAGCTCGACAGCCCCGCCGTGGCCCAGTTCCAGCGCCTGAATCCACGCTGGGCCGACAGCGTGGAGATCCTCTGCCTCGCCCGCCTGACCGACGACAACCTCACCGCCTTCGGCCGGCGCTGGTTCCCGGCCGCGCAAGCCGCCTGACCTCGCTGCCCGACGTCTCCCGCGCCTCCCCGCATACCGCTCCCCCGCCGTCCAATCCCGGAATGACCATCCCCATGCGCCTGACACCCTCGCTTTGCGTGCTTCGCACCGCAGCCCTGACCGGCACCGCCTTCGTCGCGCTTCACACAGCGCCGGCCCTTGCCGAGCAGGGATTCGACCTGACCATCGGCGGTGACGCCTATTTCCAGGGCGCCTATGTCAGCCAGAAGCAGGACAGCGGACTGCGCTCCACCGAGTTCGCCAACCGCCTGCGCCTGACCGTCACCCCGTCCGCGACCGCCGACAACGGCCTGACCTACGGCGCCCGGCTGCGTCTGGTCGCCGGAAACGGGGATCCGTCGGTATCGAGCCGGACGGTCGAGAATGACCGCGCCTTCATCTACGCGAACGGTTCCTTCGGCACGCTGCAGGCGGGCGTCATCAACGGGCTGTCGGACGAATACGGCATCATCGGCCCCAACACCGAGGGCATCGCCGGCAGCCCGGACAGCAACGGCGTGCTGTTCCTCTATGGCTCCTCCACCTTCGCGGCCCTGCCGCTGGCGGCGACCAGCCTGCGGACGCTGGTGTCCTACGACACTGGAAGCAAGCTCATCTACATTAGCCCGAGCTTCGGCGGGCTGCAGGTGGCGGTGTCCTACACGCCGCGCCTCGGCGATTCCAACAGCTCGGTCGACCGCCGCAAGGTCGATACCCTGGGCGATGCCCTGTCGTTCCGCGACATCGTCGAAGCCGGCGCCGCATTCCAGAGCGCTTTCGGAGACGTCACGGTGGAGGCCAGCGCCTTCTACCAGACCGGCAAGGCGGTGCGGCAGAGCGACGGCGTCCTCGACCAGTCCTTCGAGGATCTGAGTTCCGTCCATGTCGGCGCCAATATCGGCTATGGGCCGGCGAAGGTCGGCGTCAGCTATGCCTTCAGCGGCGACAGCGGCTATGCCAAGGGCATCGCCCGGTCACGCGACCAGCAGAACCTGATCGTCGGCGCCCAGTATGTCAGCGGATCACTGCTGTTCGCCGCCAACTACATGCGGGCACTCGGCAATGACGCAGCGACCATGACGACACCGGCCAAGGCCGACATCTGGCAAGGTGGCGTCACCTGGACCGTTGCGCCCGGCCTGACCACCGGGCTGGAGTATGATTACGTGCGTTCGACCCTGTCCGGCGGGGCGTCTGGTGGAGCCGATCTGACTGACAGGGCACATATCTTGATGCTGGATACACGTTTGGCATTTTAAAGTGGGGTGAAGTGGTGGACGGTGAACCGCTCCAAAAAATCCGGAGCGGTTCAAACGCAGAAGGCCCGGCTTTGTCGGAGATAATGGAACGGGGTGGGCACCGGTCACGGTGCCCACCCCGTTCTTTTTGCTGACCGGAGCCGTGGCTTCGTGGCGCGCCCGCTCAGCCCTGCAGACTCTTGTCCGCATTCACGAAGCCAAACTGCTTCTGCTCCTTGTTGTCCGTCGGCTTCCGCGTGCGCCTGGTAGCGGTGCTGGTCTTCTCCGCCGCCGTTCCGGCGGGCGACGCGCTCTTGGTACCCGGCACCTTCTTGATGGGCATTGCCATCGTGGCGGCCCTGGTGCTCTTTGTCTTCTCCCTTTTGCAGGTCTTCGTTCCGCGGCCATCCTGCACGTAGGTGCTCAGACCCGAGGCATCGATGACCAGGCCCTGCTCCGTCAGCCAACCGGCCATCGCCTTCCAGGTCCAGCCTGCCTTCCGTTTTGCCAGCAGGTCGTCCTTCAAGAGATCGATGGACTGCCGAGTGGACAGATCCTTGACCGGAACCGGGGCGGTTTCCAGCTTCTGACGCAGATCGTTGAGGAAATCCGGGGTGTAGGTGCGCGTCTTGGGCATGGCGTGCCCTCCTCGTCCATGCATCCTCGTTGCTCGGAGGATGCCCACCACCATGATACCGCGTCGGAACCGGCACGCAAAAATGTCTTCCAGCGGTCGTGCGGCGTGTTGCGCGCTCCGTTCGATTCTCCCAGGTCCCCGGTGGGGCGGCCTGGAGGTCCGCCGGAGGGGACAGGGTAGGCGAATGTCCCACAGCGCCCGGAGGCGCGATGGGACACCGGCTGGATCGCCTCGGCGCCGCATGGCGGCTTCTTGGCGATCCAGCCTTCCGCAGCCTGGTCAGGGGCTCCGCCCCCGACACCCCATCGGCACCGCCGGAGGCGCAACGTGCGCCAAGCCCCGGCTCGAGGATGGAGGGTGGCATGGCAGGACGGTCAGGATCCAAAAAGTGCCTGAAGGGCAACAACGTCAAAGTGCGTGTGGCCCCGCAGGAACGAGACCTCATCGAGCGGAAGGCGCGGCAGGCGAACGTAACGATGTCGGAGTTCATCCGGCAGGCTGCGCTGGGCCGGGAGGTCCGGTCCGTCGCAGACCGTAAGGCGATGGCGGACCTGAACCGGCTGGGCGGCCTGCTCAAGTGGTGGCTGACCGACGGCAAGGGCAAGTACGGTGAACGCCACATCCGCGGCAAGGCACCGCCGATGCACGTGCCGAGGATCACCGATCTCCTCCGCGACATCGAGCGCACCATCCTGCGGGTGATCACCACCGGCAACGACAGCATGGACGATGACCGCTTTGATGACGCCGAGGTTGACGACGTCGGGGGCGAGGATGATCGCTAAGGTCTGCGACCGGCGGCGCGACGGGCTGTCCAGCTTCGCCGCCGCCATCGCCTACATCGCGGCACCGGGAAAAGCCGCCCACCTGGCTCTGCACGAGGTGCTGAGCTTGAACATCGCTGCGGCGCAGATGCGCTTCACCTCGGACGCCTGTCCGCGGTGCCGCGATCCTCTCTATCATCTTGTCATCAGCTGGCCGGAAGGCGAGAGCCCGACCAACGACGAGGTGGAAGACGCGGCCCGGCATCTGCTGCGCCGCATCGGCTTTGATGACCATCAGTGGGTGTTGGCTGTCCACCGCAACACCCTGACCGTTCACGCGCACATCCTGATGTGCCGGGTCCATCCGGAAACGGGACGAGCTCATTATCCACACCGCGATTGGGGCACGCTGGACCATGCCTGCCGTGAGGTCGAGCTGGTGCAGGAGTGGAGTCACGACCGGGGCCGGTATGTGGTGGTGATAACCGGCGATCATCTGGTCATCGAAGACCGGCGCCGCGCCGCCGACACGCCGCCGCGTCTGTCCGATCGGGCGCTGCGGTACGAGCGCGCCACCGGCAGGATGAGCTTCCAGAGTTGGGTAGCGACGCAGCCGGCGGACATCGTGCGCGACGCGGCGGACTGGGCGGAGGTGCATGCTGCCTTCCAGGAACTAGGGATTGCCATCCGGCCCAAGGGCAGCGGCCACGTCATCGTCGACCTCGCCGATTCCACCGCTGCCGCGAAGCTCTCCCACATGGGTCTTGGCGGTCTGGCGAAGATCGAGGCGCGGCTGGGGGAGACATACGCACCGCCGGATCCAACACCGGCTCACCGCCCGCCCGACGAACCGCGATCGGTTGTCGATGTCACCCCTGAGCAGGACCAGCCGCTTCCACCCGTGAAGCGCAGAACGCGGGATGCCACCCAGCGTGAGCAACGCCGCGAGGAGCGGAAGGACGAGCGCTTGGCGCTGTATGATCTCTACCGGACCAGCGTGGCCGACCGCGAGGAGCGGCTCCGGCGCGATCGCCGGGCGTCCTGGGAGGCGCAGCGGGCTTCGGAACGCGACCGCCGAGCCGCCCTGCGGGCGGACCAGAACGAGCGCCGCCTCGCGCTCAAAGGCGTCCACCTGTCGCTGGTGAAGCGGCGGGCCTGGACCGCGATGCTGGCGACGGTCGCCGCGGAGGACCGCGCCGGCCTAACCGCGACCTTCCAGCGCGAACGCCAAGCGCTGCGGAACCGGTTCGGCGTCCTTCGGCGCACCGGATGGACCGATTTCCTGCAGGAACGGGCGTTGGCCGGGGACCGGGCGGCGCAGGCGGCGTTGCGCGGCATCCGGTATCGAAACCGCCACGCGGACCCGGCGGTGACCACGACTCCCGATCCTTCCCCACAGCCGGCGCAGACCGACCCCACTCCGCCGCATGAGCCCATCCGCGACAAGCCGCCCCGTCGTGAACCGGTACTCGTGCGAAACGGCGCGCGCTTCGTCGAAGCGGTCCCCCAGCCTCCGCTCGAAACGCTTCCGCTGTCTGCTCCTTCGCTGAGCCGCAAGGCCCGGTACAAATGCGCGATGCTCGACGAGCATTACGGCCAACCGATCGACCGCACCATCGGCGAGCTGATTCATTATGTCCGGACGCCGCGATCGCCGGAAGAGCCGCTGCGGGTGACGCTCACCTCGGACGAAGTCCTGACGGACAGCGGCGACCTGATCACTGTCGACTCGCCGGGCGCCGTCACCGGCCACGCCGTCGCCGCTTTCGTTGCGATGGTTCGAGCCGCCGAATGGCCGGCGGTTGAACTGTTCGGCAGCGACGACTGGATTGCCGCCGCCACCGAGGCGCTGAATGCCGCCGGCATCCCGAACTGGCCCGAAGGCTGCCGGCCGGAACTCGAACCGGCCGCGGCCCGGCCCGATGAGCCAAGCCCCCACAATCCCCTCCTCTCGCCGCCGATAGACATGCCAGAGCCGACCGAGCCGGCGCCGGTGATCGCGGAGACAACAGCGATTCCGAGCGCCGCAGCGTGGGAAACTCCGTCGTGGTTGGGCGATGAGGAACTCGAATCGGATCCGCCGCAAGTCGGCAATACAACCTCCCCTCTGCCCCCCGTTTCCAGTCGGGGGCTGCCGACTTCCACCGCCGACCCGGCCGATGTCCAGAAACACGATCCGATCGAGAGGCTGCGTGATGTCCTTCTGAGTGCGAAACGCCCGCCGATGCGGGCTGCGGACGCAGCACTGGACGCCCAGCCTCAGAGGCCGGCGCCTCCGGCGTCGCGCACCCAGATGAAAGTGGAGGCTTGGCTTGCGCAAGCCAAGCAGACGCAGGCGATACCAAAGACGGAGACCAATCATGAGCACGCTGTCGGACCAGAACCTGAAACTTGGACAGGAGCCGGCGACCGTCGGCGAGCGGATCGAGCAGCAGATTGCCGCCCTGACCAAGCATCTGACGACGCCGCCCGGGCCGGAGAGCGCCGCCGACGCGATCCTGCAGCGGCTGGACCAGATCGGCGACGTGCTGATGCTGCTCGCCGCGGGCGTGGAGAGGCAGAACGCCAGCCTGACCGTAATCCTGTCGCATCTCCAGGCGCGGGAATGACCGGACCTGCAGCCGTCGCGCCTGTACCCCGGGCGCGACCGCTTCCCGCCCTAGGACCGAAGTTCCAGCCCCCATGGATTTTCAGCCAGTACGTCAAGCACCTGGAGCAGTGGCGTGACCACAACCTGAGGCATGCTTCGGCAGCCGCGGTGATCCAGTCGTTGCCGTTGGTGCGCAAAGCGGTGGAAGATCGCGGGCTTGCCTTGGCGGCCACCGATGGGCCGGAACTGGTGGATGCCTTCGTGGTCGAGATCCTTGCCAGGATCGATCCCGATCTGCTCGATGCCCATGCGGCGGTGCTTGCGTTGGACCAGGAACACCAGATCGCGGCGGCAAAGAATCGTCCGTCATCCTCGGACCCGCCAGAGCGGACCCGTTCCCCCAGTCACCCGCGCGGACGCGACCGAGATCGATAGGAGGCGACGGTTGGTCCGATCCTGCTGCTGGACAACGATGACAGTCCGTTTCTGGCCGTCGATGCTTCGTTCCATGAGGACGGCTGATCGTAAGGTGTGGCAACCGATCCACTGGTGTGAACCGACGGCTTGCTGAAACCGGTGAAGCGCCTGCGCGGAATGGTCGCCGCCATCGGCGGCTGAACCGCCGCACGACCGGCGGGAGCCGGCCCCCACGACCACCCACCCGCGTGTACGCGGGCGGACTGGTGGGAAACAGCGCCAATGTCCATCCGACCTCCTGAACCGGAGATGATGACCACTACCGAGGAGCGAGGATGGCATCCGGCCGGACCGCGGCCGCCCTATGCGGCGCCGCGGTCCATCCGGACGCCATCCCGTCGATCATACCGGACCAATTCCATGAAATTCATGCAACCGCCCGCAGAACCCGCCACGGCCCGCATTGCCCGACTGCGTCGGATCGCCGAACGTGCTGAGCGCGACTGCGCCGCGACCGGCCGCCCCGACCTGCTGTTGCGTGCGGCACTCCACCACCATGCGGCCGGAGACGTCGACATCGCGCGGGCACAAGCGGCGGCCCTTGTCGACCGCGCCGACGATGACCCCGGCTACGCGCCGGTCTGGCTGATCCACCAAGCCCACGACCTGATCGCCCGGATCGACGGTGCGGATGACGCGCCGCACGGCGCCGACTGACCTGCTCCACTCTTCCCACACCTGCCATTGAATCAATTCCCGTTCGAAATGAGGTAGCGATGCCCGACACAGATCTCAGTCCCCCCACCCCAGCCAACACAACGCCACTTGCTCCCCAGGATTGCGCATCGCCGACGCCAACGACTGCGGTCATTGTCGCTGGCGACCGGTTTGCCCTGCGGGGCCTGGTCAGCCTTCTCGGCCGAGTCCATTCCATTGGCTCCATCGAAGCTCACGGCAGCATCGACGCGGCGATGTCCGGACCGCGAACGGATCTCCTTGTGGTGCATACCGGCACGCCTGGCTTGACCATCGAGCCGGTGGCGGCGCTGGTCGAGCGAAGACAGGCCAGAGTTCTCCTTGCTGCCGGGGTGTGCGGACCCAGCAGACTGGCGGAGTTGCGAGCCGCCGGTGCCCACGGGCTGCTGACCGGGGCGGAAACGACGGAACTGTGCGCCAGCATGATCCAGCTGGCTCTTGCCGACTGCTGCTGTTGGCCAGCAGCAGCGGCAATCAATCCAGATGAAATCAAGGTATTTCACAGCATACCGGCCCCTGCTCTCACTCTGACGGCAAGACAGCGGGAGGTTGCCGCAGAACTTGCGCGCGGCCACAGCAACAAGATCATCGGCGCCACCCTTGGGATGAGCGAAGGAACCGTCAAGATACATCTTACTGCAGTCTATCGGACTCTCGGCGTCAGCAACAGGGCGATGGCGGTCGCACGTTTGCTTCCAGAGTTCGGTTCTTTGACTTGCATGGATTGTGCCGTCGAAGAGCGGGGAAAATGCCCATGAGGACGAGCCGGACGAAGCCATCCGTGATGAAACATGTGCCATCGATCGCCGATTCTTGTCGATGCGCTCGGTGCGGCATCTGGCACGACCAGGACCGTAGCGGTCTGGACAACTGGCTCCTTGTCGGGCCGCCCGGCGATCCCGAAAGCTACACACTGTGCCGCCGCTGCCACATCACAATTATGCGGCGACGGCCACACTATCTCGACCCGGACACGTATCTGACGCTGCTGCCTCCCCGCTGGCCGAACCGGGGGCGACGCAAAACCAACAGAAGAGGGAGCGCCCGGTCCATGGCCAGCAGCCACACCGCCGCCGACAGGGAGATGGCCCTCCGCATCGTACTGGCCACGGTGCCGAAAGGCTTTACTGTCGGCATTGGCCCTCATGTCGAGGGCGACAAATTGTGGATGAGGATCGATGACGCGCCCTTCCCCGCCTTCTTGCCTCGGCGGATAATCCGCTGGGGAACCTTCCTCAGCTACAGCGTCGGACCCGACACTCTGACTTACCCGCCCCGTGTCGCCGCGGTGATCCAGAGCATCCGCGTGACACTCACCGCCGCCGGGATCGGGGAGGCGGACATCAGCCTGTCTCAGGCCGCTGCGGAACGGCAGGCTGCCCAAATCCTTGCTTTGAGCCAGAGCGCCCACGGACGGATGGCGCTGGCCAAGCTGCTTGGCGCAGCCGGGTTGGACGAAGAGGCTATCTCCGCACAACTTGACTGGCTCGATCGAACCCCATTACCGGCGGCTGCACCCCTCAATAGAAGCCAACCATGTGGTGGTCGTCGCACGCGACGCGACCAGTTCGGCAGTTCTTGCAACGGCTAAGTGCGGGACCGCGATGTTGCTCCGCCATGACGCACAGTCGGCGGAACCTTGCGGCTGGTCGGCACCGGCATCCAACACCGGCCCATTATCCCCTCCCATACCATTCCATTCCAGCTCCAGAGGTTTCTCATGACATCGACCGATCTCACGACCCCGCCGAGCAAAACCGCGGTAATCGCCGATCCCCACCCTGGCACCATCGATGCATTGGAGGCGCAGCTCTTCAAAACGAACCCCACACGCCGGGCAAAACTGGTCACTGAGACTTGCGACCTTGTCCCCGTCGTGACCGCCGACCTGGCGGTTTGGCGTGATCAGGTCGGTGATGACGATACCCGTTGCGCCCTCGGAGTGATCGCCGAGGCGCTCGATAGCGCCCACCTCCTGATCGTCGCGGCCCGGCGAGACGCGCCGCGGCCATGGCACCCGCTGCTGACCCAATGCGACCGGTGTACGCGAATGCGCCGCCACTTGGCGGATGCCACGGAGTTCCTCGAGTGGGCGATGACCGTGGCCCGCAGCGTCAGCCTGACGATGAAGGTCGACGTCCAGCAGGCGATCCACCGTGACGAGGAGGGCCTAGCCGTCACAGTATCGACCGCCACGCTCAGCCTACACGAATAGAACAGGGGGTAGCCAAACGATGGACCATCCAACCATGCCACATCCCGATCCTGCGGGCTGCCAGGACCCAAGCTCATTCCTGCGACGGCGGCGACAATTTCTCGCCCCGGCACGTATTTGATCCTGCTTCCACCTCGCTGGCTGCGCCGGGAGCGTGGCGTCAAATAGGGAGGCGCCAGAATGGCCCGCTGTTACACCGCCGCGGATCGCGAAGCGGCTTTCCGCGTCGTCCAGGCCATCGTCCCGCAGAGTTTCGTCGTCGCTATCAGCCCGCATGTCGAAGATGGCCGCTTGTGGGTTCGGATCGATGACGCGCCCTTTCCCTGCATTCTGCCCTGGAGGATCATCCGCTTCGGTAAGGTCGTCGTCACTTACAGCACCACCGCCCCCGATCCTCTGACCTATCCGCCCCATGTCGCTGCTGTATTCCAGGACATTCGCACAGCACTCGCGGCCGCCGGGTTCGGGGAGGTGGACATCAGCCTGTCGCAGTTGGCCGCTGAGCGGCAGGCCAGGCGGATCCTTGAGCTGACCCATAGTGCTCACGGACGCATGCGATTGGCCGGCCTGCTTGCCGCCGCTGGACTGAACGACGAAGCAGTCGCCGGCCAGTTGGACTGGCTCGACCGGACCTCATGAACGGCTGCGTCCCGGACCGGACAGTCCGGCTGGGCCGGCATCATGATGCTGTTGTCGCACGATCCCGGCTGGTGAGGGGGAACGAACACGCCAACGACCGGCCTTTTCAGCGGCGTCAACATCTTTATTGCGTTCGGACGTTCCTCCGAGGCGAACGCGGAGACCATGAGGAGGGCGGGTGCGGCACGCTGTCCTGCAGCCGGATCGGATTGGTTTCCGATCCGCCATCGCAGGAGCGCTTCCATGCCCGTGTCCCGCCGCGAGGCCGACCCCGCCACCCCCGCCTCCGCCGAGCCGTCGGAACCGGACCACCGCCTTCAGCGCGTGGAGGAAACCCTGCTGGACCTGGTGCGCCTTATCGCCCGAACCGAAGCCCGCCGCTTCCTGCACTCTTCCCGCGGCGTCACCGACCTCCGCGTGTTGGTGCTGATCGCCCTGATCAGCCTGACCATCATGATCGGCATCATCGCCGCGACACCCTCCTGACCTCCCTCGCCCCGGAAAGGACACGCCTTCATGAGACGCAAGCCGAGTTCCGGCCAGTCCAACGGCACCATCGGTGACCGGGTGGTGATCTACGCCCGCTACTCGGACCAAAAGCAGGACCCCTCCTCCATCGACGCCCAATTGGCGCTCTGCCGCGACTTCGCTGCCTCCAAGGGATGGGAGGTAGCCGGCGAATTCACCGACGCGATGATCAGCGGGGCCACCAAGGCGCGGGATGGCTATCAGGCCATGCTGCGCGCCGCTGACGCCGGCGGGGCGGATATCGTCTTCGCCGAGCCGCTCGACCGCCTGACCCGCGACCCGGAAAAGAGCCACGCCCTGTTCAAGCGGCTCAAGCACCGGGGCGTCCGTCTCGTCACCCTGGCCGAGGGCGAGGTCAGCAACATCCACGTCGCGGTCAGCGGCATCTCCAACGCCCTCTACCTTGAGGCCGTTTCATTCAAAACCCGGCGCTCAATCCTCGATAAGGTCCGGAGAGGCGAGATCATCACCGGCCTCGCCTACGGTTACCGGGTGGTCAAGGTTTATGCGGACGACGGAACGTTGGTCGACCGGCACTGGGAGATCGTCGAGGAGCAGGCGGCGGTGTTCCGCGAGATCTTCACCGTTTTCGCCGGCGGCCGCAGCCCCAAGCAGATCGCCCGCGCCCTGAACGAGCGTCACGTTCCCGGCCCGCGCGGCGGCATCTGGCGCGACACCACCATCCGCGGCCATTATGAGCGGGCGAGCGGCATTCTGCGCAACGCGCTCTACGCCGGCGTGCTGGTGTTCAACCGCCAGAGCTTCAGCCGCAACCCGGCCGACGATGCCAAGCGCGTCGCCAACCTCAACGACGAGTCCGATTGGGTGCGGGTGCCCTGGCCGGACTTGGCCATCCTCCCGCAGGCTCTGTGGGACCGGGTCCAGCAGCGGCTGCAGGACATCCGGAACGGCGCAGCATCCAGCGCCATTCGCGACGTGCGTCCGTGGGAGCACCGCCGCCAGCATCTGCTCACCGGCCTCGCGGTCTGCGCCGGCTGCGGCACGTCGCTCAGCAACGCCGGCCGTGATTATCTCGCCTGCGCCACCGCCAAGCTCTCGCCCACCTCCTGCACCAATCAGGGCAGCGTCCGACGGAGTGTGCTGGAGGACACAGTGCTGAACACCCTGCGCGATCGGCTGATGCAGGACGACATGGTTGCGGCCTTCATCGCCGCCTTCCGGGAGGCGGTTCGGACGGATGGGCAGGGACAGACCGCTGAACAGCGGCGGCTGGAAGCCGAATTGAAGAAGGTGCGCCAGGACCTCGATGGGCTGGATGCCACCGCCCGCCAGGGTCGGCTGACCGAGCGCCTGCACCGGTTGATGGTCGAGTTGGAGGCGAAGGCCGAATCGCTGGAAGCGGCGCTGGCCTCCCCTCCCCCACCGCTTGTGGAACTGCCCAACAACTTGGCTGCCCTGTACCGGGAGCGGATCGCCGATTTGGCGGCGACGCTGGAGGACCCGGAGCACCGGATCGAAGCGCGCGACCGCCTGCGCCCGCTGATCGAACGGGTGGCGGTGCGCTTCGGCATAGCCGATGCCCGAGGGGTCGAGATCACGCTGGAGGGTGATCTGGTGGCGCTGCTCAGTCTCGGCCTGGTCCCAAACGCACCAAAGGCCAGCGCTGCGGGAGCGGCCGGCCTTCGTGAACAGGTGCGTTCGGTAATAGTGGTTGCGGGGGCAGGATTTGAACCTGCGGCCTTCAGGTTATGAGCCTGACGAGCTACCGGGCTGCTCCACCCCGCGGATGTCTCGGTATGGGGTGATGGATTTCGTGAGGATGCCAGCGTGTTTGCTTCGGTTTAGCGTC
>NZ_DASPIS010000125.1:0-4824 GCF_035628975.1 Azospirillum sp. | reverse complement strand
ACTGGGGCTGATCACCAACGAACTGGTGACCAATGCCGTCAAGTACGCGTTTCCGGACGGCTCCGGCACGGTGCGCGTGGAGTTCACCGCCGATGAGGGGCGCGGCCAGGGCTGTCTGATCGTCGCTGATAATGGGATCGGCATGGGTGAGCCGCGGCCAGGCAGTACCGGGCTGACGCTGGTAGCGGGGCTTGCTCAACAGCTCGGAGGCGAGGTCGAGCAGGCACCAACGGAGCGAGGAACCAAGTTCTGTCTCTGCTTCCTGCTGGTGCGCTGAGTGGGAAAGCCAGACTACACAACCGAAAGCGAGGGGCCCCGGCCAGTCTTTGAGCAGAGCCGTGACCGGCATAGCGTTTATAGAGCATAGGGATTTGCAGCCGTGCTTAGGGCCGATCACCGCCCACCCGCCGCCTCAACCTCCACCACGCTCGGATGTCCTGGAACCGCCGCTCCCCAGTCGCCGCCGCCCGCTTACACCGCAACAGCGCAACCTCGGCCGCCGCCGCTTCGGCAGCGCGCCGCGCCCGCTCCCGCGTCGCCCGGATCTGCTCGTCGTCGGAGGATCGCCTATTCCACCGTAGCAGGCTCGACCATGTCCCGTTGCGCGCCGCACTGTGGACTCCATGATCCGCCGACCCCCAAGCGGGGCGGCCAGCCGCAGGTGCCGATTTCCCCACTCGCTCAGGAGGCCAGCTCCGTTCGCCGGGACAGCAGGGCGGTGATCGCCGGGATCAGCGCGGACAAGGAATAAGGCTTGCGCAGGACCACCAACCGTCCCGGCTCCTCGTTCGGAAGATGCTCGCTGTATCCGGTGGTAACGACGACCGGCAGGTCGGGGCGCCGCTGCCGGATGATCCGGATCAAGGCCTCGCCGTCCATCACCGGCATGCGCATGTCGGTGAGCAGGAGGTCGGCTGGATCGGTGGCGTCAGCCTCGACGGCTGCCAGTCCATTGTGCGTGACGGTGACCCGAAACCCTTCGGACTCCAGAACTTCGGCCACGACCATGGCAACCAGATCCTCGTCCTCAGCCAGCAAAACATGAGGGGAGTCGTACATCTGTCATCCGCATCAAAGAGTTTATGACCGTCATCTCCATCCAGATAACAACCATTGCACAGCAGAAAGAGCCCAGACTGTTCATATCGAGGGCGTCGTCATCGTCGGCAAGGCGTTGTCTGGGGCGGTGGTCGTTATGTCGCAAGTCGGCTCTGCTGCCGACGTTCGCGCTTCCGATACCCCGTCGGCACCGTCTGAAAAAAAGACTTCGGGCGTTATGGAACATGCGGCGGCCGACCGGCCGGGCCGGTGCTGGTCAGCTTGATCCGGATCGCCGCCAGCGGTGCCGGCGAGGTGATCGCCCAGGGCGGCTCCGCGCCGTCGGCACCGGACGACGCACACCAAGCGCGGAGCCTCGACGTCGACGAGCTGGCGGCCGCGGTGGAGATCGAGGAGCCGGCCGGGCTGGTGCTGGCTAGCCTGATCCGGATCGCCGCCGGCATGCCGGCGAGGTGGCGATGCCGCCCCTTTCGCGACAATGGCCGGGTATCCCGATCGCTCCTTATCGCGACACTGCCTTGGGAACCGAGCCTACGCCGCACATGCTCTACGCGTGCGAAAAACATGCCTCTGATTGGTGCCGAGAGCGCGCAGGTCTCGACCACGCACGAGCCGATATTGGCGACCGACCGGCTGGTCGCTCTACCAGGACGCCGCTGGCAAACCAGAAGCTTAGAGTCCGTCGGCGCATTCCGTCGCTTCGCTACTGACCAACAAGCGGCGCGCGCAAACCCAAGTCAGCATTGCAACTGCACTGAATGCGGCTCCCAGCATGGAAACGCCGTGCCAGCCAGCATGGGCGTAGACCAATGTCGCGGCACTTGCTCCCATGGCACTGCCAATCGAATAGAAAACCATGTAGCCGCCGACGAGACGGCTGCGTGCCGTCGGGTGGCGAGCGACGATGATGCTCTGGTTGGTGACGTGGACCGCCTGCACGGCAAGATCGAGCAGGACAACGCCGATCAGCAGAAGCGGAATCGACGACGGTAGAAACGCGATCAGCCCCCATGACAGCAGCAGGAGCGTGAGAGACAGCGCCGTCGTCCATTGGCCGAGACCATGGTCCGCGAGGCGTCCCGCACCTATCGCGGCTGCCGCACCTGCTAGACCGACCAGACCGAACAGCCCGATCTGCGTGTGCGAGTAGTGGAAAGGAGTGGTGCTGAGCGGCAGAACCAGGCTTGTCCAGAATGTGCTGAAGGTCGCGAAGATCAGCAGAGCGAGAAGACCGCGAGCCAGCAAAGCCCGGTCACGCAGAAACAGGGCGGGAATGGAACGCAGTGTCTCGGCGTAGCTGTCGGTGCTGCTCGGCAGCGCATTTCGCGGCAGAACACGCGTCAACAGCCCGACCATGACCGCCATCAGAACGGCCGATGTCAGATAGACCACCCGCCAGCCGCCGAGATCGGCGAGCAGCCCGGCGACAAAGCGGGCGGCAAGGATGCCGATGACGACGCCGCTCGTCACCGTGCCGACCGCCCTGCCCCGTTCAGCAGGCGTTGCCAGCGTCGCGGCGAAGGCGACCAGAACCTGCACCACGACAGCGAGTAGGCCCATCGCGGCCAGGCCGGTGAATAGAACCCCTTGGGTGTTCGCTGTCGCTACAGCGATCAACGCGACGATCGACAGAAGGCCTTGGCCAATGACAAGCCGACGGCGGTCAAGTATATCACCGAGCGGAACAATGAAAATCAGCCCTAACGCATAGCCAACCTGGGTCAGTGTTACAACAAGGCCGATCGCAGCGGGCAAAATTCCAAAATCCCTCGCGATCGCGTCGAGCAATGGCTGAGCGTAATAGATGTTTGCTACACTGAGCCCGGCGGCAACAGCAAAGATCAGCGTCCTAATTCTTGATAGCCCACTATCCGGCTGGAGCCGTCCCCTTGGTCCGCTTGCGCTCTGCATAGTGATCCCGTTCGTGAAGCCAATCTGGTTTCATATCGAGACCACTTGCGCATCAAGAAATCCAGTTCTATTTTAGGACCAGTTTTTCACGGTGGAGACCGGTGACATGGTCAAGCGGGTCAGTCTGTGGGATGCGGGTTGCCCGGTGGCGCGCGCGCTTGATGTTATCGGAGATTGGTGGTCACTGCTGATCATTCGCGACGCCTTCGACGGAGTGCGACGATTCAACGAGTTTCAGAGCGGCCTTGGCATTGCTAAGGGAATGTTGGCAACCCGGCTGCGCGAGCTGACCGAACGCGGCATTCTGGAGACCGCGCCGGCTTCGGACGGCAGCGCCTACAAGGAATATGTCCTGACGGAAAAGGGGCGCGGCCTTTTCCTCGTTATCGTCGCGCTACGCCAGTGGGGTGAAGACCATCTCTATGGCCCTGATGAACCGCGATCCTTAATGATCGCCGCTGAATCGGGCCTCCCAGTTGCCCGTCTGGAACTGCACGCAGGAGACGGGCGGGTTCTGACATGGAGCGATACAAGGGTAGTAAAGACCAATCAAAACTGATCAAATATAGAGATGGCAAAGCGGCGCCAACCACGCGAATGCAGCTGGTATTTGTTGACAAACCTTATACGGCTTATGCATTTGCAAAAGCTTGTACTGATTTGAACGCTATAATGTTACAGAATCAGTGTGGGTGTATCCATATCTTCCACCACCTCCTTTACGCGACAGATCGCGAACCTGGGATAGCCGACGACGCGTCGTTGTCATCTGCCCGTTGCCCGCTTCCGAGTTCGTCCAGGACGTGCTGGTATTCGCCCGGTGGAAGGGCGCGAGCATCCTCGGCCATGTGCCGTAAGGCAGCGAGGCCGGCCTCGGTAAACCGAGCCCGCAGCCAATGGCTGCCGTCGTCCCGCAACTCCAGCAGCCCACGGTCCAGCATCCCCTGAATGACCGTTCCTGGCTTCGGCTGCCCCTTGTTCGGCCCGGTGGCCCACCGCTTCACCAGGATGCCGCTCTCCAGCCGCGGTGCCTGCCCAAAGCGCACCATGAATTCGTTGCGGATCAGAGCCCGCTCTCGCGGCGTCAAGGTGATGTCGCTCATCAGCTCACCTCCCTCAATCCTCTCCCCGCGATACCCGGAACCAATGCTCAGCATATTGCCGACACAGTTCAGCCTCCACGCCATCTCCGGTGCGTTCGGCATCGGCCGCGCGGGCGAGCCACTGAGACTGTTTCTGAAGCGCTGATCCGTTCACACGGGCGGGTGATGGTCGGACTCCGGTCGAAGCGGCAGTATGTGGGCGAGGCTTGCTGAAACTCGGTCGCGGCACTGGTACGCGGGGCCTGGAGGGTGGCATGGGGCCTACCGACTTCCTTAAAAGAGTGGAGGGTCATCCTTCGACCCGGAGAGTCTACGCCGTGCATCGCCACGATGCGCGAGAATTCTCCGATGCTGCGGCGTCGCCGGCGCCTGCCGGCGTGCTGCCTGACATCGGGAACCCGGCCGACCGGTGGGGCCGGTGACCAGTAGCCTGATCAGCACCGTCAGCGTCGGCGATATGGCCAACCGCCCTTTTCGCGACAGCTTCCAGCCGCTCCTTTTCGCGACACTCTGATCCGCCTGGATCAGAGTGTCCGCTTTGCCACCGTTTTCGGCACTGGTGGCGCAGAGACGCGCGTAATGACAGTGGCCCATCAAAGCGCCGGATCGGTGTACCGCGGCCCGGAAATGAGACACCCGTCTGGGCTTGTTCAGGCGGCCAAGGGTAGCTCAGCGACGGTTGGCCGATCAACGCGGAGTTGTTCGGCGCGCACCTGAGCGGGGGTGCGATGGCCATGCCGGGCGACGAGCC
>NZ_DASPIS010000124.1:0-4872 GCF_035628975.1 Azospirillum sp. | reverse complement strand
TCGCGCAGGACGGTGTCGAACATCTCGTGCAGAAGCATCGCCTGGGCGCGGTAATCATCCGCCCGGCGCGCCGCGTCGGGATCCTCGGCCAGCCATCGTTCCACCGCCAGACGGCGGCTGCCGTCCAGCTGTCCGTCCACGTAAGCGTGGAGTTCGTCCTCGGTGACCCGCCCTATGCCCTGATGCGCGTTCATCACTTCACCCGCCGGAGGGTGACGCCACCCTCGTTCGCCAGTTTCGCCCGCACCGCCTCGCGTGCCCGTGACAGGCGCGACATGACGGTCCCGATCGGCACGCCGAGCATGTCGGCGACCTCGTCGTATTTCAGGCCCTCCAGCGCCACCAGAAGCAGCACCTTGCGCTGTTCCTCCGGCAATTCGTCGACCGCGCGCATCATTTCGCGCAGTTCGACACGCTCTTCCTGCCGGGCCGGGGTGACCAGCTTCGATTCGACGTCGGCGACGTCGACCTCCTGCGGCCGGGCGGCCTTGGAACGGACCTGATTGACGTGGACGTTGTGCAGGATGGTGAAAAGCCATGCCCGCAGGTTCGTCCCCGCCTGGAAGCTGTCGGCGCGCGCCACCGCGCGCGTCAGCGCTTCCTGCACCAGATCCTCCGCATCGGCGCTGTTGCGCATCAGCGCACGCGCGTAGCGCCGCAAGGACGCGATGTGGACTTCCAGATCGACCCCGAATTTGCTCAACCGCGCACCCGATCCTTACCGATCACGCCACGGCTCACGCCATGGCCTCACCCTCCAGCCGCAAGGCCGGACGGGACGACACGGCGTCGCATGTCCAGGGCCGGGCCGGCCCGTTCGGCCTTTCAACCGAAGCGGAGACCCGATGCATATGGGTGCGAACGCGCGCCGCGCATCCTTTATTCCAGACTTTCTCAGGCTTGCAGCAAAATTTATGGCGAACCGCCAAGCTTGTGCCGAAAAGGCTTCAGGCAGGCCGGATCGATGATCCCATGCGACACCGTTCGCGGTATCAGTCCCCGGGACTGCGCGCGTGCACCACGATGGCGGAGGATTCAGCTGGAAGGAAAGGATTGGTGGGCCCGGCCGGATTCGAACCGACGACAACACCGTTATGAGCGGCGCGTTCTAACCGCTGAACTACAGGCCCTACCGCGGGGCGCACTTTGCGACAAAGCTTCGGGGAAATGCAACCCCTCGTTCATCGCTCAGACGCATAAGTCCGAAAACGAAAACGGGGGCCGAAAGGCCCCCGCTTCGTCTCGAACGATAAGGTCGCGGATCAGGTGTCCCAATCAGGTATCGAGGAAGCTGCGCAGCTTGCGCGACCGCGACGGGTGCTTCAGCTTGCGCAGCGCCTTCGCCTCGATCTGGCGGATACGCTCGCGGGTCACATTGAACTGCTGACCCACCTCTTCCAACGTGTGGTCGGTGTTCATGCCGATGCCGAAGCGCATGCGCAGCACACGCTCCTCCCGCGGGGTCAGCGAGGCGAGCACGCGGGTCGTCGTCTCGCGCAGGTTCGCCTGGATGGCGGCGTCCAGCGGCAGGACCGCGTTCTTGTCCTCGATGAAGTCGCCGAGATGCGAATCCTCCTCGTCGCCGATCGGCGTTTCGAGGGAGATCGGCTCCTTGGCGATCTTCAAGACCTTGCGCACCTTCTCCAGCGGCATCATCAGACGCTCGGCCAACTCTTCCGGGGTCGGCTCGCGGCCGATCTCGTGCAGCATCTGGCGGCTGGTGCGGACCAGCTTGTTGATCGTCTCGATCATGTGGACCGGGATGCGGATGGTCCGCGCCTGGTCCGCGATGGAACGGGTGATGGCCTGGCGAATCCACCAGGTGGCGTAGGTCGAGAACTTGTAGCCGCGCCGGTACTCGAACTTGTCGACCGCCTTCATCAGGCCGATGTTGCCCTCCTGGATCAGGTCCAGGAACTGCAGGCCGCGGTTCGTGTACTTCTTGGCGATGGAGATCACGAGACGCAGGTTCGCCTCGACCATCTCCTTCTTGGCGCGGCTCGCTTCCTTCTCGCCCTTCTGGACGGTGGAGACGATGCGGCGGAACTCGTTGATCGGCAGGCGGGCCTCTTCGGCCACCTGGGCGATCGACTCGCGCGTCTTGCGGATGTCGCCGTCATACTTCTCGGCGAACTTGCCCCAGGTCTTGGGGTTCAGGCCGCGGATGCGCTCCTGCCAGTTCGGGTCCAACTCGTGGCCGAAATACTGGTTCAGGAAATCCTCGCGCTTCACGCGGCAGTCGGTCGCCATGCGCAGCAGGCGACCTTCGAAACCGGTCAGCTTGCGGTTCAGGCCATAGAGCTGCTCGACCAGCTGCTCGATGCGCTGGTTGTTCAGGCGGACGGTGTTCATCAGCTCGACCATCTCGGTCTTGAGCTTTTCGTACTTCTTGTCCGTCTGCTTGCCCATGTCCTCGCCGCGCTGCATCGCGGCCATGCGGGCCTCGTGCAGCTTGTGCAGCTTGTCGTAGGTCGCCTTGATGTTCTCGAAGGTCTCGATGACCTGCGGCTTCAGCGCGGCTTCCATCGCGGACAGCGACAGGCTGTTGTCGCCCTCGTCGCCTTCCTCGCCCTCTTCGCCCTCGCCTTCGGCGCGCGGCGGACGCGGCTCGTCGCCGTCCTCGCCGGCAGGCGCATCGGCGGCGGGCGCAGCCGCGGGCCCGGTGCCGGCGGCTTCCACCACCTCGGCCAGGCCTTCCGGCATCTCCTCGCCGTCCGGGCCGCCGCCATAGGTGGCGTCCAGGTCGATGATGTCGCGCAGCAGCATCTTCCCTTCCATCAGGGAATCATGCCACTCCAGGATGGCGCGGATGGTCAGGGGCGATTCGCAGATCGCGCCGATCATCATTTCGCGGCCGGCTTCGATCCGCTTGGCGATGGCGATTTCGCCTTCGCGCGACAGCAGCTCCACCGACCCCATTTCGCGCAGGTACATGCGCACGGGGTCGTCGGTACGACCGATGTCGTCGTCGTCGAGATTGCCCGACGAACGGCCTTCGCCTTCGCCTGCCCCCTCGCCGCTGTTCTCTGAATCCTGCTCTTCCGATTCGACGATGTTGATGCCCATTTCGGACAGCATCGCCATCGTGTCTTCGATCTGCTCGGACGAGGACGAATCCTGCGGCAGCGCTGCGTTCAGCTCGTCATAGGTGACATACCCGCGCTCCTTGCCACGGGCGATCATCTTCTTGACGGCCAAGCCCATGCCGTCCATCAGAGGACCGTCTGCGGATTCCTCCCGCGTTTCGGAAACTTCCACGCTGTTCGCAGCTTTCGTGGCCATGCGTTCGGTGCCCCCGCATTACCCCATTGAAAAAGACGAAAGGAGCGCCCGGTCCCGGTTGCCCGGCCCGTCCGCCCCACCCCCAACCATGTATCTACCCAGAACCCGCCATCACAGAAACTGTCATGCGGCCCTGTCCTGTCGACTGCTTCCTGTCAATTCCGTGCCCCATCAACCGACGTCCTGCGGCCGACGACACAAGCCATCAACCGTCAGACATCGTCAAAGTCACCATCATCCGTCATACCCAGACCGGACTTTATGACCTCCTGCTGAAGAGCCACGACCCTCGCGAAGTTCGCCTCGCTGTTGTCACGGGTCAAAGCCGCCTTCGCTTCCCTAAGATCGTCGAGCACCCGCTCTTGATGCAGATGCCGCCACGCAGGCCACCATCCCTTCCGGGCATCCTCCGTGGAGGCATCCGGACGGGCGAAGCCGGCATGGACATAGGTCGACTCGCCTAGCAAAGCACCGACCATCGTCTCATGGCCGGCGGATGACAAGTGGCGACAAAGCGCAGCGGCGTCAAGTGTCGAGTCGTGGTTACGATCGTCCGAAAGACATTCGATCACCGCCCAGCGCAGTTTTTCGAGCTCCGGGTCACCGAACGGCAACAGCCCCAACGGCTCGGCCAATTCGCCGAACAGCTCGGGATGGTTGATGATCGTCGCCAGCAGAATCCGCTCCCGCATCGAGGCGAGGCGGGAGGCGCGGCCGCGCCCCTCCCCCACCGGCTTGGAGGTCAGGCGACCGGGCACGCCCGGCACATGGCGACGCGGCGGTTCGCCGAAACGCCCCCGCCCCTGCCCCGGCACCCAGGGTCCGCGGTTGTAGGCCGGACGCGCGGGGGCGAAGGCCTCGTCGACGCGGCGGCGCATCTCGGTCCGGTAGAAGCCCTGCACGTCTCGGTCGGCGATGGTGGCGACGCGGGCCTCCAGCGCCGCCTTCACCGCGGCCTTGGCCTCCGGCGTGTCGGTCGGCCGGCCCTCGCTCTCCATCCGCCACAGGGCATCGGACAGCGGGATGGCAGCCTCCAGCACCGCGCCCATCGCCTTGGGGCCCTGGGCGCGGATCAGGCTGTCGGGATCCTCGCCCTCCGGCAGGAAGGCGACGCGGGCCGACTGGCCGGGGGCGAGGTGCGGCAGGATGCGCTCCACCGCCCGCCACGCCGCACGCCGGCCGGCATTGTCGCCGTCGAAGCACAGGAATGGCACCTTCTCCGCCGCCGGGATCAGCTTCCACAGCTCCTGCACCTGCGTCTCGGTCAGCGCGGTGCCCAGCGGCGCCACCGCCCCCTCGAAGCCGGCGCGGACCAGGGCGATCACGTCCATATAGCCTTCGGCGACGATCACCGGCTTGCCGTCCGCCGCCGCCTGCCGCGCCCGGGACAGGCCGTAGAGCAGCGTGCCCTTGTGGAAGAGCGGCGTGTCGGCGGTGTTGACGTATTTCGGCCCGTCGCCCTCCAGGATGCGCCCGCCGAAGGCCACCACCTGCCCGCGCCGGTCGGTGACCGGGAACATCACCCGGTTGCGGAAGAAGCTGTAGGGCGACCGGCCGTCGTCCGGCCGCTTCAGCAGCCCGGCATTGACC
>NZ_DASPIS010000123.1:0-31921 GCF_035628975.1 Azospirillum sp. | reverse complement strand
CTCCGCGATGGCCTCGGCGATCGGGGTGAGGTCGGCATATTCCTTGGACAGCCGGGCGAAGTCGCCGGACTCGGCAAGGCCGGCCGCAAGCGTGTCGCGCAGCTCGTCGTACCGGGCCATCACCTTATCGAACTTCTCGTCCAGGCTCACGTCGCTCGTCCTTATCCCGTTCAGTCTCTTCGGCCCCGTCAGAAGCCCTGTCACCGGTCACTTCGCCGGCCATCCCGTCCTGCCCGAACCTGTCCAGTCCGAACAGCCGGAACATCAACCGCTCGGCCGTGGCCCGTTCGGCCAGCCCCTCGCCGCTGCCGTCGGCGGCCAGTGCCCGCAGCGCTTCCGACGGGGCGTGCAGCAGCCGGTTGACCAGCAGCCGCGTTGCCGACGCCGCGTCCAGATCGCCGTGCCCGGCCAGCAGGCGCCGCCGCTCCGCCTCGAAATGGGTGCGGAGCGCCGCCACGGCAGGCACCGCGGCGCGTTCCGCACGGTCGCGGGCGAAGGCGGCCACCGCCTCGTCCACGATCATCCAGGCCGCCTGGGTCGCCGCCTCGCGCCCGACGCGGCCCTGCAGCGCCACCCGCTCCAGATCGGCCAGATCGTAGACGAAGGCGCCGTCCATGCCCGCCACCGCCGGATCGACGTCGGCCGGGATGGCGGCATCGACCACGAAGACCGGACGGCGGCGGCGGCGCTTCAGCACCGCCTCCATCATCGGGGCGGTGAGGATATAGCGTCCCAGGCCGGCCGCGGCCACCAGGATATCGGCGCCGGTCATCGCCGTCTCCAGATCGGCCCAGGGGGCGAAATGCCCGTCCAGCCGCCGCGCCGCCGCTTCCGCCCGCCGGTCCACCGGCGCTGCGACCGTCAGCCGCGGCAGCCCGGCCTCGCGCAGCCCCTCCAGCACCAGGGCGCCCATGTCGCCCAGCCCCAGCAGCAGGGCGCCACAGCGCCGGATGTCGCCGTGCAGGTCGCGCGCCACCTGGATGGCGGCGGCGGCCAGCGAGGTGGCGCCCTCCGCGATCGGCGTCTCGCTGCGCACCCGCTTGGCGGCGGCATAGGCGGCCTGCAGCGCCGCCTCCAGCTCCGGCCCGGTCATCCCGGCCGACGCGGCGCTGCGGTGGGCGGCCTTCAACTGGCCCAGGATATGCGGTTCGCCGACGATCTGGCTGTCGAGCGAGCAGGCCACCGCGAACAGGTGGCGCACCGCGTCGATGCCGGTGCGTGTGTAGAGCTGCGGCGCAAGATCGGCGGTGGGTAGGCCGACGCGGTCGGCCATCGCCTCGGCGATCGCCAGCGCCGCCTCGTTCGGGCGCTCGTGGACCGCCTGCACCTCCACCCGGTCGCAGGTGCTGAGCCACAGCGCCTGCCCCACGCCTGCGGCGCGCAGCCGGTCCAGCATGCCCGCCACTTCCGCTTCGTCGGTGGACAGGCGGTCGCGGACCGCGCCGGAACAGGTCCGGTGGCTGGCGCCGATGACGAGGTAGGAGGTGGTGGTCACGCCGCGGGTCGCTGTCCCTGCTTAAATCGGGGGCAGCTTACTCCGCGGCGGGAGCCACGTCTCGGGTGGTTTCTCGGGTGGTTTCCGCTTCGGCGGCTTCCGCCGCTGCTTCCGATGCGGCCTTCGCCGCTTCGATCTCCGCCGCCTTCCTCTCGACCAGACCGACCAGATGCTGGACGATGTCCTGGTCCTTCAGCCGGTGGTCGGTGACGCCGGACAGATACACCTGATGGGTGTTGTTGCCGCCGCCGGTCAGGCCGATGTCGGTCTCCCGTGCCTCGCCCGGTCCGTTCACGACGCAGCCGATCACCGACAGGGTCAGCGGCGTGGTGATGTGGGCCAGCTTCTGTTCCAGCAGTTCCACCGTCTTGATGACGTTGAAGTTCTGCCGCGCGCAGCTGGGGCAGGAGATCACGGTGACGCCGCGGCGGCGCAGGCCCAGCGACTTCAGGATGTCGTAACCGACCAGCACTTCTTCCGCCGGGTCGGCCGAGAGCGAGACGCGCAGCGTGTCGCCGATGCCCGACCACAGCAGCATGCCGAGCCCGATCGACGACTTCACCGTGCCGGCGCGCAGGCCGCCCGCCTCGGTGATGCCGATGTGCAGCGGATAGTCGCAGGCCTCCGCCAGCCCCTGATAGGCGGCGACGGCCAGGAAGGCATCGGACGCCTTCACCGAGATCTTGAACTCGCGGAAATCGTTGTCTTCCAGGATCTTGGCGTGGTTCAGCGCGCTTTCGACCATCGCCTCGGGGCAGGGCTCGCCGTACTTTTCCAGCAAATCCTGTTCCAGCGAGCCGGCATTGACGCCGATGCGCATCGAACAGCCATGATCCTTGGCCGCCTTCACCACCTCGCGCACCCGCTCGGCCGAGCCGATGTTGCCGGGGTTGATGCGCAGGCAGGCCGCGCCGCTCTCCGCCGCCTCGATGGCGCGCTTGTAGTGGAAATGGATGTCGGCGACGATCGGCACCTTCACCTGGCGCACGATGTCCTTCAGCGCCAGCGCCGAGTCGCGGTCGGGGCAGGAGACGCGGACGATGTCCGCCCCCACCCGCTCGGCAGCCTGTATCTGCTCCACCGTCGCCTTCACGTCGGTGGTCGGCGTGTTGGTCATGGTCTGGACCGAGATCGGCGCGTCGCCGCCGACCAACACGTTGCCGACGCGAATCTGGCGCGATTTGCGGCGAAGGATCTGGCGGTAGGCGCGCACGGTCATCTCAGGTCAGCCTCTGGACAGCGAAAGCGGTGGCCGGGAGCCGCATCCTAGCGCAGCCGGCGTCAGGCCAGAAGTGCGGTCCGGCGCCCCGGATTCAAGATCGGGTATTCAAGCCATGCAATTAAGTGGGCCATGCGGGATGGCGACGGATCAACGCCGCACCACCCCATGGTTGTCGATGGCGACGTCGCGCAGAACCTGCCCGACGGAGCCCAGCGGCGGGCTTTCGCCGCCATCGGCCATCACCACCAGACCGCCGGCATTGCCGGTGCGGATCTTCACGTTGGGCTTGTCGGGAACGCGGAAGGTGTCGCCCGGCTTCAGCACGCGGGTGAAGACGATCTCGCTGCCGTCGCGCACCTGCAGCCAGCTTTCCTGGGTGGCCTTCAGGACCAGCTTGGCGTTGGTGTTCAGCGTGCCATAGACCTTGCCGTTGGCCGGCACCGTCGCCGTCGGGGCGGCCGGCGCGGCGGGCGGATTGGCTGCGGCATTCAGCGGGGTCGGGTCCTGGGGCGATGCCTCTTCGTCATCCTCCGGCGGCGGGGCCGGAACGTTGACGACCCCTTGTCCCGGGGCTTGTCCTCCGGCGCCCTGCCCGGCAGCCTGATTCGTGGACGGCGCGTTTGCGGACGGCAGCGGCGACTGCGCCGGCGGCAGAACCGCGGGCGGAACGGCCGCGACGGTCGGCGGCTTGCCGGCAACCGTCGAGGCGGCCGGCGCCGGAGCGGCGGGGGCGGTCCCCTGCGGCGGCTTCGCCGCTGCACCCGGAGCGGCGGCACCCGGAGCAGGGGCAGGAGTCGCCGGAGCCGGAGCCGCGGCAGGCGGCGGGGCGGCGGCGATCACCGGCGCGGGAACCGACGGCTCCGCTCCCGGTTGCGCCGCGGTGCCGGCCTGCTCGGGCGCCGGGGTCGCGGGCTTGGACGGCACGCCGTCCAGCAGAGAGACCAGCCGGTCCGGCAGGGTCGGCACCAGATCGGTCACCGTCCGGTCGGTCGCCGACAGATAATACCAGCCGCCATAGACGATGCCGGCCAGAACCAGCGTGCCCAGCAGCAGCGTGCCGCCCGAGGCGCGCCCTCCTTCGGCCGCCGGGGTCGGCAGGTACAGTTCCTGCCGGCGGACGGTGCCGGCCGCCTCGTCCTTGTAGCGGGTGACGACGGTGTCGGGGTCCAGCCCCAGGCACTCGGCGTAGGACCGCAGGAAGCCGATGGCGTAGGTGCTGCCCGGCAGTTCGTCGAACCGCCCTTCCTCGATGGCCAGCAGGTACGGATAGCGGATGCGCAGCATCGCCGCGACATCGCGCAGGTCATAGCCGTGCGCCATGCGCGTGGAGCGCAGGGTCTCGGAGACGGAGGGGCCGGGCGGAGCCGGGTCGAAATCGTCGAAAACCTTGCGCTTGGCCATGGGCTCGCCATCTGCTCGCAACTAGCGCGCACGCCGAAAGTCATGCGCAACCGGGGCATCCGTGCGGATGCAACAAGCGGAATGGGTACGACATGCCGCCCCCGCGGCGCAACCGCAATGACCGCGGGTCGGGGGCTGCGGGTCGTGACAAGTGGGCGGGGGCCGAAGTTGCCCCCTCAGATCAGAACCCCGTGATCCTTGGCGAAGGTCTTCAGCTTGTCGCGCAGGCTGTGGTCGGCCCCGGTGTAGAGCCCGCTCATGTACTGCCGCAGCGCACCGACATCCATCGAGCGCAGCATGGTCTTCACCGGGCCCACCGACGGCGGCGACATCGACAGGGTGCGGAAACCGACGCCGATCAGCGCCATGGCGTCCAGAGGCCGGCCGGCCATCTCGCCGCAGATGCTCAGCGACACCTTGTGCCTGGCGCATTCGTCCACCAGCCGCCGCAGCACGCACAGCATCGACGGCGACAGCGGGTCGTAGCGGGTGGAGGTGCGCGGGTTGCCGCGGTCGGCGGCGAACAGATATTGGGTCAAGTCGTTGGAGCCGACCGACAGGAAATCCAGCCGCGGCAACAGCGCGGGAAGTTGCCACAACAGCGACGGAACCTCGATCATCGTGCCGACGCGCAAACCGCTCGGCGGGTCGATGCCTTGGGCGGCCAGCCGCTTCAGCTCCAGATCCAGCAGGCGGCGGACGCCGTCGAACTCCGCGACCTCTGCGATCATCGGGAACATCACCGACAGCGGCCGGCCGGCGGCAGCCAGCAGCAGCGCGCGCAACTGCTGGCGCAGCAGCGACGGGTGGTCCAGCCCGATGCGCACCGCGCGCCAGCCCAGCGCCGGGTTCTCCTCCTCGCCGCCGGTCATGTAGGGCAGCATCTTGTCGCCGCCGACGTCCAGCGTGCGGAAGACGATCGGCTTGTCGCCGACCTCGTCCAGGATGCGGGAATAGAGGTCGGTCTGCGCCTTCACGTCGGGATATGAGGCGCGGACCATGAAGGGGATTTCGGTGCGGTAGAGCCCGACCCCCTCGGCACCGCTGGCGGTCAGGTGGGGCAGGTCGATCAGCAGGCCGCAGTTCAGCTGGATGGAGATCGGCACGCCGTCCCGCGTGACGGAGGGCAGGTTGCGGATCTCCGCATACATCTGCTCCTTGCGGTGCTGCAACGCCACGGCCTCGGCGAAGGCCATCTGGATGTCTTCGGCCGGGCGGATGAAGACCTGCCCATGGTCGCCGTCGACGATCAGCTGGTCCAGCGGCTCGATCCGGTTCAGCGCGTCGGGCGCCTGCACCACGGGGATGTTGAGAGCGCGGGCGACGATGCAGACATGGCTGGCGGGCGACCCTTCCTCCAGCAGCAGGCCGCGCAGGCGGGTGCGGTCATAGTCCAGCAGCTCCGCCGGCCCCATGGAGCGGGCGACCAGAATCATGTCGTCGGGCAGGGTGGCCCCGTCGGTGCCGCTGGTCTTGCCGGCCAGATGTTGCAGCAACCTGTTGGTCAGATCCTCGAAATCCATCAACCGTTCCCGGATATAGGGATCGGTCAGGTGGCTCATGCGGGCGCGGGTGTCGTTCTGCACCTGCTGCACCGCAGCCTCGGCGGTCAGGCCGACACGGATCGCCTCGCGGATGCGCGACAGCCAGCCGCGGTCCTCGGCGAACATCCGGTAGGTCTCCAGGATGTCGCGCGGTTCGCTCAAGCCCGCCAGCGACGCCGCTTCCAGCAGGTCGTCGATGGCGCTGTGCATGGTCTGCAACGCGGTGTTGAAGCGCTCCAGCTCGGCGTCGGCGTCTTCCGCCACCATCTGGCGGACGGTCAGCTGCGGCCGGTGGATGACGGCGAGGCCCATGGCCAGCCCGGCGCTCATCGCCGTGCCGGACAGGCGGGCGGGCAGCAGCACGGGATCGCCGGTGGTGGTCACCTCCACCGGGTTGACCAGCTCGCTCTGGGCCACCAGTTCGGCGACGACCATGGCGATGGTCTGGAGGGTTTCCACCTCCTCCTCGACATAGCGGCGGCGGTCCTTGTGCTGGATCACCAGCACGCCGCGCACCTTGCTGCCGCGCAGGATCGGCACGCCGGCCAGCGACTGGAACGGATCCTCCCCCGTCTCGGGGCGGTAGGCGAAGCTGGGATGGGAGGGCGCGTTGTCCAGCGCCACCGGGCGGGCATGGCCGGCGATGTAGCCGACGATGCCCTCGCCCACCCGCAGGCGGGTGTTGTGGACGGCGGTCTTGTTCAGGCCCTCGGTGGAGAACAGCTCCAGCACCTCGCCGGCCCGCATGATGTAGCAGGAACAGACGTCGGCCTTCATCTCGGCCGCGATCAGCGTGACGATCTTGTCCAGCCGGTCCTGACCCGACCCCGACCCGGCCATGATGTCGCGCAGCCGGGCGAGCAGCCGGCGCGACGAGGTGCCGTCGAAGCGGGAATGCATGCCCCCTCCCATACCGCCGCCCATACCACCATCGCCGGCTGCCGTGTCGAGGGTGTCCGTCATGTCGCTACAGCGCTCCCACGGGCGGCTCCGCCATCACTCCCGCCACTTCTCCCAACGATGCCTCATCACTCGCCCGCCGTGCCAGCGCCGATTCGGCCTGGGCGATCAATTCGGCAAGGATGTCGGCCACCGGTTGTTCGCGGGTGACCAGACCGACGCTCTGCCCGGCCATCAGGGAGCCGTTCTCGACATCGCCCTCGACGACCGCGCGGCGCAGCGCACCGGCCCAGAAATGCTCGATCTCCAGCATGCCTTCATCGCGGCTCATGACGCCGGAATCGACCCTGGCGATGACGTCGCGCTGGAACTCCATGAAACGCTTGGAGGCATCGTTCGCCAGCGCACGCACCGGGATGACGGGGAAGCGCGGGTCGATCTGCACCGACGGCTGAGCGTCGCGGGCGGATGCGCGGATGAAAGCCTGCTTGAAATTGGGATGGGCCACGCATTCGGTGGCGCAGACGAAGCGGGTGCCGACCTGCACGCCGGCCGCTCCCAACTCCAGATAGGAGAGGATGGCCTCGCCCCGGCCGATGCCGCCGGCGACGAACACCGGCACCTCGTGCAGGTCGGGCAGGATTTCCTGGGCCAGCACGGTGGTGGAAACCGGGCCGATGTGCCCGCCGGCCTCGGTCCCCTCGATCACCAGCGCGTCGGCGCCATGCTTCACCAGCCGCCGGCCGGCGGTCAGCGTGGGCGCGAAGGCCATCGCCTTGGCCCCGCCGTCCTTGATCCGGCGCAACGTGGCACCGGACGGCAGCCCGCCGGCTATGACCACATGCCCGACGCCCTGCTCGCGGCAGACGTCGATCAGCTGGTCCAGCGCCGGGTGCATGTTGATGACGTTGACGCCGAACGGCTTGTCGGTCAGCGCCCGGGTGCCGGCGATCTCCACCGCCAGCTGGTCGGGAGCCATGGAGCCGCAGGCCAGCACGCCGAAGCCGCCGGCATTGGAGATGGCGGAGACGAGGTGCCGTTCGGACACCCAACTCATGGCACCGCCCATCACGGCGGTGCGGGTGCCGAGGAACTCCCGGCCCCGTTTCCACAACCGGTCGAGACGCGACCGGTAGAGGCGGGATTGGGCCGATGCTTCCGCCGCGTGCGATGTGGCGTCGGTCATGGCCGGCCCTCTCCTGCTGTTGCGGTCCCCGTCACCAGGGTCGCCACCTTTGCTCAGGCGGCGTCCAGGCCGTAGGCGGTGTGCAGGGCGCGCAGCGCCAGCTCCGCATACTCCTCGGCGATCAGGACCGAAATCTTGATCTCGGAGGTCGAGATGACCTGGATGTTGATGCCCTTGTCGGCCAGCGCCTTGAACATGCGCTGGGCGACGCCGGCATGGCTGCGCATGCCGACGCCGATGACCGACACCTTGACCACGTTGGCATCGGAAACGATGCGCTTGTAGTTCAGGGTGGACTGCGCGTCCTCCAGCACCTTCACGCCGCGGGCCAGATCGGCCTTGCCGACGGTGAAGGTCATGTCGGTGGACTTGCCGTCTTCCGACACGTTCTGGACGATCATGTCGACGTTGACGGCGTTGTCGGTCAGCGGACCGAAGATGGCGGCGGCGACGCCCGGCTGGTCGGCGACGCCTACCAGGGTGATCTTCGCCTCGTCGCGGCTGTAGGCGATGCCGCTAACAACTTCCTTTTCCACGATCTCGTCCTCGTCAACAACCAGGGTTCCGGGAAGCGAGCTGCCCGCCGCCGCTTCGAAGCTGGACAGCACCTGCACGCGCACGCGGTGGTTCATCGCCATCTCGACGGAGCGGGTCTGAAGCACCTTGGCCCCCTGCGAGGCCAGCTCGAGCATCTCCTCGTAGGTGATCTTGTCGAGCTTGCGCGCCTTGGAGACGATGCGCGGGTCGGTGGTGTAGACACCGTCCACGTCGGTGTAGATGTCGCAACGGTCAGCCTTCACCGCCGCCGCCAGCGCCACCGCCGAGGTGTCGGAGCCGCCGCGGCCCAGCGTGGTGATGCGGCCCTCGTTCGACACGCCCTGGAAGCCCGCGACCACGGCGACTTCGCCGGTCTGCAGGGACTTTTCCATCTCGCTGGTGTCGATGGAGACGATGCGCGCCTTGCCGTGCGTGTCGTCGGTGCGGATCGGAATCTGCCAGCCGGCCCAGGAGCGGGCGGGAATGCCGAGCGACTGCAGGGCGACGGCCAGGAGACCGGAGGTCACCTGTTCGCCGCTGGCGACGACCGCGTCGTATTCGCGCGCGTCGTGCAGCTTGTCGATGTCGTTGCAGTATTTGACGAGCTGGTTGGTCACGCCGGACATCGCCGACACGACGACGGCGACCTGATGCCCCGCCTTGACCTCTTGCTCGACCTTTCGGGCCACGTTCTTGATGCGGTCGATGTCGCCGACCGACGTGCCTCCGAACTTCAGGACGATCCGCGCCATACCTCACACCATGTCTGGCCGCCCGATCATGACATCTGGATCATGCGGGTCGGCTGAGCGCACCCCCGCTCCACCGTTGCCGGCGCGGGGCGGCGTATCCATACTCCGTCAGTGGAAGCGAGGCAAGTTGCCCGCACCCGTCCCGCCACCCTGTTTACGGATTTTCACCATGACCGCGTCCTCCTCCGCCTTCCCGCATGCGTCCGCAACCGCCCCGGCCGGTGGGATCGGCGGTGGAACCGTGGACCCGGAGGATGTCGCCCGCTTCTCCGCCATCGCCGCCGAGTGGTGGGACCCGACCGGCAAGTTCAAGCCGCTGCACCGTCTGAACCCGCTGCGCCTGACCTACATCCGCGACAGCGTCTGCAAGCGTTTGGGCCGCGACCCGCTGGTGCCCAACCCGCTGGCAGGCCTGCGCGTGGTCGACATCGGCTGCGGCGGCGGCCTTCTCGCCGAACCGATCGCGCGGATGGGCGCCACCGTGGTCGGGGTCGACGCGTCGGAGAACAACATCAAGACCGCCGCCACCCATGCCGCCGAGACCGGCACGACCGTCGACTACCGCGCCACCACCGCCGAGGCCCTGGCCGCCAGCGGCGAAAAGTTCGACGTGGTGCTGGCGATGGAGGTGATCGAGCATGTCGCCGACGTGAACCTGTTCGTGAAGTCGCTGTCCGAGTTGCTGGCGCCGGGCGGCGTCCTGTTCCTGGCGACGCTGAACCGCACGCCGAAATCCTTCGCGCTGGCCATCGTCGGGGCGGAGTACATCCTGCGCTGGCTGCCGCGCGGCACCCACAACTGGCGCCAGTTCCTGCGCCCCTCCGAACTGAACGCCGCCGTACGCACGTACGGGCTGAGCGTACGCGACCTGACCGGCATCACGTACAACCCGCTGAGCGACGAGTTCAGGCTGAACCCGCGGGACCTGGACGTGAACTACATGGGCTGGATGGAACGGGGGTGAGGTAAGTTATTGAAACGAAATTACCTCTTTCGACCGTCATTCCCGCGAAGGCGGGAATCCTGACTTGTGCCCGCCCTTGCACTGGAAACTCTGGATCCCCGCCTTCGCGGGGATGACGTCCGAGGAGAGTGCGGCTTTATGAAACGCGGCTAGCTTTCAATCTTCGTAAACCGCCTCCAGGGGAATGGTCAGATCGAGCGAGGCGAGCATGACCGGCCCGTCGCGCAGCACATCGACGGTCCAACCGCTGCCGTCGCGGCGGTACACCTCGACCAAACGCTCGGTCTGCGAGACGAGGACGATTTCGCGCAGCGAAGGGATCTTCTGGTAGTTGGTCCGCTTCTCGCGGCGGTCGATGGCTTCCGTGCTGTCGGAGAGAACCTCCACGACAAGGACCGGGTCCGTGACCACATAGGGATCGTCGTCACCGGCGCAGGTCGCGACGAGGTCGGGATAGTAGAAGGCGTTCGCCGCCTCGACCCGAACCTTCACGTCATTGGCGTAGGCCTGACATCCACGGGCGCGGGCGGCCTGCCGCAGGGCGACGAACAGGTTGCCGACGATGGTCGCATGCCGACGGCTCGCCCCCGACCATAGCGAAGATTTCACCGTCGACATACTCATGGCGGACCTCTGCGACCCGCTCGGCGGCGAGATAATCCTGCGGCGTAATCCACGGCTTGCGCGATATGCCCGCCATGGCCTTGGCCCCCGTCGGTCGTGTCGGCTTGCCGGTATCCTACCAGCCCGTCCGGCCCCACACCACTTGGTGCATCCGCCCCAAAAGAAAAAGGGCCGCGCACAGCCCGTGCAGCGGCCCTTTCGGCATCCTGTTCCCGCACTGGCGGCCGGTCAGTTGGACGGGCTCGGCTCGTGCTGGGTCAGAAGCGCGTACATCGCGTCGCCGGACTGGGCTCCGCGCAGCTTCTCGCACATGGACTGGTCACGCAGAAGGCGCGAGACGCGGGCCAGGGCCTTCAGATGGTCGGCTCCCGCCTGTTCCGGGGCGAGGAGGAGGAAGATCAGATCGACCGGCTGCTCATCGATCGCGTCGAAATCGATGGGCCGCTCCAAGCGGGCGAAGACGCCATGGACGCGGTCCAGGCTGGACAGCTTGCCGTGCGGGATGGCGATGCCATGGCCCACGCCGGTCGTGCCCAGCCTTTCGCGCTCCAGAAGCACGTCGAAGATCGCCCGCTCGTGCTGACCGGTCAGCTCGGACGCTTTGCGCGCCATCTCCTGCAGGGCCTGCTTCTTGTTGCTGGCCTTCAGGTTCGGGAGGATGGCGTGCGGAGAGATGAGGTCGAGCATGACGCTTCCAGACCAGGGAGACGGGTCGGCGCCGTCAGGCGCCGGCCTTCTCCGCCGGATCGACCCAGCCGATGTTCCCGTCGGCGCGGCGATAGACCATGTTCAGGCGGCCATGCGCACCGTTGTGGAACATCAGGGCGGGGGCCTGCGCCAGCTCCAGGCGCATCACCGCCTCGCTGACCGAAAGGGTGGCGATGCTCGTCTCCATCTCCGCCACGACCATCGGCTGGTGGGCGCCGTCGGCAACCGTCTCGACCTCGTCATGCTGCTCGTCGGCATCGGCCTCCAGCACGCGGTAGTTCGCGGGCAGGGCGGCGCCGTTCTCGGCCGCGTGGTGGTCGCGCAGGCGGCGCTTGTAGCGGCGCAGGCGCTTGGCCAGCTTCTCGCAGGCGATGTCGAAGGCCGGATACGGCTCGGTGGCGTCACCGGCACTCTGCAGCATGATGCCGCGACCCACATGGGCCTGGATGTCGGCCTTGTAGAGGTGCGCGTCCTTGGTCAGGATCACGGTCGCTTCGATCGGCTTGTCGAAGTACTTGCCGACGACGGCGCTCAGGCTATCGGCCACATGGGTGCGCAGAGCGTCGCCCACGTCGAGCTGCTTGCCTTTGACGGTGAGTTGCATGGTGGAACGTTTCCAAAAATTGGTCCGCTGGGGACGGTGTAGAGACGACGTGTGGAGATGCGGTCCACCGCGTGCGGGCCGGGACGATAGGCAAGGGCTATCGGACTGTCAATCGAGCCCTCCCCCGCCCGACCTGCCTACATGCGTGACATCTTGGCACGGCGTCGCTGCACCGATGACGGTATTTTCATCGCTTCACGATACTTCGCGACCGTCCTTCGCGCAATGTCGATCCCTTCGGCACGGAGAATCTCCACCAGTTTGTCGTCCGACAGCACGTCGTCCGGCTTCTCGGCATCGATCATCGTCTTGATGCGGTGCCGAACCGCTTCCGCGGAATGGGAAGCTTGCCCATCCGCACCCTGGATGGCGGAGGTGAAGAAGTATTTCAGCTCGAAGACGCCACGCGGGGTCGCCATGAACTTGTTGGTGGTGACGCGGCTGACGGTGCTCTCATGCATGCCGATCGCCTCGGCGATGTCGCGCAGGATCAGCGGCCGCAGGTGCGAGACGCCATGGATGAAGAAGGCATCCTGCTGGCGGATGATCTCGCTCGCCACCTTCAGGATGGTGGTGGCGCGCTGGTGCAGCGACTTGACCAGCCAGTTCGCCGACTGGAACCGCTCGGAGAGATACTCCTTGTCGGCCTTGGATTTGGCGCTGTCGGAGATGCGGGCGAAATAGCGGTGGTTGACCAGCACCCGCGGCAGCGTGTCCGGGTTCAGGTCGATCAGCCAGCCGCCGCCGGGGTTGGCGCGCATCAGGATGTCGGGGGTGACCAGCTGGGCCGGGGTATGGTCGAAGGCCAGCGCCGGCTTCGGGTTCAGCTTGCGGATGTCGACGACCATGTCGGCGACATCCTCCGCATCGACGCCGCAGACCTTCATGATGGCCGGCAGGTTGCGCGCGGCCAGAAGCTCCAGATTGTCGAGCAGCGCCGCCATCGCCGGGTCCAGCCGGTTCTTCTCGCGCAGCTGGATCGCCAGGCATTCCTTCAGCGAGCGGGCGAAGATGCCGGGCGGGTCGAAGCGCTGGCAGGCGGCCAGCACCCGCTCCACCCGGTCCACCCCGCAGCCCAGCTGCTCCGCCAGCGCCTGGGCGTCGAAGCCGACCAGCCAGCCGGACTCGTCCAGCATGTCGATCAGGGCCAGCCCGATCAACTGGTCGCCCAGATCGGGCAGGTCGATCTTCAGCTGTTCGGTCAGGTGGTCGCGCAGGTTCTTTTCGCTGGTCAGCGTCGCTTCGAGGTTGCTGTCGTCATCGTCGAAGCCACTGCGGCCTCCGCGCTCGCCGTAGGAGCCGTAGACCTCGCTGCCGCCGTCCGACCCGTCTGAAAAGCGGTCGTCGCCGTAGACATTCTCGAAATCGGTGTCGAGCGGCGCCTCGGATGAAGAGGCCAGCGTGTCGGAGGACGTCATCTCCACCGTGTCGCGGGTGCGCCCGTCGGACGGGGCCAGACCCGGCCCGTCGTCGCGGCCGTTCAGCCCGTCGATGCTGAGGCCGTTCGCCTCCATGCCGCCGGGACCGTCCAGCCCGCCCGGCGCGTCGCCGCCGGCCCCGTCGCCCACAGGGTCGCTGCCGCCGTCGCCGGGGCCGCTGTCGCGCTCCAGCAGCGGGTTCTGCTCGATCTCGCGGTCGACAAAGTCCGACAGTTCGATGTTCGACAGCTGCAGCAGCTTGATCGCCTGCTGCAGCTGCGGCGTCATCACCAGTGTCTGGGCTTGTCGAAGGTCGAGACGTTGAGCAAGCGCCATGGCTGTGGAACCGGGACCAGTGGAAACGGAGGGCTACAGACTGAACCGGTCGCCGAGATAGACCCGACGCACGCCCTCGTGCGCCACGATCTCGTCCGGTTGTCCCTCCATTAGTACCACACCATCGTGCAAAATGTATGCCCGATCGACGAGGTCCAACGTTTCACGCACGTTATGGTCGGTGATCAGCACGCCGATGCCGCGGTCGCGCAGATGTCCGACCAGTTCGCGGATGTCGTTCACCGCGATGGGGTCGATGCCCGCCAGCGGTTCGTCCAGCAGGATGAAGTGCGGCTGGCCGGCGAGCGCGCGGGCGATCTCCACGCGCCGCCGCTCGCCGCCCGACAGCGCCAGCGCAGGCGAGCGGCGCAGATGGGTGACCGAGAATTCGGCCAGCAGCTCGTCCAGCATCGCCTCGCGCGCGTCGCGGTCGCTCTCCACCACCTCCAGCACGGAGCGGATGTTGTTCTCCACCGTCATGCCGCGGAAGATCGAGGCTTCCTGCGGCAGATAGCCGATGCCGAGCCGGGCGCGGCGGTACATGGGCAGCGCGGTGATGTCCTGGCCGTCCAACGTGATCGTGCCGGAGTCTGCGGCGATCAGGCCGGTGATCATGTAGAAGCAGGTGGTCTTGCCGGCGCCGTTGGGGCCGAGCAGCCCCACCGCCTCGCCACGCTGGACGCTGATCGAGACGTCGCGCACCACCGGCCGCTTCTTGAAGGATTTGCCGAGATGCTGGGCCACCAACCCCTCGGTCGGGGCGGCGGCTGCGGAAATGCTTCCGGCGGGTGCGGCGCCGGGCCCGTTGGCGGTCAACACGGTCACGGCTTCTTGCCTGCGGCGGCGCCGGGCTGCTCGCCAGCCTTCTCGGCGGGAATCAGCAGCCCGCTGACCCGGCCGCCGGCATCGCGGCCGGCGATGACGCGGTTGATCTTGGTGTTCATGTTCATCTCGGCGGCTTCGCCGTTCAGCTGGTTGTCGCCGCGGGTGATCCGGACATTGCCGATCAGCACCGCGACATTGTCGGCCACCGAATAGACCAGCTTGTCGGACAACGCCACATCGGTGGGCGTGGTGACGATGACGCTCCCGGACCCGTCGATCCGCTCCATCTGGGTGGTGCCGTCCGGCAGCTTCTTCAGCCGGCCGATCAGCACGTCGGCGCGCAGCCGGTCGGTGCCGCGCACCGCCACCGCGTCGCCGCGCGCCACCGTCAGCTCGCGCGCCTCGTAATATTCCAGGCTGTCGCGGGCGGTGATCACGTCCTTGGTGGTGACCAGCTTCAGATCCTTGCCGGTGACGACGGCGACCTGCTTGTCGACGTCATAGACGCCATGGTCGCCGAACACCTGCTGGGTCGGACTGACGATGCGGACATTGCCGTCGGCCACCAGCTGGAACACCTCGTTCCCCTTGCCGGGCACCTCGCGGTAATAGGCGGTCAGCACATCGGCGAAGACGGTCGAGTCGTTGCGCTTGGCCGAGGCGTTGCCGCGCGCCACATAGGCGCGCACGTCCTGGTGCCATTCGATCGCCTGGTCGGCGTTGATCTCGACCGGCTGCTTGCCGCCCATGCCGGGCAGGCCCTGGGCCATGGCGGGAGCGGCGAGCAGCAGCCCGGCGGCCAGCGCCACGGCGGCCGGGACCGCCGACAGGGAGAAAACGGTTCTGAATGGCGACCGTTTGGACGTCACGGCTTCTTGCTCCCGGGGCGTTCGGCGGCCTGGACCTCGGCCTTCGACTGGTTGAGGAAGACGACATTCTTGCCGCGGTCCGTCATGCGGAAGCCCTTGGCGTTGATCTCGCCCTGCGGACCCTGGCCGGCCACCGCCTGGTCGCCCCAGGCGTTGCCCTTGCGGATGTCGGCCTCGGCCTCGCTGGTGGTGAACTCGTTGCCGTCGTCACGCAGGACATGGACGTTGCCGCGCATCAGCAGGATGCCGGTGACCTGATTGTACCAGCCCTTGTCGGACCGCATGGTCACCCAGGTGCCGGTGCTCTCGGTCATCTCCGCCTGCGGGTCGTCCAGCAGGACGATGTCGGGCTGGTCGGTCGACTTGTCGGCCTTGGCCGCCACCAGCGAGAAGGGCTGGTTGTGTTCGTCCAGGCTGAAGTAGCGCGGCTTCAGCATCTCGCTCTGCCCGGCATCGGCGGAGATGCGCGGGGTCGGCGGACTGTTCAGCGACGGCCAGGCGGCCAGCAGCGCCATCATCGCCAGCGCCGCCGCCGGAAGCGCGAACTTCAGGGCCGAGACGAAACGGCTGTGGAACCGGCTGACCGGGCGCGTGTCGCGCCGCCGGTGCGCGCGCAGCACGGCCGGCGGCTCCGCCGGGCCATGGGCAGGAGCGGACGCGCGGCGGTCCTGCCCGCCCGCAGGCGATGCTGCAGGCGGGGCGGTTCCGGTGCGCTCGGGGCTGCGCAGGTCGTCCAGGCTCAACTCTCTGTCCCTCCGGCTCGGCGCTTGGCTTCCATAATGGACAAGAACGCGGTCAGGCGGCACCTGCGCGCAGGCAATCGTGGATGTGCACGATGCCCAGCGGCCGGTCGTCCTCGATCACGAACAGGGTGGTGATCTTCTTCTCGTTCATCTCTCGCAGCGCCTCGACGATCAACGCCTTCGGGCGGATGGTCTTTGGCCGCGGCGACATGATGCTGTCGGCGCGCTCTGCCAGAAGCTCCGGCGTCAGATGACGGCGCACGTCGCCGTCGGTGATGATCCCGACCAGCGCGCCCGCCTCGTCGGTCACCCCGACGCAGCCGAGCCGCTTGGCCGTCATCTCGAAGATGACGTCGGACAGCGGCGAGTCAAGACGGCACAGGGGCAAATCAGCCCCCTTGTGCATGATGTCCGTCACCTTCAGCAGGGCGCGGCCCAGCTGGCCGCCGGGGTGGAACTCGCGGAAATCGGCGGCGGAGAAGCCGCGCCGCTCCAGCAGCGCCACCGCGATCGCGTCGCCCAGCGCCAGCATCATGGTGGTGGAGGTGGTCGGCGCCAGCCCCAGCGGGCAGGCCTCCGGTTCCGGCGGAACCACCAGCGCCACGTCCGACTGCTCGGCCAGCGAGGAGACGGCCCGGCGGGTCATGCCGATCAGCGGGATGCCGAAGCGGCGGGTGAAGGCGATGATGTCCGCCAGCTCGTGCGTCTCGCCCGAGTTTGACAGCGCCACCACCGCGTCGTTCTTCGCGATCATGCCGAGGTCGCCGTGGCTCGCCTCGCCCGGATGGACGAAGAAGGCCGGCGTGCCGGTGGAGGCCATGGTCGCGGCGATCTTGCGGGCGACATGGCCCGACTTGCCCATGCCGGTGACGACCACCCGCCCTTCGATGCCGTGCAACAGGTCGAGCGCCTTCAGGAACGCACCGTCGAGGCTGTCCGCCAGCGCCACCAGCGCATCGGCCTCCGTCCGCAGGACGCGGGTGGCGCAGGCGAGGTCGCGGTTCTCCACGGCGCTCGACTCCGCCGAGGCGGCGGAGCCGCCGGACAGGCCGGCGGTCAGGCCGGACGTGATAACGCTGGTCAAGGCGGTCATGCCTTCCATTCAAAGGCCCGATAGGCAGGCCGTTCACAAACACGCGCCCGCCCGGATGGCTCCCGGCAGGCGCGTCATGCAGTATGCCCACCGGCGGACCCCGGGTCAAATCCACGGCCGGTCAGGGGAGGGGGCGCTCTCCCTCTCCCGCCCCGGGAGAGGGGACTTTCGCGTCACCGCGCGTTCAGTGCGCCAAAATGTCCGGGGTTTCCCAGCCGCCGAGGTCCAGCTCGCCGCGGGCCGGCAGGAAGTCGAAGCAGGCCTGGGCCAGATGGGTGCGCCCCTCGCGCGCCAGCATGACGTCCAGCTTCGCCTTCAGGTCATGCAGGTGCAGCACGTCCGACGCCGCATACTTCATCTGGTCGGTGGTGAGTTCGGCGGCGCCCCAGTCGGAGGACTGCTGCTGCTTGGAGATCTCCACCCCCAGCAGGTCCTTGCACAGATCCTTCAGGCCATGGCGGTCGGTGAAGGTGCGGACCAGCTTGGAGGCCACCTTGGTGCAATAGACCGGCCGGCAGTCGACGCCCAGATAGGCCTTCATCACCGCCACGTCGAAGCGGGCGAAGTGGAACAGCTTGGTCACGCCGGGATCCGTCAACAGGCGCTTCAGGTTCGGCGCCTCGTACTGGCCGGGACGGAACTGCACCAGATGGACGGCACCGTCGCCGGCCGACAGCTGCACGAGGCAGAGGCGGTCGCGGTGGGGGTTCAGCCCCATCGTCTCGGTGTCGATGGCAACGCAGTTGTCGCGGGCGCCGGCGGCAAGGTCGAGGCCGTCGGGGAGGTCGCCGTCATGAAGGTCGATGGGCATGGTCGCTTCCCGGGTGGTCAGGCCCCCGGCCACGGACCCTAGAAACGACGAACGCCGCTCTGCACTGCCTCCCTCTCGATCGAAGGAGCTGTGCATGCGGCGCAGCCGGGTAGAAAAGAAATGGTGCCCAGGAGAAGACTCGAACTTCCACGACATTTCTGCCACAGGTACCTGAAACCTGCGCGTCTACCAATTCCGCCACCTGGGCTCGGTGCTCGGTGTGTGGGCGGTTGTTTAATGATCCGGCCGGGGGGCGTCAACAGCTTTTTTCCGACCCCTTCATTTTTTTGTCGCATCGCGGGTTTTCCTCCCGCCGCCGGCCGGCGCGGCAATGCAGTCCCTAGATTGGCGGCGGTCCATTCGCTATAAGCATGCCCGCAGTTCCAGCAGTCCTCATGGCGACACACAGTCGGACGACGCGCGGGGGCGCGCGGCAACGGCGGGTCAGCCGCCGCGTGAAAGCCCCGGTTACGGCGCGCAACGACACGGGAGACGGTCGATGTCCTATCGCACTCAGGTTATCACGGTGTTCGGCGGTTCGGGCTTCATCGGCCGCCACCTGATCCGGCGCCTCGCCAAGTCCGGCGCCCAAATCCGCATCGCCACCCGCAATCCGGGCAAGGCCACGTTCCTGAAGACGGCCGGCGCCGTCGGCCAGATCGTCCCCTTCGCCACCGACTGCACCAAGGACGAGTCGGTCGCCCGCGCCGTTCAGGGCGCGGACGTCGTCATCAACCTTCTGGGCGTGCTGTACGAGCGCGGGAGCCAGAGCTTCCAGGGCGTGCATGTCGATGCCGCGGCCCGCATCGCCCGTCTGGCCGCCGCCAACGGCGTCAACCGGCTGATCCAGGTTTCCGCCATCGGCGCCGACGCCAATTCCGCCTCCTCCTACGCCCGTTCCAAGGCGGCCGGCGAGCAGGCGGTGCTGGCCGCCTTCCCGGCGGCGACGATCCTGCGCCCCAGCATCGTCTTCGGCCCGGAGGACAACTTCTTCAACAAGTTCGCCGCGATGGCGCAGAAGGCCCCCGCCCTGCCGCTGATCGGCGGCGGCAAGACCCGCTTCCAGCCGGTCTATGTCGGCAATCTGGCCGACGCCGTCATCGCCGCGCTGGAGAACGACGCCAGCCGCGGCAAGACCTACGAACTGGGCGGCCCGCGCGTCTACAGCTTCCGCGAATTGCTGGAGCTGACGCAGAAGGACATCCAGCGCCACCGCCCGCTGGTGACCATCCCCTGGAACATCGCCGAATCGCTGGCCGGCATCCTGGAGAAGATCCCGGTCCTCGCCCCGGCGCTGACCCGCGATCAGGTTGCCTTGCTGCGGCGCGACAACGTCGTCTCCCCCGACGCGCTCGGCTTCAAGGATCTGGGCATCACCGAGCTCGCCACCTGCGAGGTGATCCTGCCGACCTACCTGTCGCGCTTCATCGTCGGCGGCAAGTACAACAGCCTCACCGGCAACGCCCACTGAGCGGCGGAGCCGGTTCCGTGACTCCCGAAAGCCCCGGCCTCCGCGCCGGGGCTTTCGCATTGGGGCTTTCGTGGTGACGAGGCTGCGCGCGCTTGCCTCCTTTATCAGCGGCGCCGTCATCGGCACGCTGGGCGGCCTGATCGGGCTGGGCGGGGCCGAGTTCCGGCTTCCCCTGCTGGTCGGCGCCTTCCGTTTCGCGGTGCTCGACGCCGTCATCCTGAACAAGGCGATGAGCCTCGTCGTCGTCGCCGCCGCCCTTCCCTTCCGGGCCGGCGCAGTCCCGCTCGGCCTCGTCGCCGCCAACGGGACGGTGATCCTCAACCTGCTGGCCGGCAGCCTTCTGGGCGCCTGGATCGGGGCGGGCTGGGCGATGCGGATGGACGCCGCCCGGCTGCACCGGGTGATCGCCCTGCTGCTGGTGCTGATCGCCGGCGCCCTGCTGTTCGGCCATGGCATGGCGGGCGGCGCGGCAGGCGGCGGAGGGTCTCCGCTGACGGGTCTGGCCCTTGTCGCCGCCGGGACCGCCGCCGGTTTCGCCATCGGCGTGGTCGCCTCCATCCTGGGCGTGGCCGGCGGCGAGCTGCTGATCCCGACGCTGGTGCTGCTGTACGGCGTCGACGTCAAGTTGGCGGGCAGCCTGTCCCTGGCGATCAGCCTGCCGACCATGATCGCCGGCTTCTCCCGCTACGCCCGCGACCGCAGCCTGTCCGTGCTGGCCCGCAACCGCGGATTCGTGCTGCTGATGGCGGCGGGATCGCTGGCCGGCGCCTTCATCGGCGGCCGGCTGCTGGGCGTCGTGCCGGAGTCGGTCCTGCTGCCGGTGCTGTCGGCGATCCTGCTGCTGTCAGCCGTCAAGATGTGGCGGCACTGAGAAGCTCCGCGGAGTTCCGCCCGGTTCGGGCATGGCACGCCTGCCCCTTCCCTGCTTGATTTCCCCGCCGGCCGCCGTCATGTCGGCAGTTCAACAGCGACGGGACGGGCGATGACAGGGGCAGAGGATATCCGCGGCAGCGCGGGCCGGGTGGTGGAGCAGGCCGCCGCCGCGCGCTGGGCCACCGTCGCCGCCTTCTTCCTGAACGGCACCGTCTTCGGCGTCTGGGCGACCCAGATCCCGCTGCTGAAGAACCGGCTCGACCTCAGCCCCGCCGTACTGGGTGTGGCGCTGCTCTGCCTTGCCGTCGGCGCGCTGACCGCGATGATCGCCAGCGGCCCGCTGCTGGGACGGCTTGGCAGCGCCCCGGTGACGCGGGTGACCGCCCTGCTGTTCGCCGGCTTCCTGCCCCTGCCGGCGCTGGTGCCGGACGTGGTGACGCTGTGCATCGTGCTGGCGCTGTTCGGTGCCTCGGGCGGCACCATGGACGTCGCCATGAACGCCCAGGGCGCGCTGGTGGAGCGGCGGCTCGGCCGGCCGATCATGTCCTCGCTGCACGGAATGTGGAGCCTCGGCGGGCTGGCCGGCGCCGGCCTGGGCGGGCTGCTGCTGCCGCTGATGGCGCCGGCGGCGCAGGCCGCGCTGGTGTCGGTCGGGCTGGTCGCGCTGTTCCTCGCCTTGCAGGGCCGGTTCCTGGCCGACCGCAACGCGTCGACCGGCGGGCTGGTCCTGCCCGACCGCAAGACGTTGCTGCTGGGCCTGCTCGCCGCCCTGTCCTTCATGAGCGAGGGCGCCATCCTGGACTGGAGCGCCATCCATCTGCGCGACGATCTCGGCGCCCCGGCCTCGCTCGCCGGCATGGGGTTCGGCGTGTTCTGCGCCGCCATGGCGGCGGGACGCTTCAGCGGCGACCGGCTGCGCCACCGCTTCGGCGGAGCGACGCTGATGAGCGGCGGCGGTCTGCTGGCCGCGGCCGGACTGGGTCTCGTTCTGGCGGCCGGCGTGGTGGCGGACGGATCGCCGCTGCTGGCGATGGCCGGATTCGGGCTGACCGGGATCGGCCTGTCGAACATCGTCCCGGTGCTGTTCAGCACGGCGGGCGCGGTGGAGAGCGGCCACGCCGACCATGCGGTCGCCGCCGTGTCCACCATGGGCTACACCGGCGTGCTGGCCGGCCCGCCGCTGGTCGGCTTCATCGCCCAGGCGACCAGCCTAGCCACCGCCTTCGCCCTGATCGCGGTGCTCGCCCTGTTCGTGGCCGTCGCCGCGGCCCGGGCGGTGCCGCGGCAGGCTCTTTGAGAGTTACAGATACAGGAAGGCCAGCATGCCGGTGCCGATGGCGATGCGGTACCAGCCGAAGGGGGTGAAGCCGTAGCGGCCGACGAACTCGACCAGCGTCTTCACCACCAGGGCCGCGGCGATGAAGGCGGTGACGAAGCCGACCAGGATCAGCAGGCCGCTGTCCAGGCTCATCACCGACCAGTTCTTGTAGAGGTCGTAGGCGGTGGCGCCGGCCATGGTCGGCACCGCCAGGAAGAAGGAGAACTCGGCCGCCGCCTTGCGGTCGACGCCCATCAGCAGGGCGCCCAGGATGCTGGCCCCCGACCGCGACACGCCCGGCACCAGCGCCAAGCACTGGCAGAAGCCGATCTTCAGCGCCAGCGGGGCGGAGAAATTCTCGATCCGGTGATAGCGGGCGACCGGGACCAGCCGCTCCACCAGCAGGATGGCGACGCCGCCCAGGATCAGGGCGATGCTGACCACCGTCGGGTTGAACAGCAGCGTCTTGATGACGCCGTGCAGGGCGGCGCCCAACACCATCGCCGGCAGGAAGCCGATCAGCACCGCCATCACGAAACGCCGCGCGCCGGGGTCGTCCTTCAGCCCTGTGGCGACATGCCACAGCCGCTGGAAATAGACCACGCAGATCGCGAGGATGGCGCCGAGCTGGATCACCACCTCGAACACCTTGCCGGGCGGACCCTGGAAGCCCAGCAGTTCGTCCAGCATGATGAGGTGACCGGTGGAGGAGACGGGCAGGAACTCGGTCAGCCCCTCCACCAGCCCCATCAGGGTGGCGTCCAGATATTGATCGATCATCATCGTGGCACGGAGCCTTCGGCACGGTTGGATGTTGCGGTGCTTATAGCAGGCGGGGCCGGTGCTTGGCGACGGCGAGGGGTCGGTACCCCTATTTGCGAGATAGTCCCGTTTTCGGACTAATTTTCTGTCTCGTTTTTGTGACGCTATGCCGCACCGCTCACGCATTCCAGCCTTGCTACAGAAAAGGTCAACAAAGCGGACCTATCGGTTCTTTTGTGCTTCCGCCGGTCCCGCGCATGCGTTATATGACGAGCGTCCGCCACTTTGCGGACGTTCGATTTCAACCCAGCCGGTCGGTGTAGGCCAACGCCGCAGCCCCCGGTCAGGCCCAGCAAGGCGATGCCCCCGCAGCAGACGACGGGGCCGCGAAGCGAAGGAGCAGACGTCATGGCGAACCAGAAAATGTTGGGCTTCGTGCACACCGCGCAGAAGATGCCCGACAAGCGGTCTGCCGCCGACCGTCGCCAGGACTTCGCGGAAATCTATGCCCGCTTCAGCGACGAGCGCGCGAACGAGCAGGCCAACCGCTGCTCGCAGTGCGGCGTTCCCTTCTGCCAGGTGCATTGCCCGGTCTCCAACAACATCCCCGACTGGCTGAAGCTGACCGCCGAGGGCCGTCTTGAGGAGGCTTACGAGGTCTCCCAGGCCACCAACAACTTCCCCGAAATCTGCGGCCGCATCTGCCCGCAGGACCGCCTGTGCGAGGGCAACTGCGTCATCGAGCAGTCGACCCACGGCGCCGTCACCATCGGCTCGGTCGAGAAGTACATCAACGACACCGCCTGGGAGAACGGCTGGGTCAAGCCGCGCAAGCCGGCCCGCGAGCTGGGCCTGTCGGTCGGCGTGATCGGCGCCGGCCCGGCCGGCCTCGCCGCCGCCGAGGAGCTGCGCGCCAAGGGCTACGAGGTCCATGTCTACGACCGCTACGACCGCATGGGCGGCCTGCTGGTCTACGGCATCCCCGGCTTCAAGCTGGAGAAGGACGTCGTCGCCCGCCGCGTCCAGCGTCTGGCCGATGCCGGCGTCATCTTCCATTCGAACTTCGAGGTCGGCCGCGACGCCTCGCTGGCCGAGCTGCGCGAGCGCCACGTCACCATCCTGGTCGCCACCGGCGTCTACAAGGCCCGCGACATCGAGGCCCCCGGCGCCGGCCTGAAGAACATCGTCCCGGCGCTCGAATACCTCACCACCTCCAACCGCGTCGGCCTCGGCGATCAGGTCGGGGCGTATGAGGACGGCTCGCTGAACGCCGCCGGCAAGAAGGTGGTGGTGCTCGGCGGCGGCGACACCGCAATGGACTGCGTGCGCACGGCGATCCGCCAGGGTGCGACCTCCGTCAAGTGCCTGTACCGCCGCGACCGCAAGAACATGCCGGGCTCGCAGCGCGAAGTGGCGCATGCCGAGGAGGAAGGCGTCGAGTTCGTCTGGCAGGCCGCGCCCGAAGGCTTCACCGGCGAGGATGTGGTGACCGGCGTCCGCGCCGTCCGCATCCACCTGGGTGTCGCCGACGCCACCGGCCGCCAGACCCCGCAGGTGATCGAGGGCTCCGAGTTCACCGAGCCGGCCGACCTCGTCATCAAGGCCCTCGGCTTCGAGCCGGAGGATCTGCCGGGCATGTTCGGCGCGCCGGACCTGACCGTCACCCGCTGGGGCACGCTGCTGGTCGACCACCGCACCAAGATGACCAGCCTGGACGGCGTCTTCGCCGCCGGCGACATCGTCCGCGGCGCCTCGCTGGTGGTCTGGGCCATCCGCGACGGCCGCGACGCCGCCGAGGCGATGCACGCCTACGCCCAGACCGTCGGCGCGCCCAAGCTGGCCGTCGCGGCGGAGTAAATCCACCCACCTGCCCCCTCCCCGACCCTCCCCCGCTCTCGGCCGGCTAAAGGCCGGTCCGATCGCGGGAGAGGGGGTTGAGCGCGAGAGCGGCGGATTTCCCTCTCCCACCGCAGGTGGGGGAGGGTTAGGGAGGGGGCAACCGTCCCCCACCCCAAGTTCGTCATCAGAACCACCGTCTACCCCAGGGGGCCATCCCTTCCGCCCCCCAGGTCAACGTCCAGACTGTGAAAGGGTCGTTCCATGACCACCGAGTTGAACCAGGGTGAGCAGTTCGTCGCCGATTTCCGCGCCAACGCCGCGGCGCTGACCACTGCGCACGCCTACAATCCGGCCGACGAGCACGACGCCTGCGGCGTCGGCTTCATCGCCGCGATCGACGGCAAGCCCCGCCGTTCGGTGGTCGAGAAAGGCATCGAGGCCCTGAAGGCGGTCTGGCACCGCGGTGCGGTGGACGCCGACGGCAAGACCGGCGACGGCGCCGGCATCCATGTCCAGGTGCCGCAGAAGTTCTTCAAGGACCACGTCAAGGTCATCGGCCACACCCCGCCGGAGAACAACCTGGCGGTCGGTCAGGTCTTCCTGCCGCGCATCAGCCTGGACGCGCAGGAAGCCTGCCGCTGCATCGTCGAGACCGAGATCCTGGCCTTCGGCTACTACATCTATGGCTGGCGTCAGGTGCCGATCAACGTCGACATCATCGGCGAGAAGGCCAACGCGACCCGGCCCGAGATCGAGCAGATCATCATCGGCAATTCGAAGGGCGTGTCCGACGAGCAGTTCGAGCTCGACCTCTACATCATCCGCCGCCGGATCGAGAAGGCGGTGCATGGCGAGCAGATCAACGACTTCTACATCTGCTCGCTGTCGGCGCGCTCGATCATCTACAAGGGCATGTTCCTGGCCGAACAGCTGTCCACCTTCTACCCGGACCTGACCGACGACCGCTTCGAGTCGTCCTTCGCCATCTACCACCAGCGCTATTCGACCAACACCTTCCCGACTTGGCCGCTGGCCCAGCCCTTCCGCATGCTCGCCCACAACGGCGAGATCAACACGCTGAAGGGCAACGTCAACTGGATGAAGGCGCACGAGACCCGGATGGAGCATCCGGTGTTCGGCACCCACATGGCGGACCTGAAGCCGGTGATCGGCGTCGGCCTGTCGGATTCGGGGGCGCTGGACACGGTGTTCGAGGTGATGGTCCGCGCCGGCCGCAGCGCGCCGATGGTCAAGATGATGCTGGTGCCGCAGGCGCTGACCAGCTCGCAGACCACGCCGGACAACCACAAGGCCCTGATCGCCTACTGCAACTCGGTGATGGAGCCGTGGGACGGCCCGGCCGCGCTCGCCATGACCGACGGCCGCTGGGTCGTCGGCGGCATGGACCGCAACGGCCTGCGCCCGATGCGCTACACCATCACCACCGACGGCCTGATCATCGGCGGCTCCGAGACCGGCATGGTCAAGATCGAGGAGAACCAGGTTGTCGAGAAGGGCCGCCTCGGCCCGGGCGAGATGATCGCCGTCGATCTCCAGGCCGGCAAGCTGTTCAACGACCGTGAGCTGAAGGACCATCTGGCCAGCCAGAAGCCCTGGGGCCAGTGGGTCAAGAACACCACGCACCTGGACGAGCTGGTGAAGTCCGCCGCCCTGAAGGGCGAGCCGTCGGAGATGGAGAAGGAGGAGCTGCGCCGTCGCCAGATGGCCTTCGGCCTCGCCATGGAAGACATGGAGCTGATCCTCCACCCGATGGCGGAGGACGGCAAGGAGGCCGTCGGCTCGATGGGCGACGACAGCCCGATCGCCGTGCTGTCGGACAAGTACCGCGGCCTGCACCACTTCTTCCGCCAGAACTTCTCCCAGGTCACCAATCCGCCGATCGACTCGCTTCGCGAGCGCCGGGTGATGAGCCTGAAGACGCGGCTGGGCAACCTCGGCAACATCCTGGACGAGGATGAGAGCCAGACCCGGTTGCTGCAACTCGACAGTCCGGTGCTGACCACCGCCGAATTCCACGCGATGCGGGAATATATGGGCGACACCGCCGCGGTGATCGACGCGACCTTCCCGGTCGATGCCGGCCCCGACGCGCTCCGCGACGCCCTGCGCCGCATCCGCCAGGAGGCGGAGGACGCGGTGCGCGGCGGTGCCAACCACGTCATCCTGACCGACGAAGCGATGGGCCCAGCCCGCGCCGCCATCCCGGCCATCCTGGCGACCGGTGCGGTCCACACCCACCTGATCCGCTCCAACCTGCGCACCTTCACCTCGCTGAACCTGCGCACGGCGGAATGCCTGGACACCCATTACTTCGCGGTGCTGATCGGCGTCGGCGCCACCACCGTCAACGCCTATCTGGCGCAGGAAGCGGTGGCCGAGCGCCAGCGCCGCGGCCTGCTGGGTTCGCTGTCGCTGGAAAAGGCGATGACGAACTACAAGAAGGCCATCGACGACGGCCTGCTGAAGATCATGTCCAAGATGGGCATCTCGGTCATCAGCAGCTACCGCGGCGGCGGCAACTTCGAGGCCATCGGCCTCAGCCGCGCCCTGGTCGCCGAGCATTTCCCGGCGATGGTCAGCCGCATCTCCGGCATCGGCCTGAACGGCATCCAGAAGAAGGTTCTGGAGCAGCACGCGCTGGCCTATGCCGGCGAGGCGCTGCCGCTGCCGGTCGGCGGCTTCTACCGCTTCCGCAAGTCGGGCGACCGCCATGGCTGGGAGGGTGGGATCATCCACACCCTGCAGCAGGCCGTCACCAACGACAGCTACACCACCTTCAAGAAGTATTCGGAGCAGGTGAACAAGCGGCCGCCGATGCAGCTGCGCGACCTGCTGGAGTTCCGCACCACCAAGGCCGCCGTTCCGGTGGACGAGGTGGAGAGCATCACCTCCATCCGCAAGCGCTTCATCACGCCGGGCATGTCGATGGGCGCCCTGTCGCCCGAGGCGCACGGCACGCTGAACGTCGCCATGAACCGCATCGGCGCCAAGTCCGACTCGGGCGAGGGCGGCGAGGATCCGGCGCGCTTCCGTCCCGACAAGAACGGCGACAACTGGAACTCCGCCATCAAGCAGGTGGCGTCGGGCCGCTTCGGCGTCACCGCCGAATACCTGAACCAGTGCCGCGAGCTGGAGATCAAGGTCGCCCAGGGCGCCAAGCCCGGCGAAGGCGGCCAGCTGCCCGGCTTCAAGGTGACGGAGATGATCGCGCGGCTGCGTCACTCGACGCCGGGCGTCATGCTGATCAGCCCGCCGCCGCACCACGACATCTACTCGATCGAGGATCTGGCGCAGCTCATCTATGACCTGAAGCAGATCAACCCGGACGCCAAGGTCACGGTGAAGCTGGTCAGCCGGTCGGGCATCGGCACCATCGCCGCCGGCGTGGCGAAGGCCAACGCCGACATCATCCTGATCTCCGGCAACTCCGGCGGCACCGGCGCCTCGCCGCAGACCTCGATCAAGTTCGCCGGCCTGCCCTGGGAGATGGGCCTGTCGGAGGTGCATCAGGTCCTGACGCTGAACAAGCTGCGCCACCGCGTGCGGCTGCGCACCGATGGCGGCCTGAAGACCGGCCGCGACATCGTCATCGCCGCCATGCTGGGCGCCGAAGAGTTCGGCATCGGCACCGCCAGCCTGATCGCCATGGGCTGCATCATGGTCCGGCAGTGCCATTCCAACACCTGCCCGGTCGGCGTCTGCGTCCAGGACGAGAAGCTGCGCGAGAAGTTCGTCGGCACGCCGGAGAAGGTCGTCAACCTCTTCACCTTCCTGGCCGAAGAGGTCCGCGAGATCCTGGCCCGCCTGGGCTTCCGCTCGCTGACCGAGGTGATCGGCCGCACCGACCTGCTGCATCAGGTCAGCCGCGGCGGCGCCCACCTGGACGACCTCGACCTCAACCCGCTGCTGGCTCAGGTCGATCCGGGCGAGAACGCGCGCTATTGCACGCTGCAGGGCCGCAACGAGGTGCCGGACACGCTGGACGCCCGCATCGTCGCCGATGCCCGCCCGCTGTTCGAGGAAGGCGAGAAGATGCAGCTCGCCTACAACGCCCGCAACACGCAGCGCGCCATCGGCACGCGGCTGTCCTCGATGGTGACGCGTAAGTTCGGCATGTTCGGGCTGCAGCCCGGCCACATCACCGTCCGCCTGCGCGGCACCGCCGGCCAGTCGCTGGGCGCCTTCGCGGTCCAGGGCATCAAGCTGGAGGTGATGGGCGACGCCAACGACTATGTCGGCAAGGGCCTGTCGGGCGGCACCATCGTGGTCCGTCCGGCGACCAGCAGCCCGCTGGAGTCGAACAGGAACACCATCATCGGCAACACGGTGCTGTACGGCGCCACCGCCGGCAAGCTGTTCGCCGCCGGCCAGGCGGGCGAGCGGTTCGCGGTGCGCAACTCCGGCGCCACCGTGGTGGTGGAGGGCTGCGGCTCCAACGGCTGCGAGTACATGACGGGCGGCACGGCGGTGATCCTGGGCAAGGTCGGCGACAATTTCGCCGCCGGCATGACCGGGGGCATGGCCTACCTGTACGACCCGGAGGACTCGCTGCCGCTGCACATCAACGAGGAAAGCGTCATCTTCCAGCGGATCGAGGTGCCCCATTACGAGGCCCAGCTCCGCGCCCTGATCGAGGAACACGTCGCCGAGACGCAGAGCCGTTTCGCCGCCGAGATCCTCAACGACTGGCAGCGCGAACTCGGCCACTTCTGGCAGGTGGTTCCGAAGGAGATGCTGCACCGTCTGGCCGTGCCGGTGACCCTGCCGCGCGCCATCCCGGCGGAGTAAGGATCGGCCAAGCCCGCACAATGCCGAATATCCCCTCTCCCCCCCGGGGAGAGGGTTAGGGTGAGGGGGATGCGCGGCGAGGATCTTCAAGAGTCGCGCACCTTCCATTCCACGCCAAATCCAGCATGTGCATCCCCCTCACCCCGACCCTCTCCCCGGGGAGGAGAGGGGGTTTCGAAGAGCGGACATGAAAACGGCGCGCCATCCGGCAGGACGGTGCGCCGTTTTCATTTGGAGTTGCGTCAACCGGCGGACGGAGGCAGCTCCAGCACCATGACGATGCTGTCGAACTGGACACCCGGCGCCAGCACCACCGACCGGTGCCCGACCGGGCGGAAGCCGGCCGACGCATAGAAGCGCTCGGCGACGAGGCTCGACAGGCACTCCAGCCGGCGGACACCGGCAACCCTGGCCTCCTCGATGCAGCGGCCGAGAAGCGCGGTGCCGACGCCGCGGCGCAGGTAACCGGGATGGGTGGCGAAGTGGCGGATATGGCCGACCGTCGGGTCGACCGGCTGGCAGGGCGGCCCCGGCGGCTCGCGGGTCCAGCCGCCGCAGCCGACGACCGCACCGTCATCCGCCACCGCCAGATGATAGGTGCCAGACCGCAGCAGCAGCGGGTTGGCCTTCATCATCGCCGGCAGGGCGCGCTCCAGAACGTCCGCCGGATAACCTGCGGCCATCAGCGGCGGGTAGGAGGCCTGGAGCAGCGCGCCGACCGCCTCGGCATCTTCCGGTCCCGCCGGCCGGATGGTGAAGCCGGGATGGCTCACGGCTCGATTTCCCACGGCTCATCCTTGGCCGCCGCGATCCACTCCCGCAACGCCGGCAGGGCCAACACCGCGTCCATATAGGCGCGCGATACCGGCGAGACCGCGACGCCATAGGTCTCCAGCCGCGTCACCACCGGGGCGAACATGGCGTCGGCGATGGTGAAGGCGCCGAACAGGAACGGTCCGCCCGCCGGGCTGCCGAAGCGGGTGCGGGCATCGGCCCACAGCGCCTCGATGCGGGCGATGTCGGCCGCGGTCGACTCGGACATGCCCTCGCCCTTGAGGTCGCGCTTGAGGTTCATCGGCATGGTGGTGCGCAGGGAGACGAAGCCGGAATGCATCTCCGCCGAAACCGACCGCGCCACCGCCCGTGCCGCAGGATCCGCCGGCCACAGCCCCACATTAGGGGCTAGTTCCGCCACATACTCGCAGATCGCCAGCGAATCCCAGATCGCGAGCCCGCGGTGGACAAGACAGGGCACGCGGCCGGTCGGCGAATGCTCCGCGATGCGGGCGACGGTGTCCGGCTGGCGCAGGGCGATCACAGTCTCGGCAAAAGCCAGCCCCGCGTGCTTCAGCACCAGCCATGGGCGCATCGACCAGGACGAATAGGCCTTGTTCCCAATCACCAGGGTCAGATCGGACATCGGACTGCACCTTTCGAAACAAGCAATCTGCGGGGGCGTGAGCATGGCCCACCTCCCGAACCGTAACAAGCCTTCCGGTTGCGCCAGGGCAAACATCCGCCCTGCCCGCGCGACATTCCCCTCCGGATGTTTCGTTGGAGCGGGTATACTGCGCGGCCGGGGTGGCGGATGGGCCGTCCATCCGGGAAATATCCCGCATCATCGTTGATCATTGGCTTTCCGCGAGGCCCCCATGACCCGGAAGCTGTTCTGGGACGATCCCTACCGCACCCGCCTTGATACCCGCATCGCCGCGGTGGACGGCGAGGAGGTCACGCTGGAGGCCACCATCCTCTACGCGCTCTCCGGCGGGCAGGAGAGCGATGCCGGCACGATCGGCGGCTTCGACGTGCTGGAGGCCCGCAAGGACGGCCGGGAGATCCGCTACAGGCTTGCGCCCGGCCACGGGCTCGCTCTCGGCGATACAGTCGCGGTGGCGGTCGACTGGGGGCGCCGCTACCGGCTGATGCGCCTGCACTTCGCAGCGGAGATCGTGCTTGAACTGGTGGTGGCCCGCCTGCCCGGCATCCACAAGGTCGGCGCGCATCGTCGCCGCCGACACCCCCATCCTGAGCGGCTTCAGCGACGAGGCCGCCGAGCGCCGCTTCTGGGAGATTCCCGGCTTCGCCCGGGTTCCTTGCGGCGGCACCCACCTGCGCCGGACCGGCGAGATCGGCGCGCTGACGCTCAAGCGCCGCAACACCGGCAAGGGCAAGGAGCGGATCGAAATCGCCCTGGCCGACGCTCAGCCGTGAGCCGTGGCCCGGTCGGGAAGCCAACAGACTCCTGATGGACGATTGAAGCCCGGAAAAGGCCATCGTGGTTCAATCAAGCACTGGCAGCTTTGACTCCCTATGATAGGATAGTTTACCTAGAGCGCCAGGGAGGCCGTGGTATGTTTCCGATGAGTCGTTTCATTGGAGCCGTTCGTTCGCTCCGCCATTCCGGCGGTATCGCCCAACGGCTACTCGCTCGGCACAGTGAACAATGGAACATCACCGGAAAGCTGTTTCACTCTGTTCCAATTGTTCCATCCCCCCGTCGAAACGACGCAACGGATGGAGCATGGCGACCGATGGAACAGTGGAACATGCCCGGAAAACCGTTCCACACTGTTCCACGGCTCGGCTTTCACAGCCCGCCCATGCCTGCCCGGCGTATCGCCCCCCTTTCCAGCCGGCGCCCGGCGCGCCATCCTTGGGGGATGGGCATCCGTGTCGGATGCGTGACGTGATCTCGTGAGAAGGATCCTCAGTCTTGCTCGCCACCCTGCTTGCCGTTGACGGTCCGGACACCGTCGCCCTCACCCCCGTGACCAAGGCCGGGCTGGCCGACTGGCTGGCCGGGCAGTCGCCGGC
>NZ_DASPIS010000122.1:0-175997 GCF_035628975.1 Azospirillum sp. | reverse complement strand
CCGCAGCCATGTCCTTCACCCGTCTGTTGTGCGCCGCCGCGGCACTCGCCGCCTTCGTCGGTCCGTTCGCCGCCCCGGTCGAGGCGCTGGCGCAGAGCAAGACCGTCGCCATCACCGCCATCGTCCAGCACCCGGCGCTCGACGCGACGCGCGACGGCGTGGTGGAGGCGCTGAAGGAGGCCGGCTTCGTCCAGGGCCAGAACCTGAAGGTCGAATATCAGAGCGCACAGGGCAACCCGGCCACCGCCGCCCAGATCGCCCGCCAGTTCGCCGGATCGCGGCCCGACGTGATCGTGCCGATCTCCACCCCCTCGGCCCAGGCGGTGGCGGCGGCGACCCGCGACATCCCGGTCGTCTTCACCGCGGTGACCGATCCGCTGTCGGCCCAGATGGTGAAATCGATGGACAAGCCCGGCGCCAACATCACCGGCCTGTCCGACATGGCCCCGGTGGCCGAGCATGTCGCGCTGATCCGCGAGATCGTGCCGCAGGCCAAGCGGATCGGCGTGCTCTACAATCCCGGTGAGCCGAACTCCGTCGTGCTGATCAAGGCGCTGAAGGACGAGGCGGCAAAGGCCGGCCTGACGGTGGTCGAGGCCTCCGTCCCGAAATCGTCGGATGCCCAGCCTGCGGTGCGCAGCCTCGTCGGCAAGGCCGATGCCGTCTACATCCCGCTGGACAACACGGTCGTCTCGGCGCTGGAAAGCGTGATCGCGGTCGGCCAGCAGGCCAAGCTGCCGATCTTCTCCGCCGACACCGACAGCGTCGCCCGCGGCACCGTGGCCTCCATCGGCTTCGATTACTTCCAGGTCGGCAAGCAGACCGGCGCCATCGTCGCCCGCGTCCTGAAGGGCGAGAAGCCCGGCGACCTGCCGGTGGCCCTCGCCAAGGGCACCGACCTGTTCGTCAACCCCAAGTCCGCCGCCGCCATGGGCGTCACCCTGCCCGACGCGGTGGTGAAGCGCGCGACGAAGGTGGTCGGGCAGTAAGGCTGCTGGGAAGGGTACATTGCCCCCTCCCTGACCCTCCCCCACCTTCGGTGGGAGAGGGAACTGCCGCCGCTTCGGCATTTACGCCACGCCGACAAGAGTCCGATCCCCTCTCCCGCGATCGGACCGGCCTTTGGCCGGCCGAGGGCGGGGGAGGGATAGGGAGGGGGCAAAACGCTCCCTCCACCAAGCCCCCCGCAAAGCACCGCAATGACCGAAATCGCCCTCTTCGGCGCCATCGAGATCGGCCTCGTCTATGCGCTGGTCGCCATCGGCGTCTATCTGTCCTTCCGCATCCTGGACTTCCCCGACCTGACGGTCGACGGAAGCTTTCCGCTGGGTGCGGCCGTTTGCGCGGTGCTGTTGATCGCCGGCGTCAATCCCTGGCTCGCCAGCCTCGCCGCGGCGCTGGCCGGTGCGGCGGCCGGGCTGGTCACGGCCACGCTGAACGTGCGCTTCAAGATCCTGCACCTGCTCGCCAGCATCCTGACGATGATCGCGCTGTTCTCCGTCAACCTGCGGGTGATGGGGCGGCCGAATGTGGCGCTGCTGATGCAGGACACGGTGCTGACGCCCTTCTACGGGCTCGGGATTCCGGACCATATCGTCCGGCCGCTGGTGGTCGGCCTCATCGTGGCGGTGGTGGTCCTGCTGCTGGCCCGCTTCCTGGCGAGCGAGTTCGGGCTGGCGATGCGGGCGACCGGCGTGAATGCCCGGATGGCGCGTGCCCAGGGCGTCGACACCGACGCCCATGTCTATGCCGGCATAGCGCTGTCCAACGGGCTGACCGGCCTTGCCGGCGCGCTGTTCGCGCAGACCAACGGCTTCGCCGACGTGACCACCGGCATCGGCACCATCGTGGTCGGTCTGGCCGCGGTGATCGTCGGCGAGACGGTGCTGCCCGCCCGCGCCCTGGCGCTGGCGCTGATCGGCTGCGTTGCCGGGTCGATCCTCTACCGCCTGGCGGTGCAGGTGGCCCTGTCGGCCGACAGCATCGGCCTGCAGGCCTCCGACCTCAATCTGGTGACTGCGGTGCTGGTCGCCGTCGCTTTGATCCTGCCGCGCCTGAAGGCCAAGGCATCACGCAGTGCACGAGTAGCCAAATGATCGTCGTCGAGGACATCCACGTCACCTTCGGTCGCGGCACGCCGCTGGAGAAGCACGCGCTGCGCGGCATCGACCTGACCATCCCGGAGGGCGAGTTCGTCACCGTCATCGGCTCCAACGGGGCCGGCAAGTCGACCTTCCTCGGCTCGCTGGCCGGTGACGTGCTGGCGGAGCAGGGGCGCATCTCCATCGACGGCACCGACGTCACCCGCTGGGACACGCCGCGCCGCGCCGGGTTGGTCGCCCGCGTCTTCCAGGACCCGATGGCGGGCAGCTGTGCCGCCCTGACCATCGAGGAGAACATGGCGCTCGCCGCTGCCCGCGGGCGGCGCCGCGGCCTGGGCCTCGCGCTTGGCAGCGACCGGCGCCAGAGCTTCCGTGACCGCATCGCAGCGCTGGGGCTGGGGCTGGAAAACCGGCTGCATGACCGTATGGGCCTGCTGTCCGGCGGCCAGCGTCAGGCGGTCAGCCTGCTGATGGCGACCCTGGCCGGATCCAAGATCCTGCTGCTGGACGAGCACACCGCCGCCCTCGATCCCGCCACCGCCGACTTCGTGCTGGACCTGACCCGGCGCATCGTCCGCGACAACCGGCTGACCACGCTGATGGTCACCCATTCCATGCGGCAGGCGCTGGACTATGGCGACCGCACGCTGATGCTGCACGAGGGCCGTGTCGTGCTGGACGTGGCCGGCGACGAGCGCGCCGGCCTGGACGTCCCGCACCTGCTGGCGCTGTTCGCCAAGCAGCGCGGCGGAATGGAGATCAGCGACGACAGTCTGCTGATCGGTTAGGCCTTGGCCTTCGACCTGGCTTCGCCGTCCACGTCGTCTTCCCGGTCCGCCTCGAACAGCGACAGAAGCTCCGCGGCGGCATCGCGGGAACTTTGGATCAGCTTGGTCTCGTCATTATGGACGGCATGCTGGCGGACCAGGGTGCGTTCGTCATGGGCGCGGAAGGTCTCGAGCGTCCGCGTCACCTCCCCTTCCGCCAACCCCATCTGGCGCAGCACATCACCGGTCAGGCGCAGGCTGGAATCGAAGGTCTCGCGCACGATGTGGGTGACGCCGCGGTCCATCAGGTGGTGGACATGGCGGCGGTTGCGGGCGCGGGCAAAGATGGTCAGGTTGGGGAAATGGCGCGTCGCCATCTCCACCACGCGCAACGACTGCTCCATGTCGTCCAGCGCAATCACCAGGACCTTGGCCTTCTCCGCCCCGGCGGCGCGGAGAAGCTCCACCCGGGTCGGATCGCCGTAATAGGCCTGGCTGCCGAACTTGCGGACGAAATCCACCTGGGCGGCGCTTTGCTCCAGCGCGGTGAAGGGAATGCCGCGCATCCGCAGCACGCGGCCGACCACCTGCCCCACCCGGCCAAAGCCGCAGATGATGACCCGCGGGTTGTCGTCGGGCAAGGCATCGAATGGCCGTTTAGGCTTCGCCGTCATCAGGCGCGGGGCGAGCCAGCGCTCTTCCGCCGCGAACAGGAAGGGGGTGGCCAGCATGGACAGGGTGACCACCAGCATGGCCCCCGACGCCTGTTCCCCGGCCATCGTCCCACCGGCGACCGCCAGTCCGAACAGCACGAACCCGAACTCGCCGCCCTGGCTCAGCACCGTCGCCATCCGCATGGCGCCGGCCCACGGCACCCCGGCGATGCGGGCGAGCGCCATCATCACCAGCCCCTTCACCAGCAGCAGCACCAGGGCGAGGCCGAGGAAGCGGATCGGGTGCTGGAGCAAGGCCGGAATATCGGCGCCCATCCCCACCGAAACGAAAAACAGGCCGAGCAGCAGGCCTTCGAACGGCTCGATATCCGCCTGCACCTCGTGCCGGTACTCGGAGTCGGACAGCAACACGCCGGCCATGAAGGCGCCCAGCGACATGGACAGCCCGGCTTCCTGGATCAGCACTGCGGTGCCGATGACGATCAGCAGGGCGGTGGCGGTGAAGATCTCCGGCGCGCCGGCCCGGTCGACCGCGCGGAAGATCGGGCGCAGCAGATAGCGCCCACCGATCAGAACGACGACTACGGCGACTGCCGCCTTGCCGACCGCCAGCCATGCTCCGCCTGCCTGCGGCACGGTCCCGTTGCCCAGCAGGGGCAACAGCGCCACAGCCGGGATGATGGCGAGATCCTGGAACAGCAGCACGGAGAAGGCGTTGCGCCCCGACTGGTTGGCGAGCAACCCGCGCTCCGCCATCATCGGCAGGGCCATGGCGGTGGAGGACAGGGCGAAGCCGAAGCCCAGCACCACCGCCGTCGGCCAAGCCAGACCCAGGCCCCAGCCGCACAATCCCGCGATGACGGCGCCGGTGACCGAAACCTGCGCCCCGCCCAGCCCCAGCACCGATTTGCGCATCACCCACAGGCGGGCCGGCCTCAGCTCCAGCCCGATCAGGAACAGCAGCATCACGACGCCGAGTTCCGAGGCATGGGCGATCGCCGACACATTGGTGACCAGCCCCAAACCTGCCGGCCCCACGGCCAGACCGGCGGCGAGATAGCCGAGCGGCGCGCCAAATCCAAATCTCTTGGCCACCGGCACCGCGACCACCATCGCCGCCAGCAGCACAACCAACGTCACCAGTTCTGCCATAGCCCCCGCCGTCCGTCTGTCATCGGGGGACTATGGCGCGATTGCCGGGGCAGGCACCAGACACTTAACTGTCAGCCCGGCTATACCTTGTGTCTATTGAATCACCGGACCGAGCTGGCGATGCGGGGGGAATTGCGGGCCGCCCAGCGGGTCAGCAGCAGGATTCCCGCGACAACCGCGACGTAGGCGATCAACTGCGCCTCGGTCGGACGGTCCGTATAGCCGACCAGCACATGCAGGGCCTGCCCGATCAGGCTGTTGTCGCGCAGGATGCCGGAGCTGTCCCACAGGATGGTTCCGCCCGCCATCAAGATGCCGGCCTGCGCCAGGAAATTGACCGCAGTCGCAGCCATGCCGGCTGCCAGCAGGGTCAGGAGCCATGTGGTGGTGGAGAACAGATGGCGTGTCGGGATCTGCACCAATCCGGCATAGAGGAGCACGGACACCAGCGCGCCCAGCGCCATGCCGCCCAGACCTCCGGCGGCGACGGTGGCGATGCCGCCCTCCTCCGACGCCAGGATGCCGGTCAGGAACAGCACGACCTCCGACCCTTCGCGCAAAACCGCGACGCCGATGACGATCGCCAGCGCCGCCAGCGACCTCTCGCCGCTCCGCACCGCATGGCCGACGGCCTTCATATCGCGTGCCAGTTCGCGGCCATGCTGCGCCATCCAGGCATTGTGCCAAGCCAGCATCACCACCGCGATCAGAAGAACGCCGGCATTGAACAGCTCCTGCCCGGTGTCGGCGAACAGTGCGCTGATGGCATCGGCGAAGGCGGCGACGACGCAGGAGCCGACGATGCCGCTGACGATGCCGAGCGCGATCCAGCGCGCGCGCCCGACAACCCCCTGGGTCGCCGCCAGCACGATGCCGACAATGAGGCCCGCTTCGAGGACCTCGCGGAATACAATGATCAGACTGGCGAGCATGGTCGTCTCCTGGGCTTCGGGACGGTCAGGACCGCGTCACTCGGCGATCACGGCGCCTTGCGCCGTCGCTTCGTGGAACTCACCGAAGAAGGGATAGCGCCCGGGCTTCAGCGGGCCGACCATCACCTTGATCTGCTTGCGCCCGCCGACGATCTTCTCGACCTTCATCTCGTTGCTTTCGAACTCCTCGGACGTGGCGTCCTGATTGTCGACCAGCAGGGTCACGCGCTTGTTGGCGGGGATTTTCACCTCCACCGGTTCGAATTTGTGGTCCTTGATGACGATGGTCACGATGTCGTCGGCGCGTGCGGCACCTGCCGGAACAAGCGCGGTGACGGTCAGGGCGATGGCGCAGGCGGCGGAAAGCAGCGTGAAACGACGCATTCGCGGGGTACCTCGGCACGGGAAGGGGCGTTGCTTGTGAAAATCATTCTCACCCCAACCGCTGAGGGTCAAACAAAAGGCCCCCGCGGATGCTGCAACGCACCTGCGACGGAAACGCGCACCCTTTGCGGATGCGGCCGCCCTCTTCCCTCACCGGGTCACCCGTAACGACGTGTCGCTATTCGACTTCGGCCGAGCCGGGAAACTGCTCCAGCCCGTCGGTGATCTCATAGTAATCGGCCTTGCCCTCGACATAGCCGTGGCGGAGCGTCTGCAGACCGGTCGGCTGGTCCAGGCTGCCGGCGGCGATTTCGATCTCCGACTTGCCGTCGCCCTTCCAGAACAGGGAGGATCCGCAGCGGCCGCAGAAGCCCCGCTCCGCGAAGTCGGACGAGCGGTACCATGTCAATGTCTCGTCGGCGTCGAAGATGACGGTGTCGCGCGGAACGGTGATGTAGGCGCCGATATGGCCGTGGAAGCGGCGGCACTGCCCGCAATGGCAGTTGACCACCTCATCCGGCCGCTCGGCCAGCAGGAAGCGCACGCCGCCGCACAGGCAGCCACCGGACAGCGCCTGCCCCTGATCTCCGCTACCTTCCCGCCCGTTCCCATTGCCGCTCATGCCACGACCTCTCCCGTGCTGGTCCGGCGTTCGACGCCGTCGTCGCCGATGTCGTAATAGGCGCCCTTGTGGTCGACGAAGATGTGCCGCTCCACCCGCAGGCCGGTCGCATCGTCCAGGCTTCCCACAGTCACCGTGATGCGCGGTTCGCCGTCCGCCGGGTCCTGGTCCAGCGCCTCCCAGAACAGCCCTGCACCGCAACACGCACAAAAGCCGCGACGTGCCCGGCTGGAAGAGGCGTACCACGTCAGCGTCGCGTCGTTGAGCAGACGCAACGCCGCACGCGGCGCGCCGGTATAGGCCCCGACATGGCTGTGCTGGCGGCGGCACTGGGCGCAATGGCAGAAGGAGATCGGTTCCGGCCGGACATCGATGGCATACCGCACGCCGCCGCACAGGCAGCCGCCGGTCCAGACCCGATCCTCCTCCCCGCCCTGCTCCGTCACGACGGTCGACGTGCCGGCCATGGGGTCAGCCCTGCCAGAAGGGCTTGTGGGCTTCCTGCTCCGCATCGGCGCGGGAGATGCCGATGTCGGACAGCAGATGGTCGGGTAGAGCCTCCAGCGCCCGACGCTGGCGCCGCCGCTCGCTCCAGGTCGCGAAGCGGTCGAACAGGCTGATCATCCATTGACCGGCGCCCTTGCCCTCTTGAGCCGGCGCGCGCTGGGACATGTCGGTGCTGGAGAGGAACGACTGCGTAGCCTTTGCCATGATCCGGTCTCCTCCGGGGGAAGGGAGCGGGGCATCCGCCTCACCGCTCCGGTTCGTGTGTCTTGCTTGTGGAGTTGAGGATGGGGCAGAGGCCGCTTGCCGACAAACGACGGTTTCTCATAGAATCGATTAGCTGATCTAATCCGAAGCCACTCTCCGGTCCCTCCCCGCATGTCCCGCCGCTTGCCTCCGCTGAATGCGCTGCGCGCCTTCGAAGCCGCCGCGCGCCATCTTTCCTTCACAAAAGCCGCGGATGAGCTGCATGTGACGCAGGCCGCCGTCAGCCACCAGATCAAGGCGCTGGAGGAATGGCTCGGATTACCGCTGTTTCGCCGAATGAACCGGGCGCTGGCCTTGACCGAAGCCGGGCAGAGCTACCTTCCGCCGGTGCGCGAGGCGATGGACACCCTGTCCCAGGCGACCGACCGGCTGATCCGCGCCGACAGCAGCGGCACGCTGACCATCTCCACCATGCCCAGCTTCGCGTCGAAATGGCTGGTGCCGCGGCTGATGCGCTTCCAGAAACGTCATCCGGAAATGGATGTGCGGGTGCACAGCACGGCGCAGGTGGTGGATTTCGCCCGCCATGACGTCGATCTGGCGATCCGTTTCGGCAACGGGCTGTGGCCCGACCTGCGGGTGGAGCGCCTGCTGACGGAGGATATCTTCCCGGTCGGCCATCCGTCGCTGCTGGCCGGCGACCGCCCGCTGGTCAATCCGGAGGATTTGCGACACCACACGCTCCTGCACGACGATTACAACATCTCCTGGGCGGTGTGGTGCCGGGCGGCCGGAATCGATGGCGTGGACACCGAGCGCGGCCTGCGATTCGACGATTCGTCCTTCACGCTTCAGGCGGCGATCAACGGCCACGGCATCGCGCTTGCCCGCGGTGTGCTGGTGGCGGACGACATCGCCGCCGGACGGCTGGTCCGCCTGTTCGAGGTGCGGCTGCCGGGAAGCCTTGCCTATTACGTGGTGGCGCCGCCGCATTACTTTTCCCGGCCCAAGGTGAAGGCATTCCGCGACTGGTTGTTCGAAGAGGCGGGGACGGGCTGAAAGTCGCGGCGAAAGTCCTGTGCCGATCCGTCGTCTTGAACGGCTTGCGGGCGTGCCGGACCGCTCCTATAGTCCGCGCCCATGAGCGCGAACCCGTCCCCCGACACGGTCTTCCCGCACCGCCATCTCCTCGGTATCGAGGGGCTGCGGGCCGGCGAGATCACCCAGATTCTCGACCTCGCCGACGGCTATGTCGAGCAGAACCGCCGCCCCGTGAAGAAGTCCAACCTGTTGGACGGCCGCACGCAGGTGAACCTGTTCTTCGAGAACTCCACCCGCACCCGCACAAGCTTCGAGCTGGCCGGCAAGCGGCTGGGCGCCGACGTGATCAACATGTCGACCGACAGCAGTTCGGTTAAGAAGGGCGAGACCCTGATCGACACGGCGATGACGCTGAACGCCATGCACCTTGATGCACTGGTGGTTCGCCACGCCGATTCGGGCGCGGTGAAGCTGCTGGCCGACAAGGTCAACTGCTCCGTGATCAATGCCGGCGACGGTCATCACGAACACCCGACCCAAGCCCTGCTGGACGCGCTGGCGATCCGCCGCCGCCTGGGCCGGTTGGACGGGCTGATCGTGGCGATCTGTGGCGACATCCTGCACAGCCGCGTCGCGCGCTCCAACATCCACCTGTTGAACGCCATGGGCGCGCGCGTGCGCTGCGTGGCGCCGCCGACCCTGCTGCCCTCGCAGATCGAACGGCTGGGCGTCGAGGTCCATCACTCGATGAAGACCGGCCTCCGCGATGCCGACGTTGTGATGATGCTGCGCCTGCAGACCGAGCGGATGAGCGGCCAGTATGTCCCGTCCACCCGCGAGTATTTCTACTTCTACGGCCTCGATTACGAGAAGCTGGAGGTGGCGAAGCCCGACGCGGTCATCATGCATCCGGGCCCGATGAACCGCGGCGTGGAGATCGATTCGGAGGTCGCCGACGACCTCAAGCGCTCCATGATCCTCGATCAGGTGGAACTGGGCGTGGCCGTGCGCATGGCCGTGCTCGACCTGCTGACCCGCGAACGCCGCCAGTCCGACCTTGCGGGAGTCGCCCGATGAGTGCGCCGATGAATGCCCGTGTCGTCTACCGCAACGCCCGCCTGCTGGACCCGGCGACGGGGCTGGACCAGCGCGCCGACCTGCTGATCGATGGTGAGACCATCGCCGATTTCGGTCCCGGCCTGTTCAACGATTCCACGCCCGATGGGGCGGAGGTCGTCGATCTCGCCGGCCAGTGCCTCGCCCCCGGTCTCGTCGATATGCGCGTGCTGATCGGCGAACCGGGCGAGGAAGAGAAGGACACGATCAAAAGCGCGTCCCGCGCCGCGGCGGCCGGTGGCATCACCGCCATGGCGCTGCTGCCCAACACCGACCCGGTGCTGGACGAGGTCGCCGGGCTGGAGTTCATCGCGCGGCGCGCCCGCGAGGTGAAGCTGGTCAAGGTCTTCGCCTACGGCTCCGCCACGCGCGGCACCGAAGGCAAAGAGATCACGGAGATGGGGCTGCTGAGCCATGCCGGCGCGGTAGCCTTCACCGACGGCACCAAGGCCATCGTCAGCGCCAAGACGATGCGCCGGGCGCTGAGTTACGCCAAGACCTTCGGCAAGCTGATCGTCCAGCACCCGGAAGAGCCGTCGCTGGCGTCCGGCGGAATGATGAACTCCGGCGAGATCGCCACGCGCCTCGGCCTCGTCGGCATTCCGCGCGAAGCCGAGATCATCATGATCGAGCGCGACCTGCGGCTGGCCGAGCTGACCGGTGGGCGCCTGCATTTCGCCCACATCACCACGTCTGAGTCGGTCGACCTGATCCGCCGCGCCAAGGCGCGCGGGCTGAAGGTGACCTGCGACACCGCCCCGCATTACTTCGCCCTGACCGAGACCGACGTCGGCGACTACCGCACCTATGCCAAGGTGTCGCCGCCGCTGCGTGGCGAAATGGACCGCCGCGCCATCGTCGAGGGTCTGGCCGACGGCACCATCGACGCCATCGCGTCCGACCATGTGCCGCAGGACCAGGACCAGAAGCGCCTCCCCTTCGCCCAGGCTGCGCCCGGCGTGATCGGGCTGGAGACGCTGTTCCCGCTGACGCTCGAACTGGTGCACAAGGGCAAGATGCCGCTGCTGAAGGCGCTGGCCTGCGTCACGTCGAATCCGGCCGCGATTCTCGATCTGGCCGTCGGCCGCATCGTGAAGGGCGGGCCGGCAGATCTGGTCGCCTTCGACCTGGATGTTCCCTGGCAGATCGACGTCGGCCGCTTCAAGTCGAAGTCGAAGAACTCGCCCTTCGAGAACCGCCCGGTCCAGGGCCGGCCGCTGCGCACCATCGTGGATGGCCGCACCGTCTGGCAGGCGGAGGACTGATCCGGTGCTCACTCTCGTGCTTGCCGCCCTGCTGGGCTACCTGCTGGGCTCGATCCCCTTCGGTCTGGTGCTGACCCGTCTGGCCGGGCTGGGCGACATTCGTCAGATCGGCTCCGGCAACATCGGTGCCACCAATGTGCTGCGCACCGGCAACAAGCCGCTGGCCCTGGCGACCCTGTTGCTTGACAGCGGCAAGGGCGCCATCGCGGCACTGTTGGCCCTGTGGTGGGCCGGTCCCGAAGCCGCGGTGCTGGCCGCCGGCGGCGCCATGCTGGGCCACAGCTTTCCGGTTTGGCTGGGTTTCAAGGGCGGCAAGGGCGTGGCGACGGCGCTTGGCGTTCTGCTGGCGGTGTCCTGGCCGGTCGGTCTGCTCGCCTGCCTGACCTGGCTGGTCATGGCGGCGCTGTTCCGCATTTCTTCGCTGTCAGCGCTGACGGCGCTGGGCATCAGCCCGCTGACCGGCTGGTATTTCGGCGGGCCGCTGGTCGCCGGCCTCTGCCTGTTCATCGCGATCCTGGTCTTCATCCGCCACGAAGCGAACATCCGTCGCCTGCTGAAGGGCGAGGAACCGAAGATCGGCTCGGGCAAAAAGAAGGCGGCATGAACGGACGGCTTCTCTTTCCGTCGTCGGAGTGGAGAATCCGCTTTCCATCTCATGTTTAGACTCTAAAATTCCTAAGGGAGAGGTTCGGAATTGCTTTGTTTTTCATTAAAAATTTTTACCGTTATTTGAAAAGACCATTTTCATTAAGCAGTATCTTCAAGCGCTGTAACAGATCGGGGTTTTCCTGAAGAGTTTTGTGGCAAAATTCAATCAATTTCTGACGATTACCGACAAGTCAATTGGGGTTGCGGCCTTTTTGTCGTTTAGCTCTCGTTTAATTTTCCCGGCGCATACCTGCGTATGAGGCTTTGCGCTCCCGACGCTCGTTCTGGAGATGACTGAGCGCGTGGAAATCATGCGGGGGCTTATCGATGTTGGGTGCGTTGAAAATTCGGACGCGGGTGAACGCCGGCTTCGGCATGGTTGTTCTTCTGCTGGTATTGCTCGGGGTGGTTTCCTGGCGCTCCGCCCAGCATTCGAACGACAGCCTGAACAGCTTCGCCGACCAGGGCCTGATCGTCGAGCAACTCCAGCGGGTCGATTTGGCCGTTCTGCGCGCCCGAATGGCTTTCCTGCGCTATATGGCGACGGGCAAAGTGGAGAATACCCAGGCGATCTACGCAGAGATGGCGAATGCTGAACGGGAGTTGGCGGCGACGAAGCCGATGATGCCCGACGATGCGTCCCGCCGCCCGCTCGACGAGGAGGCTGCCAAGCTGCAGGCCTACATCGCGGCAGTCCGCGATTATCAGGCTCGTCGCAGCGAACTCGAGCGGCTCACCAAGGAGGTGGTCTACGACGCCGGCTCCGCCCTGCGTGCGCAACTGGTGGAGATGCGCACGGCCGAAGAGAACGCAAATCACTTCGCGACGGTCGCCACCCTGAACAAATTGAGCGAAGGCGTATGGACCACCCGCATCCTGGCCTTCCGCCTGTTGGCCGGCGACAAGGAATATGATTTCGACAGGGTCGCCATGCGGCTCGGCGAGGCATCCAGCGCCTTGAAGGAGTTGGAGGGCATGCCGCTTGCCGAGGGGCAGCAGCCACGAATCGCTTCCGCACGCAGCTTGCTTGAAAAGCTCGCCACCGGTCTGAAGTCGATCGAAGGTCATTTGGCGGGGATGGATGAAATCATCAACACCCGGCTCAGCCCGATCGGTACTGCCATCGCCAAGCAGCTCCAGGAGATCCGCGAACCGGTGTCCGCGGGTCAGGCAGCGTTGCGCAAGGGGGCGATCGAGACCGCGGACGATGCTGAAAATCTGAGCATGATCCTGACGCCGGCGGCGGCGGTGCTTGCCATCCTGCTGGCTTGGCTGATCGGCCGCAGCGTCGCCAACCCGGTGGTGGCAATGACCGCGGCGATGGGCCGGCTGGCGAAGGGCGATCTGACGGTCGATATTCCAGCCGCTGGCCGCCGTGACGAGATCGGCGCCATGGCGTCAGCCGTGCAGGTCTTCCGCGACACCATGAGCCAGACCCGGCGTATGGAAGAGGAAGCGAAGAAAACGGAAACCCGTGCAGCGGCCGACCGTCGCGCCGCGATGCTCCAGCTGGCCGACAGCTTCGAAGGCAATGTGCAGGGCATCGTCGAGACAGTGGCTTCCGCCGCGACGGAGATGCAGGGCACGGCCGGCGCCATGTCCGCCACCGCCGACCAGACCAGCGCCCAGGCCACCAACGTCGCCGCGGCGGCCGAACAGGCGTCCGCCAACGTGCAGACCGTCGCTGCGGCGACGGAGGAGCTTTCCGCCTCCATTGCCGAGATCGGCCGGCAGGTGACCGCGTCCACCCGCGTCGCCGCCCAGGCGGTAGAGGATGCTCGGCGCACCGGTCAGGCCATCGAAGGTCTGGTGCAGGCTGCCCAGCAGATCGAGCAGGTGGTGGTCCTCATCAACTCCATCGCCGGCCAGACCAACCTATTGGCACTGAACGCCACCATCGAGGCGGCCAGGGCCGGTGAGGCCGGAAAGGGCTTCGCCGTCGTCGCCAGCGAGGTGAAGCAACTCGCCAACCAGACTGCCCGCGCCACCGAGGACATCCAGGCCAAGGTGAAGGAAATCCAGTCCGCCACCGCCGGCGCGCAGACCGCCATCACAGGAATCGCAAGCACGATCGACCAGATCAGCGACATCTCCACCGGCATTGCCGCCGCAATCGAGGAACAGAATGCCGCGACCGGCGACATCGCCAACAATGTGGCGCAGGCCGCCCGCGGCACCGGTGACGTGTCTTCCAACATCCTGGGGGTAAATCAGGCGGCGTCGGAAACCGGCACGGCGGCCGGACAGGTTCTGCATGCGGCAGGCGATCTTGCCCGTGACGCGGAAAAGCTGCGCCGGGAAGTCCAGACCTTCGTGGCCACGATCCGCGCGGCGTGATCGCGCACCGGGTTACGACATCGGGCGACGCAGACGGCGGGGAGGAAACTCCCCGCCGTTTCCGTTTGTAGCTCCTTGATTTTGTTCCGCTTGCCGTCTGCCGGCCCCTGCCCCATTTCGCCCACCGGGGGAAAGACAACCGGTGCGGCCATGCGTTATGCTGCACGGCAATCCGGGACACGAACCAACAACCCGGCAAGCGAGCCGGCCGCTGACGCCGGTGGATAACGAGACGCTGAGGGAACCGAGAATGGACACTCCGCTGTGGAGCCCGAGTGAGGAGCGCATCGCGCAGGCCAACCTGACCGCCTTCCGCGAGGCGGCGAATGCGCGCTTCGGACTGCGGCTGGACGATTACGACGCGCTCTACAACTGGTCGATCGCGGAGAAGGAGCGGTTCTGGCGCTTCCTGTGGGAGTGGGCCGGGCTGACCGGTGATCTCGGCAGTGTCGATCTGCTGGACGGCGACAAGATGCCCGGCGCCCGCTGGTTCCCGGAAGCAAGCCTCAGCTATGCCGAGAATCTGCTGGCTGGTGCGCTCGACGAGAACGCCGTCGTCTTCTGGGGCGAGGACAAGGTGAAGTACCGCTGGAGCGGGGCGGAGCTGAAGGCCACCGTTTCCCGCCTGCAGCAGGCGCTGAAGGCCAAGGGTGTCGGCAAGGGCGACCGGGTCGCCGCCATCATGCCCAACATGCCCGAAACGCTGGCAGCGATGATCGCGACGACCAGTTTGGGGGCGGTCTGGTCCTCCTGCTCGCCAGATTTCGGCATCCAGGGCATCACCGACCGCTTCGGCCAGATCGAGCCGAAGGTGGTCTTCGCCCCCGACGCCTATTGGTACAACGGCAAGAGCCACGACGTCCGCGCCAAGCTGGCCGAAGTCCTGAAGGACCTGCCGACCGTCGTCGCCACGGTGATCGTGCCCTATGTCGACAAGACGCCGGACGTCTCGGGTATCCCCGGTGCCCTCGGCCTTCAGGATTTCATGGCGCCCTATCCGGCGGCCGAGCTGACCTTCGAACGGGTCGCCTTCGACCATCCGCTGTTCATCCTCTATTCCTCCGGCACCACCGGAAAGCCGAAATGCATCGTCCATGGGACCGGCGGCACCATCCTGCAGCATGTGAAGGAACACCGGCTGCACTGCGACCTGAAGCGCGGCGACCGGCTGTTCTATTTCACCACCTGCGGCTGGATGATGTGGAACTGGCTGGTGACCGGTCTGGCCAGCGGCACGACGCTGGTCCTCTATGACGGTTCGCCCTTCGCACCCAGCGGCAACATCCTGTTCGACTATGCGGATGCGGAGCAGGTGACGCTGTTCGGCACCTCGGCCAAATTCATCCAGTCGCTGGAGAAGTCCGGGCTGGAGCCGGCGAAGACCCACTCGCTGGCCAGCGTCCGCACTCTGGCCTCCACCGGTTCGCCGCTGATGCCGGAGAATTTCGAGTTCGTCTATCGCTCCATCAAGCAGGACATCCATCTCGCCTCGATCAGCGGCGGCACCGACATCATGTCCTGCTTCGTGCTGGGCAACCCGATCGCCCCGGTCTGGAAGGGCGAGATCCAGACGCGCGGCCTCGGCATGGCGGTGGAGGCGTTCGACGACAATGGCGTCGCCGTTCGCGGCGAGAAGGGCGAACTGGTCTGCACCCGCCCCTTCCCCAGCATGCCAATCGGCTTCTGGGCCGATCCCGACGGGTCTAAGTATCGCTCGGCCTATTTCGACCGCTTCCCCAACATCTGGGTCCATGGCGACTTCATCGAGCAGACCGAACATGGCGGTTGGGTGATCTACGGCCGGTCGGATGCCGTGCTGAACCCCGGCGGCGTGCGCATCGGCACGGCGGAGATCTACCGCCAGGTCGAACAGCTGCCGGAGATCATGGAGGCGGTCTGCATCGGCCAGGAATGGGACGGCGATGTGCGCGTCGTTCTGTTCGTCGTCCTGCGCGAAGGCATGACGCTGGACGAGACGCTGGCGGCCACCATCCGCAAGCGGATCAAGGACAATTGCTCCCCCCGCCATGTGCCGGCGAAGATAGTGCAGGTTACCGACATTCCCCGCACCCGGTCCGGCAAGATCACTGAACTGGCGGTGCGCGACGCCGTCCATGGCCGCCCGATCAAGAACACGGAAGCGCTGTCCAATCCGCAGGCTCTCGACGAATTCCGCGAGCGCTCGGAACTGAGCGGGGCGTGACGTGGCGGCGAAGCTGTTCCTCGACCTCGACGGCGTGCTTGCCGATTTCGACCGCGGCGTTGTCGCGGTCACCGGCAAGCGCCCGGAACAGCTGCCGATGAAGGAGATGTGGCGGGTCTTATCCCGCCACTCCGACTTCTTCGGAACGCTGGAGTTCATGCATGACGCGCAGGAGCTCTGGCAGTTCTGCGCTCCGCACCGGCCGACCATCCTCACAGGCCTGCCGTTGGGCAGTTGGGCGCCCGAACAGAAGAAGCGCTGGGTCGCACGCATGCTCGGAGCCGACGTGCCCGTCATCACCTGCATGGCCCGCGACAAGGCCCGCTATGCCAACCCTGGCGCCGTCCTCGTCGATGACCGCGAGAAGGCCCGCGATCCTTGGGAAGCGGCCGGAGGCCGTTTCATCCTCCACCGCAATGCGGCAGACAGCATCGCGGACCTGATCAAGCTGGGGTTCTGAAAAGGAAATGGGGCGGCACCTGCGTGCCGCCCCGTCATCCCGTGAGTTCACTCGGCCGCCGCGGTCCTGGTCTCGCGGCTGGTCTTCCACAGCGACACCAGCACGCCGCCGCCGATCAGGGCGAAAGTGACGCTCAGCGCGATCAGCGGGTCGGGCTTGCCGAAGAACTGCGTGTAGAAAATCTTGCCACCGATGAACACCAGCACCAGAGCCAGCGCGTATTTCAGGTAACGGAAGCGATGGACCATCGCCGCCAGAGCGAAATACAAAGCACGTAGGCCGAGGATGGCGAAGATGTTGCTGGTATAGACCAGATACGGATCGGTGGTGATGGCGAAGATCGCCGGCACGCTGTCGACCGCGAAGACGAGGTCGGCCAGTTCCACCATGATCAGCGCCAGCAGAAGCGGGGTCGCAGCCCAGCGCATCGCACCGCCCGGACCGCTCGGCTCCTTCACGATGAAGTGATGGCCATGGAAGCGGTCGGTCACCCGGATGTGGCTCTTCAGAAAGCGGAGGGCGGCATTCTCGCCGAGGTTGGTCTCCTCGTCCTTCGCGAACAGCATCTTGATGCCGGTCAGTACCAGGAAGGCGCCGAAGACATAGAGGACCCAGTGGAATTCCGAAACCAGGGCGGCACCGGCGCCGATCATCAGGCCGCGCAACACGATGACGCCCAGGATACCCCAGAACAGCACGCGATGCTGCAGTTCGCGCGGTACGGCGAAGTAGCTGAAGATCAGCGATATGACGAAGACGTTGTCCAATGACAGGCTCTTCTCGACGAAGAAGCCCGTGTAGTACTGAAGGCCTGCCTCCGAGCCCATCGAGTACCAAACCCAGCCGCCGAACAGCATTGCGACCGCGATGTAGAAAGCCGACAGCTTCAGGCTTTCGCCTACGCCGATGACATGGTCGCGGCGGTTGAGAACACCCAGATCAAGAACCAGAAGCGTCAGCACGACGCCGATGAAAATAAGCCAAATCCAGATTGGTTTTCCCAAAAATTCGAGGAAAACCATCGCAAGCATACCATCCATAGCAAGACCCACTTGATGACGCTGCGTCAGCGGTGAAATCAAGCGGTTCCGACATCACGACCGACGCCTCGGTCGCCAGAGGGACCCGGACCCGAACTTTCTGGCAGATGGTGTCGTCGTTGCCGCGGTCAAGATGGTGGAAGACTGGGTTTTTGCATTTTAAGCAAAGCCGGACCGGGCGCTCTTTGACGTCATTGAAATTCAACGGATGCCAACCTTCGGCGAGTCGCGGCGACCATGACGCGCCTACGGGCGCTGCACAGGGGCGCGGATGCGGAAAACGGCGGCTGCAGTGGCTTTGGCGGCTCCGGGACTCGGCGCTTGATGCAATGCCGCCACAGATCGGGAACGAATATCGTGCAAGAAAAACACCAACGGTTGCCCAATCTGTGTTCGCTCTTGTGCGGATGGTGCCGTTCTGCCAATAACTCCGAAAAACCGAAACCAAACCGACCAAATGGAGTTTTGCATGAACCAGGCCGAGCTGATCGAAACCGTCGCCACCAACGCCGGCATCAAGAAGGCCGACGCGGCCAAGGTCGTTCAGGCGGTGTTCGAGGGCATCTCCGGCGCGCTGGGCCGCGGCGAGGATGTGCGCCTGGCCGGTTTCGGCATTTTCGAGGTGGCCGAGCGCGCCGCCCGTGAAGGCCGCAACCCCCGCACCGGCGAAGTCGTGGCGATCGCCGCCTCCAAGGCTCCGAAGTTCAAGCCGGCCAAGCAGCTGCGCGATCTGGTGAACGGCTGATACGCACGCAACCACGTCCCTGGGGGAGCGCAGCCATGACCATCGATCAAACCGAACTGCAATCGCTGACCGCCAAGGTCGTTGCCGCCTATGTCGGCAACAACTCGGTGCCGGTCCACGACCTGCCCACGCTGATCAACAGCGTCCAAGTGGCTTTCCGCAATCTGGGCGAGGACAAGCCGACCCAGGCGAAGGCCGAGTTGGTTCCGGCGGTCGCGATCAAGAAATCGGTCACGCCGGAATACATCGTCTGCCTGGAAGACGGGAAGAAGCTGAAGATGCTGAAGCGGCATCTGAAGACCGTCTACGACATGACGCCGGACGAGTACCGCGCCAAGTGGGGCCTGCCGGCCGAATATCCCATGGTCGCGCCGAACTATGCCAAGGCCCGTTCGGAAATGGCGACCAAGCTCGGCCTCGGCCGCAAGCGTGCGGCGGCCGAATAACCGGTCTTCATCCGCATGAGCTTTGAATAAGGCGCGCCCAATCGGGCGCGCCTTATTCGTATGCGCCCGTCAGGGCCGATGTCGGGGGTGCACGCGAAACACAAGCTTCGAACCGTCGGCACGCCCTCCCCCGGCTTACCTCCGATCGGCCCCGACGGCCTATGACGAATGTTCGGGTGGCGAAGCGGATCGGCCTTCCCATCTAGGGTTCCGGTATGGTTGAGAGACCACGGGCGGTCCTATCACCATCCTCACCGCAGAGGCATAGTTGCCTTCCGCACCGCCGGCTGACCTGCAGCCGATCTATTTCGCGGGTGCGGCATATCGACGGCAGTCCGCCCGGACATGTGCCGGCCGATCGGAAGAGGAGCGACCGCCCGAACGTCACCCGGCTGAACGTCAGGGGTCATAGGATTGCCTCCTCTCCCAGACTGCCGGTGCGGGTGGAAGAAGAGCCTGGGTATACGCCGAAAAACACCCGGAACATGCCCTTTCCTGGCTTGATCCGCCGCAAATCCGCGGCCACATTAACATTGTCAAAAGGACGCAGTTCCTTGCGACACCGGGCAAAATACAAACCCCACAACAGCTAAGGTCGGATCGACGGACGTTATTCCTACGTTCGCGCCACAGTCCGCCGTTGGTTCATCGCCTCAAAGGCGATCCCTGCCATGGGTCCCGACAGGGGCCGGCCCCGATTGCGGGCTGCCCCGTGAAGCGTTGGAGAGGAGGCATTCGCGTGCTGAAGAAACTGCTGACCGGTGAAAACGCCAGCCTGACCCGCTACATCGAGGAATCCAAGCGCTTTCCCATCCTGGCGCCGGACGTGGAGCGCGACCTCGCCATCGCCTGGCGGGAGCGCGGCAGCCCCCAGGCGTTGGAGCAGCTCGTGGGCAGCCATCTCCGCCTGGTGATCAAGATCGCCCGCGGCTTCGGTGGCTACGGCCTGCCGCTGGTCGATCTGGTGGCCGAGGGGAATGTCGGCCTGATGCAGGCCGCCCAGAAATTCGATCCGCAGCGCGGCTTCCGCTTCGCCACTTATGCCACCTGGTGGATCCGCGCCGCTATCCAGGAATACATCCTGCACAGCTGGTCGCTGGTGAAGATGGGCACCACCGCCGCACAGAAGAAGCTGTTCTTCAACCTCCGCCGGCTGAAGAGCCAGATGGCAGAGCTGGAACAGGGCGACCTGTCGCCGGAGACGGTGGCCACCATCGCCGCCGAACTGGACGTGCCGGAAACGGAAGTGGTGGAGATGAACCGCCGCCTCGCCGCCAACGACAGCTCGCTCGACGCCACCCTGTCGACCGACGGCGAGACCAACTGGCTTGAACTGCTGGCGGACGACCGCCCCACGCAGGACACCATGCTGGCGGAAGCGGACGAGTTGGCGCTGCGCCGCCGGCTTGTCGGCCAGGCCCTGGACCGGTTGGACGCGCGTGAACGCCGCATCCTGTTCGAGCGCCGCCTGAAGGACGATCCGTCGACCCTCGAAGCGCTGAGCCAGCAATTCTCGGTGTCGCGCGAACGCGTTCGTCAGATCGAGGTGCGGGCCTTCGAGAAGCTTCAGAAGGCCGTGCTCAGCGCCGCCCAGGCTCTGCGCCGGCCGGCCACCCCGATGGTGGCCTGATCCTGGCCTGAACCCAACCCGTTTCCCGTCCGGCGCGAGCTCCGCTCCGGACGGGGCTCATGCGGCACCGGCCATCCGGACGGATTCCGCCGCATCGTTACCGCGGGCTGTGGCCCGCCTGTTGCCTCCAGACCTGTCAACCTGCAAGCCGGCGGCGCCCTTGGGCTCCGCCGGCTTTTTCTTTCCCATGCCGGGCAATAAGCCGCCATCCATGGGGACCGTCACGACGCTTGATTACCCGCGCAAGAGGTTCTGCGACAAAGTGACTGGTTCAAAGATGCGAGTGCCTGCGCATGATGTGCCGCTCGCGGGAAAGTTTGCAATTTTGGCAATTCTTAGTACGCTCGTCATATCTCAAATGGGAGAGGGGCTCCATGTCGAACGCTGCCCAGACTCAGTCGATCATTGACCGCATCACCTTCCTGCGCATCGACGAGGCGACGAAGGCAACGCTTCGCGAATTCCAGCCCTATCTGGCGCAACGGATCGATCAGATTCTGGAGGAGTTCTACGGCTATCTCCGCACGGTCCCGCAGGTCGCCCCCATGCTGGTGAACCCGGCGGTGACCGGTCGTGCGCGGGACCTTCAGAAGCAGCATTGGCTGCGCAACGTCTTCACCGGCACCTTCGACGAGGCCTACGTCAATCAGGTCCTGAAGATCGGCCAGACGCACCAGCGCATCGGGCTGGAGCCGCGCTGGTACACCGGTGCCTATTGCTTCACCCTGAACAAGCTGATCGAACTGGCTGCCCAGATCCACCGCAAGAAGCCGGAAAAGCTGTCGCAGCTGCTCCAGGCCATCAACAAGGCGGTGTTCCTGGACATGGATCTCGCCACCTCGGTCTATATCGACCTGAACACCGCGGCCATCATCGCGCGGGAGCTGGGCAGCACCGCCGACAGCTTCGAACGGGAGGTGAAGGGCGTCGTCCAGGCGGTGGCGAGTGCGGCACAGCAGCTTCAGGGCACCGCCCAGACGATGAGCCGCACCGCGGAAACCACCAGCGAGCAATCGACCCAGGTGGCTGCCGCCGCGGAAGAGGCGTCCGTCAATATCCAGACCGTTGCGGCCGCGGCCGAGGAACTGACCGCCTCCATCGGCGAGATCAGTCATCAGGTGACCCAGTCCGCCGCCATCGCCAACGCCGCGATGACGGAGGCCGAGCGGACCAACGCCACGGTGCAGGGGCTTGCCGACGCGGCCAGCCGCATCGGTCAGGTGGTGAAGCTGATTCACGACATCGCCAGCCAGACGAACCTGCTTGCCCTGAACGCCACGATCGAGGCGGCGCGCGCCGGCGAGGCCGGCAAGGGCTTCGCCGTGGTGGCGAGCGAAGTCAAGAGCCTCGCCAACCAAACCGCCAAGGCAACCGAGGAGATCAACTCCCAGATCGGCGCCGTCCAGGGCGCCACGCAGGAGGCGGTTGGCGCCATCCGGTCCATATCCGGCACCATCGCGCGCATCAACGAGATCTCCACCTCCATCGCCACCGCGATGGAGGAACAGGGCGCGGCCACGACGGAAATCGCCCGCAACGTTCAGCAGGCCTCCATCGGCACCCGCGAGGTCAGCGAGACGATCGTCGCCGTCAACGCCTCCGCCAACAATGCCGGCGAGGAGGCCAGGCAGGTTCTGGAGGCGACCAACGAATTGTCGCGTCAGTCCACCACCCTGCGGACGGAGGTCGACCGCTTTCTAGCCCGTGTCCGCGCGGGCTGATCGACACCAAATCCGCCTGACTGCCCAAAAGAAGAAGGGCGCGTTCCGCCGAACGCGCCCTTTTCCGTATCTGCACTTTATCACGCAAGGCGACAGAGTGCGGTGAACTGCCGATCAGGGCAGCGTGCGGACCACGAAATCGCTGACCGCGATGTTTTCCGCCTGGGCGGCGTGCCGAACCTCTTCGGCGCTACGCCAATGGCTGCGCCCGCCGAGGCTGGTGAGAACGCCGCCGCGCATCGCGACGAAAATGCCCGTCCGTCCCAGATTCACAATTCTCATCATCGTCTTATCCCCCGCTCAGTCGCCGGTATTTTAGAGAAAATCCACCCAGTTCATTTTTTGAACGGAGATCCTTGTGGTCTTCAACAGTTATCAAAGCGTATCGCTCCGCGTCAATAAGACTTCAGTCATTCAACCCCTTGCTGGCTTCATAGTCCCTGCTTCGCCTGAAAGTACCGTTACCAACCACAAGCCTCGCAGAAACTACAGGAACAGGTTTTGTGTCAAATTTTATGTTTATTTAATTTTGGCCATTCGTCAGCTTCTCCACCGGCATGGCCGAAAGCCTTATCCCGACCGCACAGCGTCGGAACGACGGCACGCCGTGTAGGTTGTCACCGAGGGCCGCGATCCAAGCGGCGACCGAAGGTGGGAAAGCACCTGCGAGGCATCGGCACATGGCAACAGCACACCGCCGCACCGGAACGAGCGGCACGGGCGCCAACGGGCGGTTCGGGACGGAAGCGCGGGAGGAGGACGGCCATGCGACGCTCGCCCTACCGGTGACCATCCGGCCGGCAAAGCAGGACGATCTGCCGACCCTGGAATGGTATGGCCTGCACTCGCCCCACCGCGAGATCATCGCCGGAGCCTTCCGGCTTCAGGAGCGGGGCGACGGCGCGATGCTGCTGGCGGACGTCAACGGTTTTCCCGTCGGTCAGATCTGCATCGATTTCCTGCGCAAGCGGCCGAGCGGCCGGGCCACGCTGTGGGCATTGCGTGTGTTCCAGCCATTCCGGAGGCTAGGGCTCGGTGTCCGGCTGGTGCGGGCGGCGGAACGGCTGGTGGTCCAGCGTGGCGTGCCTTTCGCAGAGCTGGGCGTTGACCGCGACAATGCGGGTGTTCTGCCCTTCTACGAGCGGCTGGGATATGAACATTGCGGCCGGGAACGCGGACAGTTCCTCTACCACACGCCGGAAGGCCGGTTGGTCCGCGTTGCCATCGACCAATGGCTTTTGCAGAAGCGCATGGCGGAAGCCGCGAAGCCGGAGGGTGGCCGCGGCCTGCGGCTGGCCACCGATTAGGAAATCCGCCGTTATTCCGCGGCCAGCGCCGCGCCGGACGGAAGGGGCACCAGCCGGGCCGACCGCCGTCGCGGCAGATAGATGCGGGCGCCGTCCAGGATGGCGCCCAACTCGCGCATGGCGTCGGTTGCCATGCACAGCGCGACTAGCGGAAGCCAGCGGTCGAGATACTGCGCAGCGACCTCTGCGTCGCCGTTCTGCACCGCGGCCAGGGAGTCGAGCAATGCAGCCTCGTCCGCACTGATGCGGCTGCAGGCTGGGCAACGGATCTCGGGCTTGCGGGCGCCCGACACCGCGAAGGTGCCGAGCAGCGCGAACAGCGGCAGCAGAGCGGTGTTCGGCACGCCGGCGACATTCAGACCGATGCGCATCGACGCCATCGCACCTGCGGTTCCGGCACGGAACCACTGCCGCACGCCGGTCAACAGCGCCCGTTCGGCCGTCGTCAGGTCCGTCACCGTCCAGGGCGACGGCCGCCCCTCTTCCACCGTCCCGCACATGCCGATGCTCCTTCGTTCGGTTGCGTGCGCATCCTAGCGCCACACGCAGAAAACTGCGAGTCATTCTTAGTTGCAGAATTGGGCTGTGACAAAATGTGGCTTCCGGTGGGCGTACGGAATGCCGGAAAGGACGCGTTAACCACCGGGGCCAATCCTAGACCGACTCGCAGTAAGAGGGATCGGTGGGGATGATGCGGACGATTCGGGGGGCTGTTCTCGGACTGATCGCGATGGTCGGATTGGGCATCGTGGGGGGCCTGACGGAGGTCCGCCCGGCGGCGGCCCAGATCGTTCTGAAGCCCGCCTATGGCGAGGAGTCGCTGTCCGGGCCGGCCAGGGCACGCGGTGCGGTGGTGTGGAGCCATGGCCGTTCTGTCGATTCGGAGGACTCCGAGGCCCCTACCCCGCTCTATATGAAGACGCTGCGCGACGCCGGGTGGGACGTCTTCCGGCTCGACCGCATGCGCGTCAGCGATACTCTGCCCAACAGCGCCCGTGCGCTGGCCGGCTATTCGGACATGCTGAAGACCAAGGGCTATCGCCGCGTCGCGCTGACTGGGCAATCTTTCGGCGCCTTCATCTCGCTGATCGCGGCGGGCCAGACCAACGCGATCGACTCCGTCATCGCCACCGCGCCGGCTGCCTTCGGCAACTTCACCGAAGCCTATGACAGTTACCGCGAGAACGCCGCCCAACTCTGGCCGATCCTGCGAGAGGTCCGCCGGGCTCGGGTGATGATGTTCTTCTTCCACGGCGACGATTTCGATCCGGGCGGACGCGCGGAGCCGGCGCGCAACATCCTGGCACAGCGTGGTCTGAGCAGCCTGATCGTCGACCAGCCGTCGCTGCTGCCCGGCCATGGCGCCGCCAACACCGGTTTGTTCGTCCGCCGCTTCGGCGCCTGTATCGTCCGCTTCGCCGAGGCGCCGCCGGCCCCGAACGATCCACCCTGCGACGAATCCTGGGGCCGCAGCCCGAGCGCCGAGCTCCTGCAGGCCGCCCTGCCCGCCAACGCCTCCGGCTCTGCCAAGAGCGATGTCGATACCACCGCCGCCCTGCGCCCCTTCATGGGCATGTGGTACGGCAGCTACATCAATGGCCGCGAGGTCGCGCTGTCGGTCGAGAAGGCCGAAGGCGACGCTGTCTATGCCGACTATCTGCTGGGTGCGGGCATGGAGGCCGACCAGCCTTTCGAGCGGGTGCGCCGCAAGGGCCGGATCGAGAATGGCGAACTGGTCTTCGACGAGAAGGGCCGCAACATGCTGCGCTATCGCCTGCGGCCGGACGGCCGGGTCTCCGCCACCTGGCTGGACAAGGACGGCCGCGGCCGGCTGGACACCGTGCTTCGCCGGGTGAACTGACGCCGTCTCCCTTGCCGTCCTGAACGCTCAGTCCTGGGCCAGGAAATTGCGGACGATCGCGATCTGGTCGTCCGTCATCAGGGACGGGGCATGACCGGTGTTCGGGATTTCCACCACCCTCACCAGACCGGTCTCCCCCGGACCACGCTCCGCCATCCGTTCCGCCGTCTCGGCGCTCAACAGGTCGGAGTCCGCACCGCGCAGGACCAGCACCTGACAGCGCACACGCTCCCACAGCGCCCACAGATCGACATCGCCGACCGGCGCGGTCTTGAAGGCTTCGCCGATACCAGGATCGTAGGCGAGGCGGAAGCGGCCGTCGGGCAGCGGGCGAGCGCTGTGCTCCGCCATATGGCGCCAGCATTCGTCGCCGATGGTGCCGAACCCCATAAGGACGAAGCGCAGGTAGGATTCGAGCGCCTGCAGATCCTCGAACACAGGGTCCTTGCCGACATAGTCGGCGATCCGCTGAAGGCCGGCTTGGGCGATGAAGGGGCCGACATCGTTGATGACCATGCGGCGGATCGGGCTGTTGGCTTGGGCCGCCAGCGTCATGCCGATCAGCCCGCCCATCGAGGTGCCGACCCAGTCGACCGTCTCCACCCCCATGCGGGCGATCAGCGCCACCATGTCGGAGCAATATTGCGGATAGCCGTAGAGCGCCGGCACCGGCAGCCAGTCGCTGCGCCCGCGTCCGACCACATCCGGACAGGCGACCCGCCACCTGTCCGCCAATGCCAGCGCCAGCCGGTCGAAATCGCGGCCATTGCGCGTCAGCCCATGGACGCAGATCGCAGTCCGCGCGGCATCGTCACGCCCCCACTGCGTATAGGCGACCTTGTGGAAGCCGGCGGCGCTGAGGCCGAGGACATTGCGTTCGGACATCGGCACGGGCGGGCACTCCTGTTCAGCGGTGAGGGGGCTTATCCCTTTTTCGGCGATTTGACGCTGCGTGGCAACTCCGCCTCGACCTCGCGCACGGCTGCATCGCGGATGGCGGGGAGTGCGGACGACGACGACGCCACCGAAGCGTCGAATGGGTGGCGAGTGGCGTCGTAACTTCGCCGGATGATGCGAACGTAATTGCGCGTTTCCTCATAGGGCGGAACGCCCTTGTAGCGGTCCACCGCACCTTCGCCGGCATTGTAGCCGGCCAGCGCCAGCGTCACGTCACCCTGGAAATAGGCCAGCAGCCAGCGCAGGTACTTCACGCCGCCGGTGATGTTCTCCTTGGGATCGAAGACGTTGCCGACGCCGAACCGGTCTGCGGTGTCCGGGATCAACTGCATCAGCCCGGCAGCGTCCTTCGGCGATACCGCGTCGGTCCGGAAGGCGCTCTCGGCCTGGATGACCGCGAGCACCAGCGCCGGGTCGACGCCGTATTTCGGTGCGATGGAGTTCACCAGCGCCACGACCTCCGCCGGGGGTGGTCCGACTTCGCGCACGGGGCCGGCACCTGGGCGGCACCAGGGGCGGATGCGCCCCATCCGGCCGGGAACATAGTTGACCAGACGGCGCGCTTCCGAATGTCCGCGTGAGGCCGCCGCGCGCAGCCAGGCGGTGCCGAGCCGCCGGTCCTTGCGCACGCCCTTGCCGAACAGGTAGCGGCGGGCAAGCCGGAACGCGGCATCTGCGTCGCCCTGCTCAGCCAGTTCGCAATCGCCGGATTTCGTCTTGGGCGATGGCGGAGGCAGTTCGGCGACCGACGCCGGCTTACTCGATGATTTGGCATCCGCCGCAGCGGCCATGGGTACCGATGCCAATCCGGCGCCCGACAGCGCCAGTGCCATCAGCGGCACCATCACGACACGACGAAACGGCAAACCCAGACCCTCCTGCGAACCCGCGTCATCATACGGGAAGCGGGAGTATGGTGATGCAACCTGTTTGGGACAAGGGCAGCCCAAAACTCCATGTCCGGGTCGCGATTGGTCAAATCAGGGCCCGCGACGGCGACGACCCTGCTTCTTCGGTGCGCCTTCGGGAATGCCGCGGCCCTGGCGGGCACTGCTGATGCCGATGCTGCCGGGAGTTTCCAGGCCAAGGTCCATCGCTTCCAGCCGGCGCAGTTCGTCGCGCAGGCGGGCCGCCTCCTCGAACTCCAGGTCGGCGGCGGCGGCGCGCATGCGCTTTTCCAGATCGGCGATGACGCTCTTGAGATTGTGCCCGACCAACTCGTTGGAGTTCAGGCCGGTCTTCACCGTCACGTGGTCGCCGCGTTCGAACACGCTTTCCAGGATGTCACCGATCGCCTTCTTGACGGATTCCGGCGTGATGCCGTGTTCGAGGTTGTAGGCCATCTGCTTTTCGCGGCGGCGTGCCGTCTCGTCGATGGCGTACTTCATGCTGTCGGTGATCTTGTCGGCGTAGAGGATCGCCCGCCCATCGACGTTGCGCGCCGCGCGGCCGATGGTCTGGATCAGCGAGGTCTTGCTGCGCAGGTAGCCTTCCTTGTCGGCGTCCAGGATCGCCACCAATGCGCATTCCGGGATGTCCAAACCCTCGCGCAGCAGGTTGATGCCGACAAGCACGTCATACGCGCCCAGCCGCAGGTCGCGGATGATCTCGATGCGCTCCAGCGTTTCCACGTCGGAGTGGATGTAGCGCACGTGCAGGCCCGCCTCGTGCATGTACTCGGTCAACGCCTCCGCCATCTTCTTGGTCAGGGTGGTGACGAGCACGCGGTATCCCTTGGCGACGACTTCCTTGCACTCGCCGATCAGGTCGTCGACCTGGGTCTCGGTCGGGCGCACGATCACCGGCGGATCGATCAGACCGGTCGGGCGGACCAGCTGTTCGGTGAAGACACCGCCGGTGCGTTCCAGTTCCCACGGGCCGGGGGTGGCCGAGACGAAGACGGTCTGCGGCCGCATGCCCTCCCATTCCTCGAACTTCAGCGGGCGGTTGTCCTTGGCGCTGGGCAGGCGGAAACCGTAATCGGACAGCGTCGATTTACGCACCAAATCGCCGCGGTACATGCCGCCGATCTGCGGCACCATGACGTGGCTTTCGTCGACGATCAGCAGGGCGTCGCCGGGCAGATATTCGAACAGTGTCGGCGGCGGCTCGCCGGGCGCACGACCGGTCAGGTAGCGGGAATAGTTCTCGATGCCGGCGCAGGAGCCGGTGGCCGCCATCATCTCGATATCGAAGGTGGTGCGCTGCTCCAGCCGCTGCGCCTCCAGCAGCTTGCCCTCGGCGGCGAACTCCTCCAGCCGGTCCTTCAGGTCCTTCTTGATCTGGTTGATCGCCTGGTTCAGCGTCGGCTTCGGCGTCACATAGTGGCTGTTCGGATAGACGCGGACGGCCTCCAGCGCCGCCAGCTTCTCGCCGGTCAGCGGGTCGATCTCGTGGATGCCCTCGATCTCGTCGCCGAACAGCGAGATGCGCCACGCGCGGTCTTCCATGTGGGCCGGGAACAGCTCTACCGTATCGCCGCGCACGCGGAACAGGCCGCGGCCGAAGGCGGCATCGTTGCGCTTGTACTGAAGCTCGGTCAGTTTGCGCAGCAACTCGGGCTGGGCGATCACCTCGCCCTTGCGCAGGTCGACCGTCATTTCCGAATAGGTTTCGACCGATCCGATACCATAGATGCAGGACACCGACGCAACGATGATGACGTCGTCCCGTTCCAGCAGAGCCCGCGTCGCCGAGTGGCGCATGCGGTCGATCTGCTCGTTGATCGAGGATTCCTTCTCGATATAGGTGTCGGTGCGGGGAACGTAGGCTTCCGGCTGGTAATAGTCGTAGTAGGAGACGAAGTATTCCACCGCGTTGTTCGGGAAGAAGGACTTCATCTCGCCATACAGCTGAGCCGCCAGCGTCTTGTTCGGCGCCAGGATCAGCGTCGGGCGCTGCACCGTCTGGATGACATGCGCGATGGTGAAGGTCTTGCCCGACCCGGTGACGCCCAGCAGCACCTGATCCTTCTCGCCCTGCCGCAGGCCGCCGGTCAGCTCCTCGATGGCGTTCGGCTGGTCGCCCGCAGGCGTATAGTCCGACACGATGACGAACTGCTTTCCGGCTTCCAGCTTCGCGAGCGGCTTGGCGGGAATGGCGGACAGGACGGGACTTGCCATGGGGCGGCGATCCGGATCAGGGAGGGGGGTACGGAACGGGAACCGATTATATGGCGCGAAATGGCATCTGTTCCAGAGGAGTTACGCGAAGCGATTGATCTAATGCCAAATATAGCATATAAACTCCTCAGCACATGTTTTGCAAAAGTATCCAATACTGTTCCTGTCATTGTTCTGCATGCATTTCAGAAAAAGTCCAAACGGGGGATTGCTACCCCAGCCCACGAAATCGACTTGATTCGCAAACGTCTCAAGCTGGCCGAGGAGTTGTATGCGCGATGGAAAGCCGCCGGGACAACACCGAACTGACACTTACCGAGAGCAGCGGAAATGTCTTCGCCGACCTTGGTCTGCCCGACGCAGAACAGGAAATGGCCAAGGCAAGGCTTGCTGGTCAAATCGCTCTCGCCATTCAGGAGCTTGGCCTAACGCAGAAGCAGGCAGCGGAGAGGATGGGCCTCGATCAGCCTAAGATATCCGCACTCACCCGCGGCAAACTCTCAGGCTTCTCGATAGAGCGGCTGGTTCGCGGCCTGTTGGCGCTAGACCGCGACGTGGAGATCAGCGTGCGCCCGAAGCCGCCCGGTCGACCTGCCCACGTGACGGTGGTTGAGCGCTGAACCTACCCCCTACCCCAGCGCCTTCGGGTTGGAAATTCCCAGCCGCGCCTGGACGATGGCTTCCAGCGAGTCCATCAGCACCTCCTGGCCGTCATGATCGAAGTCGCCGGCGGCGATCTCGATGCACAGGCGATGCTGTAGCGCTTCCACCCGCTTGCGCAGGTCCTCGCCGGACAACGCGTCGTCGGCATCCTCTCCATAAAGCAGGGCGAGTGCTCCCAGCATCGAATGGCCGGCGGTATCCAGCCCTTTCAACTCGCGCTCGGCAATCTCCAGCGCATTTGCGACCATCAGCGCTGCGTAACGCGCTTCGGGGGCGACATGGGGAAGCACGTCGGCCCGGAAGGTGGAGGCGGCGATCTGCAGCAAGCCGCGGGCGTCGGGATTGGCGCGCATCAGGCCACCCTCTCCACGAAGCCCGACGCGGTTCCGCCGATGGAGCGGAGATGGCGCAGCATGTCCATCTCGATCTCCGGCAACATCCGCCCGGTCAACGCCAACTCCAGCGAAGGCTCGGCGCCGGAACTGTGGCGAAGCCCCTGCTCCACCGCAATGGCGGCCCAGCGGAGATAGGCAGCCATCTCCCAGTAGGCGACGCGCGTCGTATCGACGCGGCGGCCGGAAGTCTCTTCGTATCCGGCGTAGAAATCCGCCCGGTCGGCGATGCCTCCGGCTTCGCGGTCGGGCCGACGGAAGCGCCAGGACCGGGCGCAGAACCAGCCGAGATCCTCCATCGGGTCGCTGAATCCGGCGAATTCCCAATCCAGAATCGCGGTCAGTGCGCCGTCCTTGACCAGATAGTTGCCGGTGCGGAAATCGCGATGGCACAGCACCACCGCACCCGGCAGCGGCGCGTTGACCTCCATCCAGCGCAGCCCCCAGGCGATCACCGGATCGCGGCGCCCCAGGTCGCCGAACCAGCGGCGGAATTGCGCCAGCGTTTCCTGCGCCGGGCAGTCCGGCGCCTCGGCCAGCCGCTCCAGCCCTTCGGTTTCCGGCGTGATCCGGTGCAGAAGTCCAAGCTGCCGGCCAAGCTCGTGCGCCAGTTCCGGCTGCGCCGCCTCCGACCGCGTCACCGCATGGCCGGCGCCCAGCCCTTCGGCCCGGCGCATGATGTAGAAGTCGTGGCCCACTATAGCGGGGTCATCGCAGGCAAAGAGCGGTTCCGGCGCCAGCACTCCAGCCGCAAAGGCGGCGCGCATCACCACGAACTCCCGCAGCTTGCCGATGCTGGCGGAGATGCGCCCACCGCCTTCGGCCCGCAGCACGCAGGCATGGCGCCCGGCCAGCGGCCCACCGTCGAAGTCCAGAGTCACCGCGAGGTTCAGCGAGATCGCACCACCGCCGAGCCGTCCATCTTCCGTCACCCTGACGCGGGATGCGCCGGCCTGCGTAGCCAGCCAGCGTTCCAGACGGACACGGTTGTCATCGGACAGAAGCGAAGACGGGGATTGGTCGGACGCGGTAACGACATGCATGGCGTTCTCCCTCCGAGGATTGCCGGGCGCGCTGGCTCGCGCCTCTTTGTCGATTTCAGCGGCCGATGGTAGGCACGAAGCGGTGTTGCCGACAAGTTTCACCTTGGTGAGAAAAGCGGTTCCACCCCCAAAAAAGTCGGCCCCTCCCCCGCCGGGCGAGCGGGAAAGGGGCCGTTGTTGCATAAGGTGGAGAGGGCTTACGCCGCGATCGGCTGGTTCGTCCCTTGCTCCTGGCCGGCCGGAACGGCTTGCTGAGTGGCGGGGACCGGCGCCGGCTTGGTTTCGCGGACCGGCAGCATGTCGCCGATGCCGAAGGCGACCGCCATCAGGTTCGGCACGGCCATGGCGGCGAGCAGCATCGACCACAGTTCCAGCGACAGGGTGCCCAGCGGGTTGGCCAGCGCTGCGGTGGCGGAAGCCGCGACCAGGGCGGCGGACAGCCACGCCTCGGGCTTGGCGCAGAAGCGGCCGGCGGTGCGCTTGCCGCCCTTGGCGGTCACCCGGAACGCGTCCTGCTTGCGGACCAGGCCACGGACGACGGCCAATGCGACGGTGGTGGACAGCGCCATGCCGACGGCGCAGGCACCCAGGCTCTCCTTCCAGCTGTTGCTGGAGGCGTAGCGCGAGGCCAGCAGGCTGGAACCGGCACGCAGGACCAGGGCTCCCAGCACGGCGGCAGTGGCGGCAACCGGCGGCAGGTGCAGCGGCAGAACCAGCGAGGCGAAGGTCCAGACCACGGCGGCGGCGGCGGCGAACAGGCCGACGGCGTCGGACCACCAGCGGATCCAGTTGGTGACGTAGCCCAGCTTCTGCCGCGCGCTCAGCTCGGCCGCACCCGGCAGGAACTTCTTCCAATGGGCGCGGACGATCTGGGTCGAGCCGAACACCCAGCGGTCACGCTGCTTGCGGAACTGCATGAAGTTGTCCGGAGCCAGACCGGCGCCCAGCCGCTCGTCGGTGTAGGCAGCGCGGTAGCCGGCCGACAGGATGCGCAGGCCCAGTTCGGTGTCTTCGCAGATACCGGCTTCCGACCAGCCGCCGACCTGATCCATCGCCGACCGGCGCAGCATGATCATCGTGCCGTGGCAGATGAAGGCCTGGGACGACACGCCCTCCTGCATGCCGACGTCGAAGAAGGGACGATACTCGGCGGTCATGGCGGCCTTCAGCGCCGTCTCGTGGCCGTCGCGGTGTTCCTGCGGGGCCTGGACGATGCCGACCGACGGATCGGCGAAGGTCGGGGCCAGCTTCGACAGCCAGTCGGGCGACACGGTGTAGTCGGCGTCCAGCACGGCGACGATCTCGGCGGCCGGATCGGTGTGCCGCAGCGCGGCGTTCAGGGCGCCGGCCTTGAAGCCGGAGATCTTCTTGTACCAGTGGAACTTGAACTTGCGTCCCAACGCCTGGCACATCTCCTCCACCGGGCGGACCAGATGCTCCTCCTCGGTGTTGTTGATCAGGACGACGACCTCGTAGTTCGGGTAATCCAGCCGTGACAGCGAAGCCAGCGTGGCGTTCAGCACGTCCGGCTGTTCGCGGCAGGCAGCGACGTGGATGGAGACCATCGGCTTGTGATCGACGGACGGCACGGCATGCGGCAGCAGGGCCGGGGCGCGGCCGGTCAGCAGCCGGCGGGCGACGTCCACCAGATCGGCGAAGGCGACGCTCATCATCAGGGTGCCCAGCGCGAAGGCGGAGCCCCAGGTGGTGACCGCACCGAAGGTCAGATACTCGGCGAAGGCACCGGCGACCGCCGAACCGATGGCGAAGCCGATGATGTTGGCACCCATCGAGGCGGCCAGCGCGAAGCCGGCGTTGGTCCGGCGGCGGAACACGGCGAAGGCCGACAGGGCGAGACCGACGGCCAGGGCTACGCCCGCGCCGATCCGCTCGCCATAGGGGGCGGCGACCGCACCGGTCATCGACCATTTCGGCTGACGGTCGGCATCCAGCACGCCCCAGGTCGGGCCGGGCGAGCCTTCGATGGTCGACTTCCAGATGCCGTCGAAGGCCTCGACGACGTTGTAGTGCAGGCCCAGCGCGTTGGCTTCCGCAGCGAATCCGCGGACGACGGCGGCCTGGGCCTCCGGCGTCGGATAGGCGTCGTGGAAGTTCTCGCCGCCCGACGGCCAGCCGACCTCACCCACGAACAGCGGCTTGCCCGGGTGCGTCTTGCGCACGGTGTCGAGCCGGTCGCGGATCCAGGTCAGCGCATCGGAAACCGGCACGCCTTCCCAATAGGGCAGCACGTGGACGCCCATGAAATCGGAAGCCTTCACCGTGGCGTTGGCCTTGACCATCTCCGACCACACGTCGGCGGTGCCGACCTTGATGGTGGCGGGGACGGCGGCGCGGACGCGCTTGATGTAGGCGGCCAGTTCGGCATCGGTCAGTTCGGCCCGCAGCAGCGTCTCGTTGCCGACGACGATGCGCTTGATGCCGCGGAATTCCTTGGCGAGAGCGATGCCGTGCAGGATCTCGCGCTCGTTCCGGGACTTGTCCTTGCTCAGCCAGATGCCGAGCGTCACGTCCAGGCCCTTGGACACCGCGATCTCCGGGACTTCGCCCTGCGAGCCCAGCGTGGAGTAGGTACGGACGCCATCGGCGAATCCGACGATGGCGGCCATGTCCTTCTCGATCTCCTTGCGCGGCACCACCGGCTGGTCGTTGGGATCGTAGCTGCGGCCCGAAGGCGAGTAGGACACGGATTCGATACGGCCGGGCTCCGCCTCCACCGGCGTCGGCGCATTGCGCCAGGACCAGAAGGACGCGTGGCCGGCGGTCACGGCCAGCAGAGCGGCGGCGATGGCTGCGCGCCGGATCGGGTTCTTCGGGTTGCTCATGGGGAGTTCGCGATGCCCTGTTGCAGGGTGGCCGTTCGCCACCGGACATCCGCACAAACGGGCAGACCGACTTCCCTATTCCATGCTCTTCGAAAAAATTTTGTGCGCTGCGGCGACCGGAACTTGGCCGGACGGGACCTGTTGGACAACGTCCCGTATAGACACAGCCCAGTTCAGGAGAAATCCCCATGGCAACCCGCCACGAAGACAGCCCCGAACACAAGAAGGCCCATGATCTTGCCGAGCAGGCCCTGGACAAGGCCGCCGACGGCGATGCCCGCAAGGCGCGCGACCTGATCGAGGAGGCCAAGAGCATCGACCCCAAGATCGGCGAGGAAATGGCCCGCGAGGCCGCCGAGGATCAGAAGAAGGCCGACAAGTACGTCGACAAGACCGACAAGTGAACGAGGCCCCCTCCCCATCCCTCCCCCGCCTTCGGCGGGAGAGGGGGTAGGAGCTTTGCCTGCGTGACTAAAATGCCGAAGCGGCGGCAGTCCCCTCTCCCACCGCAGGTGGGGGAGGGTTAGGGAGGGGGCAACCGCCGCAACCGCTTACTCCGCCGCCAGAGCCTCCGCCACGACCGGCGGGGTCCAGCGCAGCACCGGCTTGCGGGCAGCCGCGGTCTCGTCCAGGCGACGGCGCGGCGTCAGGCGCGGAGCAGCCTGGAAATAAGCCACGTCGCCCGACTTCGCCCGCTCGGCCAGCGCACGGAGCGCGTCGACGAACTGGTCCAGGCTGGCCTTGCTTTCCGTCTCGGTCGGCTCGATCAGCAGGGCGCCGTGGACGACCAGCGGGAAATACATGGTCATCGGGTGGAAACCCTCGTCGATCAGCGCCTTCGCCATGTCGAGCGTGGTGACACCCGTCCCCTTCAGGAAGCGGTCGTCGAACAGGCACTCGTGCATGCACGGCCCGTCGAAGGAGGCCGTCATCACGTCCTCCAGCCGCGCCATGACGTAGTTGGCGTTCAGCACCGCGTCGCCCGACGCCTGCCACAGCCCGTCGGCACCGTGGCTGAGCATGTAGGACAGGGCGCGGACGAACATGCCCATCTGGCCGTGGAAGGCCTTCATGCGGCCGAAGGCCGGGCCGTCGCCGGCATTCTCCACCAGCGCGAAACCATCCGCTCCGTGCGTCACGTAAGGCACCGGGATGTAGCGAGCCAGCGACTCCGCGAACACCACCGGCCCCGACCCCGGACCGCCGCCGCCATGCGGGGTGGAGAAGGTCTTGTGCAGGTTGATGTGCATGACGTCGATGCCGAGGTCGGCCGGACGCACCCGCCCGACGATGGCGTTGAAGTTGGCACCGTCGCAGTAGAAATAGCCGCCCGCCTCATGCACCGCGTCGGCGATCGCGATGATGTCGCGTTCGAACAGGCCGCAGGTGTTGGGGTTGGTCAGCATCAGGCCGGCCACGTCGGGACCGAGCTTGGCCTTCAGCGCCTCCAGATCGACGCGCCCATCGGCGGTCGCCGGAATGGCGTCGACGCTGTAGCCGCAGGCGGCGGCGGTCGCCGGGTTGGTGCCGTGGGCGCTTTCCGGCACAAGGATCTTGGTGCGGCCGCTGTCGCCGTTGGCCTCATGCGCGGCGCGGATCGCCATGATGCCGCACATCTCGCCATGAGCACCGGCGGCGGGCGCCAGCGTCACGGCGGCCATGCCGGTCAGCGTCTTCAGCCAATAGGCCAGCTGGTCCATCAGCTCCAGCGCGCCCTGCACCGTGCTGACCGGCTGCATCGGATGCACGTCGGAGAAGCCCGGAAGCCGCGCCATCTTCTCGTTCAGGCGCGGGTTGTGCTTCATCGTGCAGGAGCCGAGCGGATAGAATCCGCTGTCGATCGCGTAGTTCTTCTGCGACAGGCGCGTGTAGTGCCGGACCACCTGCGGCTCGGCAAGTCCGGGCAGCCCGACCTTGGCGCGCGGCTTCACCGCACCCAGGCGCGAGGCCACCTTCGGCACGTCCGGCAGGTCGACGCCGGTGCGGCCGGCGCTGTCCTGTTCGAAGATCAGCGGCTCTTCGATCTGGAGACCACGGTTGCCGGTGACGGTGCCGGTCACGCCGTCGAAGGAGGCGGCACCGGCCGGGATGGCCGACGGGCGGCCCTGGTTGTTCATGCTCATGCCAGTACCTCGGTCAGCGCAGCCGCGAAGGCGTCCATGTCGGCGTCGGTGTTGGTCTCGGTGACGGCGACCAGCAGCAGGTCCTCCATTTCGCCCGGATAGAGGCGAGACAGCGGCACGCCGCCCAGGATATGGCGCTTGGCAAGCTCCTCGACCACCGCGGCGGCCGGCTTCGGCAGCTTCACGGTGAATTCGTTGAAGAAGCCGTCGTTCAGCACCTGGACACCCGGAACCGCGGCCAGCTTGTCGGCCATCTGGACCGCCTTGGCGTGGTTCAGCTGGGCCAACTGCGTGATTCCCGCCTCGCCCAGCAGGCTGACATGGATCGAGAAGGCCAGCGCGCACAGGCCGGAGTTGGTGCAGATGTTCGACGTCGCCTTCTCGCGGCGGATATGCTGCTCGCGGGTGGAGAGCGTCAGCACGAAGCCGCGGCGGCCGTCGGCATCGACCGTTTCGCCGCACAGGCGGCCCGGCATCTGGCGGACATATTTGTCCTTCACCGCGAACAGCCCGACATAGGGGCCGCCGAAGTTCAGCGCGTTGCCGAAGGACTGGCCTTCCGCCGCGACGATGTCGGCGCCCATGTCGCCCGGCGGGGTCAGCAGGCCGAGCGACAGCGCTTCCGTCACCACGACGATCAGCAGCGCACCCTTGGCCTGACAGGCGGCGGCCAGATCGGTGTAGTCGCGGACATGGCCGAACACGTCGGGGTTCTGCACCACGACGCAAGACGTCTTGTCGTCGACCAGCGCCAGCAGATCCTCGCCGCCGGTCGGGGCGGCCGGCAGGGCCATTGCCTCGAACCCGATGAAGCGGGCGTCGGTGGTGGTCACGTCGCGGTAATGCGGGTGCAGGCCGCCGGACAGGATCGCCTTCTTCCGCCGGGTGACGCGGTTGGCCATCATCACCGCCTCGGCGCAGGAGGTGGCGCCGTCATACATCGAGGCGTTGGCCACATCCATGCCGGTCAGCAGGGCGACCTGGGTCTGGAATTCGAACAGAACCTGCAGCGTGCCCTGGCTCACCTCCGGCTGGTACGGCGTGTAGGCAGTCAGGAACTCGCCGCGCTGGACCAGATGATCGACGGTGGCGGGAACATGGTGGCGATAGGCGCCGGCGCCCAGGAAGCTCGGTACGCTCCCCGCCGGCACGTTCTTCGCCGCCATGGAGCCCAGCAGCCGTTCGACCTCAAGCTCGCCCATGTGGTTGGGCAAGCCCCCGATCGGGCCGGCCAGACGGGCCGCCTTTGGAACGTCGCGGAACAGGTCTTCGACCGATGTTGCGCGGATGGCCTCCAGCATCGACTGCCGGTCGGCCTCGGTCAGGGGCAGATAGCGCATGTTAGTGGGATTCCTCCAGGAAGGCCTTGTAGGCCGCTTCGTCCATCAGGGCGTCCAGTTCGGAGGCGTTCTTCAACCGGATCTTGAAGAACCAGCCGTCGGTCTCGGCGGCGCTGTTGACCATCGACGGGTCGTCCACCAGGGCCTGGTTGGCCTCGATGACGGTGCCCGACACCGGGGCGTACACGTCGCTGGCGGCCTTCACCGATTCGACGACGGCGGCTTCCTTGCCCTGCGCCAGTTCGCGGCCGGCCTCGGGCAGTTCGACGAACACCACGTCACCCAGCTGGCTCTGCGCGAAGTCGGAGACGCCGACGGTGGCGACGTCGCCCTCAACGAGAACCCACTCGTGGTCCTTGGTGAATTTCTTGGTCATCTGAAGGAGCCCCTGTCCAATACGGTTGCTTGTGGTTGGTAATGCCGAGGCATCAGCCCCGGTAATAGCGTTGCGGCACGAAGGGCGTTGCGGCGACGCGGGCCGGCAGCGGCTTGCCGCGCACGACCAGCGTCAGCGGCGTGCTAACAGCGGAGTTCGCGATATCGACATAGCCCATTGCGACCGGCGCCCCTGCGGTCGGACCGAAGCCGCCGCTGGTGATCTCGCCGATAAGGGTGCCGTTGGCGTCCTGGATTTCCGTGTGCTCGCGGGCCGGCTGGCGGCCTTCCGGCTGGATGCCGACACGGCGGCGCGTGGCGCCCTCGGTCAGTTGCCGATGGATGATGTCGTAGCCGGGGAAACCGCCCTCGGCCCGGCGGCGCTTCGGCAGAGTCCATTCCAGCGCACCTTCGACCGGCGTCGTGGTGGTGTCGATGTCGTGGCCATACAGGCAAAGCCCGGCTTCCAGCCGCAGCGAATCGCGGGCGCCGAGCCCGATCGCCTCGACCTCAGCCTCGCCCAGCAGCGAACGGGCGATCATCTCCGCATCGGCCTTGTCGCAGGAGATCTCGTAGCCGTCCTCGCCGGTGTAGCCGGAGCGGGTCAGGATCACCGGCACGCCCTTGAAGGTGGCGGACAGGTAGCTCATGAACTTCATGGTGGCGGCTTCGGGCACGAAGCGGGCCATCACTTCGGCCGCCATCGGACCCTGGAGCGCCATCAGCGCCAGATCGTCCAGCAGCTCGACCTCGGCCTTGCCGGCCAGCTTCTCGCGCAGATGGGCGACGTCCTGTTCCTTGCAGGCGGCGTTCACCACCAGGAACAGGTGGTCGCCGGCATTGGTCACCATCAGGTCGTCGAGGATGCCGCCCTGCTCGTTCAGGAACAGCGTGTAGCGCATGCGGCCCTGTGCCAGCCCCTTGATGTCGCCGGGAACCAGCGTTTCCAGGGCGGCGGCGGGATCGTCACCGCTCAGGCGGACCTGCCCCATGTGGGACACGTCGAACAGCCCAGCCTTCTCGCGGGTGTGCTGGTGCTCCTTCAGGATGCCCAGCGGATACTGCACCGGCATGTCATAGCCGGCGAAAGGCACCATGCGGGCGCCAAGCTCGACATGGAGCGCGTGCAGCGGGGTGGTCTTGAGAGCGGTTGCGGCCTCGGTCACGCGGGTCCTCCGACAAGGTTTCAGCGCCCGCACCGGGATCGATGCAGGAAGCTGCCCCCTCTGTCTTGGACCTGAGAGATTCACCGCCGTCCGGTCGAGCCGGACACCCGGTTTACTCCTTCGGTGAGTCGCGGCGGGTGAGCGCCGAGGCTGCTTTCCAGAGTTGCCTTATCCCCTTGCGGTCCTTTTGCCTGAGAGTTTCCGGGGGCGGTTGCTCCTTCGGCGCCGCCCGCAAACCTGTCCGTTTCCGGCGGTTCGACGGGCGATCTCTCCCGCGAGGGATCATCGGCGTGATGGCGGCACACTGTCGCGAATAGACAGGTTTGTCAATCGACGGATCCGGCGAGATTGCCGGACATTTGCGGACCGCCATCCCCGCGAAGGCGGGGATCCAGACTTTCGGACCAAGCATTTGATGCGGCTGGATTCCCGCCTTCGCGGGAATGACGGCAGAGAGCGTGTCAGCCGAACTCAGGCAGACCGGCGCCTTACTTCTTCATCTGCGTCCGGTTGAACTCCAGCTGCTCCGGCGTCAGCTGGAAGCCGAGATAGATCTTCCAGTCCTTGGCGTTGGCATCCTTGGGCAGCGGGATCCGCGGAGCCAATTCCTCCCGCGTGCCGGCGCGCGGCTGGCCGGTGACGAAGGTCACGTCGGTATCGAAATAGGCCTTGGACACCAGCGTGTCGTCCGGCTGGGCCAGCGCCACGAAATACTGGTATTTGGCGGTGTTGCCCGGCAGCGCCGGGCCGCGTTCGGCCACCAGGAAGACGTTCACGTTCACCGTGACGCCGGCACTGGTGTATTCGCAGTTGCCGGTGTAATCGACCAGGGCGGCGCGCGACTCCAGATCGGTCAGGTCCTTGCCGCCGGGGCGGAAGACCGTTACCTCCTGCAGGTCGCGGACGATGTTGACCTTGGGGCAGGCCAGCGCCGCGTCCGCGGGGTCGTTCGGTCCCAGGCCGGAACAGCCGGACAGCACCGCGATGGTCCCGGCGGCGAGGAGCGCAGGGCGGCTCTTACGCATCAGGGACGCCAGCGGGCTTTTCCGGGCGGGGGTTCCTAGTTTACGGTCGCGGCGGTCCATCGGTTCGGCCTGATCGGTTAACGGGCTGTTGGACCGCGACTTTAGTGTCCCAGCTTGACCGGCACAAGACCGCGCGGCGGTTCTATCCCTTGCGACGGTTCGGCACAGGACCACCTTAGGGCACGTCTTCTACGCAAGGGCGGAACAGCACATATGACCACCACCAATTCCCCGGCCCTCCAGCCCTTGACGATCCTGCTGGCGGCTCCCCGCGGCTTTTGCGCCGGCGTCGACCGGGCGATCCAGATCGTCGAGACGGCATTGGACCGCTTCGGGGCGCCGGTTTATGTCCGGCACGAGATCGTCCACAACCGATTCGTGGTCGAGAGCCTGGAAGCCAAGGGCGCCGTCTTCGTCGACGAACTGACCGAGGTGCCGGATGGCCGCCCGGTGGTGTTCTCCGCCCATGGCGTGCCGAAATCGGTGCCGCAGGCGGCGGAGGCGCGCGGCCTGTTCTATCTCGACGCCACCTGCCCGCTGGTCAGCAAGGTCCACCGCGAGGCCGAACGCCATTTCGAGGACGGCCGTCAGATCGTCCTGATCGGCCATGCCGGGCATCCGGAGGTGATCGGCACCATGGGCCAACTGCCGGAGGGAGCCGTCGTGCTGGTGGAGAGTGTGGCCGATGTCGCCACGCTGGAGGTCCAGGATCCGGGGAACCTCGCCTATGCCACCCAGACCACCCTGTCGGTCGACGAGACGACGGAGATTCTGACCGCGCTCCAGGCCCGTTTCCCCGCCATCGCCGGACCGAAGAAGGAGGACATCTGCTATGCCACCACCAACCGTCAGGCAGCGGTGAAGGCCATCGCGCCGAAGGTTGACGCGCTGCTGGTTCTCGGTGCGCCGAACTCGTCGAACTCCAAGCGTCTGGTGGAGGTGGCGAAGATCCACGGCTGCCCGGCCGCCCAGCTGGTCCAGCGCGCCGCCGAGATCGATTGGAGCGCACTGGCCGGCGTCGCCCGGCTCGGCATCACCGCCGGCGCGTCAGCCCCGGAAGTGCTGGTGGAGGAGGTCATCGAGGCCGCCCGCGCACGATTCGACGTGACGGTGGAAGAGCTGCGCACGGCGACCGAGAACATCGTCTTCAAACTGCCGCGCGCGTTATCGGTGGAGCGGGAGACGGTTTGAGAGGGAGGTGCCATTTTGGCCGTTGCCCCCTCCCCATCCCTCCCCCGCTTCGCGGGAGAGGGAGTTAAGCGCGAGAACGGCGGAGTTCCCTCTCCCGCCGCAGGCGGGGGAGGGTTAGGGAGGGGGCGCCCGTAACTATCCCCTCAAGCCCCCTCCGCCACCGCCAAAAGTCCGTCCACATCCACTACGCTCTCCAGCCGGTCTGCGACCGCATCCAGCGCCCGCTCCACGGCCACCCCGTAGCCCAACTCCGACCCGCCTCCCATCCCGCGCAGATAGGCCGCCCGGAAGCCGTCCGCAGCGAACAGCCCGTGCAGGTAGCAGCCGGCGACCCGCCCATCCGCCGACTCAGCGCCGTCCGTCATGCCATCCGCAAGCTCCAGCATCGGCCGTGCCCGGTCCGGTCCATCGGTCCTGCCCATGTGCATCTCGTAACCCGCCACCGCCGCGCCGGTGCGACGCTCACGCCCCTGCGCTTCCTCCAGCACCTTCGGGCCTTTCAGCACCGTCTCGACATCCAGCAGTCCAAGCCCCACTGCCTCCCCCGGCGGGCCTTCGATGCCGTCGGGATCGGCGATCCGCCGCCCCAGCATCTGATAGCCGCCGCATATCCCCAATACGCGGCCGCCACGCCGCCAGTGGGCCATCAGGTCGATGTCCCAGCCCTGCGCCCGCAGGAAAGCGAGGTCGGCGATGGTCGCCTTGGTGCCGGGCAGGATCACCAGATCGGCATCGCCCGGCAGCGGTTGCCCCGGACGCACCATCGTCAGCGCGACACCCGGCTCCTGCGCCAGCGGGTCGAAGTCGTCGAAATTGGCGATGCGAGACAGCATCGGCACGGCCACGCGCAATGCCCCGTCGCCCGCGGCACGCGGCCGGTCGAGCGCAACCGCATCCTCCGCCGGCAGGGTCGCCGCCTCCGGCAGCCAGGGCACCACGCCGAACCCGCGCCATCCGGTGTGGCTCTCGATGATCCGCAGACCTTCATCGAACAAGCGAACATCGCCGCGGAACTTGTTGATGAGAAAGCCCTTGATCCGCTCCTGTTCAGATTTTGGTAGAAGTGCGTGGGTGCCCACCAGACTGGCGATCACGCCGCCGCGGTCGATGTCGCCGACCAGCAGGACCGGCACGTCGGCGGCGGTGGCGAAGCCCATGTTGGCGATGTCGCCGGCCCGCAGATTGACCTCGGCCGGGCTGCCGGCGCCCTCCACCACCACGATGTCGGCCTCGGCCTTGAGCCGCTCGAAGCTGTCCAGCACGGTGCCCAGCAGTTCGCGCTTGCGCGCCTGATAGTCGGCGGCGCGTGCGGTGCCGACCACCACGCCGCGCACCACCACTTGGGCGCCGATGTCCGACTGCGGCTTCAGCAGAACCGGATTCATGTGGACGCTGGGCGCCACGCCGCAGGCCCGCGCCTGCAGCGCCTGGGCGCGGCCGATCTCGCCGCCGTCCGCCGTCACCGCGGCGTTGTTGGACATGTTCTGCGGCTTGAACGGCCGGACGGTCAGCCCGCGCCGCACCAGCGCCCGGCACAGCCCAGCCACCAGCAGCGACTTGCCGACGTCGGAGCCGGTGCCCTGCAGCATGATCGCGCGTGACGGCATGGTTCAGAACTCGATGCCGGCCTGGGCCTTGACCCCGGCCTCGAACGGGTGTTTCACCAGCGTCATCTCGGTGACGAGGTCGGCGGCGGCGATCAGTTCCGGCTTGGCGTTGCGGCCGGTGATGCAGACATGCAGGTCCGGCCGGCGGGCGGCCAGCGTCGCCAGTACCTCGTCCAGGGCCAAGTAGTCCATGCGCAGCACGATGTTCAGTTCGTCCAGCACGATCAGGCGATAGCGCGGGTCGGCCATCAATTCCTTCGCCTTGGCCCAGGCGGCTTCGGCGGCGGCGATGTCGCGGGCGCGGTCCTGGGTGTCCCAGGTGAACCCCTCGCCCATCGTGTGGAAATCGACCAGATCCTCGAAACACTCCAGCGCCACGGTCTCGCCGGTGGACCAGGCGCCCTTGACGAACTGCACCATGCCCACGCGCATGCCGTGGCCGACGGCCCGCATCATCAGGCCGAAGGCGGCGGTAGACTTGCCCTTGCCCTTGCCGGTGTGGACCATCAGCAGGCCCTTCTCCACCGTCTTGGACGCGAGCGCCCTCTCCTGCAGCGCCTTGCGCCGCTTCATCTTCTCCGCATGGCGGCGGTTGAGTTCCTCGGCATCAGCCGTGCTGTCGGTCATGCGGGACTTCCCTTCACGAACATCGGCAGACCGGCGACGGTCAGCACGACGCGCGGCGCAACGGCCGCAATGGATTGGTGCAGGCGGCCGGCATGGTCGCGGAAGCGGCGCGCCAGCGCATTGTCGGGCACGATGCCGAGCCCGACCTCGTTGGAAACCAGGACCACCCGGCCCGGCAGCGTCGGCAGCAGCTCCACCAGCGCGCCGGTCTCTGCCGCGATGTCGGCCTCCGCCATCATCAGATTGGTCAGCCACAGGGTCAGGCAATCGACCAACACGCCGGTGCCGGCAGCGGCGTGACGGCGCAGCGCGCCTGTCAGGTCCCGCGGCTCCTCCACCGTCGTCCAATCGGGGCCGCGGTCGTCGCGGTGCTTCGCCACCCGCTCCGCCATCTCCGCGTCCCAGATTTGCGAGGTGGCGATGTAGACGCGGGGCCCGCCCAGCGCCGTCACCAGCCCCTCGGCATAGCGGCTCTTGCCGGAGCGGGCGCCGCCCAGCACCAGCGTCAGGTCAGCCGTCATGTCCCCAGCCTTCATTTCCAGGGCGTCCCGTCGCGGTGGTGATAGGCGCCGTCGCGCCAGACCATGTCCTCGTCGGAATAATCGATCTCATCGCCGCCACTGCGGTCGCCGACCTCCAGGTAGCTGGCCGGCCGGCTGCTGCGGTTGATCAGGCGGTGACCATCGGCGACGCCATGCGGGAAGCCGGCGCACATGCCGGCGGTCAGCAGCGTCTCGCCCGCGTCGGTGACCAGGGTCAGCTCGCCCTCCACCACATAGACGAACTCGTCCTGCCGGCTGTGCCAATGGCGCAGCGCCGACGACGCTCCGGGGGCCAGCCGGGTCAGATTGACGCCGAAATTGGTGAGCCCCAGCGGATCGCCAAGCGCAACCCGATGCCGCCCGGCCACCTGCGCCCGGAAGGGCTGCGGATAGTCGGTGGCGCCGGTGTCGGCGGTCAGGGCGGCTGGATCGATGACCGGCGGTTTCGGCACGGGCGGTCTCCGGTTTAGCTTTGCGGGTCCGGACTGTCGCAAACCGGGTGGGCTGCGTCAAACGGCGCAAGTCCCCTTCCGGAACAGGGTTGTGGAACAGGGTTGCGGGCCAGGGTTGAAGGGGTCACGGCTGGACAGCCGCCTCCACGACCACCATGCTTACCGCAACGCGAAATCACAACCTGCGATCCGATGCCCAATCTGGAAATCATCAGCCGCCGCCCCGCCGGCACGCCGAAGGCGCCGCCGCTTCTGTTCGTCCACGGCGCCTTCAGCGGTGCCTGGATCTGGGATGCCAATTTCCTGCCCTGGTTCGCTGCGCGCGGGTGGGAGGCGCATGCCGTCTCCCTGCGCGGCCATGGCAACAGCGAGGGGCGCGACCGTCTGCATGAGTTCGGCATCGCCGATTATGTGGAGGACGTTCTGCAGGCCGCGGACGGGCTGTCGGCGCAGCCGGTGCTGATCGGCCATTCCATGGGCGGCATGGTGGTCCAGCGCGCGCTGGCCAAGCGCCGTTTCGCCGGCGGCGTGCTGATGGCGTCGGCCCCGCCCTACGGCCTGTGGTCCTCCACCATGGGGCTGGCCTGGCGGTCGCCTTATGTGTTCCAGCAGATGGCGATGCTGACCACCTTCGGCGAAAAGGCCATCGACCCGGACGCAATCCGCCGGGCCATGTTCTCCGACAAGATGCCGCGCGCCGAGGCCGCCAAGTACGAAGCCTATCTGCAGGAGGAGTCGCGCCGGGTCCTGCTGGACATCGGCGGCTGGATCCCCTTCCCCGTGCTGCCGCCGCGCGACACGCCGGTGATGGTGATGGGTGCTGAGGAGGATCTGCTGTTCCCGCGCGCGGAGGTGATCGCCACCGCCATGGCGCTATGCACCCAACCGGTCTTCATGCCGGGAATGGGGCACGCGATGATGCTGGAACAGGACTGGCAATCGGTCGCCGAGCGTGTCGAGCAATGGGTCTCGGCGACGGTGACGGCGGAGGTGGGTTGAGGGGGCGAGTGCGCCCCCTCACGTCCTTCACGCCGTCGTCGGGTTCGGCATGCCCGGCATCGGCTCGTCGGCGGGCGGCGGGATTTCCGGCAGCACGTCGGGGTTGTCGGGCACCGGATAGGGATCGGGCGTGGTCGGCCGGTCGGGCTGCGGCGGATTCGGGTTGGAGGGGGGCGGAATCTCGCCGGGTGTCGACGGCTTCTGCTGGTCGCTCATTCGGAAAACTCCTGGGTCGGGGATGGCCCTGGGGGATGTCCCTGGGGGGATGTCCCTGGGATAACGCCTCAATCGACCGTCCGTTCAATCGCCCGGCCGCCGGCCTGCACGTCCTGTCCGGCGCCTTCCACCGTGTTGCAGCCGGTCAGCATTGCCGCCAGCGCCATCAGGAAGGTCAGGATCACCAATTCACGCGCGGGGAACGGGATGGCGCGGGCGGTGGCGCGCTGCCGGCGGTTCTTGGCGTGGTGCATGGCGTCTCTCCGGTGTGAAGGGGGGATGGGTGGCTGTCCGGGCGTCGTTCGTCTCTGTTTCTGACAACGGGACGGCGGCGGCTTGGTTCCGCGGGAGCCCATCCGGCCATGCAGGGAATGCAACGGTCCTTTCGAGGCGCCCGAAAGCCTTGACGCGGTACGCCCACCGGGCAAGATGACCGGCTTTTGCGCAGCCTGCCCGCTTTCCGGCCAGCCTTTACGGTCCGGCGGCGCGGCCGAGCCCGCTTCCCCGATGCCGACACAGGTCCCGTCATGAGCACCGCCACCCTGCCCACGCCCGAACCGTTGCGCGCGCGCCTCGCCGCCCACATCGGCGAGCTGCTGCGGCTGGCGGCGCCGGTCATCGTCTCCCGTGCCGGGCTGATGGTGATGATGGCGGTCGACACGGCCATCGTCGGCCGCTATTCGGCGCAGGAGCTGGCCTATTACGGGCTGGCCCATCTGCCGGGCAACATCATGGTCGGCACCGGCGTCGGCCTGCTGATGGGCACGGTGATGATCACCGCCCACGCCTTCGGCGCGGGCAACGATGCGGAATGCGGACGGGCATGGCGCCGGTCCGTTCCCTACGCGCTGCTGCTGGGCGTGCTGTTCGCGCTGGTCTCACTGCTGGGCGATCCGCTGTTCCAGGCGGGCGGCCAGACGCCGGACATGGCGGCGGGCGGCGCCCATGTGCTGGCCGTGCTTGGCCTCGGGGCGCCCGGCATGATGCTGTACATCACCACCGGCTTCTTCCTGGAGGGCGTCAAGCGGCCGCTGCCTGGCATGGTCGCGATGGTGATCGGCAACATCGTCAACGGCGCCCTCGCCTGGGCGCTGGTCTGGGGGCATGTCGGGTTGGAGCCTTTGGGCGCCGTCGGCTCCGCCTGGGCGACCACCATCGTGCGCTGGGGCATGGGGCTGGGGCTGGTCGCCTATGTCTGGTGGATGCGCGACCATGACCGCTGGCAGGTCCGGCTGCCGGTGTCCGACTGGTGGAGCGGCGCGGCGCGCCAGCGCCATCTCGGCTATGCCGCCGGGCTCAGCATCGGGGTGGAGAGCGGCGCCTTTGCCGCACTCGGCCTGTTCGCCGGCATGATCTCCCCGCTCGCGCTGGCCGCCTACACGGTGGGTCTGAACCTGACCGCCCTGCCCTTCATGGCGGCTGTCGGGCTGGCGTCGGCGACGGCGGTGCGGGTGGGCGTGGCCTATGGCCGCGGCGACCGCAGCGACATGGTGCTGGCGGGCTGGACCGGGCTCGGCGTCACCAGCGCCATCCTGGCCTGCGTCGGCATTCTCTACCGCAGCCTGCCCGAGGCGCTGGGCGCCATCTACACCAACGACCCCGAACTGCTGGAGGCGGTGGTGCCGCTGATCGCCTTCGCCGCCTGGATCCTGATCGCCGACGGCGGCCAGACGGTGATGGCGAACGCGCTGCGCGGCCGTCACGACGCCTGGGTCCCGACCGCGCTGCATTTCTTCTCCTACGCGGTGGTGATGATTCCGGTGTCGGCCTTCCTCGTTTTCGGTCTCGGCCACGGCGCCCATGGGCTGTTCGAGGGAATCCTGATCGCCAGCCTGGTATCGGTGACGATCCTGTCGCTGCGATTCGCGCGTTTGAGCCGGCGCTGAACCGACATTGACGGGGCTTTTCGGCCCCGAATCGTTGTGTGCAATTGCGAGAGTTGCTATATTTCCTGGGCAAAACCTTCGGCCCGCAAGGCCAGTGACTGCCGCGGATTCCTAAAGCGGCGGCGCATTCGAAGAATGAGTGTCCTGCTTGAGCAATACGCCCCTTCCTCCCGCCTCCGACATCGCGCCGATCAACATCGAAGACGAGATGCGGAAATCGTATCTCGACTACGCGATGAGCGTGATCGTGAGCCGTGCCCTGCCCGACGTCCGCGACGGGCTGAAGCCGGTGCACCGGCGCATCCTCTACGCGATGAAGGAGGGCGGGTACGACTCGACCAAGCCCTATAAGAAGTCGGCGCGCATCGTCGGCGACGTGATGGGTAAATACCACCCGCACGGCGACAGTGCGATCTACGACGCCATGGTCCGCATGGCGCAGGACTTCTCCATGCGCCTGCCGCTGATCGACGGCCAGGGCAATTTCGGTTCGATGGACGGCGATCCGCCCGCGGCCATGCGCTACACCGAAGCGCGTCTGGCCAAGGCGGCGGAAGCGCTGCTGGACGACATCGACAAGGACACGATCGACTTCCAGGCCAGCTACGACGATTCGGGCCGCGAGCCCACCGTCGTCCCGGCGCGCTTCCCCAACCTGCTGGTGAACGGCGCCGGCGGCATCGCCGTCGGCATGGCGACCAACATCCCGACCCACAATCTGGGCGAGGTGATCGACGCCTGCTGCGCCTACATCGACAACCCCGACATCACGCTCGAAGAGCTGATGGAGCATGTGCCCGGTCCCGATTTCCCGACGGGCGGCCTGATCCTCGGCCGGTCGGGCAGCCGGGCGGCGCTGCAGACCGGGCGCGGCTCGATCATCCTGCGCGCCAAGACCCATTTCGAGGAGGTGCGCAAGGACCGCACCGCCATCGTCGCGACCGAGATCCCCTATCAGGTCAACAAGGCCAAGCTGATGGAACGCATCGGCGAGGTCGTGAACGACAAGATCATCGAGGGCATCTCCGACCTGCGCGACGAATCGGACCGGGACGGCGTGCGCGTGGTGATCGAGCTGAAGCGCGACGCGGTTCCCGACGTCGTGCTGGCCCAGCTGTTCCGCCACACCCAGCTCCAGACCTCCTTCGGCGTCAACATGCTGGCGCTGAACGGCGGTCGTCCGGAGCTGATGCATCTCCAGCAGATCATCGCCGCCTTCATCCGCTTCCGCGAGCAGGTCATCACCCGCCGGACCGAGTTCCTGCTGGGCAAGGCCCGCGAGCGGGCGCACACCTTGGTCGGTCTGGCGGTCGCCGTCGCCAACCTGGATGCGATGATCGAGTTGATCCGCAGCGCTCCGGATCCTGTCTGGGCGCGCGAGGAGATCATGAACCGCGAATGGCCGGTCCATGACGTCGGCCCGCTGATCGAGCTGATCGACGAACCGGGCCGCGGCGTCAGCCCGCAGAACACCTATCGCTTGTCGGAAGTCCAGGCCCGCGCCATCCTCGACCTGCGTCTGCACCGCCTGACCGGGCTGGAGCGCGACAAGATCGGCGCCGAACTGACCGACGTCACCGACCAGATCGCCGACTTCCTCGCCACGCTCGCCAACCGGCCGAAGCTGATGGGGATCCTGCGCGACGAGCTGGTGGAGATGAAGGAGCGGTTCGGCAACCCGCGCCGCACCGAAATCCAGGATCTGGAGTTCGAGGCCGACATCGAGGACCTGATCCAGCGCGAGGACATGGTCGTCACCGTCAGCCAGTCCGGCTATGTGAAGCGGGTGCCGCTGTCGACCTACCGCGCGCAGAAGCGTGGCGGCAAGGGCCGCGCCGGCATGTCGATGAAGGCGGAGGACGCGGTCAGCGACCTGTTCGTCGCCAACACCCACACGCCGCTGCTGCTCTTCTCGAACCGCGGCATGGTCTACAAGCTGAAGGTCTACCGCCTGCCGCTGGGCAACCCGCAGGCGCGCGGCAAGGCCTTCGTCAACCTGCTGCCGCTGATCGACGGGGAGACCATCACCACCGTCCTGCCGTTGCCGGAGGACGAGGCCGCCTGGGCCGATCTGCACGTCGTCTTCGCCACGTCGAAGGGCAACGTGCGCCGCAACCGCATGTCCGACTTCGCCAACATCCGCTCCAACGGCCTGATCGCCATGAAGCTGGAGGAGGAAGGCGAGCGGCTGATCGGCGTCCATACCTGCACGGAGGCCCTGGACGACGTCCTGCTGGCGACTCGCGGCGGCAAGTGCATCCGCTTCCCCGTGGACGACGTGCGCGTCTTCGCCGGCCGCACCTCCACCGGCGTTCGCGGCATCAAGCTGGCCGACGGGGACGAGGTGGTGTCGCTGTCGATCCTGACCCATGTCGACGCCACGCCCGAGGAACGCGCCGCCTTCTTCAAGATGAAGCGCGACGAAGGGCTGGAGATGGAGGGTGAGGCCGCGCCGGAAGCCGACGACGTGCCGGCGGACAGCGTCACCCTGACGCAGGAGCGGTACGAAGAACTGAAACAGAAGGAACAGTATATTCTGACCGTCTCCGACCGCGGTTACGGCAAGCGCAGCTCGTCCTACGAGTACCGCATCGCCGGCCGCGGGGGCCAGGGCATCTGGAACATGGAGATGGGCGAGCGCAACGGGTCCATCGTCGCCGCCTTCCCGGTCGAATCGAACCATCAGGTGATGATGGTGACCAACGGCGGCCAGGTGATCCGCATGCCCCTGCACGACGTGCGGGTGGCCGGCCGGAAGACGCTGGGTGTCACGCTGTTCCGCGTGGGGGCGGAAGAGCGCGTGGTCTCCGTCGCCACCATCGCCGAGGAAGACGGCGAGAATGGTGTGGGCGAGAACGGCGCCGGGGAGACTGGCGTCGACACGGGCGTTGAGACTGGCGGTGACGCCAACGGTTCGGTCGGGTCGGTCGGCGATGCCGGCGACACCGCCGCGCCGAACGAATAACGGAAGGGCGTAAAGGGGAACTTCCATGGCGACCAGCCAGACCGAGACCAGCCAGGGTCGTCGAATCGGTGTCTATCCCGGCACCTTCGATCCGATCACCAACGGTCACATGGACATCATCCAGCGCGCCGCCCGTCAGGTCGACCACCTGATCATCGGCGTCGCCCGGAATGCCGGCAAGGGGCCGCTCTACTCCACGGACGAGCGGGTCGCCATGGTTCGCGAGGACGTGGCCGCGCTGAATGCCGGCGGGGCCAGCATCGAGGTGCGGGCGTTCGACAATCTGCTGATGCATTTCGCCATCGAGATGAACGCCAGGGTCATCATCCGCGGTCTGCGCGCCGTCTCGGACTTCGAATACGAGTTCCAGATGGCGGGCATGAACGCGCGGCTGAACCCGAAGGTCGAAACGATCTTCCTGATGTCGTCGGAGAAGCACCAGTTCATCTCCTCCCGCTTCGTGAAGGAGATCGGACGCCTGGGCGGCGACATCCGCCACTTCGTCTCGCCGCGCGTCGCCGAACGGCTGGCCGAACGCTTCGCGCTGGAAGCCGGCAACGGCACCACCCCGACGGCCAACCAGACCTGATCCCGAAACTATGGGCTTAATAGGCGGGCTTGATGGCAAAATCCTGCATTCGCCATCAAGCCCATGGTTGACCTTTCGGGCGCGTCTTTCTATGGTGCGCCCACTTCCGGCGGGGGCCAGTTTCCCACCGCCGCGCTGGATGATCCGGTAGCTCAGTCGGTAGAGCACGTGACTTTTAATCATGTGGCCGTGGGTTCGAATCCCACCCGGATCACCATCTTTTCAAACATCCCCTTTTAGAGTTCGTCGCGGCATATCGATCACAATGGTCGCTAAGCCTCAGCCGATAGGGGTCACCCCCAATTTTATGTCGTACCGATCCTATTAAGAGTCTGAACCAGTTGAGACTGGGGGATGGCTATGGATTGGTTGAGGAACGCGTCTGTTCGAACGAAGGTGATCGCGGCGTTTGCCGTGCTTATGGTCGGCACCACGGTGCTGGGCCTGTTTGCGATCAATCGCATTTCGTCGGTCAATGACGAGGCCGCGGAAATCCGCGACAATTGGCTGCCTTCCGTCGTTGCCGCCTCGGAACTCTATGCCGCCTTCTATTCCTACCGGACCTATGAAGGGGCGCTGATCGCCGTACAGGACGAGGCGCGGATCCGCAAGGAAGAGGAGAGCCTCGACCGAACCATCCGCACGATCGACGAACGGCGTGCAACCTACGAGCCCATGCTGATGCCGGGATGGGAAACGGAGACCTATAGGAAGTTCGTCGACTCCTACAGCCGCTATATCGCCCTCAGCCGCGACAAACTGCGTCCTCTGGCTCGCAAGAACGAAACGGTGGCCCTCTCCGACCTGTTCGTCGGCGATTCGCGCCAGGAATTCCAGACTGCCAAAGCTCTCCTGGAAGAACTGGTACAGTACAACCGGTCCGAGGGCGTGACGGCTGCCAACCGTGGCGCCGAGATCTACATCGTATCCCGAAACTGGATCATTGCCTCCATCCTGGTGGCGACGATGGTCGGTGCCGGCGCCGCACTGCTGATCCTGGGGGCCGTGGTTCGGCCGGTCCACGGTCTGACCGGGATCATGGGCCGGCTCGCCAATCGGGAACTGAGCGTCGCGGTGGAGGGCACGGAGCGCAAGGACGAATTGGGCGCCATGGCGCGTGCGGTGCAGGTCTTCAAGGATGGGCTGATCGAGGCTGAACGCCTTGCCGCCGTCGAAGCCGCCGAGCAGCAGGCCAAAGCCCGCCGCACCGCCGCCGTCGAACGACTGCTGACGGCTTTCGAAGGGTCCTCCAGCGCCGCCTTGCGCACCGTGGCCGCCGCCGCGTCGGAGTTGGATGCCACCGCCCACAGCATGTCGGCGATGGCCCAGCAGACCAGCGCCCAGGCGACCGTGGTCGCGTCGGCCGCCGAGCAGACCAGCGCCAACGTCCAGACCGTCGCCACGGCGACCGAGGAGATGGCCAGCTCCATCCGCGAGATCGGGTCGCAGATTTCCCGCTCCGCCGACATCGCCGGCAAGGCGGTGAATGAGGCGACCCAGACCAGCGAAGCGGTCCGCAGCCTTGCCGATGCCGCGCAGAAGATCGGCGAGGTGGTCGGCCTGATCACCGACATCGCCAGCCAGACCAACCTGCTGGCTCTGAACGCCACCATCGAGGCGGCACGCGCCGGGGAGGCCGGCAAGGGCTTCGCCGTCGTCGCCAGCGAGGTGAAGAGCCTGGCCGGCCAGACCGCCAAGGCGACGGAGGACATCGCCAGCCAGATCGGCGCCATTCAGCAGACGACGCAAGGCGTGGTGACGGCAATCTCCGGCATCGGCGGCACCATCGGCAGCATCAACGACATTACGACGGCCATCGCCGCCGCGATCGAAGAGCAGAGTGCCGCGACCAACGAGATCTCCCGCAATGTCCAGCAGGCCGCCGCCGGCACGCAGGAAGTCACGGGCAACATCTTCCAGGTCACCCAGGCCGCAGGCGAAGCCGGCAACGCCGCCGGCCAGGTTCTGACCGCTGCCGGAGAGCTGTCGCGTCAAGCCGAACTGATGCGCGAAGACGTCGAAACCTTCCTGAGCGACATCAAGGCTGCCTGACAGGACCGGGGGTGGCGACGCCCCCATCCCTTGCCGATGCATGCAAAGAAAAAGCCCCGCCGGAGCGGGGCTTTTTCCTGTTCTGGTTTTGCTTTCCGAGATGGCGACCCCAGCTGGATTCGAACCAGCGACCTGCCGCTTAGAAGGCGGCTGCTCTATCCAACTGAGCTATGGGGCCTTGTCCCGGATACGAGTCTCTGCCGCGATCAGAAGCGCGGGCGGTCGGTGCGGAAATTGTCGGCGTAGTTGCGCGGACGGACGCGGCGGACCGGCGCTTCCTGAACGGTGTAGTTCCAGCCCTCGCGCTCCGCGAACGCAATCGCCTCTTCCTTCGTCTCGAAGGACAGGCGCACCTGGTTCAGCGTGTCGCCGGAGCTGGTCCAGCCCATCAGCGGCTCCGGACGGCGCGGAGTCTCGATCTCGTAATCCAGCATCCAACGGTGAGTCTTGGCCCGGCCGGACTGCATGGCCGTCTTGCTCGGCTGATAGATCCGGACGTTCATGGCTTGCTCGTCTCCCCAAATGCTGCAGTAGCGTCCTGGCGCACATGGCTTGGACGCGGTTTTGTCCTTCGGCGATGGTCGGGGCGCCCGGATTCGAACCGGGGGCCTCCAGTACCCAAAACTGGCGCGCTGACCAGACTGCGCTACGCCCCGTCGCCGCGATGTGAGATACACGAACGCCACGCCCACGGCAAGCGGACGGCGCATCGCTTTCACGGTCTTTCTCCATTCCGCCTGCCACACAGGGCATCCGGTGCGGCGTTCGGTCGCTAAACTCCATCCCTTCAACAGATTATTGGGTCCGTTCGTTGCCGTCGCTCACCCCTGCCCCGCTCGTCGTCGCCCTCTTCCTGCCCGATCTGGGCGACAGGCCGGACCGGCGCGCGGCGGTCGACCTCGCCAACCGCCTGCTGTGCATCGGCGCGGCGGTGGATGTCGTGGCGCCGATGGGCGGCGGTCCCTTGCGCGCGGCCCTCGATCCCGCCATCGGCCAGATCGACCTTGCCAAGCGGCATGCCGCGACCTCGGTCCTGGCGCTGGCACGGGTGGTGGCGGAACGGCAGCACGGGCTGCTCGCCGCGCCAAAGGAGGCGGCCTGGATAGCCCGCGCGGCGCTGTGGCTGGCGCGCAGCGATGCGCGGATGGTGGCCCTGGCCGGCGATGCTGAGGCCGACATCGCGGCTATTCGTGCCGCAGCGCCTCGATGGGGTTGAGCAGCGCCGCCCGCCGCGCCGGGTAGAGGCCGAAGAAGACGCCGATCAGCCCGCTGACCACCACGGCCAGCACCACCGAGTCGATCCGGATCAGCGTCGGCCAGCCGGCAAGGGTGGCCACCCCCATGGCGGTCGCGATGCCGAGAGCCACCCCCACCGCGGCGCCGATCAGGGACAGGGTGGTCGATTCGATCAGGAACTGCACCAGGATGTCGCGCCGCCGTGCACCGATGGCAAGCCGCAGCCCGATCTCCCGCGTCCGCTCGGTCACCGACACCAGCATGATGTTCATGATCCCGATGCCACCGACCAGCAGCGACACGGCCGCCACCGCCGCCAGCAGAAAGGACAGCGCGCGCGACGAGGCATCGCGGGTCGCCGACACCTCCGACAGGTCGCGCATCCAGAAATCATCGTCCTGGCCGGGGATCAGCCGGTGGCGCTGGCGCAGCAGATCGCGGATCTGGGCCTGCGCCTCCGCCATGTCGGCGCCGTCCCGCATCTTCACCACCATGGTGTGGATGAAGCGCGGGTTGCTCTTTGCCATTCCCGGAATGTTGCGCTTGGCGGTCGACAGCGGAACGAAGATAACGTCGTCCTGATCCTGCCCCTGGGTGTTCTGGCCCTTTTCCGCCAGCACGCCGACGACGGTCAAGGGCGTGGAAAACACGCGGACGGGCTCGCCGATAGGATCGCCGCCGCCGAACAAGTTGCGCACGACCGTCTGGCCCAGCACGACCACCTTGTTGGCCTGGGCCACATCCTCGTCCGACAAACCCCGGCCGGTCGCCACTGTCCAGTCGCGGGCGTCCATGTAGTCGGGCGTGATGCCGAACAGCACCGTGCCCCAATTCTGGTTGCCGGCGACGATCTGCAGCCCCCAGCGCACCGACGGCGCCGTCACCACCACGCCGGGGATCTCGGTAAGCACCGCCAGCGCGTCGTCCTCCGTCAGGGTCGATGCGGTGCCGGCGCCCAGCTTCACCCCGCTGCGGACGATGCTGCCCTGCCCCACCATGATCAGGTTGGTGCCAAGGCTGGCAATCTGGCGCAGAACCTGATCACGGGCACCGGCCCCGACCGCGACCATGGCGATCACCGCGGCAACGCCGATGACGATGCCCAGCATGGTCAGCGCGCTGCGCAGCGGATTGGCCCGAAGCGAATCGAGCGCCGCGCGCAGGGCATCCCACGCCGTCATGCCGCCACCTCCGCATCCTGGCGCAGGTCGTCGATCAGCCGACCGTCGCGGAACTGCAGGACGCGGGCGGCGAAGCGCGCCACCTCCGGCTCGTGGGTGACCAGCACCACGGTGATGCCGCGTCGGTTCAGCCGCTGGAACAGCGCGATGATCTCCAGGCTGGTGGCGGTGTCGAGCGCCCCCGTCGGCTCGTCGGCCAGAAGCAGGAGCGGGTCGTTGACCAGGGCGCGGGCGATGGCGACCCGCTGCTGCTGACCGCCGGAGAGCTGGGTCGGCCGGTGCCCTGCCCGCTCCCTCAAGCCCACTGCGTCGAGTGCGGCCAGCGCCCGTTCCACCCGCTCGGCATGGCCGATTCCGGCATAGACCATCGGCAGCATCACGTTGGCGAGCGCCGTCTGCCGCGGCAGCAGGTTGAAGGACTGGAAGACGAAGCCGATGCTGCGGTTCCGCACCGCCGCCAGCGCGTCGGAGGAGAGCCCGGCGACCTCCCGGCCGTCCAGGCGGTAATGGCCGGCATCGGGACGGTCCAGACAGCCCAGCAGGTTCATGAAGGTGGATTTGCCGGATCCGGACGGCCCCATGACCGCCACGAATTCTCCCCGGTCGATGGCGACGGTGACGTCGTCCAGCGCATGGACGGTCTGCGGTCCCATCCGGTAGTGGCGGGAAAGGTTCTCGACGGCGATCAGGGGCCCCCGATGCTCCCTCTCCCCCCCGGGGAGAGGGTTGGGGTGAGGGGGTGGCGTGGCAGGAGTTTTGAGGGATTCATGTGGTGTTTCCCCCTCACCCCGTCCCTCTCCCCGGGGGGGAGAGGGGGAATTCAGTGAATTCAGATCAAAACCCAAGGCGCGGACCCCGGCGGGTGTCGCGGTCGGGGGACAGGATGCCGGTGATGACCTCCTGCCCGGCGCGCAGATCGCCGGACACCACTTCGGTAAAGCTGCCGTCGCCGATGCCGAGCCGGACCGGCACGCCGACGGGGCTGCCGTTGGCGGGTCCGGGAACCCAGACGGTGCGCGCGGCCTCAGCCGCCCGGCCGGGCTCCACCAGCGCATCGAAACGGTCGCGCTGCGCAGGCTCCAGCAGAGCGGCCATCCTTTCCAGGGTCGCTGTGCGGATGGTGTTGGCCTCGATCCGGCGGCGCTCCGGATCACCGCCTTCGGCGTCCAGCGCGGTGAAGCGTTCGCGCGCCTCGTCGACCAGGGCGGCGATGTCGCGGCGCTTGCCCTCGTCCAGCTTCAGCCCATCCATCACCCGCTTGGCTGCGGCCTCCAGCGCCGCGGCGCCGCGGCCTCCGTTCGGACCGCCGGTGGTGGGGGCCGGCGCATCGCCCGCCAACTCGACCCCCGGTGGGCGGAACCGCAGGGCGGCGTTTGGCAGCTTCACCGCCGACGGACGCTCGTCCACCGTGATGCGCAGGTTGGCGGTCATGCCCGGCAGCAGGCGGAGGTCGGGATTCTCGACCGTGATGACGACGATGTAGGTGACGACGGTCAGGTCCTCCTTCGGCGCCAGCCGCACCTGGGCCACCCGGCCGGTGAAGCTGTCACCGGGGAAGGCATTCACGGTGAAACGCACCGGCATGCCTTCGCGCACCCGGCCGATGTCTGCCTCGTCGATGTTGGCCAGCACCTCCATCTGCCGCAGATCCTGGGCGATGGTGAACAAGGTGGGAGCGGACAGGCTGGCCGCCACCGTCTGGCCGGTGCTGACCGCACGGTTCACCACCACCCCGTCGATGGGGGAGCGGATGACGGAGCGGTTCAGGTCGACGCGGACCAACTGCAGGGCGGCCTCGCGCTGCGCCACCTGGGCGCGGGCGACCTCCACCTGCGCGGCGGCGACGGCAAGCGAGGCCTGGGCCGAGGCCTCAGCCGCTTCCGCCTGCCGTTTCTGGGCGCGGGCGGCGACCAGCTGAGCCTGGGCGCTGTGGGCCGCCGTCTCCGCCTTCTCCAGGTCTGCGGCGGCCACCACCCCGCGGCCCTGCAGGTCGCGTCGGCGCCGCAAGTCCCGCTCCGCATCGCGCTGGGCAAGGTCGGCACGCAGGATCTGGGCGTCGGCATTGGCGACGCTGGCCTTGGCGCTGGCGAGGTCGGCGCGCGCCTTGTCGTGCAAGGCCTGCTGTTGGATCAGTGCCGCCTTGGCGGAATCGACGTCGGCGCCGGCCTGGGCCAGCCGGGCGGCCAGCTGATCTCCATTCAGGCGGGCGAGGATCTGGCCGCTGGTGACGCGGCTGTTGAAATCGGCGTAGAGCTCCGCGATCTGGCCGGAGAGTTGGGAGCTGACCTCCACCGTCACCAGGGCACTCATGGTTCCGGTGGCGGTGATCGCGCTGACCAGGGGACCCTGGTCGACTCTCGCCAGCCGGTAGGACGGTCCAGGCTCGGCGCGTGCCAGCACGACATAGGCGGACAGGCCGGCCGCGGCGCTGAGCGCCACCCCGATCATGATCGCCGCCCGCCTGCCTGCTCCCCTCGCCATGCCTGCCCTCCGCGCCGTACCCCGCGCGATCAATCTGGGGGAGTTTAAGCGAAAGTCATGGGCGGGGGATCGACTTTCCGCTTACGGCTTCGTGATGTCGGGCGACACCACGCGGTCGCCGGGGCGGATGCCCAGCCGCGCCGCCATGCCGCCGTTCAATTCTAGGATCGCCTTCACCGGGCCGTCGGAACTGACGGAATCCAGCGATTCCGGTACCGCGCGCTCGTGGATGTTCACGATGCGGCCATCGGCGGCGATGAACAGCATATCCAGCGGGATCAGGGTGTTCTTCATCCAGAAGCTGGCCGGCTGCACCCGGTCGTAGACGAACAGCATTCCGGCGTCGGCCGGCATCGACTGGCGGTACATCAGTCCCTGCGCCTGCTGGCCCGGGGTCAGGGCCAGTTCGACGTTGAAGCGGAACTTGCCGCCGCCCGCCGTTTCCACGGTCAGCTTGGACTTCTGGAAGCTCTCCAGCGCCACCGCCGGAAAGGCGACCACCAGCAGCAGAAGCGCCATGACGGCACCCCGAAACCCCCGACCGAACATCATGCTCGCCCCCGAACGGCTGAAGCGGAAGAGGCGCCAGTCAACCACAGCGCCTCATCCCTGCCAAATTAAGCGTTTTCAGGACTTCGCCAGACGGTCGAAGGCCTGCAGCTTCGCCAGCAGGGCCGGCATGTCCTTCAGCGGGACCATGTTGGGGCCGTCGCTGGGCGCGCAGTCCGGGTTCTCGTGCGTCTCCATGAAGACGGCGGCGACGCCGACCGCGATGGCCGCACGCGCCAGCACCGGCACGAATTCCCGCTGCCCGCCGGAGGTGGTGCCCTGCCCGCCGGGCTGCTGGACGGAGTGGGTGGCGTCGAACACCACTGGAAATCCGGTCTCCGCCATAATCGGCAGGGAGCGCATGTCCGACACCAGCGTGTTGTAGCCGAAGCTGGCGCCGCGCTCGCACAGCAGCACGCGCTCGTTGCCCGAGGCGACCAGCTTGGCGGCGACGTTCTTCATGTCCCACGGCGCCAGGAACTGGCCCTTCTTGACGTTCACCGCCCGGCCGGTCTCCGCGGCGGCGATCAGCAGGTCGGTCTGCCGGCAGAGGAAGGCCGGGATCTGCAGCACGTCCACCGTCTCGGCGACCGGCGCGCACTGGGTGGATTCGTGCACGTCGGTGATGACCGGGCAGCCGAAGCGCTCGCGGATCTCCGCGAAGATCGGCAGCGCCTTGTCCATGCCCAGACCGCGCGCGGTGGTGATGGAGGTGCGGTTGGCCTTGTCGAAGCTGGACTTGTAGATCAGCCCCATGCCCAACGCCTTGGTCATCTCCACCAGCGCGGACGCGGTCTCCAGCGCATGGTCGCGGCTTTCCATCTGGCAGGGGCCGGCGATCAGAACGAAGGGGCGGTCGTTGGCAATGGTCAGGTCGCCGACCTGGACGGCACGCGGCGTGGTCATCGGAGTGCTCCAAAACGAAAACGGGCGAAACGGCGCCCGTGGGCCTTTGCATCCCATTAAATGGGGGGATGGTCAATCGCAGTGATCACCCTCTCTCCCCCGGGGAGAGGGAGGGGACCCGCGCCGAAGGCGTGGGGAGGGTGAGGGGGATGCACCGCGTGCCTTCACGGGAATCCTCGTCACGCATCCCCCTCACCCTGACCCTCTCCCCAGGGGGGAGAGGGGAAGAAGGCTCACCCCAGATGCGTCCGGAAGAACTCCACCGTCAGCCGGTTCGCCTCGTCGGCCGCGTCCGGGTCGTAATGCTCGCCGCCCGGCCGGGCGAAGGCGTGGTCCATGCCGGGATAGACCTTGGCGGTCACCCACTTGTTGTCCTTCACCCCGGCCAGCAGGGCGTCGCGCTTGTCGGGGCTGGAGAACTTGTCGTTCTCCGCGACATGCAGAAGCAGCGGCTTGCCGATCTTGCCGGCCTCGCCCAGCAGCCCTTCCAGCCCGACGCCGTAATAGCCGACATTGGCGTCGGCGTCCGACCGCGTCGCCATCATGAAGGCCAGCCGGCCGCCCAGGCAGTAGCCGACGCTGCCGGCCTTGCCGGTGCAGCCCTCCCGGCCCCGCACCCAGGCGAGCGCCGCCTTCAGGTCATCCACCGCCTTGTCCTGGTCCATGCCGTTCATCAGGGCGAAGGCTTGGTTCCACTCTTCCTGCGTCTTGTCGGTCAGTTGCACGCCCGGCTGCTGGCGCCAGAACAGGTCGGGGCACACCGCCAGAAAGCCCTGAGAGGCGTACCAGTCGCACAGCTCGCGCATCACAGCGTTGACGCCGAAGATCTCCTGGATCACCAACAGCCCGCCGGCCAGCCTTCCGGCCGAGGTAACCGTGGGTTCGGCGACGTAAGCCGAAAAGCGACCGCCGTCGGCGGTATCGATCATCACCTCGGACATGGCGTTCTTATCCTCCCGTTGGCAAATCCGCCCCTGATATGGAGCGGACTTGGCCCCGGTCACCCCGCCGTTGGTCAGAAACCGACGCTGAGGCCGACGAAACCACCATAGTCGCGGCGGTCCTCGTCGCCCAGCCGGGCATTCAGGCCGAGCGTGCCGGTCACCGACTCCGCCAGCCGGAAGGACGCACCGGCGATCAGGTCGACATAGCTGCGGTCCGGCTTCGCCACCGCCACGTCGTAGGCGAGCGTGGAGATGCTGCGGCTTTCCACCGTGATGTTGCGCTGGTCGTCCTTGAACTCGCGGTTCAACGTCACCTTGGCATAGGGCAGGACTCCGCCGAAATCATAGGCCGCCTGATAGCCGACGCTGCCGACCAGCGAGTTGCGGGTCTGCGAGCGGTAGGTGAAGCCGAACAGGCTGCTGTCCTCGCTGAAGCCCTCCACCTCCACATGCTGATAGCGCAGCCCCAGCACCGGACCATGGGTCAGGCCGCCCATGGTGAAGTCGTACCCGCCCTCGACACCGAAGGAGGCGTTGATGCCATCGGTGTTGCCGCCGGTCGAATGGTCGGTCCCGTTGATGGTGACACCGCGGCGCAGGTCGTAATCGGTGAAGCCGAAGGACCCGACACCATTCACGAAGGCGCCTCCCATGCGGTAGACGCCGTACCCGCTCAGCACATAGTCGCGCTGCTTGTAATCGCCGCCGGTGGAGAAGCTGCCGCGGTAGTGGGACACCGTGCCGGCCACGCCCAGCAGCAGGTTTTCACTGAATCGCCTGTCGATGCCGACGCTGACCGACAGCGGTGTGCCGCGCACTTCCGCCTGCCCAGCCGCGCCGGGATCGCCCGTGCGGTCGCTGGTGAGACGCCCTGCTCCGCCGCTGATCCAGGCGCCGGTCTCGCCGGGCTTGCGGCTCCACAGGCTGGTCGCCGCCTGGGCGAGGATCGTCGCGGTCACCCGGTCGCGCGTCCGCAAGGGCGATTCGGCAAGCTGCGCGACGTTGCCGGGTGCCGTCAGCGCGTTCAGCACGAAGTCGGACACCGCGCGATGTCCGGCGGTCGTCGGATGGACGCCATCGGCGAACAGATAGCTTTCCGCCGCGTTCGGCGCAACCAGGGTGGCGGAGGTGCAGAGCAGCGAACTGCTGGTGGTGCAGGCGGTCCCCGTCACGTTGGTGAAGCCGAAGGATGCCGGATTCGCCACCGCCGCCCGCAGCAGCGAATAGGTGTCGATCGGGATGACCGAGACGCCGGCATTCGCCAGCCCCAGCGTGACCAGCTGGTTATAGCCGCCGACCAGCTGCGAAATCTGCGCCGCCGCGGTCGAGCCCTGCGCCTGTCCGAACGGAGTCGAGCCGATGTCCGGCACCGTCGGCACCAGGATGGTGCGCGCACCGGCGGCCCGCAGCCGGGCCACCTGCGTCACCAGATCGGTGGCCGCCTGCGTCACCGTCGCCTGGGCGGTTGCCGGGCTGCTCAGCGAGGCGAGGATGTCGTTGGCACCGCCCCAGACGGTGTAGAGCGCATTCGGATCGGCCCGCCCGCCGGTGGAAGCGAGATATCCCGAGATCTGCGTCGCCACGCTGGGCGCCAGCGCCGTCGGACCGGTCGCGGGCACGCCGACAGACGTGTTCACCCGCGCCCCGCCGACCGCATAGTCGGTGCCGCCCCGCGCCGCCGTGACGGCTGAGGTGCCGAGCGCACCGGCGAGGCTCTCCGCCCACACCGGGCCGGGATTGGTGGTGAACTTGCCGCCGAACGGCAGCAGCGGCTGGAACGCGCCGCTGTCGGTCAGGCTGTCGCCGAAAAAGATGGTGGAGGAGTAGTCCGCCGCCGAAGTCGGGACTGCGGTGAGTGCGGTCAGGCAGGTGGCGAGTGCGGCGATCCTGGCGCGGTTCATGGTCCTTCCCCCGATCCGATTGTTCGCTTGCGCAATTTTCAGAGGATCGTCGCACAGGGGAGTCGGGGGTGCAAGGAAGGTGACGTATAGGGAAGGTGGCGGACATGGAAATGCCCCGCTTTTGAGGGCGGGGCGTTTTCAGTACAGAAGCTCGAATGCGGCTTGCCCCCTCCCCGACCCTCCCCCGCTTCGCGGGAGAGGGAGATAAGCGCGGAAGCGGCGGAGTTCCCTCTCCCGTGATCGGATCGGCCTTCTGCGGGCCGAGGGCGGGGGAGGGTTAGGGAGGGGGCGGATGCGCCCTCAAACCAACCGGCTCTGATCGATCGCCGCCTTGATGAAGGCGGTGAACAGCGGGTGCGGCTCGAACGGCTTGGACTTCAGTTCGGGGTGGAACTGCACGCCGATGAACCAGGGATGGTCGGGGATCTCGACGATCTCCGGCAGTTCCCCGTCCGGCGACAGGCCGCTGAACTTCATGCCGCAGCGCTCCAGACGCTCCTTGTAGTACACGTTCACCTCGTAGCGGTGACGGTGCCGTTCGGAGATGTCGGTGGTGCCGTAGACCTCGGCGACCTTGCTGCCTTCCAGCAGCTTGGCGGGATAGGCGCCGAGCCGCATGGTGCCGCCCAGGTCGCCGACCTCGGCACGACGCTCCAGCGTGTTGCCACGCATCCACTCCGTCATCAGGCCGACGACCGGGTTGCCCGGCTTGCCCAACTCGGTGGAGCCGGCATCCTCGATCTTCGCCATGTTGCGGGCGGCTTCGATCACCGCCATCTGCATGCCGAAGCAGATGCCGAAATACGGCACTTTGCGCTCACGCGCGAATTGGGCCGCCCGGATCTTGCCTTCCGTCCCGCGGGAGCCGAAGCCGCCCGGCACCAGGATGCCGTGGACGTTCTCCAGCCGCTTCACCGCCGCGTCGTCATCCTCGAAGATCTCCGAATCGATCCAGTCGAGGTTGACCTTGACGTTGTTGGCGATGCCGCCGTGGGTCAGCGCCTCAGCCAGCGACTTGTAGCTGTCGAGCAGGCTGATGTACTTGCCGACCACCGCGATGGTGACCTCGCCCTGCGGCTTGCGCACCCGGTCCATGATGCGGGTCCAGCGCGACAGGTCCGGCTCCTTGTCGGTCGGCAGACCGAAGTAGCTCAGGACCTGGGTGTCGAAGCCTTCCTCGTGGTAGCTGATCGGCACCTGATAGATCGAATCGACGTCCAGCGCCGCGATCACCCGCTCCGGACGGATGTTGCAGAACAGCGCGATCTTCTTGCGCTCGTTCTCCGGAATCGGACGGTCGGCGCGGCACAGCAGGATGTTGGCCTGGATGCCGACGCTCAGCAGCTCCTTCACCGAATGCTGGGTCGGCTTGGTCTTCAGCTCGCCGGCGGTGGGGATGTAGGGCAGCAGGGTCAGGTGGATGTAGAGGACATTCTCCTGGCCGACCTCGTTGCCGAACTGGCGGATCGCCTCCAGGAAGGGCAGCGATTCGATGTCGCCCACCGTGCCGCCGATCTCGATCAGGACGAAGTCCTCATCGGTGGCGTCGGCGCGGATGAATTCCTTGATCTCGTCGGTGATGTGCGGAATGACCTGGACGGTGCCGCCCAGGTAATCGCCGCGACGTTCCTTCGCGATCACGGTGGAATAGATGCGGCCGGTGGTGATGTTGTCGCCCTTGCGGGCCGACACGCCGGTGAAGCGCTCGTAATGGCCGAGGTCCAGGTCCGTCTCAGCCCCGTCGTCGGTCACGAAGACCTCGCCGTGCTGGTAGGGGCTCATCGTTCCGGGGTCGACGTTCAGGTACGGGTCCAGCTTGCGCAGACGCACCTTGTAGCCGCGCGCCTGGAGAAGCGCCCCAAGCGCCGCCGACGCCAGACCTTTGCCCAGCGAAGAAACGACGCCACCGGTGATGAAGATGTAGCGAGTCATGTCCGTCCGAAGAGCTTGAGAGCTGTTCCATGTCCCCGTGGGGGACGGATGGCCGATGTCCCCATAGGGGACAGAGTAATCGATCCCCATAGGGGACGGTATTGTCCTTCCCCATAGGGGACGGATTGTCCGTTTCCCCGGAGGGGAGAGATGTTCAACGTCCCCCGAAGGGTCGCCGCCGAGACATGGCGTCGCGAACGTCGGCCCTCAAAAGAAAGAGGCGGCTTCGGGGAGGCCGCCTCGCTGTTCGCTCGTACCCGTGCGCTGCTGGGATGGACCCTTTACTGGGCCACCGGCGGCGCGGGCTGGGCCGGAGCGGCAGGCTGCGCCGGGGCCGCCGGAGCGGTCGACTGCGAAGGCGCCGCCGGCAGGCTGTCGATGATCGACGCCGGGCGGGAATGCCCGCCGGCCAGGATCGCCAGCACGATGCTGGTGGCGAAGAAGCAGGCCGCCAGGATGCCGGTGGTCCGCGTCAGCAGATTGGCCGTTCCGCGGGTGCTCATCATGCCGCCCATGGTGCCGCCGCCGATGCCGAGCCCGCCGCCTTCCGACCGCTGGATCAGGATCACGCCGACCAGCCCAATGGCGATCAGCAGGTGAATAACCAGAATCACCGATTCCATGCGATGCTCACCCCACACCCATCCCAAAAATCGAATAGCGCGCCACAGGCCGTCTTAAGGGCCCGTGGCGCGCGCCCACTGTTTGTACCGCGGCGCCGCGCGATATGCCAGCGCCAAAATACCTAGGCCGTATCCGTTGGCGGCATGGCTGACGCCGGATGGTGCCATGTCGCAAACGGCAGGGGTATCAGCGGCAGGCGGTGGCGATACCCCAGAAATCGTCGGCCTTCAGCGAGGCACCGCCGACCAGCGCACCGTCGACGTTGTCCACCGCCATCAGCTCCGCCGCGTTGCCCGGCTTGACCGAACCGCCGTAGAGGATGCGCACCTTGTCCGGATCGGCGATCTTGCCGGCCAGCTCGGCCCGGATATGGGCATGCATGGCCTTCACGTCGTCCGGAGTCGCGGTCTTGCCGGTGCCGATCGCCCAGACCGGCTCATAGGCGATGACGGTGTTCTCGGCATTCGCACCGGCGGGGATGGAGCCGGCAAGCTGGCCCGACACCACGGCGTTGGCCTGACCGCCATCGCGCTGCACCTCGGTCTCGCCGACGCAGACGATGGCGACCAGACCCTCCTTATGGGCGGCGACGGCCTTGGCGTTGACCACGGCGTCGCTCTCGCCATGGTCGGCGCGGCGCTCCGAATGGCCGAGGATGACGAAGCGGCAGCCGGCGTCCTTCAGCATGGTCGGGGCCACATCGCCGGTGTGGGCGCCGGAGGTCTTCGGCGCGCAATCCTGGCCGCCCAGCGCCAGCGGGCTGTCGGCGATCGCCTCCCCCACCGGGAACAGCAGCGGGAAGGGCGGGCAGACCAGCATGTCGAAGGCCACCGGGCCGGCGCCCTTCAGCCGCCCGGCGAGGTCGGAGGCGAGATCCAGCCCATCAGCCTTCAACCCGTTCATCTTCCAGTTTCCGGCGATCAGCTTCCGGCGTGCGGTCATGGTCGTTTCCTTCTTGTCTCGGCTTTATATGGGAACTTGTGGAACGTTCTTTGCCTCTCGTGACCAAAGCCCATACCAAGCCCGCCGACGAATTTCCACTCACCCGACCGGCGCATCCGCCCGCGCTGGCCTTAAGGGACATCGTGTAGCACCCTGCCTATGCCGTCGCCGGCCCGGGGCAGCCATATCGGCCGAACCGCCAAGTTGAAGATGCCCCTATCCGGAATAGGTTCATTCGCAACACACCATCCCCTTGCGGTGAAGGCACTACCAGATGAAGAACTTCTCGGACCTGACGGAAAAGGAGCTGCTGGCGCTCGCCATCTCGTTGGAAGAGGAAGACAGCCGCATCTATGACGAGTTCGCCCACGGTTTGGCCGAAAACTACCCCGACACGGCCCGCATGTTCAGCGCCATGGCGTCGGAGGAGAACGGTCACCGGCACCGGCTGCTGGAACTCTTCCGCACGCGATTCGGTGACCACATCCCGCTGATCCGCCGCCAGGACGTGAAAGGCTTCGTGGAGCGCAAGCCGGTCTGGCTGACGCGCCCGCTGGGACTCGACACCGTCCGCCGGCAGGCGGAACTGATGGAGGCCGAGACCAAGCGCTTCTATACCCGTGCCGCACAGCGATCCCAGGACGCCGCCATTCGCCAGCTGCTGGGCGATCTGGCCGAGGAGGAGCGGCGGCACGAGGCCAAGGCCGAACGCCTGGAAGCGAAATACGTCTCTCCCAAGGTGCGGGAGCAGGAACACGAATCGGAACGCCGGCTGTTCGTGCTGCAGATCATCCAGCCGGGGCTGGCCGGGCTGATGGACGGATCGGTGTCGACGCTGGCCCCGCTGTTCGCCGCCGCCTTCGCGACGCAGGACAGCCACGAGACCTTCCTGGTCGGTCTGGCCGCCTCCATCGGCGCCGGCATCTCCATGGGCTTCGCCGAGGCGCTGTCCGACAACGGGTCGCTGACCGGGCGCGGCAGCCCGTGGCTGCGCGGGGTGGTCTGCGGCGCGATGACCACGCTGGGCGGGTTGGGCCACGCCCTGCCCTATCTGATCCCGCATTTCTGGACGGCGACCGCCATCGCCATCGGCGTGGTGGTGATCGAACTGGCCATCATCGCCTGGATCCGCAACCGCTACATGGACACGCCGCTGCTGTCGGCCGCCTTCCAGGTGGTGGTAGGCGGACTGCTGGTTTTCGCCACCGGAATCCTGATCGGCAGCGCCTGAGCGCCGGAGGAAAAGCCGCGTCCGGGAACGAGCTTGTTCTTGTAACCGGACGTACGATTGTTTATGTCTGAGCCGCTGTCCTAATTAGAATAAATCGAACCAACCGCGTCGCCATGGCTGACCTGAAAGCGGGCGTGAACCAGCTCTTCCTCCGTGAGGAGGAACTCCGTACCGGAATGGAGCTGCTTTTCTACGCCTATCGCGAATTCACCGCCGAACCGGACGAAATTCTGGCGGAGATCGGCTTCGGCCGCGCGCACCACCGCGTGATCTATTTCGTCGGCCGCTATCCCAGGATCACCGTTTCGGAACTGCTGGCGATCCTGAAGATCACCAAGCAGAGCCTGTCGCGCGTGCTGGGCGAACTGGTGCGCCAGGGATTCATCGACCAGCAGACCGGCGCCCGCGACCGGCGGCAGCGTCTGCTTGAGTTGACGGAAAAGGGCGTGGAGCTGGAGCGCCAGCTGTCCGAGACCCAGCGCCAGCGCATCGCCCGCGCCTACCGCATGGCCGGAGCGGAGGCGGTGGAGGGATTCCGCAAGGTGATGATGGGCATGCTGGACGAGGGGGACCGCGCGAAATTCGCACCGCCCGTTCCCCCTGCCCGTCTTGCCGCGAAACGCTGAAGACGAAACGCTGCAACCGCCTCAGCCGGCGCTCGGCTCCGTCTTCGTCTCCGGCGCCGCCGTCCCGGCATCCTTGGAGCCGGCCTCTGCCGTGTTGGTGTCCGCCGGCTTGTCGGCCGCGGCCTTCGTGTCGTTGGGGGTGCGGCGGCGGAAGCCGCCCTTGCGGTACACCACGTTTTCCGAAGCACCCGGCGGACATTGAACGATGTTGCCGCCCTTCGCCAGGAAGTTGCGGGTCATTTCGGCGAGGTCTTGGGCGTCCAGGTCCCGGGGGTCGTTGGACCTGTGGTCGTAGGCCATCGTGATCGCTCCTGTGTCTCTCGGCCCTCTGAGGAGGACATATGGAGGGTAACACGGAACGAGGGCGAAACGGCCAACCGCTTACACGACTGCCCGCCATGCACACCCATGATGCGTCACGCATGGTGCCACTATGTCGATTGCGGGGACACGCGTTATAGTCGCGCCATGACCGAAGATCAGCCTCACATCCTGGTCGTCGACGACGACACCCGCCTGCGCGAGCTTCTGCGCAAGTACCTCGCCAGCAACGGCTTTCTGGTCAGCACCGCGCGTGACGCCGCGGATGCCCGCGCGCAGCTGGGCGGGCTGGCCTTCGACCTGCTGGTGCTCGACATCATGATGCCGGGCGAATCCGGGCTGTCGCTGACCGAGTCGCTGCGGCGCGAGCGCGACCTGCCGATCCTGCTGCTGACCGCCCGCGACGAGCCGGACGACCGCATCGCCGGGCTGGAGGCCGGGGCCGACGACTATCTCGCCAAGCCCTTCAACCCGCGCGAGCTTCTGCTGCGCATCAATTCCATCCTTCGCCGGCAGGCCGCGCGTCCGCCGGAACCGGCGGCACCGCCTGCGGTGCCCGTGCGGCTCGGCCCGCTGACGTATCTGCCGGACCGGGACGAGTTGCGCCAGGGCGACGAGGTGATCCGCCTGACCACGGCGGAGGCGAGCCTGCTGCGCATCCTCGCCGCCTCGCCCGGCGTCACCTTCACGCGCGAGGAGCTGACGGAGCGCAGCAAGGTCGCCGGCAACGCCCGCACCGTCGATGTCCAGGTCACCCGCCTGCGCCGCAAGATCGAGGCCGACCCGCGCGAGCCGCGCTACCTCCACACCGTTCGCGGCGAGGGGTATGTGCTGAGGCCCGATCCTTGACGGCGGCATCGGAACGGACGGTCGCGGCGCGGCGCGCCGAACGGCGGCGGCGCACGCCGTTCCTGAAGCGGTTCCTGCCGCGCACCCTGTTCGGCCGGACGCTGCTGATCATCGTCACGCCGGTGATCCTGGCCCAGGCGGTGGCCACCTGGATCTTCTACGACCGCCACTGGGACACGGTGACCAACCGGCTGGCCTATGCCGTGGCCGGCGACATCGCCACCGTGATCGCCATGATCGAACACGACCCGTCGCAGGAGGGGCGTGACTGGACGCTGGCCACCATAGCCCGCACCACCGATCTGATCGTCACGCTTGAGCCGGACCAAGTCCTGCCGGATCAGCGCCGGCGGCTGAGCGGCCTGCTGGAACGCACGCTGGGCAAGGCGCTGGACGAACGGATCGGCCGGCCCTTCGCCATCAACACCCGCGTCGCGCGGGAGTGGTACGAGATCCGGGTGCAGATGGCCGACGGCGTGCTGTCGGTGATGTCGCCGGAGCGGCGCCTGTTCACGCCGACCAGCTACATCTTCATCCTGTGGATGGTCGGTTCGGCCGTCGTGCTGTTCGCCGTGGCGATCCTGTTCATGCGCAACCAGATCCGCCCGATCAAGCGGCTGGCCATCGCCGCCGACGCGCTGGGCAAGGGCCGCGACGTCTCCAACTTCAAGATGGAAGGGGCGACGGAGGTGCGGCAGGCCGCCTCCGCCTTCCTGCTGATGCGCGAACGCATCCAGCGCCAGATGAACCAGCGGACGGAGATGCTGGCCGGCGTCAGCCACGACCTGCGCACCCCGCTGACCCGGATGAAGCTGGCACTGGACATGATCGAGCATCCCGACCTCGACCCCGAGGTGGAGGAGCTGAAGGCCGACGTCGCCGAGATGGAGCAGATGATCGAAGGCTATCTCGCCTTCGCCCGCGGCGAAGGGACGGAGGCGGTGCAGCCGACCGACCTGACCCGCCTCCTGAACGAGGTCGCCGCCGGTGCGCGGCGCGACGGGACCGAGGTGACGCTGACGGCGCCGGAGGGGCTGGTCCTGCCGCTGCGTCCCAACGCGGTCCGCCGCTGTATCGCCAACCTGCTGGTCAATGCCGGCCGCCATGCCGGCACCGCCTGGGTCAAGGCCGAACCGAAGGAAGGCGTCATCGAGATCACCGTCGACGACGACGGCCCCGGCATCCCCGCTTATTTGCGCGAAGACGTGTTCAAGCCCTTCTTCCGCGTCGACAGCAGCCGCAACCTGGACACCGGCGGCTCGGGCCTGGGGTTGACCATCGCCCGTGACGTGGCGCGCAGCCATGGCGGCGACATCACGCTGGACGACAGCCCCTATGGCGGCCTGCGCGCGGTGATCCGGCTGCCGGTGTGACGGCGGGAGGCCCGGGGGAGCGGACGGCGCCACGCTCTTCGGCGGCCCTCATGTCTCAGGCCGCCTCCTCCCTTTCCGGCAGCCTGCCGCCACGCGTGGCGAGCGTCGCCATCACCGTGTCGACCAGCGCCAGACCATGCCCGCCGTCGAGCGTCAGGATCGATTCGGGGTGGAACTGCACAGCGGCCAGCGGCAGCGTCCGGTGCTCGATCGCCATCACCGTTCCGTCCTCCGTCTCCGCCGTCACCCGCAGCTCCGGCGGCAGGCTGTCGCGCTTTGCTACCAGCGAATGGTAGCGGCCCACCCGCATCCCCTGCGGAAGCCCCTCGAACAGCCCGCAGCCCTGATGAATCAGGGGAGAGGCCTTGCCATGCATCGGCTCCGGCAAGCGGTCGAGCGTCGCGCCGAAGCTCTCGGCCATCCCCTGCAGCCCCAGACAGACGCCGAACACCGGCACGCCCAGGTCCAGCGCCGCCTGCACGCTGCCGCCGACATCGAAATCCGCAGGACGTCCCGGCCCCGGCGACAGCACCAACAGGTCGGGCGGATCGTCGCGCAGCGCCGTCCGCGCATGGGTGTGGCGCAGAGTCGTCACCGTTGCCCCGGTCCGGCGGAAATAGTCGGCCAGCGTGTGGACGAAGCTGTCGTCATGGTCGACCAGCAGCACCCGCCGCCCCTCCCCGCTCCGCCGGGCCGCCGCCGACGGTTCGGTGGCAACCAGCGCCAGCCGCGGCGACGCCCCGTCCCCCCGTACCGCGTCGAGGAAGGCGGAGGCCTTCAGGCGGCATTCCGCATCCTCCGCCTCCGGGTCGCTGTCGGACAGCAGGGTCGCGCCGGCGCGGACGAAGGCGACCCCGTCTTTCATGCGGATGGTGCGCAGGGTCAGGCCGGTGTCCATGCCGCCGTCGAAGCCGATGCGTCCGAAGGCTCCGCCGTACCAGCGGCGCGGCGACCGTTCGGTGTCCTCCAGAAACTGCATGGCCCAGCGCTTCGGCGCGCCGGTCACCGTGACCGCCCAGCTGTGGGTGAGGAAGGCGTCCAGCGCGTCGAAGCCCTCGCGCAGCCGGCCCTCCACATGGTCAACCGTGTGGATCAGGCGGGAGTACAGCTCGATCATCCGCCGACCGACCACGCGGACCGAGCCGGGCTCGCACACCCGCGCCTTGTCGTTGCGGTCGACGTCGGTGCACATGGTCAGTTCCGCCGCATCCTTGGCGGAGTTCAGCAAGGTCAGGATCTGCGCGGCATCGCCCAGCGCGTCTGCGCCGCGCGCCACCGTGCCGGAAATCGGACAGGTCTCGACCCGACCCGCCGAAGGACCGGTTCCGACGCGGACATACATCTCCGGGCTGGCGGCGACCAGGAACTCGCCGTCACCCAGATTGATCAGCGCCTCGTAGGGCGCCGGATTGGCGGCGCGCAGACGGCGGAAGATGGTGGAGGGGCTGTCGGCGCAAGGCTCGGCAAAGGTCTGGCCGGGCACCACCTCGAACAGGTCGCCGCGACGGAAGGCCTCCTTCGCCGCCCGCACCACCTGCTGGTACTCGCCGGGCGCATGGTCGCACTCCGCGGCGGCGTTGGTGTCGGGTCGGTAGGCATCGACACGCCCGCCGCCGGCGGCTCCTTCGGTGGAAATGCCGTTCACCACGAACTCGTAAGCGAAGCGGCGCGCCACCCCGGCGGCGTGGTCGACGACCAGCAGTTGGTCGGGCAGATACAGCACGAGATCGCGCTGGTCGTCCGGCCGCTCCAGCCGGCGCCGGATCGGCTCGAACTGGAAGGCAAGATCGTAGCCGAAGGCGCCGTAAAGGCCGAGGAACGGCTCGTCCGGGCAGGCGAACAGCGCCATCAGCGCCCGCAGCACGCTGAAGACCGACGGCTGGCGGCTGCGGTCCTCCTCCGCGAAGACGCCCGTCGGCCGGCGGACCAGCGCGGTGATGCGGCCGGCCGTCACCTCCAGCCCGACCAGCGCCTCATGCCCCTCCAGTGCGTCGGCGATGGCGGGCAGCAGAAGGCGACCGCGGGGATTCAGCGCGTCGATGCGCACTGTCCGGCCGCGTGCCGTCACACACAGGGGCGGATCGACGAAGCCCATGGCTTGGCGGCGATAGCGGCCGGGTGCCTCCACCCCACCCGACAGCAGCAGGCCGCGCCGCTCGTCGAGCGCAGTTGTAAGCGTGTCGAGCGCGGCGGCGATCCCCACCGGTTCGGCGGTGCGGCGCAGCCCAATCCCGCCGCCGGTGATGGCGGAGAACGGGTCGAGGAAAGCCGGATCGGCCAGGAAGATATGGGAGGGAAACAGGTGGGAGGGCGTCATGGCGGCGGGGCTCCTGTTCGGGCGTCTTGTCGGTGACGCCGCACGGTGCTTCCGCCTGCTTGTCCGTCTTTCCCTTCGGTGACCCGCTGCCGGGTCAGGAAAAAGGCCGCTCCGGATGCACCGGGCGGCCTTTTGTCGTCAATCCACGTTCACACGCGTCGCGAGGCCGGCCCGTTGGAGACGGGCCACCACCAATGCTGCGACAGGAGGGGCGAGGACATGTTCATGCCGACAACGGCACCACATGCCACCGCCGGCTGTCAAGCCCCTGCGTTCACGCCCCCTCGCGCGGTGGAGCGACGGCGTAGCTGCTGAGATCCTCCTTGCGGCGCTCGTCCGACGGCAGACGGCCCTTGACCAGGAAGCTGATGTTCTCCGCCACGTTGGTGGCATGGTCGCCGATGCGCTCGATCGACTTGGCGGCGAACAGCAGGTGGGTGCAACCGGTGATCTGGGCCGGCGTTTCCATCATGTAGGTCAGGAACTCACGGAACAGCGCGGTATAGGCTGCATCGACCTCGCCGTCGCAATCGCGGACGGAGGCGGCCAGATCGGCGTCCTGTTCGGTGTAGGCGCGGCGCATGTCGCCGATCATCGCCTGCACCATGCGGCCCATCCGGACCAGCGAGGCGACCGGCGGCGCAACCGGCAGGGTGGCCAGCGTGACCGCCCGCTTGGCGACCGAGCCGGCGAAATCGCCCATCCGCTCCAGATTGGAGGCGATCTTCAGCGCCGCGACGATCTCGCGCAGGTCCTTCGCCATCGGCTGGCGCAGAGCCAGCAGGCGGACGGTCATCGCCTCCACCTCCATCTCCAGCCGGTCGATCTCGGCGTCGCCCTTCAGCACCTCGCCCGCGATATCGGCGTCCGGACCGGCCAGCGAATCGAGCGCGAGCCCGACCTGCCGTTCCACCAGCTCGCCCATGCGGTCGATGGCGGTGCGCAGCGCCGCCAGTTCGGTGTCGAACGCCGCAAGCGTGTGTCCACCCGACATGATCCCCAACTCCTTGCTGTGACAGGCGGTCCGGTGCCCGACGCCCCGGAGATGGGGGGCGGGCGCCGCCGCGCCAAGCCGCCGATGCACTGGAAGCGCACTGGAGGCGGCCTTAACCTTTGGCATAGATTATTTCTGGACACTGGTCTATCGATGGACGACGCAACCAGACAGACCGGACAGGACCGATGACACCGCACGAGTTGGTTGCCGTGCTGGAAAAGCACGAGCGCTGGCTGAAGAACAAGTCGGGCGGTTCGCGCGCCAACCTGACCATGGCGAACATGGAAGGCTCGAACCTGTCCGGGGTGAACCTGGCACAGGGCAAGCTGTCCGGCGCCAACCTGTCCCATTGCGACCTGTCCAACGCCAACCTCAGCACCGCGGACCTGTTCGCCGCCCACCTGACCAAGGCCGACCTGTCCGGCTGCAATCTGTACCGCGCCGATCTGCGCGGCGCCCACATGCGCGGCGCCAAGATGAAGCGCGCCATCCTGAAGGAGGCCGACCTGCGCGGCGGCGCCCTGCTTTATGGCGGACAGGGCGGCGGCAAGGGTGGCAAGGGGCTGGATTTCGTCCGCTCCGATCTGGCCGGCAGCGATTTCGATGATGCGTCGCTGACCAACGCCAACCTGTCGGGTGCCGATCTGACCGACGTGTCGATGAACGGCGCCGATTGCGAGGGTGCGCTGCTGACCGGCGCCACGCTGATGCGCGCCAGCATGAAAAGCTGCAATCTTGCCCGCGCCGACCTGCGCGGCAGCAATTTGTCCGGCGTGAACCTGCAGGGCGCCGTTCTGCGCGACGCCAACCTGACCGGCGCGATGCTGGCCGGCGCCAACCTGCGCAATGCCGACCTGCAGGGTGCCAAGCTGGAGGGAGCCGATCTGGCCGGCGCCGACACCACCGGCGCCAATCTGGCGCGGTCGGCCGACAATTTCTCCGTCCAGATCCAGCAGGCCCTGCACAGCCACTACACCTGGATCAACACCAACGGCACGATGGGCGCGCGGGCCGACCTGACCGGCGCCGATCTCAGCCATATCGACCTGTCGGGCGTCAACCTGTCCGGTGCCAATCTGAAGCGTGCCAACCTCAGCGGCGCCAAGCTGCGCGAGGCGTTGCTGATCATGTGCGACATCTCCGAGGCGGTGCTGGCCGGCGCCGATTTGGGTGGGGCGATCCTGGACGGCGCCACGTTGCGCGGCGCCAGCATGGACGGGGTGCGGCTGGACGGCGCAGGCATCGGCTGGGTCGACATCAAGGGGCCGGACGGCCAGCCGACCGGCCGGCTGTGGGCGGCGAACTTGACCGGCGCGCGGCTGACCAACGCGTCCTGCATCCGCACCAACCTGCGCGGAGCCAACCTGTCGGGCTGCGATTTCGCCAACGCCAACCTGACCGGCGCGATCCTGAGCGACGCGAACATCCGCGACGCCAAATTCACCGGAGCAAACCTGACCGGCGCCAGCCTGCCGCCGCCGCCCGACCCGGACGACGATTGAGGTCGCTTGAGGTCTGGTTGCTTGAAGTCTGGCCGCTTTAAGTCTGGTCTCTTGACGTGCGGGAAGATGGGCGGCGGCAGGCCGCCCGGTTCACTCGTCCTCGCCGTCGCGGGCGGACGCTGCTGCGGCATTGAGGTTTGAACCGACGCGGCGCAGCACGTCCAGAGTCAGATCCAACTCGTCCGGCGTGATGCCTTGAATGGCAAGCTGAGCGATTTCCGACGCGCTGGGCATCATCGAGTCGCGAAGCGCCCGGCCCTTGTCGGTCAGGAAGATGTTCATCTTGCGGCGGTCGTGGCTGTTGCGCACCCGCTGGACCAACCCCTGCCCCTCCATCACGTTGACGGCGGTGACGGTGGTCGGCTCCATCATGCCGACGCGGTGGCTGAGTTCGCGTTGGGTCAGGCCGTCTTCCTCCCACAGGGCGCGCAGGAAGAACCATTGCCCCATGCTGACGCCCGACCGCGCAATGCGCGTCTGCAGAGCACGGGCGAATGCGCGGTTCACGTCACGGACGACGAACGATAACGCACCGTCGGCCGAACCGGCCGCATCCTCCGAACCGTCGGGGCGCTCCGGCTCCCACCCCTTGACAGACGCCTCCATACCGACAATCTCTCTGCCGTCGTTACCGATCCAACAACCATTCCCGCCCACCGGGTGCAAGCGCCGGGCGGTTGCCCGTGAGGGTACCCGGCGGCATAGCGTCGGTCGGATCCATGCCTTCCTGGTGATACCACCTTGACACGAATGGTCCTGGCTGCGTCATCCAATCATAACGTGCTGTGTGCAAAGCGCAAATCAATTGCGCAGCCGTCGGTCGCAGGCATGCAATGATATGTCGGTCAAAGGATCGGCAAATTTCGTCCAACTTAAGCAGAACAGCGGCTCGGTTACGGTGCATGGCCGCCTTGAGTGCAGTCGATCTTTTCAGACCAGGCCTGGGTTGCCATATCCGCATATGATGACGGGCGCGAAGATTACCGTTTGGATCGGTTTTATTTGGCAGATCGCATCCACGAATCGCCGAAATGTGAACATTTCGCTAAAATCCATCGAAGCCCCGCCCTGCTGCTTGTATCCGCCGCGACCTTTGGTCACACAGACGTCAATCGCCACAGTCACTTGCCGCAACAGGAGCCAGCGACCGCAATGACCGCTTCGCCGACCGTCCCCTCGTCCCGTACCGTCACCGTCGCCGCTACCCAGATGGCCTGCAGCTGGGACCGTGCCGCCAACGTCGACGGCGTCGAATCGCTGATTCGCGAAGCGGCCGCAAAGGGTGCGCAGATCATCCTGCCGCAGGAACTGTTCGAGACCCCCTATTTCTGCAAGGACCAGAAGCAGTCGCTGTTCGAACTCGCCGCTCCGGCCGAAGGCCATCCGGTGATCGAGCGGATGCGGTCGCTGGCGCGCGAGCTGTCGGTGGTGATCCCCGTCAGCTTCTTCGAAAAGGCGCGCAACGCCTATTACAACTCCATGGCCATGGTCGATGCGGACGGCAGCCTGCTGGGCATCTACCGCAAGTCCCACATTCCTGACGGACCGGGCTATCAGGAGAAGTTCTATTTCAGCCCCGGCGACACCGGCATCCCGGTGTTCAAGACCCGTTACGCCACCGTCGGCTGCGCCATCTGCTGGGACCAATGGTTCCCGGAGACCGCCCGCGTCATGGCGTTGAAGGGGGCGGAAATACTTCTCTACCCGACCGCCATCGGGTCGGAGCCGCAGGACTCCTCCATCGACAGCCAGGGCCATTGGACCCGGGTGATGCAGGGTCATGCCGGCGCCAACCTGATACCGCTCGTTGCTTCCAACCGAGTCGGGGTGGAGCCGGGGGAAAGCTGCGCGCTGACCTTCTACGGTTCGTCCTTCATCGCCGGGCCGCAGGGCGAGATCGTGGCGCAGGCCGACCGCGAAAGCCGCACCGTGCTGACTGCGACCTTCGATCTCGACCGCATCGCCGCCCAGCGCGCCTCCTGGGGCGTCTTCCGCGACCGCCGTCCGGAACTGTACGGCGCCTTGCTGACGCTGGATGGAGAGACCACGCCGCGGCGCTGAGCATCACGGGCGGAGCGGAGCGGCGGCCTCATTGCCGCACCGGTTCAGACCGTCAGCCCCCTTCCTGCCTGGCCATAACCCAGGGACTGCGCCGCCCCATAGGCCGCGGCGGCGCGTCCGGCCGCAGCGTCCCCACCCTGCCGGCGCTGCTCCGCCTGCGCCTGCAGTTTCGCCGCATCGGCTTGGGCGGCGACGCGCATGTCCTGCGGCGAGGGGTCGGCGGGAGCAAGGGCGGCGGCCTTCACCTGTTCCATCTTGGCAACGGTGTCGGCCGGCTCCGATTCGGAACTTACGTCGATCGGCACCTCGCCCGCGGTGGCGTAATTCTTGCCGTCCGGCCCGCGCGTGTAGGTGAAGGATGCACCGTCGGCATGACTGCCGCCGGCCGCCTGATGCGCCGCCTCGTGCTGGCGGACGTTGGCATCGACCTGCTTGAGCTTCTGCACCTGCTGCTGGGCGGCGTCCGACAGGGTGACCGTATCGGTGGCCCCGACGGTACCGCCGTCCTTCGCACCGGACGTGCCCGTGCCTTGGCCGCGCCCCTGGCCCCGAGGTGGCTGGTTGCGCGGAGTGCCGTAGGTCCCGATGGACAGGCTGGAGATGGAAAGGTCGGCGGCCACCGTCCACATCCTCAAGAAGGGTCCGGTTCTCCGTTCAATTTAGGATGAATCGGCCTCACGGGCAACGGCAAGGCCGTTCCGTCCCCGCGGGTCCTGCTCAACCCTGCTCGAAGCCGGTCAGCACATTGGCGACGTTCACGCCCAGATCGTCGACGGCATAGCCGCCCTCCATCACGAACAGCGTCGGCAGGCCGATTCCGGCGATGGCGGCCCCCATGCGCAGGAAATCCTCGGACAGCAGCCGGAAGCGGGAGATCGGATCGCCGCCATAGGTGTCCGCCCCCAGCGACAGGACCAGGGCGTCCGCCCCGAACTCCCGGATTCGCGCGGCGGCGGCGGCCAGCGCCTGGGCGTAGCCGGTCCAGTCGGTGCCCCAGGGCAGCGTGAGGTTCAGGTTCGCTCCCTCGCCCGCCCCGGCGCCGGTCTCGTCGGCATGACCACAGAAATAAGGGAATTCGTCGACCGGGTCGGCATGGATCGACACGAACAGCACATCGCCGCGCTCCCAGAAGATCTCCTGCGTGCCGTTGCCGTGATGGTAATCGACGTCCAGCACCGCCACCCGCGCGGCCCCGCCGTCGCGCAAGCACTGCGCCGCGATGGCCGCATTGTTCAGGAAGCAGTAGCCGCCGTAGAAGGCATGTCCGGCATGGTGGCCCGGCGGGCGGCAGAGGGCGAAGGCGCTGCGATCGCCGGCCCGCAGCCGGTCGGCTCCGGTCAGCGCGCAGTCCGCCGCGGCGGTCGCCGCCTTCCAGGTACCGGCGGTGATCGGCGTCCCGGCATCGAAGGAATAGAAGCCGAGTCGCCCGTCGATGGACCGCGGCACCCGCCGCCGCGACATGCCGGGCGCCACCCAGTTCAGCGGCAGCGCATCGATGTCCGCGCCATGCTCCTTCACCCACTCGTCCCAGGCGGTCTGGAGAAAGCCGAGGTAGCCGGCGTCATGCACCCGCTCCAACCGGGCGAGGCCGTGGCGGGTGGGTTCGACGATGGGCCCGAGCCCCACCACCTCGGTCCGCGCCCGCACGATGTCGGCACGCGCCGGCTTCTCGTAGCAGGGGACGAGCTGGCCGTCGTTGAGTTCGGACCGGCCGGCCTGCAGCCGGTGCTCTTCGCTGTGGATGACGATCACGCCACTGGCATCCTTGTGTTTTCCGGCCATCTGCCGGTGCTTTGCCGCTCCACGGTTTCGCCGCGACAGCGCGACGGGCGGACGGCTCATCATATCCCCACCCGCCAGTGCACGGATGCCACCCTTTTGCATGGCGCCCTGGATGCAGAGCATTGCCTTCCGGTTGAATACATTCGATAGTGTTCATCGGCTTTTTGCTCGCTTAGGGCGGGTGAATGACGGGATGTTTGACATCGATGCTGGCTGCTGCGTGCAGGATATTCGCCCGTTTGGCACCGGGGGCGGTGCCTTTGCTGTGGGCGTGCGCCGTGTTGGCCGCCGGGCCGACGCGAAGCGATACTCTTTTGCCGCCTTCCGCCTCACCTCTCGAAGCCGCCTTTTCCGCCCGCGCCGGCGAACCGCTGCGTCAGTTCGGCTACGACCTGTTCGCCCCCGCACGAGAATCGGTGGCGACCGACGAGAGCGCACCCGGTGCCGTTCAGGGCGATTATGTGCTGAACACCGGCGACGCCGTGACGGTGACCCTGCGCGGCCAGAAGTCATTCAGCAAGCGATTCGCCATCGACCGAAACGGCCAGCTGGTGGTGGACGATCTGCGCCCGGTCACCGCCGCAGGCCTGTCGCTGGACGCTCTCCGGCGGGAGCTTGCCGCCGCGGTCGCCGCGACCTGGCCCAACACGGAGGCCTTCGCCACCCTGGCGGAGGTGCGGCGGATCGGCGTGGTGGTCACCGGCGCCGTGCAGCGTCCCGGACGGCAGGAGGTCAGCGCATTCGCCACCGCTCTCGACGCCCTGTCGGCGGCCGGCGGGGTGGAGCGCAGCGGCAGCTTGCGTGCCATCCGCCTGATGCGTGCAGGCGGCAGCATCGCCGTGGATCTGTATGCCCTGCAGCTGGCCGGGGACGCGGGCAATGCCGATCAGCCGCTGCGCGACGGCGACCGCCTGTTCGTTCCACCGCTGGGCGCCACGATCGGTGTCGCCGGCCCGGTCAAGCGGCCGGGCATCTATGAGCTGCCGCCCGGCAGCGGTCCGCTGTCGGCAGCCGAATTGCGCGAACTGGCCGGCGGCGCGTTGCGGCCCGGCCGCGCCCGGCTGCTGCGATTCGGCATCGGCCCGTCCGGCGAGGAGACGACCGAAGAGGTCGCAGACGCCAATGCCCGCCGGTTCGGCGACGGCGACCTGCTGCTGCTTGCCCCAATGCGCGAGGACCGCCGGGATGACGTGCGGCTGGAGGGACATGTCCTGCGCCCCGGTCCGCGCGCCCTTCCTCAGGGCGGGACCATCGGCGGGCTGCTCTTCCGCAGCGATCTGCGGCCCGCCCCCTATCTGCCTTTCGCGACACTGGAGACCAGCGACTCCGCCACGGGGGCGCGAATCCTCCACCCGGTCGATCTCTCCGCCGTGCTGAACGGGCGAGACCGCCGCCGGGTGGCGGAGGGCGACATCCTTTATGTGCTGGGGTCGGGCGACATCGATTTCCTGACGGCGGAGCCGGTGCTGACCCTGCTTCGCGGGGAGCGGCAGCCGCCGGAGGGCGCCTGCCCCGGTCTGGTCGCGCTCGCCCGCAACCTTGCCGCAGAACCCGATGGGCCGCTCGCCACCGGTCCGCAGGCGCGCGCCGCCGCCGGGCTGACCGGCTCACGCGCGCCTTGCCCGCCGCTGTTCGCCGCGGTGCCCGATCTGCTTCCCCTGGCGCTCCGCCATGCCGTGCTTCGGCTGTCCGGCGTCCCGCGCCCCGGCTTCTATCCGGTCGTGGGCGCCGCCAACGAGGCAAGCACCGGTGCCCGCGAGACCATCGTCGAAACGGATGCACCGCAATTTGAGCTGATCGGCCATGTCCGCCGCCCAGGCACTCGCCGCCTGACCGCCGGGATCACGCTGCGGAGTGCGTTGGCGGAGGGGAAAGCCCTGAAGCGCGACGTCTATCCGTTGCTGGGGATCGTGGAGCGCTATGACCGGCGCAGCCTGACACGCGCCTACCTGCCCTTCTCCCCGCAGGAGGTGGCTGCCGGGCGTGCCGACCGTGGACTTGTCGACGGCGACCGCATCCACCTGTTCGCCACCGACGACATCCGCGGTCTGGTGAAGCCCACCGACGCCGGCACCAAAGCCAAATCCGCCGCATCAGCCGAGGGAGAGGCGGCGGACGAACCGCCGATGCTGGCCGCATTGCTCGATCCCGCTATCGTCGCGTTGATTGGCGAGCGGTCGGTGCAGGTGCGCGGCGCCGTCCGCGATCCCGGCGGCTATCCAATCGCCGACCGCACGCCGCTGTCCGCGCTGGTCGCCGCCGCGGGCGGGCTGTCGGCCGACGCCGATCCGGCTGCGGCGGAACTGACTGCTGCGGCCGGCAGCCGAAGCATCGTCGATCTTGGACGCGACGGAGCGCACACGGCCGGAATCGGCGATGCGTTGCGGATCAATCCGCGGCCGCAGGCACTGGAGTCGCGCGCCGTTGCCATCGATGGGGCGGTGCGCCGTCCCGGCCGGTACGATATCGGCCGCAACGAGACGCTGTCCTCCCTGATCGCACGGGCCGGCGGCCTGCTGGAGGATGCCTATCCGGCCGGAGCAGTCCTGACCCGCGAGAGCGAGCGCCGCCGCGAAAAGGATCAGTTCCAGCGTCAGGCGCGGGAACTGGAACGCACGCTGGCGCTGGAGGTGGAAAAGGGAGAGCCGGTAAAGGCGGAGAATGTCGCGCTGGCCCGGCAGCTCGCCGCCCAGCTTCGCGGTGCGGAACCAATCGGACGCGTGGTGGTGGAGGCGGATCCGGCGGTCCTGCGCACGCGGCCCGGGTTGGATCCGCTGCTGGAGCCCGATGACCGCATCGTGATCCCCAAGCGGCCGCTGACCGTCGCGGTCGCCGGCGAGGTCCTGCACCCCACCGCCGCACAGTTCGTCAGCGGCAAGAGCGCGGAGGATTACCTGAGCGAGGCAGGAGGACCGACCCGTGATGCCGATACCGGCCGCAGCTTCCTGGTTCTGCCCGACGGCCGGGCGCGTCCGCTGGCCTTGTCCTCCTGGAACCATCGGGTGGAGGCAATTCCGCCCGGTTCCATCCTGGTGGTGCCGCGCGACCCGCGGCCTTTCGATGGACTCGACGTCGCCAAGACCTTCGGCAATATCCTGAGCCAACTCGCCATCACCGCCGCTTCCGTTTCGGTGATCGCGCGATGACCACGACTCCCCCTCTCCGCCTCGCCATCCTGACCGTGGTCCGTAACGACCGCACCGGCTTGATCGACACCCATGAGAGCTTGCGGGGGCAATTGGGGCCGCAGGTCGCCTGGCTGGTTGCCGACGGCGGGTCCACCGACGGCACCGCGGAATGGCTGGCGGACCACGCCGATCTGCCGGTCTGGTGGCGGTCCGCCCTGGACCGGGGGCTCTATGCGGCGATGAACGATGGGCTCGATGCCGCCCGGCGGCTCGGCTTCAGCCATGTGCTGTTCCTGAATGCCGGCGACCGGCTGGCCGCTGCGGACACCGCCATCCGGTTGCTGCAGGCCACCGGCCGCCATCCCGGTGCCGCCCTTTTTTACGGCGATGCGCTGGAGCGGCAGAGCGACGGACGTATCCTGTTGAAGCGCGCGCGGTCCCACCGCTGGGCGCCCTTCGGCATGTTCACGCACCATCAGGCCATGATCTACAGCGTACAGGCGCTCTCGGGTCTTCGTTTCGATCCCGCTTTCAGGATCGCGGCCGACTATGCCTTCACGCTTGCCGCCCTGGGTCGCGGACCGGCGGTCCGGCTGCGGTTGCCCGTATGCCTGTTCGCCCCCGGCGGGCTGTCGCAGCGCGATGCCGCCACGGGCCGGTGTGAGCAGGAGGCGATTCGACGCATGCATCTGGGGCAGAGCCCGGTGTGCGCGACGGCGGTTTCCGCACTGCAACGAGTCGCGCTGGCAGTGCGTCATCATTTTCCCACGGCTTACGCGAAATTACGTTTCCGATGCCCGGAAACTTAATGTCTTTCGTGCATGGCTTCCCACTTCCACCCAAACGGACCGTTGATGCGCACAAATGGTTGCATAGAATTTACTTTCTGAACTAAGCATTCTCGCGGCGCCTTCCCTCCGGCTTTCCCTTCGAGGTACGACTTATGAGCGCGACCAAGACCAAACTCGCCCCCGCCCACACCCTCTCGCGCCGCGGCGAAGGTCCCAACCCCATCGACATCCATGTCGGTGCCCGCCTGCGGCTTCGCCGCACCCTGCTTGGCCTGAGCCAGGAGAAGCTGGGCGAGGCGGTCGGGATCACCTTCCAGCAGCTGCAGAAGTACGAGCGCGGGTCGAACCGCATCAGCGCCAGCCGCCTCTACAACCTCTCCCAGGTTCTGGGCGTTCCGGTCAGCTACTTCTTCGACGACATGCCGTCTCCCGACCAGATCGCCGCCGAGGCACCGGCCGAATGCGCGAGCGAGACCGACGAGTTCGAATCGATGGCCCGCCGTGAAACGCTGGAACTGGTCCGTGCCTATTACCGGATCGAGGATCCGGGCGTGCGCAAGCGCACTTTCGACCTGCTGAAGGCGTTGGGCGGCGACCGCATCGCGCTGGTCGAGGAATAAGGGCCGGGCGAAGGGGAGCAGCCCGACGGAAGGCGCGCGGCGGAAGCCTGCGCCTGCACGGCAGCTCGCATCTTGAGCCCGACCTGCCAGTAGTAGAACGCGCGTCCCAACGCGTGGTCGAGCCCCGCTGTGCCGTCGAGGACGCCCAGGCGCAGCACATAGGCATGCAGGAAGGCCCAGAGCGGACGACCCGGCAGGCGCTGAAACAATCGCTTCAGCGTCCGCCGACGCAGGACTCCGCCATCGCCCGGCTCGCCGTCGATCAACCGGTCCATCCGGCCGTCGGCACGCAAGGCCGCCTCCCAGTCGGAATAGCGGTTGTGCCGGTCGAACCAGGCGGACGGCGGCTTGGCGTCGCCATGGTCCATCGGGTGCCGCAGCCGCCCTGTCGTGCCGGCGACCAGCGGCTGGTAATGGCCTTCCACCTCCCACATGGCAGCGACATCCAGGTCCGGCAGATCGGGAAAGCGGACATGGCGGCGGTCGAGCAGGGCCAGCTTGCGGTTCCAGCAGCCGAAGCGCAGCGCGCGGCCGCGCAGGACCGGGCGGCCATCGACCCAATAGGCGGAATGGCGCGGACCGCCGGCCATCAAACCCGCGATCTCATCCACCAGCGCCGTGGTCGGCCGTTCGTCCGCATCGACGAACAGCACCCAGTCATGGGCCAGCGGCAGACTGTCCAGACACCATTGCTTCTTCTTGGGATAGCGGCCGTTCCAGTGGAAGGGCACCAGTTTTGCGCCAAGGGACCGCGCGATGTGCGGCGTTCCGTCCTCGCTGCCGCTGTCGACGACGAAGCACTCGGCAAAGCGGGTCAGCGCCGCTAGGCAAAGGACGAGGTTCGCGGCCTCGTTGCGGGTCATCACCACGACGGAAACAGGGATCGGAGTCATCGTGCCTCCTCCCCCGTGCGCCCGTCCCGAAGGGCATGGCGGGCGGATAGGCAGAAGCAGGCGGCGATCAATCCGGCCATTCCCGCCAGCGGCACCACCACCGCCGGATTCGGCCAGTCCGGCAGGGAAGCCGCGCCGGGCGGCTGGATCATGTCGGCGGCAAAGGGCAGATCGACCCCGATCATCATCGCCACGCGCTCCTGATCCAGCAGCAGGTCGCTCAGGGCCTGCCGGTGCTCGGCCACGGTGACGGCACCCAGCCGGTCCTTGATATGGGCGATCTGGGCCGCGCTGCGCCGTGCCGCCTCCGCCCGCAAATGGGCGTCGGTGGCCGCAGCGACGCGGCCCAGCAGGTCGAGCGCCGTGGCGCGGTCGGAATGGCGCAACGTGATCCGCCGCATCGGACCCGACCGCAGCATGTCGATCACCAGCCGGTCGCGCAGGGCCCGCGCCACCCGCTCTCCATCCGGTTCCACCCAATCCTGCCGGCCGACCAGCGAGAGCAGCGTGCGCTTCACAGCCGGAACCACTCCGGAGGGCGGGCGCCAGCGTTGCGTCTCCGCATCCCAGCGGTCGGGGAACAGGGCCTGCAGCAGCCTGGAATCACGCGCCAGCTGCTCCGCCACCGGGCCGGAACCGAAAAGCTCCAAATAGCGGGCGAAATCCGACAGCGATTCGTCGCCGGCTCCAGGTTCGGCCATCGCGGCGGAATCGCGTCCGCTCAGCATTGGCACACGCGCGCCCATGGCGGCGGAACCGACCCGGGCCGTAGGACCGATCACCATCGCCGCCGTATAGGCCGGCGTAACCAGCCACAGGGCGCAAACCGCAAGCACAATGCCGCCGAAGCCGCCGGCCAGGAGCCAGCGCCAGCCCTGCCGCAGCTTGCGAACAAGGCGGCGGAGATCGCCCTCCCCACCCGTCACGGGGAGCCGCAGCGTCATGGCATTGGGTTGGCCCAGCGCGCCGTCAGGCATGGGGCAACGGCCTTGTCATCATTGTCCGGGGGATTCGCTGCGCCGGCAGAAGGCCTTCGGCGATTGCGGCGAAAGCGGTGGCGGCCCGATCGGCAGTCCAGACCGCGGATTGGCCGGCGGCGCGTGCACCTTCCGCCGCGCAACGCATCGGATCGGCGGCATAGGACCGGACTGCATCGGCGATGGCGGCACCGTCGAACGGGTCGACGACCAGTCCGCAGCCGGCAACCCGCGCGGCGGCCTCGCTGCCCCGCGGACCGAGGAACAGGCAGGGGCGGCCCGCCGCCTGGACGCCGGCCAGCTTGCTCGGCACCAGCATGCCTTCCGCCGCCGGGTGCATCGTCACGAGATGCAGGTCGGCGGCCGACAGGCTCTCCGCCAGCCGATCCGCTGGTTGCCAGGGCAGGCGCCGCAGGTTGCGCAGTCCCCGGCGTTGCGCCTCCCCCTCCACCGCCGCGAATCCCCGCCCTTCCCCGGTCAGCAGGAACAGAACACCAGGGTCGCTGTCCTGCAGCCGCGCCGCCGCCTCCAGCACGCCGTCCATCGGGTGGGCGAGACCGAGCGTGCCGGAATAGGCGACCAGAAAGCGCCTGTCCCCGTCCACCACCCCCAGCGAACTGCGGAACCCGCCCCCCTCCTTGGGCAGAGGGTGGATGGCGGGGTCGGGCCAATTGGGCAGAAGGCTCAGCCGCTCCCCCATCACGCCCATGGCCGCGATCCGGTCGCGCATGCAGCGTCCGATCGCGATCACGCCGTCGTGACGGCGGAGGGACCGGGCCATTCCCCTCCCGGCGAGTCGGTGCAGCATCGACGGCATCCGCACCCCCAGCACCGGCAGCAGATCGGGATAGAGATCCTGGCACCAGTGCAGCGATGCCGCACCATGGCGTGCCGCCAGCATCGGCCCGGCCAGCGCCAGCATCGGCGGGTCGGTCATCGTCACCACCACGTCGTGGCGCGGCAGGCGCAGGGCGCGTCCGGTCAGACGGCACAGCGACTCGATATACGCACGAGCGTCCGGCCTCTCCCCCTCCGGCACGCCGCCGCCGGTCCGGTGGAGCGCAATGCCATCCCGCGCATCGGCCCGCGACTCCGGGCCGTCCGCGACCACCGTGACCCGCCAGCCCGCATCCGCCATGCGGGTTGCCAGATCATGGAGGCAACGCCCGGTCGCCCCGCGGTCCGGCGGGAACACCCGATTCACGAACAGAATGGAAGGTATGACGAGCTTCACAGCGCACCAAAGCCTGAATTGCACGCGAAAGTATGCTTGCGCTCTAGAGCTTGGACAACCCTTTCCTGGGTTCGGACCCCAAAAGCATCAGCGACAGGATGACGCCGGTGTCGAGATACTTGAAGCTGGTGTGGAGGCAGAGCGCCATGAGCAGCGGCGGCACCACCGCCATGGCCAGCGGCGGATCCTCCGCCAGCAGGCGGCGCCAGGGACGAACCAGGGCGCACAGATAGGCTCCAAGCGCCAGCATGCCTAAAAGCCCGGTCTTCAACAGGCTGTAGCTGACCAGCGTGTGGGTGTAGCTGACCCGCCATCCGCCGACGGCCGGATTGGTGATGCGCGCTCCCCATCCATCACCGAACAGCAGGGTCCAGGGTGACGAGACGGCATGGTCGATCACCGCCGCCGCTTCCTCCCAGCGCGTGTTCGCCCCGGTCAGCCTGGTCTTCTCCGCCACCTGTTGCCAGGCGCCGACCAGCGCATCCCCGGCGGGAAAGGCGACGAAACCGGCTGCCAGCAGCAACGGCACCGCCAGCCAGGGGCGTCGCCGCACCCACCACAGGGCCACCATCGTCAGAGACAGCGCCGCCAGCCCCAGGGCGGTGCGGTGGACCGCTCCAGCCAGGGCGCCGAGGCAGAGCGATCCTCCGGCGGCGCAGGCGAACGCCGCGATCCAGCGCCTGAACGATCCCCCGACCGCCACCAGCGACAGTGCCAACGCCGGCAATGCCACCGCGGCGAACAGCACCGATGGGGCATTCAGCAGATAGGCGCCCCCGTCCGCCATCGCCCGCGTGCCGACGGCACCGAATCCCCACTCCGCCTGCTTCCACCAGCGCAATGCCAGCAGAAGCCCGGCAAGCGTCAGCCCGCCGGCCAGAAGGCGCACACCCCAGGTTCCGGCGCGCCGCAAGGCGGGAACCAGCAGCACGGGCAGGAACAGATAGAACAGCGGCACCACATCGCGCAGGATGTCCGCCGCCTCCCAACCCAGTGCCGCGCCGCGCAGCAGCGGCACCCACAGCAGCCAGCCCAGCGCCGCGACCGCAACGGCCATCCACGCCGCATCACCCGAGTCGTGCAGGGCGTGGCCGGTCGCGACCATCAGAGGCCGTCTCCAGCCGATGGCCAGCAGGATCAGCAGGCCGATGGCGGCCTCGCCCCAGCGCAGGGACGGCGGCGCCGGAACGCTGATGCCGCCATAGATCAGCAGCGCCGCCGCCATGGCCCACGCCGGAACCAAGCGATGTTCGGTCGCGGCGGTCACCGCCGCACCGGCGGTGATGCGTCGGCGCCGCTCAGGCCCAGCGCTGTTCGGCGCGGTCCAATCGGTAGAACAGCCCTTCCTGCGGACGCAGGCGCAGGGTTCCGGTGAGGGTCACCGGCTCCCGCGTGGCAGGCAGCGCGATGGAGGAGTGCACATGCATCATGGCGGCCGGACCGGGGCTTTCGCAGGCGGGACAGCCCATGGGGTTGGCGGACAGGATGAAGCGGTTGTGGGTGGTGCCGCCGGTCAACGGAACCATGAAGCCGCGGACGGTGACGGTACGGCCGTCCAGGGCAGACACCTTGACCGGAAACTGCGGATCGCCGGCCAAGCCCCCCAGCCGGACCGCGCCAAGGTCGCGCCACAGCGCCGTGGTTTCGTCCAGCGGCAGGTGGAAGGGGCCGGCGGGGTGGTTGGGCGCATCGGGCGTGCCGGCGGCCCACACGGCCCAGCCGGCGACGGGTGCCAGCGCAAGCGGCAACAAGATCTGGCGCCGGCCGGGCATGGCCGCGCCAAGACGGGTGGCGGAGTTCATGGTCGCTTCTCCCCTGCTGCGTTGCTTCGTCACCGGGGCTGCGAAATCGGGGCGCCGTGTGCTTTGGAAGTCTTTGGGCCGGTCGCCGGGGGACAGCTTGATCCGGTGCTGGGCGCCGCCTTCTGCCGGGCGGTCGCCGAATGCGCGGGAGTGTCCGGCAAGTCGAGCTTCCGGTCAACGGCCAATTCGGTGTGCTGTTGTAGGGAATTCGGTCCAGAAGGACAGGATCTCCATGTGCGGAATCAATGCATGCGGCATCACTGCAGGTTTCAAAAAAACGCAATGTGTTTGACGGAATACGGCAGTGCGCCTCATAGTCCACCGGCTGTCCCTGCCGCACTGCACACAGCCCTGAGCCAGCCGTTCCCGTAACGAGACGAGCCATGGAAACCTTCCGCTTCCAGCCAGGCGAAACGCCGGTCCTGCTCAGCATTCCGCATGTCGGGACGATGATTCCGCCGGACATCGCCGCGACGATGACGGAACACGGGCAGGCACAGCCCGACGTCGATCGACACCTGGACCGGTTGTATCATTTCGCCCCGGCGCTCGGAATCGGATTCCTGACCGCGCTGTGTTCGCGCTATGTGGTGGACCTGAACCGCGATCCCGACGGTCTCGTTGCCCAGCCCGGCCTGGACCCGACGGAGATCTGTCCGCTCACCACCTTCGACCGTGCGCCCATCTACCAAGCCGGTCAGGAACCGGAACAAGTGGAGATCGAACGGCGGGTCGGCGCCTACTGGCGCCCCTATCACGACCAGCTGCACAACGAGCTGCGCGCCCTGCGCGACCGATTCGGGGTCGCGGTCCTGTTCGACGCCCACTCCGTGCGCAGCCGGGTTCCGCGATTCTTCGACGGCACCCTGCCCGACTTCAACCTGGGGACCGGCGACGGCAGCAGTGCCGCCCAACCGCTGGTCGCACGTCTGATGAACGTCCTTTCGGCATCGGAACGTTACTCCGCCGCGTTGAACGGCCGTATGCGCGGCGGCTTCATCATCCGCAGCTACGGCAAGCCGGAGGAGAACATCCACGCCATCCAGCTGGAGCTGACCCAGTCCACCTACATGGACGAGGATGCTCCCTACCGCTTCCGCCCCGATCTGGCGGCCGAGGTGAAGCCCGGGCTGGAGCGGTTGATGAGCGCAGTCGTCGAATGGTCGTGGCAGAAGGCCACGGGCCAACGCCGCGCGGCCTACCTGTAACGCGCCCTGATAAAGAGTGGCCCTCCCCCGTCGCCGGGGAAGGGCCGAAGGACGGCCTGATCGGGGATGGATCAGATCTGGCCGCGCTCGCTCGCCTGACGCATCAGGACGTACTGGCGCATCATCTGATTGCGGAAGCGGTAGCGTTCCAGGCCCGGTTCCACCACCGGGGCCAGGACACCGCCATGGTCCTCGCGCGTCAGGCGTTTCAGCAGGTCCAGCGTCGCGGCACTCGGCAACTCGCCGCTGTCGCCCGCCAGATCGTTGGGGTCGAACACGCCATAGGCATCGGCCGGGCACAGGGCGGCGGCCAGCAGCGCGTCCTCCAGCTCCGCGCGGCGGTCGGCGGCCAGTGCGCGGGCATAGCTCTCGACGATGCCGCGTTCGGCCTCCTGCAGGCAGCGGGCGACGGCATAGGCGAGATCCGGCCGCTCCACCAGCTTGCTGCCGCGGCTGACGGCGCTACGCGCCGCGTGCAGGCCGAGCAGCTGTGCGTAGTAAGGCAGCCCGCGCACGAATTCGGCGATCCGCCGCACCACATCCGGCGCGAACTCGATCGCGGCATTCTGGGCACCGGCCTGGATCAGCCGGCCGATCTCCTGATCGGTCATCAGCGGCAGATGCACCGGCACCAGCGACCGCTGGATCGACGGATGCTTGCCCAGCAGCTGGTCCAGGTTCTCGGCGACGCCGACCACCAGCAGCGTGACGGGGATCGAGCTGTCGGTGAGATTCTTGAACAGCTCCGCCAGCTTGTTGCGGAAATCCTCGTCGAGGACGCGGTCGTATTCGTCCAGGATCAACAGCACATGGGTCGCATGGATACCCGACAGCACCTCGTTCAGCTCGGTAACGCTGAAGGTGCCGTCCGGCAGCAGCTCGTTCAGGCTGGCGAAGTTGCGCCGGGCCGCGAACGGGTTGTCAAGCGCGGACCGGTAGTAGGTGGAGGGGATCTTCTTCAGGAAGTGCCTGAAGATGTCCTCGAAGCTCAGTTCGCCGCTGCAGGTCAGCTTCAGCGACAGATAGCCGGCCTGCCCGGCGATCTTCTCGATCGCGTTGGCGACGGAGGTCTTGCCGCGGCCTCGGTCGCCATACAGGATGACGTGCGCCCGCTCCTCCTCGATCGCTGAAATGATGCGGCGAAGCGTGTCGTTGCGGCCGATGAACAAGCCGTTCAGCTGCTGCTTCGGCCGCGTCGGGGTGAAGGCTTCGCGCAATAGGCCGTTCAGCTCGGGCGTCAGCCCCTTCAGCATCGCTGGCGCGTTGGCGCCCATGCCGCCTCGATAGCCGCCGTTAACCGACATGGTGAAGCGCGGCAGATCGTGCTCGCTCTCCGCCTCGCGCCCTCCGGGCTGTGGGAACATGTGGCCGCGACGGTCGCTGGTGGCGTCGTTGTCGATCACGTCGGGAAGACGCGGCGCGGCGGGACCGCGCATCGCCTCGAACCCGCTCCGACCTTGTCCCCCATCGACCGGACGCAGGAGCGTCCCGCCGGGCCGGGAGAATCCGGGTGCATTGGGGAAGTTGCCGGCGGCAGGTCCAGGGCCTGAGATCCCCGGCCCCGACATACCCGGCCCCGACACACCCGGTCCAGCCATGCCCATTCCATTGCCTGTGAGGCCATTGCCGGTGAGCCCGTTGCCGGTAAGGCCGCCACCAAGTCCGCTACCGCCGAGACCCGCTCCGCCAGCCGCCGGCATCCGTTCGTCCGCCACAGCGGCCGAACGACGCTTCCGAAAGAAATTCCGCATCCGTCCCAATCCCCACGCGTTGTCGGCGTTCGCGGAACCGTTCCCCTTTCGGCTTCTCTGTCGGGCCAGGAACGGTTCCGCGTGTTCCCGATGTAAGCGCTGCGCCGGCCGGGGTGGGCTGGGATTTCGGATATAATACCGACGCGGCATCCCTCGTTCGAGGACCTCTTCCGAAGGGGCAGGCGCCCCGACGCCATAGGCCTGCTCAGCCGATCAGAATCGGCCCGACCGTTGCCCAGCCATAGAGCACGGCGAGGAACAGGGCGAGGGTCATGCATTCACGCAGGAAAGCCAGAACCGACATGCCAACCTCCATTGTTCGTGTCTTGTTCCGGTATAGCTACCAGAACAGACGCGGAACGGCAACTGCGCAGTTCTGCCTATGTTCCCGTTATGAGCGCGGGTGTTCCCTTCCGGACACAGATCGAACGGGTAGGTGGGTATAAGATTACGTGTCGGACGTTCGAAAATTTCGGGCCGAAACTCAGGCTGGATCGGCGTCGTCGTAGCGGATCAGGTCGGTCCAGGCGCGCTCCAGCCGCCGCAGGGTGCGGTAGGTGGTCTCGAAATCGGCGCCGTCGCTGTCGCTGCGCAACAGGCTGTCGGCCCGCGCCGTTTCCAGCTTCTTCAACGCCTCGCAGGTGGCCAGCCCCTGTTCGGACAGCTTGAGCCGCGCGGCCCGCCGGTCGCGCAGGGACGGGCTGCGGTCGACATAGCCGGCTTCCACAAGGTGCTTCAGATTGTAGGAGGCGTTGGAGCCCAGGTAATAGCCGCGCTCCAGAAGATCGCGGACCGACAGTTCCTCGGTGCCGATGTGCAGCAGCATCAAGGCCTGGGTCGGGCTGAGGTCGGTCACACCGATCCGGGCCAGTTCCATCCGAAGCACGTCGAGGAAGCGCCGGGTGATGCTTTCCATGACGCGGCCAAGGTCGGTGTAGACCGCGGGGGCCGCCACGCTCTGCTGCATGCTCATCGTTCCTGTGCCAGTGGCTTGTCAGCCGTTGTCCGGTCGCCGCGGCACCGCCGCACTTGCGAACCGGCGGACCGGGGAAGCGGTGCCGAAGCCCTTTTCCCGCGGTCGTTTCTTAATGGCCTGTGACGATGGGCGGATTTTGATGCGAATTGGAGGGACAAACTTGAGACGTGGGGGCTTTCCTGCCCCTCGACCGCCCCTTTACATGGTGCCCGGGTAGGCTCCGCCGTCCAAAAGGATGTTCTGGCCTGTCATGAAACCGGAACTCGCAGCGCAGAGGAAGGCGCAGGCGGCCCCGAATTCCTCCGGATCACCGAATCGACCGGCGGGGTTTCCCTTGCGGCGCAGGTCCATCTCTTCGTCGATGCTGCGACCGGCGGCCTTGGCTCCGCCTTCCATGGTCTTGCGCAGGCGGTCGGTCTCGAACGGGCCGGGCAGCAGATTGTTGATGGTGACGTTGTGCTTCACCGTCTGGCGCGACAGTCCGGCGACGAATCCGGTCAAGCCGCTGCGCGCACCGTTCGACAGACCGAGAATCGGTATCGGTGCCCGCACCGCGGCCGAGGTGATGTTGACGATCCGGCCGAACCGGCGGGCGATCATCCCGTCCACCGTCGCCTTGATGAGGAAGATCGGCGCCAGCATGTTGGCGTCCAGCGCGCGGATCCAGTCCTCGCGGTCCCAGTCGTGGAAATCGCCGGGCGGCGGCCCGCCGGCATTGTTGACCAGGATGTCCGGCTCCGGACAGGCGGCGAGTGCCGCGGCCCGTCCCTCTTCCGTCGTGATGTCGCCGGCAGCGGTGGTGACGGTGGCGCCGGCCCCGCCGGTCGCCTTGCGGATCTCCTCCGCCGTCGCCTCCAGCGCATCGGCGTTGCGGGCGGTCAGGGTGACATGCACGCCTTCGCGGGCCAGCGCGAAGGCGCAGGCACGGCCCAGCCCCTTGCTGGCGGCGCAGACGATGGCGCGGCGGCCGGCGATACCCAGGTCCATGCTCGTCCCTTCCTTATGTTCTTAGCGTGTCGTTTTGGAACCGGATCGTTGCGGTTCCGTCCGTTGCAGTTCCGAAAGGACCTCGCGCGCCAACGGCACGGTCACGCCGCGATGGGCGGCGAGCGATGCGTGGTCCAGTGCAGCCACCAGCCGGCGGGCGAAGTCCAGCGACCGCTCCATCCGCGCCAGCAGGTAGGTGATGACCTCCAGCCCCGGCCGCAACTGCCGGTCGGCGAACAGCTTCACCAACACGGCGGCCAGCAACGCGTCGTCGGGCGGACGAACCTCGACCGCCGGCGCCCCCTTGATGCGGGACCGCAGATCGGCCAGCCGCGTGCGCCAGCGCGACGGGGCCTTGCGCGACAGCAGCAGAAGGTGGCCCTGTTGCTCGCGGGCGAGATTGTAGAGGTGGAACAGCGCCTCTTCCCGCTCGGGCCTGCCGGACACCGCATCGGCATCCTCGACCACCACGGCGTTGGCGGGCGCCAGCAGCCCCGGCACCACGCCCGAGTCGAGCATATCGCCCCTGGTGATGACGGCATGGCTGCGGGCGCGCCAGACCTGGGACAGATGGGTCTTGCCGCAGCCGGCCGGCCCGAACACGGTCAGCGCCGGAGCGGGCCAGGACGGCCAGCGGTCGAGCCAGGCCACCGCGTCGGCATTGCTGGACGCCACGAGGAAGTCCTCGCAGCCCATCGCCGTCCGATGCCCGAGGTCGAGCGGTATCTGCGCCGGCAAGCTCATGCGGACACACCCAATCAGCGTTCCGCGTCGATGCCGCGGTAGTACGGGCTTGAGAGATACTGTCGCAACGCGAAGCGGGTCAACACGCCGATCACCGCAGCCACCGGAACCGCCAGCAGCACGCCGACGAATCCGAACAGGCTACCGCCAGCCAGCAGGGCGAACATCACCCAGACCGCATGCAGCCCGACCTTGTCGCCGACCAGCTTCGGCGTCAGGACATTGCCCTCCACCGCCTGCCCGAACAGGAAGATGCCCACCACGACGGCGACCCGCCAAAGCTCGTCGAACTGCAGCAGGGCAAGCCCGGTGCTCGCGACGAAGCCGAACAGGCTGCCGACATAGGGAATGAAGGACAGGATCCCGGCCATCAGGCCGATCACCAGCCCGAAATCCAGCCCCGCCGCCGACAGCGCCAGCGCATAGAAGACACCCAGCACGAGGCAGACCATCGCCTGCCCGCGCACGAAGCCGGACAGGGTCACGTTCACCTCGCGCGCCTGCTCGCGCACGGTCTCGGCGTGCTGGCGAGGCAGCCACGAATCGACCTTCCCCACCATCACGTCCCAGTCGCGCATCAGATAGAAGGCGACGATGGGGGTGATGAACATCAGGGTCACGATGTCGAACACGGCAACGCCGCCGGACAGGATGCGGCTGACGATGCGACCTACCATCCCCGCCACCTCGCCGGCATAATTGCCGGCGGCGGCGCGCAGCCGCTCCACATCGTCGGCCGGAAGCCGATGGATGAAGCGGTCGAGCGCCGGGATCAGCCGCTCCTTCACCAGCGTGGCGTAGGTCGGCAGCACCTCCAGCAGGTGGGAGATCTGCCCCTGCACCAGTGGCACCAGAAGAAGCGCCATCAGCACCAGGACCAGCAGGAATCCCAGCAGCACCAGCGTGGTGCCGAGCCAGCGCGGCAGCCGCGCCCGCTCCAGCCGGTCGACCAGCGGGTCGAGCAGATAGGCGATGGCCAGCCCCACCACGAAGGGCAGCAGCATGTCGGCCAGCAGCCACAGCGCAAGGACGAACAGTCCGAGCCCGATCAGCCAGAAACGGAGCTGCTTGGCCGACGTCACGGAACGCCGCCGAGCCGGTTGAACAGCAGGGCACCGCGCCGTGCGTACAGCAGTCCGGACAGCACCGTGGTCACCGTGCAGGCGTAGACCAGCACATCGACCAGCTCCCACCCGTACAGATGGATTTCCGGCAGGCCCAGCGCCGGCGGCGCCAGCACCGCGGCGGCAAGCGCGATCTGCACCACCGTGTTCACCTTGCTGACGTAGAGCGGCTGCATCGCCAAGGTCTCCTTCAGCGTGAACAGCAGGATGACGCCGCCGATGATCATGATGTCGCGGAAGATCACCATCATCGCCAGCCACAGCGGGATCGATCCGACCCAGGCCAGCGCGACGTACACGCCGACGATCAGCGCCTTGTCGGCCAGCGGGTCGAGGTAGCCGCCCAGCACCGTACGCGCCCGGAACATGCGGGCGATGGCGCCGTCCAGCGCATCGGACAGGCCGGCGGCGACGAAGAGGGCGAAGGCCCACTCCATCTTGCCGGTCAGGATCATGTACATCGCGGCCGGAACCGCCACGATGCGCAGGAAGGTGATGATGTTCGGAACGCTCACGGCGCGCTCTTGGCCGGCAGCGTTCCCAGATTGCGCGGCGGAGCGCCCAGCGTGCCGCCCACCGATCCGCCGGAAACGCCGGCATCCAGCGGCGCCGACGGCGCCAGCGTGGTCGGAGACGCGACCGGAGACGCCGCGGACGGAACGGCCCCGGCCGACGCGGCTCCCGACCCGCGCGGCAGCAGCGTCAGCTGCCAATCGGCGGAGGGAACCGGCAGCGGCGCAGCGGGATAGGCGGCCGGAGCCGCCGCGGCCGTACGCGCAAAGCCCAGATCCTGCCGGGCAAGCGCCTGGGCCAGCTGGTCGGGATCGCCGCGATGGGTCAGGGTGATCAGCGCCTCGCTGCGGCTGATCGACATGAGGTTGGTCCGGGTCACCGCATTGACGGAGGAAAGGCGCTTGCGCGTTTCCACCCAGTCGTTCACCGCCGACAGCGGAATGCGGACCAGGGTGTTGTGCTCCGGGCCAGTCGCCGTGGTGTGCTCGCGCCGCCAGGAGTCGTCCAGCTGGGTGCCGACCGCGGCGACCGCGCGGGTCAGCACGTCGTCGGCGCTGCTGCCGCCCTTCACCTGCACGACCTGATTGTCGCGCGTGCCGTCCAGCCCATAGCGGGTGACGTCCACCGTCATGCCGCGCGCCGGATCCGGGCCGTTGGCCGGCAGATCGGTGCGGGCGACCACGACCCCGCCGGCCTTGTAGGCCTGGGCGATGCGGCCCAGCGCCTCGGCATTGCCGGCGATGGCGTCCTCGCCGCTGATCGCCTGCGCGTCTGTCAGTTCGCCGTCCGGCACGACCAGCGGCACCAGGGACGCGGCGGGCTGCCGCGCTTCCCATGCCGCGCGCCAGGGGGTGCGGTCCTGCCACAGGATGGTGCGCCCATCGGTCTGGGTCACCGGCAGGATGACGAAGGGACGCGACGGCGGCTCGACATACTGGGTGGCGCCGCCGCTCTGGCCGAGCGCATCGCGCACCGCATTGGGGCGGAACCGCACGGTGATGGCGCCGACATAGCGGCTGGCCGACACCTTTTCCTCGTCGATCTCGAAGCCCTGGACCAGCCTGGCGATCTCGTTGTCCGACAGGCGCGGCGGGGTGCCGCCGGGGACGAGGCGGCGGTAGAGCTCCGCCCAGGCCTTGGCCTGCGCCTCGCGGATCGCCTGGTCGCGGACCGTGGTCGGATTGCTGCCGTTGATGTCGACCCGGACGCCCGACACCGCGAACGGGTCGGAGGCGGACGGCATGGCGGCAGAGGCGGCGGCAGAGGCGGCGGCCGGCGGCGGGGAACCGGTCTGCGCACCCGCCGGCCCGGTCATGGTCAGGACCAGAGCGGTGGACATGGCAGCAAGACCGGCGAGGAGCGGCGCGCGGCGGCGGTGGAGCATTGCAAAGCCTTCCGATTCGAGTATGTTCGGCCCGAGCCCAAGGCCCGGTATATAGCTCAGCCCAAGCGAGGATACCATCAGCACCCAGTCCTATAACATGTCCGACGCCTACAAGCAGGCCGGTGTGGACATCGATGCGGGCAACGCGCTTGTCGAAGCGATCAAGCCCCTTGCCCGCTCCACCGCGCGTTCCGGCTCCGACGCGGGCCTGGGCGGCTTCGGCGCCCTGTTCGACCTGCGCGCCGCCGGCTACCAGGATCCGCTCCTGGTCGCGACGACCGACGGCGTCGGCACCAAGCTGAAGGTGGCGATTCTCGCCAACCGTCACGACACCGTCGGTATCGACCTCGTCGCCATGTGCGTCAACGATCTGGTGGTCCAGGGCGCGGAGCCGCTGCTGTTCCTGGATTACTACGCCACCGGCAAGCTCGACGTGGCCGCCGGACGCGACATCGTCGCCGGCATCGCCGAAGGCTGCCGTCAGGCCGGCTGCGCGCTGGTCGGCGGCGAGACCGCCGAGATGCCGGGCATGTATTCCGAAGGTGATTACGACCTCGCCGGTTTCTCAGTCGGTGCCGTGGAACGCCAGCACGCCCTGACCGGTTCCACCGTCCAGGCGGGCGACGTGGTTCTCGGCCTCGCGTCCACCGGCGTGCATTCCAACGGCTATTCGCTGGTGCGCAAGCTGGTGGAAAAGTCGGGGCTCGGCTATGACGCCGCCTGCCCGTGGGACGAGTCGAAGTCGCTGGGCGAGGCCCTGCTGACGCCGACCCGCATCTATGTGAAGAGCACGCTGAAGGCGGTGCGCGCCGGCACGGTCCGTGCCATGGCCCACATCACCGGCGGCGGCCTGATCGAGAACATTCCGCGCGTTCTTCCCGACGGGCTGGGTGTGGTGCTCGACGCCTCGACCTGGGCGCTGCCCCCCGTCTTCTCCTGGCTGATGAAGACCGGCGGCATCGCTCCCTACGAGATGGCGCGCACCTTCAACGTCGGCCTCGGCATGGTCGTGGTGGTTCCCGCCGACAAGGCGAACGAGGCCATCGACATCCTGCGCGAGGGCGGCGAGACGGTCTACACCGTCGGCACCGTCACCGCGCTGAAGGACGGCGACGCCCGCGTGACCGTCAACGGCATGGACGCGGCCTGGACCGCGTAAGGGACGCCCAAGGATAGGTTCGATGAGCAAGTTGAAGCTCGGCGTCCTGATCTCGGGGCGCGGCAGCAATCTGCAGGCGTTGATAGACGCTTGCGCCGCGCCCGATTTCCCGGCCGAGATCGCACTGGTGCTGTCCAACAAGGCCGATGCCTTCGGCCTGGAACGTGCCTCCGCGGCCGGGATCGCCACCGCGGTGGTCAGCCACCGCGACTATCCCGGCGACAAGCCGGCCTTCGAGGCGGCGATGGACGCCCGGCTGCGGCAGGCCGGCGTCGAGCTGGTCTGCCTCGCCGGCTTCATGCGGCTGCTGTCGCCCTGGTTCGTCGGGCGCTGGCAGGATGCGCTCATCAACATCCACCCGTCCCTGCTGCCCTCCTTCAAGGGCCTGGACACCCATGAGCGGGCGCTGGCCACCGGCGTCCGTTTCCATGGCTGCACCGTCCATCATGTCCGCCCGGCGATGGACGATGGTCCGATCATCGCGCAGGCCGCCGTTCCGGTCCTGCCCGGCGATGATGCCCATCGTCTGGCCGACCGGGTGCTGGAGGCGGAGCACAAGCTCTATCCCCATGCCGTCCGCCTGATCGCGGAGGGTCGCGCCCGCGTCGACGGCGATCTGGTGCGGATCGACGGGCCTCTGCCTGAACTGGCGACCGTTCTCAACCCGCCCCTTTAGGCGGGTTCTTCCTTCCGGCCCCTATCCTTCCGGCATAGTTGACGGTTCCGCTCGGAATCTGTTGCGTTTCCGTACGCCTGCGTCAGAATTGCGGGCAAAAGAAACTGTTGGAGGATTGATCGATATGGCGGCCGTGAGTCCCAACCCGGTCAGTGAAGAGACCGTACGTACCCATCAGGCGACCTGGATCGCCTTCACCAAATTCATGAAGCTCAGCATCGCGGGCGTCATCGCGGTGCTGGTCCTGCTGGCGATCTTCACCCTGTAAAGGCCGAAGGCCGGAACGCGCATTCGTTTCCATCCGTCCTTCCCCGCCCGGCGTCTGCCGGTTCCGGGGAAGGATCGGGAGGAAGGTCCTACGACAACGGGTCGGGGCCGGTTACTGCGCCAGAACCAGTTCGCCGTGCTTGGTGCAGTCGGCCTCGGCCAGTTCCACGAATCGCTCGGTCACCTGATCCGGCTGGGTGATCTTCGTCGGATCCTCACCCGGGAAGGCCTGGGTGCGCAGCTTGGTCGCGACCACGCCCGGATCGATCAGGTTGACACGCACGCTGGAACTGGCGACTTCCATCGCATAGGTCTTGACGATCATCTCCAGCGCCGCCTTGCTGGCTCCGTAGGGCATCCAGTAATGGTGCGGGGCCTTGGCAGCGGCCGAGGTGACGAAGACGGCACGGCCGGTGCCGGACGCGCGCAGCAGCGGATCCATCGAGCGGATCAGGCGATAGTTCGCCGTCACATTCAGGTCCATCACCCGCGACCACAGCTTCGGGTCATACTGAGCGACGGGACCCAGCGCCTCCAGCGCGCCGGCATTGCCGATGACCACGTCCAGCTTGCCGAACCGCTCGTACAGCGCGTGGCCGAGCTGGTCGATCTTGTCGTAGTCGCGCAGGTCCATCGGCACCAGGGTCGCCGACTGGCCGGAGATCTTCTGGATGGCGTCGTCGGTCTCCTCCAGCCCGCCGACGGTGCGGGCGACCAGGACCAGATGGGCGCCTTCGGCGGCAAAGCGCTTGGCGACGGCGGCGCCGATGCCGCGCGATGCGCCGGTGACGAGGGCGATGCGGCCGGAGAGACGGGACATGGGGACGACTCGTTTCCTGGGATTATTGTTCGTTCACATATTAAAAATCCTCCCCCGTTGCGGGGGGAGGGTTTTTGGGGTCAGGCGCGGACGGCGACGTTCGCCTCGACCGGCGGATTTTCCAGCGCGTCGGTCAGCGGGATCGGGTAATCGCCGGTGAAGCAGGCGTCGCAGTATCCGAGCTTTGCCGGATCGCGCTTCTCATCGCCCATCGCCCGATAAAGGCCGTCGAGCGAGATGAAGGCGAGGCTGTCGGCCTGGATGAACTCGCGCATCTGCTCCACCGTCATGCGGTGGGCCAGCAGCTTGCCCTGCTCGGGCGTGTCGATGCCATAGAAGCAGGGGTGCGAGGTCGGCGGGCTGGAGATGCGCATGTGCACCTCGGCGGCACCGGCGGCACGCACCATCTCGACGATCTTCTTCGACGTGGTGCCGCGGACGATCGAGTCGTCCACCAGCACGACGCGCTTGCCTTCGATCATCGCGCGGTTGGCGTTGTGCTTCAGCTTCACGCCCAGATGGCGGATCTGGTCGGTCGGCTCGATGAAGGTGCGGCCGACATAATGATTGCGGATGATGCCGAGGTCGAAGGGCACGCCGGCTTCCTGGGCATAGCCCAGCGCCGCGGGCACGCCGCTGTCGGGGACCGGCACGATCACGTCGGCGGGGACACCGGCCTCGCGGGCCAGCTCACGGCCGATGCGCTGGCGCGCCTCGTAGACGGAGGTGCCCTCCATCACGCTGTCGGGACGGGCGAAGTAGATGTATTCGAAAATGCACAGGCGGCGCTGCTGCGGCTGGAACGGGCGCAGGCTGTGCACGCCGCCGGCGTCGATGACGATCATCTCGCCCGGCTCGACGTCGCGGACATATTCGGCACCGACGATGTCGAAGGCGCAGGTCTCGCTCGCCAGGATGTGGGTGTCGCCCAGCCGGCCCAGCACCAGCGGACGGACGCCGAGAGCGTCACGCACGCCGATCACTTCCTTGGAGGTCAGCGCCACCAGGGAGAAGGCACCCTCGACCTGCCGGACCGCCTCGATCAGGCGATCCACCGGCGAGCCGCCGCGGGCCGTCGCCATCAGGTGGACGATCACCTCGGTGTCGGTGGAGGACTGGAACAGGCAGCCGCGACGGACCAGCTGGCGGCGCAGGGTCTGCGCGTTGGTCAGGTTGCCGTTGTGGGCCAACGCGAAGCCACCGAACTCGAAATCGGCGTAGAGCGGCTGGACGTTGCGGATGGAGGTATCGCCGGTGGTGGCGTAACGCACGTGGCCGATGGCGCTGGCGCCCTTCAGCTTGGCGATGATCGCCTCGGAGCTGAAATGGTCGCCGACCAGGCCCAGCGTGTGCTGCAGGTGGAAGCGGCCGCCGTCGAAGCTGACGATGCCCGCCGCCTCCTGCCCGCGGTGCTGCAGGGCATGCAGGCCCAGCGCCGTGATGGCGCCCGCCTGCGGGTTGCCGTAGATGCCGAACACGCCGCACTCTTCGCGCAGCTTGTCGTCGTCGAACGGATGCGTCGTCAGCATCACCAGAAGTCCTTCGTCCAAGAGGCGCCGGGGGCGCGTCAGCACATGCAACGGAAAGAAACGGTCCACAAACGTCGATAGCGCCGAAACCGAGCGGTCAAGCTCAGCGGGCGTTGTTCTGCATCAGCCTTTCAAGGTCGGCGCGGTCGCGGTCCTTATAACCGGTATCGGGTGCCGGTGCACCCCCGGTCTTCGCGGGGCTGGGTACCGGCGTCGACAGGCGGTCGAGCGCCTGCTTGGCCTCCATCGCCTGACGTGCGCGGTCGCGCGCCATGTCCATCTGGCCGAGCCCTTCCCTGCGCAGGTTCTCCGGAACGAAGGCGTAGAGAGTCTCCGCCCCCTTTGCGAGGAATGGACGTGTCTTCGCCTCCTGTAGCCAGACCGGCTGTTCCGCCGGGTTGGGCACCAGCCACAGGAAGAACAGGTAGGCGATCGACACCAGCACCCCGCCCTTCACCAAGCCGAAAACGAAGCCTAGCGTGCGGTCCAGCGCCGACAGGGCCGAGGCCTGCACCCCGCGCGACAGGCTGCGGCCCAACAGGGAAAGCACGATCAACGCGATGATGAACACCCCGACCGCGGAAGCGGCGTAGGCCAGCATCTCGAACCGGATATAGATCTGCGCATAGGGAAGGACATGGGGCAGCGCGTAGAGCGTGATCACCGCAGCGCCGGCCCAGGCGGCGACCGACACCACTTCGGCCACCATGCCGCGGCTGAAGGCGAGAAGCGCCGACAGAAGCAGGACGGCGATGACGACGATGTCCACCGGATTGACGGGAAGGTTGTCCATTGCCCTGTGCCGATAATTGAGATGCCGATTGAGGGGTGGCGTCAGATGAATTCGTCGTCGCGCCAGCGGCGCGTGTCGTTGTCGTCATGGCCGCGTCGCGAGGGCGGCCGGCCGGAGGAGCCCTGCGCCTGGAACAGCGGCATCAGCTCGCCCAATTGCTGGAGTTCCACCGTCTTCAGGCCGTTGTCGCCGCGGCTGCCCTTCTTGCCGGTCCGTCTCGCCGGGAAGATGGCGGAGGAGAAGCCGAGCTTCGCCGCCTCCTTCAGCCTCGTGTCGCTCTGGCCGACGGCGCGGACCTCGCCCGACAGGCCGATCTCGCCGAATACCACCGCGTCGGCCGGAACCGGCTCCCCGGTCAGCGACGAGACAAGTGCCGCGGCGACCGCGAGGTCGGCGGCCGGTTCGGTGATGCGCAGGCCGCCGGCCACGTTCAGATAGACGTCGTTGGCGCCGATCTGCACGCCGCAACGCGCCTCCAGCACCGCCAGGACCATGGCAAGGCGGGCCGAGTCCCAGCCGACCACCGCCCGGCGCGGCGTGCCGAGCGGCGACGGGGCAACCAGCGCCTGCACTTCGACCAGCACGGGGCGGGTGCCCTCCATCCCGGCGAAGACGGCTGCGCCCGACACGTCGCCGCGCCGCTCGGCCAGAAACAGGGCGGACGGGTTGGCGACCTCACCCAGCCCGGCGTCGCCCATCTCGAACACGCCGATCTCGTCGGTCGGGCCGAAGCGGTTCTTCACCGCGCGCAGGATGCGGAACTGGTGGCCGCGCTCACCTTCGAAATAGAGGACGGTGTCCACCATGTGCTCCAGCACCCGGGGACCGGCGATCATGCCTTCCTTGGTGACATGGCCGACCAAAAGCAGGACGACTCCGCGCCGCTTGGCGACGCGGATCAGCTCCTGCGCGCTGGCGCGGACCTGAGCGACGGTGCCGGGGGCGCTGTCCAGATTGTCCATATACATGGTCTGGATCGAATCGATGACGATCACCTCCGGCCCCTTGGCGTCGTCCAGCGAGGCGACGATGTCGCGCACGCTGGTGGCCGAGGCCAGATCCACCGGAGCCGACGCGCAGCCCAGGCGCTGGGCGCGCAGCCGCACCTGATCCACCGCCTCCTCGCCCGAGACATAGGCGCAGCGGTGGTCCTGCGACAGCCGTGCCATGGCCTGGAGCAGAAGGGTCGATTTGCCGATACCGGGATCGCCGCCGATCAGGATGGCCGATCCGGGGACCAGCCCGCCGCCGCACACGCGGTCGAATTCGGCGATGCCGGTCATGCGCCGCGGCGGCGCCTCGCTGTTGCCATGAAGGCCAACGAAGTCGATGCGGCGGCCACGGGCTGACCCGAGCCCCTTGGGCGCACTGTCGGGTGCGGCCTCTTCGACGAGGCTGTTCCATTCGCCGCAGGCGTCGCACTTGCCCGCCCATTTGGGGAAGGAGGCGCCGCAGGCCTGGCAGACATATCGGGTGGTGGGCTTCGCCAAAGGTCTGGTAGTCCGATGGGGATAAGGCCCGCCACATATAGCAAGCCGATCCGCCGAATCCTATGCTTGCAGGGGTGGAATGCAGGGGCTTTTTTCAGACCTGTGGCGTGATAGCTTGTTGCGCGGTTTGCGGATGGGCGCAGCGGCTGAAATACGGTCAGAGGATTTACGTGACGGATGACGGTTTGATGGACAAGGAAGGCAAGCGGATCGTGCTGCACGGTCCGGAGGGATTCGCGGCGCTGCGGAAGGCCTGCCGGCTGGCGGCCGAGACGCTGGACTACATCACGCCCTTCGTGGTGCCGGGCGTCAGCACGGGCAGGCTCGACAAGCTGATCGAGGAGTTCCAGCGCGACCGCGGCGGCATTCCGGCGACGTTGGGCTATCACGGCTATCCGGCCAGCAGTTGCATCTCCCCCAACCACATCGTCAACCATGGCATCCCCAGCGACGACAAGAAGCTGGTCGAAGGCGACATCGTCAACATCGACGTCACCGTGATCCTGGACGGCTGGTACGGCGACAGCAGCCGCATGTATTTCGTCGGCGAGAAGATCGGCGTGAAGGCGCGCAAACTGGTCGACCTGACCTGGCGCTGCATGATGGCCGGCATCGCCCAGGCCAAGCCGGGCAACCATCTGGGCGACATCGGCCATGCCATCCAGACCATGGCGGAAGCCGCGCGCTGTTCCGTCGTCCGCGACTTCGGCGGGCACGGCATCGGGCAGGTCTTCCACGACGCGCCGCATGTGGACCATTTCGGCAAGCCCGGCACCGGCGTGGAGCTGCGCCCCGGCATGGTCTTCACGGTTGAACCGATGATCAACGCCGGCCGGCATGAGGTGAAGATCCTGTCCGACGGCTGGACCACGGTCACCCGCGACCGTTCGCTGTCGGCGCAGTTCGAGCACCAGATCGGCATCACCGAGGACGGCTGCGAGATCTTTACCCTCTCGCCCGCCGGCTACACCCAGCCTCCCTATGGGAACGCCGCATGAGTGACGAACAGAAGCCTTGGGAGGTGCTGGGCAGCCGCGACCTGCTGGACGCCAGCCCCTATCTGAAGGTGCGGGCGGAGACCGTCCAGTTGCCGGATGGGCGGACGGTCGAGAATTTCTACCAGCTCGACCAGCCCGACTTCGCGCTGATGTATGTCGAGACCGCGGATGGCCGGGTGGTGATGCTGCGCACCTATAAGCATGGTGCCCGGCGCGTCAGCCTGACCTTCCCGGCCGGCGCCATCGAACCCGGCGAGGATCCGCTGACCGCCGCCAAGCGCGAGCTGCTGGAGGAGACCGGCTATGCCGCCGACGATTGGACGGCGCTGGGCGGTTTCGTGGTCGGAGCCAACTCGAAAGGCAGCACCTGCCACATGTTCCACGCCAAGGGTGCCCGGAAGGTGGCGGAGCCCGACAATGGCGACCTCGAGGACATGCGGATCGAGCTGCACAGCACCCGCGACCTGATCGACGCGGCGGCGCGCGGCGACTACGCGGTGCTGCCGGTGATCGCCATGCTGGGAGCGATGCTGATGCCGGAGTTGCGCGAGGGGCTGGGCATGGCGGCGCGGACGCGGTCGGTGTAAAATGACCAAGTAATCTTTCACCGACCGGGAGGGCGGTCATGGCCCTGCGCAAACACCGCCGGATGACGCTGGACGAGTTTCTGGTTTGGGAGGATCGGCAGGACAGCCGCCATGAATTCCTTCAGGGCGAGATCGTGGCAATGGTCGGCGGGACGGTCGCGCACAACCAGATCGCCGGTAACGTCTATTCCGCTCTCCGGGCGGATCTGCGCGGCTCGCCCTGCCGCGTATTCCAGGAGACGATGCGCATCCGGGCCGACGAGTCGGTGTTCTATCCGGATGTCTTCGTCACCTGCGCCGCGCTGGACGACCGCGATAGGCTGGCGACCGAGCCGACGGTGATCGTCGAAGTGCTGTCGGACAGCACCTCCAGCTACGACCATACCACCAAGAGCGCCGCTTACCGCACCCTGCCCTCCCTGACCCAATATGTTCTGGTCCATCAGCGGGTGGCGGTGGTGGAAAGCTTCCGGCGCGCGGGGGACGGCTGGACACATGAACTGATTTCCGGGCGAGAGGGAGTGCTGTCGATCCCGGCGCTTGAGGTGAGGCTGCCGCTGGCGGCGATCTATGAGGACACACGAGTGTCCTTCGACCTGATCATCCATGTGGGCGAGAACGACGATGCCTGAACGCGCCTTGTCCGCCGAGCGGCTGATCGAATTGCTGGGTCTGCAGCCGCATCCGGAGGGGGGCTGTTACGTCGAGACCCACCGGGCGGCTGCCGATGGCGGACGCGGGGCCGTCACCGCGATCTACTTCCTGCTGCGGGCGGGCGAGCAGTCGCACTGGCACGCGGTGGATGCCGTGGAGATCTGGCTCTGGCATGGCGGAGCGCCGCTGGAGCTGTCGGTCTATGAGGGAGGCGGTGCGGTCGAGCGCTGCCGGCTGGGGATGGACATCGAAGGCGGCGAGCGGCCGCAGGCGGTGGTACCGGTCGGTGCCTGGCAGGCGGCGCGGAGCCTTGGCGGCTGGTCGCTGGTGAGCTGCACCGTGGCACCGGCCTTCGAGTTCGCCGGGTTCAGGATGGCGCCGGAGGGGTGGGAGCCGGGGGGCGTTTTGCCCCCTCCCTAACCCTTCCCCGCACTCGGTCGGCCATAGGCCGATCCGATCGCGGGAGAGGGGACTGCCGCCGCATTGCTAATCTACCCTCTCCCGCCAAAGGCGGGGGAGGGAGGGACCCACGCGCGAGCGTGGGAGGGAGGGGGCACGACGCCCCTCCCCCGCTCAGTCTTCCGCGTACGGGTTCTTGCCCTTGCGCAGCAGCAACCGCACCGGCACGCCGGGCATGTCGAAGCTGTCGCGCAGGTGGGTGGTCAGGTAGCGCTGATAGCTTTCCGGGAGGTCGAGCGGCTTGTTCACGAACAGGGCGAAGGTCGGCGGGCGGGTCTTCACCTGGGTGACGTAGCGGATCTTGACCCGGCGGCCTTCCACCAGGGGCGGCGGATGGTGTTCCAGGACGCCTTCGATCCAGCGGTTCAACTGCGCGGTGGGAATGCGGCGGTTCCAGACGGTGTAGGTCTCCAGCACCCCGTCCAGCAGCGTGTCGAGCTTGTGGCCCTTCAGCGCCGAGATGGTGACGACCTTCACGCCCTTGATGTAGCCGAGCGTCGCCTCCAGTTTGTCCTCGACCTGACGCAGCGCCATGGCGCGGTCATCCACCGCGTCCCACTTGTTGATGGCGATCACCAGGGCGCGGCCCTCGGAGATCACCAGGCGCGCAATGGTCAGGTCCTGCTTGTCCAGGATGGCGCCGGCATCGACGACCAGGATGACGACATTCGCCATGCGGATGACGCGCAGGCTGTCCGCGACCGCCAATTTCTCGACCTTCTCGTCGACGCGGGCGCGGCGGCGCATGCCGGCGGTGTCGACCAGCTTGAACCGGCGGTCACGCCATTCCCAGTCGACGGCGATGGCATCGCGGGTCATGCCGGCCTCCGGGCCGGTCAGCACGCGCTCTTCGCCGAGCAGGCTGTTCAGCAGGGTCGATTTGCCGACATTGGGGCGGCCGACGATGGCGATCTGGATCGGCTTGCTGCGATCCTCCTCCGGCTCCGGCTGGTCGCCGATCGGGATGCTGGGATCGAAGCCGTCATCGGCCTCCTCCGCCTCTCCCCCGTCGTCGGGCGGGGCGTAGGGCAGCAGCGCCTCGACAAGGTCGGCCATGCCCTCGCCATGCTCGGCGGACAGCGGAATCGGATTGCCCAGGCCAAGTTCGTAGGATTCGAACATGCCGGGCTGGCTGGCCTTGCCCTCGGTCTTGTTGGCGACCAGCAGCACCGGGGTCTTGCCCCGGCGCAGCAGGTTGGCGAAATGGCGGTCCAGCGGCGTGATGCCGGCGCGGGCGTCGATGATGAACAGCGCGACGTCGGCGCGGGCGAGCGCCTGCTCGGTCTGGCGGCGCATGCGCGCCTCCAGGCTGTCGTCGGTCACATCCTCCAGGCCGGCGGTATCGACCACCGTGAAGGACAGGCCGCCGACATGGGCCGGGGCCGAGCGCCAGTCACGGGTGACGCCCGGCGTATCGTCCACCAGGGCCAGCTTCTTGCCGGCCAGACGGTTGAAGAGGGTCGATTTGCCGACATTCGGCCGACCGACGAGGACCACGGTGAACGACATGGGGCCAAAGGCCTTTCACAACAGACGGAGGAAATCCGCGATCAGCGGAACGCGACGAGCGTTCCGTTGTCGCACAGCACATAAAGAGTGTTGTTGGCAACGATCGGAGACAAGTAGGAACCGGTGGGCAGCGACCGCGTCACCTCCACCTTGCCGTCCGAAGGCGACAGGCCCAGCAGCTGGCCGTTGGACCCGGCGACCCACAGGCGGTTGCCCGCCATCACCGGGCCGGACCAGACGATCGGGCCGGTCTTGTCCTCGGGATCCTTGAAGCGGGCGAGCGGCGCCACCCAGCGGACCTTGCCGTTCTGGCGCGCCACCGCGACGACCTCCTGGTCGTTGGTGACGGTGAACAGATAGTCGCCGGCCAGCCAGGGGGTGTTGACGCCGCCGATCTCCGTTTCCCAGATGCGGGCGCCGATGCGCTCGTCGATGGCGACCATGCGGCCGGAATGGCCGATGGCATAGACGGCGCCGCGGTCGACCACCGGCAGGCCGCGGATATCGGCCAGATTGCTGAGCGCGCCGGTGCGGCGGATGGCGGCCAGGCTGTCCTGCCAGGCGACGCGGCCGTTTTCCGGGCGCAGCCCGAACAGCTCGCCCGAGGAATAGGGGGCGACGACCAGCGTGCCGGTGATGGCCGGGCTGGCGGCGCCGAGCAGTCCGGCGGTCTCCAGGATGCCCTGGTGCGACCATTGGACCGAACCGTCGTCCGTCGACAGCGCGATGGTCTGGTTATCGAGCGTGATGACCATCACCCGGCCGCCGGCGACGGTCGGGGCGCCGCGAACCGGACCGGCAATGCGCTTGCGCCACAGAACCTTGCCGCTGCCGGCATCGAGCGACAGCACTTCCGCAAAGCCGGTGGCAGCATAGACGCGGCCATCGGCATAAGCGACGCCGCCGCCGGTGGCGCCGCCGCGCTCGTTCTCCGGCCGGGTGTCGACGCGCCACAGCGACTGGCCACTGCGCTCGTTCAGGGCGGAGACGTGCGAATCGGCGTCCATGGCGAAGATGCGCCCGTCACCGATCACCGGCGTGCCGAGCAGTGCGCGCGAGCTGCTGGAACCGGAACCGATGTCGGCGCGCCATGCGTCGGACGGGTTGGCCGACAGAGCGAGATTGCCCAGCACATGGTCCGGCGTGCCGCCCGGCTGCGACCAGGCGGCGTTGGCGACCGCCGGCGGCACGGTGACGGCCATGGCGGCAAGCTGCGCGTCCGGCTCCACCTTGCGCTCGCGCTGCAGGACGGCGACGCGCTTGCCGGGCAGCGGCGGATCGGGGGTCTTGCCCATCCAGCTGTCCAGCGTGTCGCACCCGCCGAGGAACACTGCGAGGAGCGACGCGGACAGCAGCGCTGCCCGGCGGATGCTGCGGGACCTGGTGCCCGCCGTCTTGCGGAGAATCGCCTGTTGGGTCGTCATGGCGTTGGGTCAGCCCTTGCCGTAGAGGGTGGCGAGATCGGCGGCGCGGCTGCGCACGCCCGACGGCGCCTGTTGGTCGTCCGCCAGCTGCTTGAAGAGCGTGCGGGCCTTTTCCGTGTCGCCGGCGCGCACCGCCAGCACCGCCGTCAGTTCGCGCGCCGTGAAGCGCCACGGGCTGCCGTCGGCGGTCAGCGGCTGCAGCTTCGCGGTCAGCTGCGCCGGGTCGCCGCCGTCCGTGCGCTGCATCACCGCCATCAGAGTGGCGAGGTCGCGGTATTCGGCGGAGACGGAGCCGTTGCCGGCGATGCCGTCATAGACGGTCGCGGCCTCCGCCGGCTTGCCCTGGCGGATCATCAGGGCCGCGGCATTGAATTGGGCGATGGCGGCAAGGCTGGGGTTGGCGGAACCGGCGAATGCGGCCAGCGCCTCCACTCCCTTCTCCGGCCCCTGGGCGCTCTGCGCGATGGCGGTGACCAGCGCGGCGGTCTGCTCTTCCTTCTTCTGCGCCTGCCAGTGGCGCCAAAAGCTGTAGCCGCCGGTGCCAGCGACGATCAGGACGACGGCGGCAATCATGGCGCCGCCATACTTCTTGAAAAGGTGCTCCGCGCGGTCCCGGCGCAGATCCTCGTCGACTTCGCGGAAAATATCGCTCATGGCGCTGCGGTGGCGTCCTTGCGGTGGCGGCTTCGCGCACGGCCCGGATGGCGGCGCGGGTCGAGCGGAGCCTTGCCGACCGGTTACCCGGACGGATGGCTCCGCAAGATCAAGAGGGGCGGATAGCATCGGGCAACCCGTCGGGTCAAGAGCCTCCCTCTCCCGCAAGGGTGAGAAGACTTGAACGCCGAAAGAAATACGGGCCGCGGAGGCGATCCCCCGCGGCCCGGTTCCGCAGCCCGTATCGTTGCCCGGATCGGCCGAAGCCGTCCGATTCCTTAAGCCGACCCTATTCCTACGCCGACATGGCGGCAGCGGCGATGACCGCCTGGGTCCGGTTCTTGACGCCCAGCGACTTGAAGATCGCAGTGACGTGGATCTTCACGGTGCCTTCCGACAGACCCAGTTCATAGGCGATCTGCTTGTTCGACTTGCCGAGGCGCAGGCATTCCAGAACTTCGCGCTGGCGCTGGGTCAGGCCGTAACCGGCGCTGCGGTCGGCGACCTCCACCGTGCGGCGGCGCGGCGCGGCTTCCATGCTGGCGGTGAGCGCGCCCGGCGGCAGGTAGATGCCGCCCGAGAACACGAGGTTCAGGGCGCCCATCATGACCTTCACGCTGCTCGACTTCGGGATATAGCCGGTCGCGCCATGGTCGAGCGCGCCGCGGATATCGCCCAGCGCTTCCGATGCGGAGATCACCACCACCGGCACGCCCGGCTGCAGCGCCTGGATTTCACGCAGTCCGTCGAAACCCGGCCAGTTCGGCATATGCAGGTCCATCAGGATGATGTCGAAGGTGCCGCCCGCGCGGCACTGGTCCAGCACCTCGTCGAAGGTCCCGGCCTCGACGAAGCTGGCATCGCCCTGCAACTGCTCGAGCAACCGCCGCAGGCCTTCACGGAACAGCAGATGGTCATCCCCGATCAGAATCTTCATGGTCCCCGTCATCCTCGCTCGCCGGCCCCGGCCCGACCGATGATGGCCGGCTCACGCCTGGGCTGTTGTCGTTTTTGTCCGATGCGCCCCCGCGGCACCCGGATCACCCCATTCACTCCACGTCGACGACTTGGTGGTCGATCGTTCATGCGGCCTCTTACCGGTGTCGGCCGGAAGGCCGTCTGCCGTTGTTGGCTTGTTTTCGCTGTGTTGGGTATCTGATACCACGATCGGAAGAGCCTCTGTATCCGGACAAGGGCCATAGGTCATTGGAGGCTGCTACCCCCGTTCGAGGGGCCATAGGTCATGGCCGGCCAAAGCAACGCTTCCGACGAACGTCATAGATTCTGCTGCGGATGCGAATGTCGTTATCGCGCAGGCTCATTGGATTCACTTGCCCCTATTGGGATTATTCGAAATGAGACCTGTTGTCTCCATTAGCGACGGGAATTTTTCTGGAACCTTGCCATCTTTGTGGCGTTCGTGTGTCAGGCGATCAGTTAACACCGATTCGGCTGCGCAAGAGAGGAGGGAAAACCGTAACCAAACCGAACGGATAGTCCTGAAGGATGCCTGTACCAACGCGCATTCCCGTGTGACCCGGCCAGCACACATCATTCCATAGGTGTTACCGTTTCGAAACCTGAGGCGACCAACAAGGAGACGAAAAGCGATCTTGGCTGATCATCCATCGCCTGATTTACGCGGAGCTCAGTTCATTTCTAAATCACGCGGTGCGATCAGGATTTCCCTCCCGGGAATGACCGTCGGACTGCGGACAACGCAGAAATACTTGGCAGGGAAATTTCCCATAACCGCTTTGATCTTGACCGAAGACGTGCCTGGGCCAACCGGCCGGACTCCGTTTCAACCCTTAGACGCAGGCGGCGACGCCCCGAGCCGGGCCGGCCGTGGATGCCTCCTCCAGACAGAGCTGACCCATGCACACACACCATGAGTACGCCCATGAGAAAGCATCTCACCAGACCCGCAACGCGGTGACTCCCATGCATGTCTGCCTGATCCTCGACAACAACGCGCTGACCGAGAACGTGGTGCAGCAGCTCGACCGCGGCGGACGCCACCGCGTGACGGTTCTGCACGACATCGGGGAGTTGACCCAGAGCGCGCTGACGCCGGATGCGATCCTGATCGGCCTGCAGCAGTTCACCGCGCTTCGCGAGAACGAGCCGATGGTCTATCTCCGGCTGTCCCGCCGGTCCCGGATCGTCGTGGTGCTGTCCTCGCGCGAGTTGCTGGACGCCGCCCATATCCTGGCCTTCGCCGATGCCTGGGTGTTCGAGGATCTGAACGTCGACCGCATCAACGAACTTCTGGATCTCGGTCTGGAAGGGCATTGCCTGATGCCCAAGCAGTTCCTGTCGCGGCTGGGCGTGGACGAAATCCGCCTGACGCTGCTGCCGCGACTGTCCGACCCGGAGTTCGAGACCCTACGCCTGCTGGGCGAAGGCATGAACAACCGGACCATCGCCAACGCGCTGGACCTGTCGGAGGCGGTGATCAAGTCGATGGTGCGCAGCGTGCTGTCGAAGCTGCACTTCCGCAACCGCACGGAAGCCGGCGTCTTCGCCGCACGGCAGCAGGGCGCCCTGGAGCAGGCACGGTCCGGCATGACCCCGCCGCACATGCACGCCGCGGCAACCCGGCGCGCCGGGGTCTGAGCCCCGGCCTCACCGTTCGGGACCGCCCCCCGGGTGACCGGTCCGGCGGCCCATGCCCTACCGCTCAGCCAGCCGGAGTTCAGGCAGCCAAGCGCCGGCCCGCCATCGCTTCCTCGAAGCGGTCGAAGCGGGCGTCGAAGGACTGGCGGTCGATCTCGGCGAGCCGGAAGCGGACACGCACAACCCCCTCCTCGCGGGTGAAGGCCTCGAAGGGCAGCGCCACGCCCAGGCTGTCGAACAGCAGCGTGCCGCGGCTGCCGACGGCGTCGGCCTCGCCCAGCGCGGCGCCGTGGCGGGAGATGTCGAGCAGCCGCACGGTCAGCCGGCCTTCCGGCGCCTCGACCGTGCATGGGGCATCGACCCGGTAACGCGGCAGGCTGCGGCGGTCGACATCCTCCGTCGCCGTACGCACCGCCCGAACCAGCACATGCATCAACTCGTCGATGCTGTGGGTGACCTCCGATGCGCCGGCCCGCAGCAGGTCGGCGCGCTCCTCCGTCACCTTGGCCTCGCGCGACACCTCGTCGATGCGGGTCGACACGTCGGTGGCGGCGCTGGCCGTCTGCCCGACATTGCGCGAGATTTCCTGGGTCGCGGCCGCCTGCTGTTCGACCGCCGCGGCAACGGTGCCGGAGATGGAGTCGATCTCGCCGATGGTGCGGCTGATGCTGCGCACCTCCTCCACACTGCGGGCGGTGACGGACTGAATCTCCGTGATCAGGCGCGAGATCTCCTCGGTGGAGCGCGAAGTCTGGTTGGCCAGATTCTTCACCTCGTTGGCGACGACGGCGAAGCCCTTGCCCGCTTCCCCTGCCCGCGCCGCCTCGATGGTCGCGTTCAGCGCCAGCAGGTTGGTCTGGGCGGCGATTCCCTGGATCAGTTCCGCCACGTCACCGATGCGGCCGACGGCGGAGGACAGCGATTCGATGGTGCTCTCGGTCTGATTGCTGGCGGCGACGGCGGCACGGGTGACGCTAGCGGCATGGCCGACCTGGGTGCCGATCTCCTCGATCGAGACCGTCAGCTGCGCCGCGGCCGATGCGACCGCCTGGGCGTTGCTGAGCGCCTGCGCTGCGGCGGCGGCGACATTCTGTGCGTTGGAGCCGACCAATCCGGCCGAATTCGCCATGGCGCCGGCGTTGCGGTCCATCTCCTGGGTGCGGGCGGCGACCCGCTCGACTGCACCGCGGCTTTCCTGCTCCACCGTATCGGCCATCGACTGGAGGGCCTTGCGCTTCTGCGCCTCACCCTGGATCCGCTGATGCTCCTGCTCGGCGCGCAGCCGCTCCGCCTCGGCCATGCCTTCGCGGAAGACCAGGACGGAGCGCGACATCGCGCCGATCTCGTCCAGCCGCTTCGCACCCGCCACTTCGGCGGTCAGATCCCCGGAGGACAGCGCCGTCATCACCTGGCTGAGCTGGCCCAGCGGACGCAGCAGCCCGCGCGACACCAGATAGCCCGGCACCGCCAGCACGACGGCGCACAGCACGACCAGCATCGTCGCGAAGCGCATGCTGTCGTCGAAGGTCTTGAACACCTCCGCCTTCTTGATGCCGACATAGAGGATGCCGACCGGCTTGCCGGTCTTGTCCTTGATCGGGTCGTAGGCGGCGTAATAGGGCTCGCCCAGGATATCGACCATGCCGCGGAAGGGGGCGCCCTGGCGCAACACCGACTCGTAAGCGGGACCCTGGGCCAGCGTGGTGCCGACAGCGCGGGTGCCGTCGGCATTCATCACGTTGGTGGCGATTCGACGGTCGCCCAGGAACAGGGTCGCCGTCCCCCCGGTGATGCGCTTGATCTTGTCGACCACGACGTTGTTGTCGTTCATGACGACACCGTCGAGCAGCAGCTTTCCGTCGGCGACGGTGAAGGCACCGCCGCGCTCGTTCAGCGACGACCAGGCGATGTCCATGCTGAGGCGTTGCATCTCGATCGCCTGCCGTTCCAGGTCGCGGACGATCACCTGCCCGATCGCGAACAGGATCGCCGTGCTGAGGATCAACATGCCGAAGAGGTTCAACACCGTGACTTTCGTGGAAATCGAAAGCCGGCCGACAAAGGCGCGCAGGGCGTCCATGAGTGCCATCCACCAGGAAACAGTTTGCAAGTGCGAGTTCACAGTCGCGCGCACTATGCCATCCTGGTTTAGACTGCATTCATTTAAAATACATACGAGCCCTGCGACCACTTGTCGCGATAATCACCACGAACTCTTGCAACCCGGAAGAGTTTCTTTTGGACGCGCAGGGTTTTCGAATCTGTCCTCGTCAGAACAGACGCGCGCCATCCGGCACCGCGTGGTCAGGACCCACCAGCACCACCGCACCCTCGGCATCGGGCAGCCCCAGGCACAGCACCTCGCTGGTGAAGGGACCGATACGTTTGGGCGGGAAATTCACCACGGCCAGCACTTGGCGGCCGACCAGCGCATCGGCAGCGTAATGGCTGGTGATTTGCGCGGAACTGCGCTTGGGCCCGATGTCGCCGCCGAAATCGATGGTCAGCTTGTAGGCGGGCTTGCGCGCCTCAGGGAAGGGATCGACCGCAAGGATGGTGCCGACGCGGATGTCGACCTTGGCGAAATCGTCGTAGGTGATGGTCATGGCTGTCCCGATCCGGTTGAGTAGGGCGCCAAGGTAGCGCGCCCGCCCCGATCTCGGAACCCGGAAGCGGAAACCAGCAAGCTTGCGGCCGGTAATGGAAAAGGGGCCGCCGATAGCGACCCCTCTTCGCAGAACCCGGCTCTTCGCAGATCCTGGCGGACCGGAGGCTGGATCAGCCCTTCGTCTTGGCGATGGCGGCCTTGACCTCGTCCAGGCTGTCCGACACGCGCTTGGTCAGGATCTCGGCGGCCTCGGTGTTCGACTTGGCGATCATCTCGCTCAGTTCGCGGATGTTGGCCAGCGACTTCTCGAAAGCGACCTTGACCAGATCGGCCTGCTTGGCGGCCTTCTCTTCCGGCGTGCCGGCGGCGGTCAGCTCACCGACGGCGCGGTTCACGTCCTCGGTCACGGTGCGCAGCACTTCGGCCTGACGGCGGACGATGGCCTGGAAGCCTTCATAGGCCAGCTGGTTGGCGGCGGTCACCGCCTCGATGTTCTTACGCTGGCTGGCGATGATGGTCTCGATATCGACGCCCGGAACCTTGAGGTCGCCGATCAGCTTGGACGGATCGAATTCGAGGAAGGGGTTACCGCTCATCTTGGCCATGTTTCTCATCCCAGCATCAGTGTTTGCTGCCCGCATCGGAATACGGGCATGTTGCGACGCAACATTGATTGGCCGACTATGCAGAGTGCCGAAAAGTTAGTCAATGCGGTTTTTGCGCCGCAGCATAACCTTGGCGGGTAAAAATGCCGCATTGCCCTACCCTCCGCACGACCAACATAGTCTAAACCGTTGATGCCATGGAATCCGGCCCGGTTCTCCGGCCAAGCGGCCCCCGGCGGCCGGTCCAGCGGCAGAACGTCGCGCCCCATCGTTCCGCCCCGCGCAACGCATTGTCGAGTGCCGCCATGGTGCGCGACAGGTCGGCGGTGTCGTCGTTCAGGAAGACCCGCATCACCCGCGCATGCACGGTGCCGAGACCGGCGACGAGGGCTGCCCCGCCACGCTGGTCGGGATCGATCCCCGCGGCGCGCAGCATCCAGGCCATGGAGCGGCCAAAGGCGCAGGAAAATGCAAGAGCGGTCGCCGGATCGGCCGGCAGGTCGCGCACCACGGCACGCAGGCCTTCCCGGAAGGGACGCAGTGCGTCGAAGCGGCGCATCATCACGTCGAACAGCCGGTCGCGCGCCGGTTCGGTCGGATCGGCGGCCACGTCCCCCGCCAGCACCGTGGCGTCGGCGACCCGCGACACCGCCGCCAGCACGTCGGCGCGCCCGCGATAGCGGTGGTGGAACCGGGACAGCGGTATGCCGGCGGCATGCGCAACCTCCAGCAGCCCGACGCGGCGCCACCCCTTCTCAGCGGCCAGCCTCATCGCCGCCGCGGCCACGGTGCGATCGAGAGAGTCCGGGTCGGTAGGATCGGAGCGGAAGCTGTTGTCTTCAGGCTTGTCGGACGACATGTCGGACATGGCACCACCTCCAGGCGACAGGGATCGCGTCATAAGGTGGTGCGCGGACGGGCAAACGTCACCCGTCCCCCGAAATCGTCACGCCTTGCGCACGGTCTCCACCCGTCCGCCGGTCATGCTGACCAGATCGGCAGGCGTCAGGCGGAACACGGCGTTCGGCGTGCCTGCGGCGGCCCAGATGGTTTCCAGCCGCAGCAGGTCGTCGTCGATCAGCACCAGCGGCGGCACGGCATGGCCGATGGGCGGAACGCCGCCGATGGCGAAGCCGGTCGATTCGCGGACAAATTCCGCATCGGCCCGCTCGATCTTCTCGCCGATCAGCCGGCCGACCGCCTTCTCGTCCACCCGGTTGGTGCCGCTGGCGACGACCAGGACCGGGCGCCTGGTCTCCTTGGTGCGGAAGATCAGAGACTTGGCGATCTGCGCCACCTCGCAGCCGACGGAGTTCGCGGCGTCCTCCGAGGTGCGGGTGCTGCCTTCATGCTCGATCACGCGATGGCCGAGGCCGATGCTGTCCAGCAAGGCCTGGACACGGGCAGCGGAGGGGCTGAGCGTCGTCACTGCTGACACCCCTTGCCGCCGCACTGCGAACCATCAACCAATTCGGTACAAACTGCCGCCGACACCAAGATACTCGACGACTCCCTGGGGATCCCCATTTGCCGCTCCGTAGAAGTTGGCAATGGTAATTGCTCCGCCCAGGATGCCGTCTGCCTGATAGTCGCTCAAGGAATAAATGATCAGGTCGTTCGAGTAGGCACCGGATCCATGTGAAAACCTGACGTCTGAGATATTTATGCTATTGAGGTAAAGAGTATCATCAGATCCAGCGAAATCGAATATAGTATCAAATCCATCGTTCTGATTAAAATCATACACATAATTGTCGCTGTAACTGCCACCAATCAGAGTATCGTCGCCCTGATTCCCGATCAGCCAATCTATGCCTGATTCCGTGGGCTGATCACCAATAAGAAAATCATTTCCTGTTCCGCCATAAAGCGTATCGTTGTTGTTTCCACCGACGAGCGTATCGCTTCCTTCATGTCCAACAATAAGATCGTCCTGGTCTTCACCGAACAGAAGGTGATTGCCAGCCCCTCCCGTAAGCGTATCGTTCCCCTGCCCCCCTTTCATGCTGTCGTTGCCGTCATCACCATTGAGAACGTCATTGTACGGAGATCCGAAAACAATATCGTCACCACCACCGGCGTTGACCGTAACAGCAACATCGAACGGCCCAAACGTTTGCGAGTCCTAGTTTCCGTTATAAGTAGGCATAATATACTCATCTTCTGGATTTTATTGTAAACCGGCCATAGGCCAGCGCCCATCGATTCGCGTATTGCAAGCGACGTGATTCACATCTCCCAACGGAGCTTGGATCTAGGCGTGCTGGAGAGATTTGAGCTTCGTATAGAGGTCGGCAGCCTTTTGAACCTCGGCATCATCGTTGCTGCGCGTGAAAAGAACCGCACCGACAACCGCATCGGCACCGGATTTGCCATTGGTAACAGCATACCGGTGCATCCCCGACTTTCCGGACTGGTCGGGTGAAGACAGCGCCGAACTCAACGATCCCGACAAAATGGAGGCAAGCAGGCTGTTGGCCGTCGCATCGCCAGAATCGAGATCGACGACGCTCATCTGCCCATCCGGAATATCGACCGTGCGATCGAAGCTGACCGATGACAACAGGGTGGAAGAACCGCTGCCATCGTCCTGCCTGCTTAAGGAAACCTCGCCAATTCTCGCATTGGCCAATGCCGATGGGTCGTAGGGATCTTCGGCGCCACCTTCTTTCAAAATCGCCGGCATATTGGGGCGCACCACCCCACCCGCCGCCAACGATTTACGAATGATGTCATTGGCAGCTCCACCGAGAACGGCCACCTCATCGTTCGACGTATGGAGGGTCTTCTTGGTGAAATCCGAGACCTTTCCCCAATAGTCCGACAACTTATTGGACCACTCGGAGAAAGCGTTCATGAAGTTCGCGACACCGACATTTCTTATCTTAGCATTGCCGGGCGCCGAGATGTCGGAAGGCACATATCCCTCGCCGATGGAATAGGACATCCCCGGTTTGAGATTCTGGATGGCCGATCTGAGGTCGACAACCACCCCGGACGCCCCAACAGCAGGCCCGGCATTCCCGGGTACGGCAGCGGATTTTTGGGGATTTTCCTGTACGGCGCTTGGCGGTCGGATGTTTCCGGCCATTGTCGGATCTGAAGTCACCTTCATGATGCGCTCCTTCGCAGGGCGAGCAGCTTGGCCGGCTCCCCCGCAACCTAGCGCCTCATCCCCCAGCCCTCAATGCCCTTATAGCGTGCTCAGTTTGCATCACTTTCTCAACCTTGGTAAACAAAAATACTCTTTTGGGTGCAATTTCTTTCGCGGCTTCGTTTTAATAATTCAACCCGCCAGTTCGCGCGACCGCCGGGTGGCGGCGGCGATGGCGGCACCCATCACCGGCTGCAGCCCCTCCGGCGCCATCAGAACCTCCAGTGCCGCCTGGGTGGTGCCGTTCGGGCTGGTCACCGCCTTGCGCAGGTCAGCGGCCTCCTGCGGCGACGCGTCGAGCAGGGCGCCGGCACCCGACACGGTGGCGCGCGCTAGCCGCATCGCCAGATCGGGCGGCAGCCCGGCAGCCTCGCCGGCCTTGGCCATCGCCTCGACCATGAAGAAGACATAGGCCGGGCCGCTGCCGGACACCGCGGTGACCGGATCCAGCAGCCCTTCATCCTCGACCCAGGCGACATCACCGACAGCGCGGAGCAGCCGGTCGGACAGGTCGCGCTGGGCGGCGCTGACATGGGCGTTCGGCACCGCCACGGTCATGCCGCGGCCGATCGCGGCCGGGGTGTTGGGCATGGAGCGGACAACGACCGCCCCCTCTCCCAGCAGGCGTTCGAAATAGGCGATGGTCTTGCCGGCGGCGATCGACAGGAAAACGGTGCCGGGGCGGACCAGCGCCCGGTAGGCCGGCAGCGCCTCTTCCATCACCTGCGGCTTGACCGCCAGCACCACGACGTCGGGAACAAATCCGTCCGGTAGGGCGTCGGCACCGGACGCCGGCGAGACGCGCGCGTCGCCGGCAAGCCGGTCCGGCAGACCCACCCGGTCGACCACCACGACGCGCGACGCGGTTCCGGCGGCGAGCCAGCCGTCCAGCATCGCCCCGCCCATCTTCCCGCAGCCGACCAGCAGCAGCGACGCACCCGTTTCCGCCGTCATGACCCCGTCATTCCCCCTGTTTGAGCCAATGCTCGGGCTTACGCTTCGCCCATGGTGTCGAGAATGGCGGCGGACACCGCCTCCGGCGCCGACTTTCCGCCCCAGATCACGAACTGGAAGGCCGGGTAGAAGCGCTCGCACTCCGACAGGGCAATTTCCACCAGATCCTCGAGCTGTTCCACCGCGGCACCGCGCGACCCGCGCAGCAGCATGGTCTGGCGGAACATCGGCGTATGCTCCTCCGAGCAGACGTCGAAATGGCCCAGCCACATGCGGCCGTTCACCTCCGCCAGCAGTTCGGCGACGGCGGTGCGGCGGGCAGCCTGGACCTTCATGTCGAACTGGCAGGAGAACTGCATCGCACTGACATCGGGCTGCCAGACGAAATAGAGCCGGTAGTCGCACCAGCGGCCGCCGATCTCGACGACGAGTTCGTCCTCGGTGGCGCGATCGAAGGGCCACTCGTTGGCGGTTACGATCTCCTCGACCACGTCGAGCGGGTTGTGGGCGGGAGTGGTGGTTTCGACGGCTACTGCCGACATGTCAGCGTCCTCCTGTGAAGGCGCAATGGGCGGTACCGTTCACCCGGACCAGAAGACGCGCCTGTCAAACCGCGCGGGTCCGGGCCAATACCCCGAAGGTGATGAAAAGATGAGCATCGGCACGCGGCGTCCGCCCACATCGGCACCCGGTCAGCGTTCGGACCGGCCGACGTTCGGGTCGTCAACCGGCCGAGAACCGGCCAAGCCGCCGATGGCGACACAAGCCGGAACGATGACGTGAGGGGCGCCGGGTGTTGCGGCTGCGCAGATGCTCAGGACGCCGTGGGCCCTGTGCCGGTGATATCCGCGGCGGGTTTCGCCGCCGCTGGGGCCGCCGCTGGGGTCACCGGATCGGTGTCGATCACCGCCGGAACGCCGGCTGGCTCGACCACGACCGGCAGCGGGGCATGCCCGGCGGTCAGCGTCGCGACGGTGGCCTCCAGCGCGGCAAGCCGCTCGGCCATCGCCTCCTGCTCCTCGCGGGCCTTGGCGGCCATGGCGCGGACGGCCTCGTATTCCTCGCGGCTGACCACGTCCATCCGCGACAGAACACGTTCGAGCTGAGCGCGCAGCTGACCTTCGGCCTCTTCGCGCAAGGACGAGAAGGCGCCGAGAGCGCCACCCGCCACACGGGCGAGATCGTCCAAAATCCTATTGTCCACCTGCATCGGCTCTGACTTCCGGTTACCGTTCGTTCATTATGGACGCCGCGCGCCGCGACTTCAACGCCCTTGGCCCATCGCACGCATGCCACGGCGCGCAGCCGTGGCATGCGGCGGACCTCACGGCCGGACCGCGGGGTCGGCCGGGGACGCCGCATTGAAGCGGTCACGCAGGGCCTTCAGGTCCAGAGTCTGGGTCGGTGCGTCCCAGGGGCCGGCGATGCGCAGGGTCAGCGGCGGCAGGTCTCCGTCGGCCTTCACCTTAAGGGTCAACCCCAAATCCACCCGCTCGTCGGGCAGCGAGACCGTACCGGCCAGCGTGCCGTCGGCGGGAGCGGTGGTCAGGCGGGCATCGTCGGCGCGAATCACCCCCTGCTCGATGGCGAAGCGGATGTCCAGCCGCTCCAGCCTGGTCTCCCCGCCCTGCAGGGCACCGGCGACGGCACCGAGCACTTCCTGCGTGCGCTCAACCCCAGCCAGCCGGCTGCGCAGAGCGGCGAGATCGACCCCGCGCAGCACGCCACCCGATGCCACCGCCCGGCCGCGGCCGGCCAGGCTGCGCACGAGCGCGTCGCCATGGCCGCTGCCGGAGACGGTCATGTCCAGATCCACGGCGCCGCCGCCGAGGCCCAGCCCGCCGAAGCCGGACAGCGCGGTCCCGAGATCGGCCTTGATGACGGTGATGTCGGCGTCGAGCTTCGGCTCCTGCCCTGAAACGGCGGCGACACGGCCGCTGACGCCGATCTGGCCGCCCTGCCATTCGCCGTCCAGCTGCTCCAGGGTCGCGGTTCCGCCGGAGAGCGTCGCCCGCAGCGCCGGCTGCACGACGCGCTGCCCGCCCAGCGTCAGCGATGTGGAGGTCAGGGCGAGGCGGCCGTCCGTCGATTGCATCCAGTCGAGATCCGCCAGCGGATCGGCGGGGGCGACGGCAGCCGGATCGCCGACGGATGCCCCCGCGTTGCGGCCGGCACCATCGCCCACCAGCGGCGCGTTGCGCAGCCGGTCTAGGTCGAGATCGCCGGTCTGCAGGTCGGCCTGGAAGGCGGGCCGCGCCGGCTTGCGGTCGAGGACCAGCTTGCCGCGCACCGGCACACCGGCGACCAACCCCTGGAGGTTGTTCAGCACCGGCGATGTCGCATTCCCCGTCAGTTCGCCATAAAGGTCCAGCGGACCGAGGGCGCGGGCCAGCCCGCGGTCGGCGAACAGCGCCGCGACGCGCCCCATCTCCGGATGGGTCACGCGCAGCTTCAGGTCGGCGCTGGGCGTGCGGTCGAGCCCCAGGACGGCACCGCCGGCTTCCAGCGCGCCGCCCAGCATGCTGGCGGATGCCTCGACCGCCAGCCGCTCCCCGTCGCCGGCCAGCCGGGCCTTGGCACTGACCGAGCCCAGCCGTTCCGGCGCCGGCAAACCGGACGGCCAGGCGACGGCGCTGGGCAGCCCGCCGAGCGATTTGGCCTCCGCGGCCAGGGAAAGGTTCACGCCGCGCAACGGCATCAGGCTGGCGACCTGCCCGTCCACCCGCGCCGTCAGGCCGGCGATGTTGTCCACCTTGGCTTCGCGCACCGTCAGCGCGCCGGAGGCGACCGTCGCATCCAGATGAAGCCCCTGGACCGGCAAGCCGCCCACGGTCAACTGCCCGATCCGCAGGTCGAGGTTGGCGTCGGCAAGGCCGAGAAGCCGCTGCGGCATCGGCGCCGAGCCGGTGGAGCCGGCCCGCGGTCCGAGGGCGCGTGGCGCTGCCGGCTGGGCCGAGTTTGGTGTGGCCGGCTGGGCCGGCTGGGGTTCGGCCGGCAGATAGCCGTCCAGGTAAAGGCGGTCGAGTTCGAGGCGGGCGCCGAAGGCGGGACGGCCGCGGTCGACATAGGCGACCGCACCGCTCAGCCGGCTGCTGTCGAAGCGGAAATCGATTCCCGACATCTCGAAGCGGTCGGCATGGCCCTGCAGCCGGGCGGCCAGGGAAGCGCGGCGCAGCCGGTCGGCGGGAACGGAACGGACATCCAGCTTCGCCCACTCCAGCAGGGCGCGCAGGTTGTCGGCATTCGCCTCCATCCGCATGTCGAGCGTCGGCAGGCCACCCGGCGTGGTCACCTCTCCCGCCGCGACGAAGTCCGACCCGCCGGGCAGCAGGGCGCTGATACGGTCGATGTTCAGCCGGCCGTCGGTCAGGCTCGCCTCGACCCGGCCCTGACGCACCACCCCGCCATTGTAGCTCATGGCATCGACGGCCACGTCCAGCTTGGCCTCCACCCCGATCGGCAGGGCGAAGGACAGGCCCGACTGCTTGGCGCCGGTGCCTGCGGGGTTTGCCGGAGCCGTGGTGGCGGAACCGCCGGCCGTGCCCCCCTGCCCGCCCCGCGCCAGCCAGGAATCCAGGTCAAGCCGATTGACGGCGAGCGTGAGTTCGGTGCGCGGCGCCTCGCGCTTGGCGGGGTCGCCGGCCCGCAGGGTGGCATTTCCGGTGGCGCGGGTGTCGCCCAATTGGGCTTCCAGGCTGGAGAAGGTCGCGAGGCTGGTCCCCGCCTCCACCGTCGCGCGCAGGTTGAAGGGCTGGGCCAGCGCCGCAGGCCGGCGCGCGTCCACCAGCTTGGCGAAGTCGCTGCCCTCGGCGCGGAGGTCGCCCTGCACCTTCGATCCGCCGCCGCCGGTCAGGATGCCGGCGAAGCGGAGGGTCGCGTCGGTATGGGGCATCGACAGGGTCGCCCGCACCGGAACCGCCGCACCTTCGGTGAAGCGGCCGGCGGTCGCCTCGCCATGAAGAGGCAGGCCGCGGAAACGGAAATCGCCCTGGATCTGGAAGGGACCGTTCAGGCTGCCGGCGGCGATGCGGGCGCTCAGCCCCTCCACCGTCTCGGTCCGGCCATTGCGGTCGTCGCGATAGATCACGGTGCCGTTGTCGATCAGCACCTGATCGAAGCTGACGGCGGACACCAGCCCCTCGGCGGCGCCCAGCCCGTCGCCGGGCCTGCTGCCGGTGGTGGACAGGTCCCAGTTGATCCGGCCGTCCATCAGGACTTGCACCACGAAGGTCGGCTCGACCAGCGTGATGCTCTCCACCTGGATGCGGCCGCTCAGCAGGGGGCCGAGCGCGACGCGGGCATCCAGCTTCTTCAGCCGCACCATGTCGGGCTCGGCTGCACCGGAAGCGTTGGCGAGCCGGGCGTCGCGCACCGTCAGCGCCGGCGACGGCAGCAGGGTGAAGCCGACGTCGCCCCGCAATTCCACCCGGCGCCCGGTCGCTTGCGATACACGCTCGGCGATGGTGCCCTTGTAGGCGTTCCAATCGATCAGGCTCGGCGCTGCCAACAGGATGCCGGCCAGAACCACCAGTCCGGCCAGTGCAGCGATCAGGATCTTCTTCACCGGGTGTCCGCCTTCCCTGCGCCGGCCTTATCCTCGGCCGTGCCCCTTTGCCACGTCATTGTTACCACGTCGCCGCCATCGACCGGCACCGGCCCGTCCCCGCATGGGATACGAACCGACACGCGCTTGCCTTCGCTGCCCCTCACCCTCCGCGCCGGTCGGGACCCGATGGCGGCTTCCGATGAGGACAGTCCTTCGGTAAGCTAGCGCCCGCAGAAGAAACAAGCAATTTGGGCAATCCCACGGCCAAGTTGGGGCCTGTCCGATTTTTTCCCCAGGAATTCTCCGCGCGCCGCCGCCCATCCGGCCGCGCCGGACCCGAAAACCCAGATTCAGCAGCCGGAGACCGTGCCATGGGCGACGTGGTCAACCTCAACCGCTTCCGCAAGACCCGCGAGCGGGCCGAACGGGCGAAGGAAGCCGAAGCGAATCGGGCCCGATTCGGACGCACCAAGGCCGAGAAGGAGCGCGACCGCAAGGAGGCCGAGCGGCGTACTCAGACTTTGGATGGACATAAGCTTGACGACGAAACCTGACCTGCTCGTGCCAAAGCACGGTAAAGACCAAGCTTTGCACTGGGAATAACCTCAGCGCTTTTGTTACTATTGGATGTACCGATAGTTCCCTATTGCGACTATCGGACCGATCATGTGACAGTGCCTGCCAAGGGCGCCGACCGGTGCGCTCCTTGGCTGTTGGGGAGGGCCGTCATCATGGTCGACATGACGTCGTTTCGCGGATCCGTTCAAACGCCTCAATCCCACAACTCGGCCCACAGTCCGGCTTGGCTGCCGCCGATCCGGACGGTGGAAATCGACCGCCCCTGGGTCTGGCTGGCGTCGGCCTGGCAGGACATGATGGCGGCCCCCGCCATCAGCTTCGCCTATGGCGCGCTGGCGGTGATCTCCAGCTTCGTCCTTGTGGTCGGGCTGGCCCTGCTGGACATGGAATACCTGCTGCTGCCGATGGGGGCCGGCTTCATGCTGGTCGGCCCGCTCCTGGCGGTCGGGCTGTACGAGACCAGCCGGCTGCTGGAGCTTGGCGAACGGCCGACCTTCGGCAAGGTTGCCGCCGTTTATCGCCGCAACGGGGTGCAGATCGCCGGGATCGGACTGGTCCTGATGCTGGCAATGCTGGCCTGGATCCGTATCGCCTTCCTGATCTTCGCCCTGTTCTTCTCGGGCGAGCCGCCGGCGCTGGACCAGCTGGTCGACCGCATCTTCTTCTCGGCCGACACCATTCCGTTCCTGTTGACCGGCACGTTGTTCGGCGGGGTCATCGCGACCGCGGTCTTCTCCGTCGCCGTGGTGTCGATCCCGATGCTGCTGGACCGCGACACCGACGTCTTCACCGCCATGGCGACCAGCATCGCCGTGGTGCGGGCGAACATTCGGCCGATGATCGCCTGGGGCTTCCTGATCGCCCTGTTCATGAGCGCCGGAATGGTCACCGCCTTCATCGGTCTGGCGATCGCGCTGCCGGTGATCGGCCATGCCTCCTGGCACTGCTACCGCGATCTGGTCGGCCCGGGACGGTGAAGCGCCGACATTTCTAAAAAAAGCCCTCTCCCGCCCGCGGGGGAGGGCTTTTTTCGTCAGCCCTTCTTGAAGAATGCCTCGGCCGCCGATTTCTGCGCCTGCTTCGCCGCGATGGCGGCGCGGGCACGTTCGACCTCCGCCTGCAGCGTGGCGATGTAGGCCTCAAGCTCGGCCACGCCCATCACGGTCAGGTCCTTCGGCGCCGGCTTGGCCTTTCGCGGCTCCAGATCCTCGAAACGGTCGTCGATGGCCATGGCTTGGTTCCCTTCCCTGCCGCGTGTTCCGCCTTCGCCTTGTCAGGCCGGTCGGTCAAATCTACCTTTCGAGCCGGACAATTCCAATGCACCGGTGCCGGCAAACGCCTGCCCGACCACGGAAAAGAAGGGAAGAACGCCATGGGCCTCGCCTTGCCCGACAGCATGCGCTGCGTCGAGATCACCCAGCCCGGAGGGCCGGAGGTGCTGCGCCCCACCCGCCGCCCGGCCCCCGTGCCGGGTCCCGGCGAGATCCTGGTGGAGGTCGCCGCCGCGGGCGTGAACCGTCCCGACACCCTGCAGCGCCAGGGCCGCTACGACCCGCCGCCGGGCGCCTCCGACCTGCCCGGGCTGGAGCTGTCCGGCACGGTGATCGCCGTCGGCGAGGGCGTCGAGACCTGGGCCAGCGGCGACCGCGTCTGCGCACTGGTGGCCGGCGGCGGCTATGCCGAATATTGCGTGGTGCCGGCGGTGCAGGCCCTGCCGGTGCCCGGATCGCTGTCGATGGTCGAAGCGGCGGCGGTGCCCGAGACCTTCTTCACCGTCTGGACCAATGTGTTCGAACGCGGCGCCCTGAAGCGCGGCGAGACGCTGTTGATCCATGGCGGGTCGAGCGGCATCGGCACCACGGCGATCCAGTTGGCGAAGGCTTTCGGCGCCACGGTCTTCACCACAGCCGGCAGCGACGACAAGTGCCGCGCCTGCGAGCAGCTCGGCGCCGACCGGGCCATCAACTACAAGACCGAGGACTTCGTCGCCGTGATCCGCGAGGCGACCGGCGGGCGCGGCGTCGACGTGGTGCTGGACATGGTCGGCGGCGACTACATCGCCCGCGACATCGACATCATGGCGGTCGACGGCCGCCACGTCTCCATCGCCTTCCTGCAAGGGGCCAAGGTGTCGCTGAACATGGCGCCGGTGATGACCAAGCGGCTGACGCTGACCGGATCGACCCTGCGCGCCCGCCCGGTGCCCGAGAAGGGCCGCATCGCCGCCGCGCTCCGCGAGCATGTCTGGCCGCTGCTGGAGTCCGGCAGCATCAAGCCGCAGATCCACTGCACCTTCCCGCTGGAGGAGGCGGCCGAGGCCCATCGCCTGATGGAAAGCAGCACCCATATCGGAAAGATCGTGCTGACGATCGGACCCGACGCAGCCTGAACGGCCTGCCGGGGCGGTCCGGAACGCAAAGCCGGACCGCATTCTGCGCTTTCTTCGTCGACACGGCGCCGTCGGGCTTGCCTTAGGCTGCCAAGACGGGTTAGCAGAGGCGAGCGGGCGGCCGGGATTTCCCGGTGCGCCTGCGCAAGCATGCTTACGCGGACCGGTATTCGCCCTATATCGTGGTGACGAGAATGGGGCAACCGCCCCGGGGTCGCGGAACCGCTCTCGCGCCGCATAACCAGTTCGAACGGCCGGCCGCACCACCCGCCAGCGGGTGCGGCCGGTGAAGAGTTGTCAGGAGGGATGATGGCACTGCCCTTGATGCCGAAAGCGACGGCCGTTTGGCTGGTCGAGAACACGTCCTTGTCCTTCGAGCAGATCGCCGCCTTCTGCGGCATGCATTCGCTGGAAGTCCAGGCCATCGCCGACGGCGAGGTCGCGGTCGGGATGGTGGGGCTCGACCCCATCGCCAACGGCCAGCTGACCAAGCAGGAGATCGAGCGCTGCGAGAAGAACCAGGATCTGCGCCTGAAGCTGCTGGTCGCCGACCTGCCGCAGGTCGCCTCCCGGTCCAAGGGTCCGCGCTACACCCCGATCACCAAGCGCGGCGACAAGCCCGACGCCATCGCCTGGCTGCTGAAGCATCATCCGGAACTGTCGGACGCCCAGGTCTGCCGCCTGATCGGCACCACCAAGCCGACCATCGCCGCGGTGCGCGACCGCACCCACTGGAACGTCGCAAACATCAAGCCGCGCAGCCCGGTCATGCTGGGCCTCTGCTCCGGCCGTGAGTTGGAAGAGGCACTGGCGCTGGCCATCCGCCGCGGCGGCGTGCCGCGCGCGCCGGAGGATGCCGGAGAGGACTTCTACGGCGAGAACCGCGACGACGACCGCTATTCCGAACAGGAAGACGCCCACTGATGCCATCCCTCTCCCCCACCCGTGTGGGAGAGGGCATGAAGGCCTGCGATGACCGACCGCAACACACCTCCGCCCCGGCTCGTCGTCGGCATCAGCGGCGCGTCGGGGGTGATCTACGGTATCCGCATGCTGCAGACGCTGCGGCGGATCGGCGTCGAATCGCATCTGGTCGTCAGCCGGTCAGCCGAAGTGACGCTGGCGCATGAAACCGCCATGAAGGTGGCGGAACTGCGGGCGCTGGCCGACGTCAGCTATTCCACTGCCGATATCGGGGCTGCGATCTCCAGCGGCAGCTTCCGCACGCTGGGCATGGTGGTCGCCCCCTGTTCGGTCCGCACGATGAGCGAGATCGCCAGCGGCGTCACCTCCACCCTGCTGACCCGCGCGGCGGACGTGGCGCTGAAGGAGCGGCGGCGGCTGGTCCTGATGGTGCGGGAGACGCCGCTGCATCTGGGCCATCTGCGCACGATGACCGCGCTGGCGGAGATGGGTGCGGTGATCGCGCCGCCGGTGCCCGCCTTCTATGCGCGGCCCGACAGCATCGACGATCTGGTGGACCATTCGGTGGGACGGGTGCTGGACCTGTTCGGGCTGGACGCCGGCAATCTGCGCCGGTGGGGTGAGCGTTCGGCGGAGGGCTGACCCGCGCTGCGATGCCGCAACAGGCGGCTTGGACCGCGGGCGCAATGCCGTTATACCGCTGTCAATGCGAAATGATGCGGAGCCGGCGCTGCCGCCGGCCGACAGTAACGGGGACAAGCCGACCATGCCCTTCAGCAGTCAACCGAGCGAGCCCATCCGCCAGCTTCTGGCCGGCATCAGAGCGTTCCGCGCCCGCTATTACGAACGCCGACCCGACAGCATGCGCCAGCTGGCGACCGAAGGGCAGCATCCGGAAGTTCTGCTGATCGGCTGTTCCGACAGCCGCGTCGACCCCGCCCTGCTGACCATGGCCGAGCCCGGCGAGCTGTTCGTCGTGCGCAACGTCGCCAACCTCGTCCCGCCCTATCAGCCCGACGGCGCCTATCACGGCACTTCGGCCGCCATCGAATATGCGGTCAAGTCGCTGAAGGTGTCGGAGATCATCGTGCTGGGTCACGCCCAGTGCGGCGGCATCCAGGGTCTGATCCGGCTGCGCGCCGGCCAGAAGTCGGAGGATGATTTCGTGTCCCCCTGGGTGTCGATCGCCGGCTCGGCGCTCGATCCCTATGTCGGGCCGGAAGGTTCGGAACAGGCGCGGGCCGATGCGGAAAAGCTGCAGAATACCCCGGCAGTGATCGAACGGGCGGCGGTTCGCGCGTCGGTCGAAAACCTGATGACCTTCCCCTTCGTGCGTGAACGCGTGGAAGCGGGGACGCTGAACATCCATGGCTGGTGGTTTGACATCCAGTCGGGCGAGATGTGGGCGATCAACCCCTCCACCCGCCTGTTCCAGCCGGTCGAGTAAGAAAGCCGCGCAAACGCCGTACCCAAGCGCGAGCACGGGAATTTCAGGGCGCCCTACCCTGTTGAGAGCGAAGGAAAGAGGTTTTCTTCACTCCGACAAGAGGTAGGGAACGCCATGAAGACTGTACTTCCACTTGTGATCCTGATCGCCGCCCCCCTTGCGCTGGCCGCCTGCAACCAGACGGGCAACAGCGGCAGCAGCGGCGGTGGGCTGTTCGGCGGCAGCGGTGGCGGCGGCCTGTTCGGGTCGGGCAGCTCAGACTCGCCCTATGCGCGCAACGGCCGCTGCGACGATCCGCGCTACAACACATCCAACGGCGGCCGGGCAGAGGTCGGAACCGACGATTACGACTGCTCGCGCTACGGCGACGGCATCAAGCGTTGAGCCAGAACCGACAGTTCGGCGGCCATGCGCCCGGCGACTGACCTCCAGTCGCCGGGCGCCGGCTGCCGGAACAGGCGGGCGGTCGGATACCATGGGCTGTCGTCGCGGCCGGCCATCCAGCGCCAGTCGGCGGAGAAGGGCAGCGCCACCCAAAGCGGAACGCCGAGCGCCCCGGCCAGATGCGCCGGTCCGGTGCAGGACGACACCACCAAATCCAGATTTCTCATGATCGCCGCCGTATCGGCGAAATCGGCGATCTCCGGGGCCAGATCGGTGAAGCCGTCCGGCAAAGCCGCTTGCGTGAGATCGGCCCGCCCCGGTCCCATCTGCAACCCGAAGAAGCGGCAGCCCGGCACATCCAACAGCCCGCGCAAACTGGCCAGCCGGGGAGAGCGCTGGTCATCGCCGGGAAAACGCGGGTTGCCCGCCCAGACAAGGCCGACCCGCAGCCCCTCTCCCGCCGCAAGGCGCTCGCGCCACACTGCGACACGCGCCGGATCGGCCCGCAGATAGGGAACGGTCGCCGGCACGTCGTCCGACACCGTGCCGAAGGCGCGCGGCAGGCTCATCAGCGGGCATTCCAGATCGAAGGGCGGCAGCGGGTCGCCGCGCGCGATCACCTGGGCCGGTCCGTCCACCCCCGCCGTCAGCGGCAGCAGGGACGGCTGAACCTCCAGAACCACCCGGCCGCTGCGGGCGGCCACCAGCGGGACATAGCGCAGGAACTGCAGCGTGTCGCCCAGTCCCTGTTCGGCATAGAGCAGGATGGTCCGGCCCTCCAATGCCTCCCCCCGCCATGTCGGTTGGGAGAAGCGACGCCAGGGCGGCTCGGCACGCTCGTCGTGGCGGCGCCACTCGAACTCCGGCCAGCCTCCGGCATAGTCACCGGCCATCAGCCGGGCAAATCCGAGGTTCCAGTGCAGCCCGGCATCCTGCGGCCGGTCGGCCAGCGCGCGCTCGAACTCGGCGGCGGCGTCATCCGGCCGGGCCATGGCGATCAGCGCGGTGCCGCGGGCCGCCCACAGCGAAGGACCGGGCCGCAGGCGCGCGGCATTGGCGAAGGCGTCCAGCGATTCGGGAAAGCGCCCGAGCTTCGCCAGCACCGCGCCCAACACCTCCCATGCCTCGCCGAGGTTGCGGTCGGCCGTCAGCGAGTCGCGGGCCGCCGCTTCGGCATCGGTCCAGCGGCGTTGCGCGGCGAGAGCGGCGGCCAAGGTTGCGTGAGCCACGGCTGACCGTCCATTCAGGCGCAGCGACCGGCGTGCGCAGGTTTCCGACGCCTGGGCCTCGCCGTGCGACAGAAGCGCCGCCGCCCGGTTGGCCAGCGCGTCGGCATGATCCGGCGCCAGACTCGACGCCACAGCGGCGGCCGCCAGCGCCGCATCATGCCGCCCAAGCCTGCGCAGGGCCGCGGACCGGCTGGCATGGGCATCGGCCAACTCCGGCATCAGGCACAGCGCCCGGCCATAGAGCCGCACCGCCCGCTCCACGGCGCCCGCCGACTGCTCGGCCCCGGCGAGGTTGGACCAGCCGCCTGCGGAATCAGGGCACAATGCCACCGCGAGGCGAAGCCGCCGCACCGCCGCCTCCATTTGTCCTGTCTGTGCGGCCAGGACGCCCAGAAGCTGCATGGCATCGGCATATTCCGGGTCGGCGCCAAGGATCCGGCGGTAGATATCTTCCGCCTCCGCCACCCGGCCCGCCTGATGGTGGTCGAGTGCGATCTGCAGGGCCTGCGACAAAGTGACCATCGGGACTCTTGCGGGTTGGCGGGGGTCGGCGGTGTTTCGGATCATGCGCCGCGGCGGCGGCACCAGTCCAGTCGGGCACCGTCGCCAATCGTCGCAAACGGTCACAGAATCGGGATTTTCCCTGGATTGTCATGAGACTGATGCATCGCTATTGTCCGCGCCGTTTTCCAAGGAGCGGATCATGACCTCGCGCCAAGCCCGGGCCTTTTCCAGACACGGCGCCTGCCGGACGCGCGTTCTTGCCGCCGCGGCCCTCATACTCTCGCTGTGCGTCGGCGGAACGGCACCAGCGATTGCCAGCGAAGGCGCGAAGCCGAACGGCTGCCCGTGGGCGCAGGACATCACGCTGGAAATCAACGGCAAGACCCTGACCCTGAAGCAGGAGGCCTTCACCACCGTGACCTCCGAGCCGATCGAGATCGATCAGTTCAAGGTCTTCCCGCTGGTCGACCAGTTGAAGCTGCGAATCATCGGTCCCAAGGGCCGCGAGTGGGAGGCAGCGCTGACCCGACTGGTCAGCGGCAAGCGCTGCAGCGCCTTCTATGCCGGCAAACCCGCTCTGGTGTCGGACACGGTGCGCGATCCGAACGAACTGATCCTGAACCGGTAGGATGACGGGGCAGTCGCTCAGCGGCCGGCCAGCACCCCCGCCAGTTCGTCCAGTGCCGGATCGCCGCCCGACACCAGCAGCGCCATGTTCCGGGCGGCCAACTCCGCGCTGCCGCCCGGCCGCGGCATGAACCCGGCGGCGACGAACAGCCGGTCCTGCTGGACACGCTCGGCCTCCAGTTCCGCGGCCTTCATGCGGCGGTAGAATGCGTCGTCCTCATCCTTGGCGCGGCGGCGCAGGGCGCGCAAGGGGCGAACGACCTCCTCCCGCCAGCCGGAAACTGCCGAATCGATGCGGGCAAGCTCGGCCTCGGACAGGCGGACGCCGCACTCCAGCCCAGCCCAGGCGGCGAACAGCAGCACATTGACGTCCACCCCGCGCCGGTCCTGCAACGACAGGCAAAGGGCTGGAACCCCCGGCCGCCCGTAGACGGCCAGGGAGAAGTCCCAGAACGGGTTCACCGTCCCGCTCAATCGCCGAAGCTGATGTTCAGGCCGCGGGCGGTCTTGACCAGCGCCCCGTCGAGTTCGACGCAGGAGTAATGTTCGATCGCCTCGGTGATCGGCACGTCGATGACGCCGCGATTCGACCAGGCGACCATGCGGTTGAACTTGCCCTCCGCGATCAGGTCGACGGCGTGGACGCCGAAGGCGGACGCGATCAGCCGGTCGCGCGGGCTGGGCATGCTGCCGCGCTGGACATGGCCCAGAACGGTGACGCGAGTCTCGGCACCGGTGGCGTCGGCGATCTTCTCGCCGATGTAGTCGCCGATGCCGCCATAGCGCTTCTCGCCGCCCTGCAGCACCTTCTTGACTCCGGTGCCCTCCAGCGTCTTCACCGCCTCCGACACCACGACCAGGGCGAAGTTGCGGCCGGTATTGCGGACATCCTGGATCTTCGCCGCGATGCTCTCGATGGAATAGGCGATTTCCGGAATCAGGATCACGTCGGCTCCGCCGGCGATTCCGGCCGCCAGCGCGATGTGGCCGGCGTCGCGGCCCATCACCTCCAGCACCATGACGCGGTGGTGGCTGGCCGCGGTCGGCTGCAGGCGGTCGAGCGCCTCCACCGCCACGGCGACGGCGGTGTCGTAGCCGACCGACACCTCGGTCTTGCCCAGGTCGTTGTCGATGGTCTTGGGCACGCCCACCATCGGGAAGCCGCCCTTCTGCGCCAGCTTGTGCAGGATGGCGAAGCTGCCGTCGCCGCCGATGCCGATCAGGGCGTCCAGGCCGAGTTCGCGGTAGCCGCCGATGATCTCGTCCGACCGGTCCTTCAGCGTGCCGTCGGGCATCGGATAGGCGAAGGGATCACCGCGGTTGGTCGTGCCCAGGATGGTGCCGCCCTGACGCATCATGTGGCCGTCGACGGAACCGAGGTCGAGCGTCTGGTACTGCACCGGGCGCTGCAGCAGGCCCTGGGTGCCTTCCTTGATGCCCAGCACCTGCCAGCCATAGCCGGTGGCCCGGTGGACCACCGCACGGATGACGGCGTTCAGCCCGGCGCAGTCGCCGCCGCTGGTCAGGATGCCGATGCGCTTGCCGGCTTTCTTTGGGGCAGTCATTGAGGGGTTCCCGTCCCGTTCGCCTGTTTGTTGAAATCAACCACCATGTTACCGGAACAGGCATTTCCCGCAATCGTTGCCCGCATCCGCAAAGGTGGAATGCCCCCGCCGGACGATCGCCGCGCTCCTCATGGCCAAAGGACGAAACCGGTGGTTTGACGGTGCCGTCCCGCCGGAAATCTGGTATAGTGCGGCCCGCCCAGCCAAAGGGCCACCCGCAAGAGCACCCCCGACCCATCCGGGGCAACGGCCACTTCCTACGGGCGCGATGAACGAGCAAGAGATTTTGAAGGAAAAGCTGGCGAGCTTGCGCAGCGAGCACCGCGACCTGGACGACGTCATCGCCCGGCTCGCCGAACGCGCGCCCTACGACCAGCTGCAGATGCAGCGGCTGAAGAAGCGCAAGCTGATGCTGAAGGACCAGATCATGGTCCTGGAAAGCCGGCTCCTGCCGGATATCATCGCGTAGGCATGCCCTCCCCCACTGTGGAAGAGGGCATCAAATTCGCCCTCATCCCTTCTTCGGCACCGTGAAGAACTGGATGCCCATCTGGAAGCTGCGGGCGATGTTCTCCGCCTTGCCGATCAGGAAGGCGGCGCCGTCGGGCGGGAAGAGTTCGTGGGCGGTCTCGCGGAACAGGCCCAACCAGCGTTCGAAATGCTGCGGCTCCAGCCCCAGCGAGATGTGGACCGGCATCGGCCGCCCGTCGTAGCGCTGGGTCAGCAGGGCAATGGACGACCAGAAATCCATCATCTTGCGCAGGTGCGGTTCCCAATCGGTGATGGCCCGGCCGAAGATGGGCCCCAGCACGTCATCCTTCATGATCTTGCCGTAGAAGGTCCGCACCAGCGTTTCGATCGACGCCTCATTGATGCCGACGGTGGCCATCCGTTCCTCCGCCATGGCGGTGCGGATGTCGCGGTGCTCGTTGCGCTGGTCTTCGCTGGGAACGGTGTCGGTCATGCGATGGGTCCGGTCCGGAATTGCCTAGGGTCTATCCAGTTCATATAGGACGGCACCATAAGTGGAACCATGTTCCACCGGAAGGGCCGGGATGTCGCAGCGGAGGGGATGGATTCGCCACGCGACCGGCCGCGGGCCGGCGCCGGCTCTGGACAGCGGCCCGACTCCACCTATAATGCGCCGCTTTCCGGACCTTGAGGAAAGCGCAACGCCGTGTCCGCCGAACACTCCCCGAACAGCGCCGTTCCGGCCAACGACATCGCGGCCGAAGGCGTTCAGCCGCTGGTCGGCATCATCATGGGCAGCCAGTCGGACTGGACCACCATGAAACACGCCGCCGACACCCTCGCCGCGCTGGGGATCCCGCACGAGGTCCGCATCGTTTCCGCCCACCGCACGCCCCATCGGCTGGTCGAGTACGCCACCACCGCCAAGATGCGCGGGCTGAAGGTGGTGATCGCCGGGGCCGGCGGCGCCGCCCACCTGCCGGGCATGGCCGCGTCGATGACGCCGCTGCCGGTCTTCGGCGTTCCGGTGGAAAGCCACGCGCTGAAGGGCATGGACAGCCTGCTGTCCATCGTCCAGATGCCGGGCGGCGTCCCGGTCGGCACGCTGGCCATCGGCAAGGCCGGCGCCATCAACGCCGCCCTGCTGGCCGGCTCGGTCATCGCCCTGATGGATCCGGCGGTGGCCGAGGCGCTTGACGGCTGGCGCGCGCGCCAGACCGCGGCGGTGGCCGACGCGCCCGTCGACGACCCGACCTGACAGCGAGAAGGCCCTACCGCCATGACCGGCAATCCGAAGGGCACCGCCCTGCCCCGTCTCGCCCCCGGTTCCACCATCGGCATGCTGGGTGCCGGGCAGCTCGGCCGGATGACGGCGTTGGCCGCGGCCCGGCTGGGCTACAAGACCCATGTCTATGCCCCCGATGCGGCGGAAAGCCCGGCGGCGCAGGTCAGCGCCGCGGCGACCGTCGCCGATTGGGACGACCTGGACGCGCTGGAACGCTTTGCCCGCTCCGTCGACGTGGTGACGCTGGAGTGGGAGAACGTCCCGGTGGCGACGGCGGAGCATCTGCGCCGCTTCACCAACCTGCATCCCGGCCCCAACGTGCTGTCGGTGGCGCAGGACCGCATCGCGGAGAAGAGCTTCGTCAACCGGCTGGGCATCGCGACGGCGCCCTGGCGCGCCGCGAACGGCGCCGACGAGGTCGCCCGTGCGGTGGCGGAGATCGGCCCGCGTTGCGTCCTGAAATCCACCCGCCTCGGTTATGACGGGAAGGGGCAGGCGCGGCTCGAAGCCGGCAGCGACCCGGCAGCAGCCTGGAACGCCATCGGCGGCGGAAAGCCCGGCGTCGAGGGCATCGTCGAGGGCTTCGTCACCTTCGCCTGCGAGGTGTCGGTGATCGTCGCCCGCGGTGCCGACGGCGCGATGGTCGCTTATCCGGCAGTGGAGAACCGGCACAAGGACGGCATTCTCGACGTCACCATCGCCCCCGCCTCATCCGACAAGGTTTCTGCGGCGACGGCGGCGGAAACGGACCGCATAGCCCGGCGCATCGCCGAAGCACTGGATCTCGTCGGCGTCCTGGCGGTGGAGATGTTCGTCACCGCGGACGGTGGCGTCCTGGTCAACGAAATGGCGCCGCGCCCGCACAATTCCGGCCACTGGACCATGGATGCCTGCGCCGCCTGCCAGTTCGAGCAGTTGGTGCGCGCGGTCTGTGGCCTGCCGCTGGGGTCGGTGGAGCGCGTCGCCGATGCCGAGATGACCAACCTGATCGGCGACGACGTGCTGCGCTGGCCGGAACTGCTGGCCGAACCCGGCGCCCGCCTGCACCTGTACGGCAAGGCGGAAGCGCGGCCCGGCCGCAAGATGGGCCATGTCAACCGGCTGTTCCCGCGCCGCTGACGTTCCTTTCACCGGATTGAGCAAAGCCCCGCAACTCCATGGCGTGCGGGGCTTTTTCTTTTGCCCTGCGGCGTTCCTCCGCCTCCCCCGCCCGTTTGTTGCATGGCCGGAATGAATGCCCGCATCTGCGCAGGAGACAACTCCCCCTTTTAAATGAAGGGTGAGTGGCCATACCGGTTTACTCATGATCGCGGCAGAGCTGTCACAAATTGTCGCGTATCCATGTGCCGAAGGTCATCCGCCACCGGCGGGCTTTTAACCTATGTCAACATTGGTTACTCTACGTCACATTCCCGCCGAAACTCTCTAAACTTTGATATAGTTTGTAGCCGCATGACGATGCCCCTGGCGCAGGACAATGCACGACGCTCCACTCCGGTGATCGGCCCGGTCGTGACCCCGGTGGCCGGTCCGCTTGGACCGCGCCGGACTCAGTCCAGCCGCGACCGGGACCGTTTCGTCGGCTTTGCCTTCGCCGCCGCCGATCTGCTGATCGAGACGGATGCTCAAGGCAACATCCTGTTTTCCGCCGGCGCCCGCTGCCGCCTGACCAAGGGTGAGGTTGGTGGGCTGGTGGGCTCCAACCTGATGGAGGTTGTGGCCCCTGGCGACCGCAAATACGTCCATGTCCTGTTCGAGCGCATCCGGGACAAGGCGCGGATCAAGCCGTCGCGCGTTCTGTTCCAGGCCTTCGACGGGCAGCAGTTTCCGGCCCTCCTGGGCGGCTGCCGGCTCGATTCCTGTCCGGGGTCGCTGTTCCTGACCATACTGCTGACCGTACCGCCGCGAACCGGCTCCGCAGGACCTCCGGTGCAGGGTGAACTGCTCGACCAGACCGGCTTCGCCGGCATCCTCGAGGAGCGGCTCCTCGCAGCCCGCGAGAAGGGGGTGGACCAGGGACTGACGCTGCTGCTGGTCGAAGGGCTGCAGGCGATGGTCGACGCCATGCCGGAAGGGGCGGCGGCCGAGGTGCGCGACGGCATCGACGCCTATCTGCGCGGCATTTCCGCCGATGGGGACAGCGCAGGCCAATTGGGCAGCGACCGCTATGGCATCGTCCATGCCGCGGACATCGACGGGCACGAGGTGCAGGGACACATCGCCCAGCTCATCGAGGCGGCGGGGGGTGCCCTGCCCGGCGGCATCCGGTCCTGGACCCTGGACATGGCCGACGACCGGCTGGACCCCGCCGATGCCGCCCGCGCCCTGGTCTATACCGTCCAGGCCTTCGCCTCCGCCCAGGGCGGGGAGTTCACCATCTCCAGCTTGGAGGACGGGGCCAACCGCCTGATGGCGGGTGCGGTGGAACGGATCGGACAACTGCGCGCCACCATCGACAACCGCGATTTCATCGTCGTCTATCAGCCCATCGTCGATATCGCCACCGGCGCCGTTCACCACCTGGAGGCGCTGACCCGCGTGGAGGGAACGAGTTCTCCGGCCGACTTCATCACCTTCGCCGAGGATGTCGGGCTGATCTATGATTTCGACCTGCTGCTGACCCAGACGGTGCTCGACACGCTGAAGGAGTTCCGCAAGGAACCGAAGCTGCCGGACGTGGCGATCAACCTGTCGGCCAAGACGCTGATGAGCCCGATCTTCCTCAAGCAGTTCCAGTCGGTCGTCGCCCCTTATGGCGATCTGGCCGCCAAACTGCTGATCGAGGTTACGGAAACCGTGGTCGTCACCGACATCGCCAAGCTCAACGACGTTTTGCAGAAGTTGCGCCAGGTTGGGTTCCGCATCTGCCTGGACGATGTCGGGGCGGGATCGACCAGCTTCCAGTCGCTCTACGGCATCCAGGCCGACTATGCCAAGATCGACGGCAAGTTCGTCCGCGGCGCGGTCAACAGCCCGCGCGACATGGCGATGCTGCGCTCCATGGTGGACGTCTGCCGCCAACTGGGATTGGAACTGATCGGCGAGCAGGTGGAGGAACCGGTGCATGCAGGCTTGCTGACCGACCTCGGCGTGTCGCTGGCCCAGGGTTTTCTGTTCAGCCGGCCATCCCGCGACTTCGCTTATTTTGCCAAGGATTGGTCCCGGGTGCGCAGCGGCGGAAAGATTCTGCTGAAAGGGTGACACCAGCAGTCGCTGACGATGACCGCCGGTGGTGTCCTCCGCTGGCTGCGCCGGCTGGCCAAGCGGCCTCTCAGGCAGGCAGCGGAACCCGACAGTTGGGGCAATTGTCCAGGGCGTCCATTCCCGCGATGCTGTGGACCTGTTCGAGACGGCGGCGGGCGGCGTCCAGAAGTTCACGGTTGCGGGCGAGCATATCGTTGCCGGCATAGCCATCGCGCAGCCGCATGCGGCGCAGCAGATCCTCCGCCTGGTCCAGCGATTCCATGATGCTCATCGCGGTGTTGGCGTCCATCGTCGCCCTCATCTTCCTCTTTACCGCCCCGGCATTCGCGGCGCGATCCGTCACATGGCGGTAACACTAACCACCGCAACTCGCCATCAGGTAGAGGATATTTGGTCGCACGACGATAAAACAGAATAGCATTTTATTTGTTATTCTTAATTGATTGAATCATTTCTCTTCAACCAGTCGGTTTGGATGCGGATCACCTTCTCCGTGGCGGAAAATGCCTGACGGCGGGTAAGAACCAGAATGACGCCGCTGCTGGCCGCGATCAGGGGAATCGGACCGATGATCCAGGCGAGCGCCGCCAGCGCGAAGTAATAGGCGCGCATGCCGCCGTTCAGCGCGGTGATGGCCAGGGTCAGCGCCTCGCCGATGGTCTCGGCAATGGCCTTGCGGTCCTCGGGGCGAACCGGCGGCATCGGGGCCGAACCGATCAGGGCACAGCAGTAATTGTACTGGCGCAGCGCCCAGGTGAACTTGAAGAAGCCGAAGGTGAAGATCACCACCATCAGCAGCATCTTGATCTCGAACAGCTGATGCGAGGTCTGGACGGTGAAGGACAGGTTGGACACCAGCTGCTGCGCCCGCTCCGCCGCACCGAAGGACCCGATCAGGCCGGCCAGCACCAGCATGTTGGTGGAGGCGAAGAAGGTGCAGCTGTGCATGGTGTGGCCGACCAGCTGCGAATCCATGATGCGATTCTCGCGTTCCAGCATCCGCTCGATCCAGTGACGGCGCACGATCTTCAGATGCTGGTTGACCACGTTTCGGCCGGACAGCAGATGATCCTGGATGACGGTGAAGCCGACCCAGGAGCCGACGAACCAGACGAAGGCGATGATGTCGAGCGTGGAGGCATCGGGCGGCATGGTGGCGGCATCGCGTCAGGTGGCGGAAAGCCCGCACCGTGTACGCCCGCCGCGGGCGGGTGTCCATTGGAGGATGCAGGGCATCTTGGCGCCTGCGTCATCCCTCCCCCGGCCCACGCCCCTGCACCGCTTTCAACACATGGACGCGGATGGCGCTGGACAGGTTGCCGGTGCGCGTCTGGTCGATTTCCTCGATCAGGGCATTCACCGACAGGCCGCGCGCCTGCGCCACCGACTTCAGGGCGTCCCAAAATTCTTCTTCGAGGGAAACGCTTGTGGGATGGCCGGCAATCAGTACCGAACGCTTCTTCATGGTCACGCACGCATCGGTTTGCAGGATGGGGGTGGTCAGAGGAAGGCCGGAACGGCCGGGATGGACACCCCCACCCTAACCCCAAGCTTAGCCGGGACCAACCATCCGTTCGGGGCGAACCCATTGATCGAATTGCTCATCCGTCAGGAGTCCGAGTTCCCGTCCGGCCTCCTTTAGGCTTGTCCCTTCCTTGTGGGCCTTCTTGGCGATCTTCGCCGCGGCGTCATAGCCGATATGCGGGTTCAGCGCAGTCACCAGCATCAGGCTGTCGGACACCAGCTTGGCGATCCGGTCGCGGTTTGCTTCGATCCCGATGACGCAGTTGTCGGTGAAGCTCATCGCCGCGTCGGTCAGCAGGCGGATCGATTGCAGGACGTTGTAGGCGATCACCGGCTTGAACACGTTCAGCTCGAAATGGCCGGTGGCGCCGGCCACGGTGACCGTGGTGTGGTTGCCCATCACCTGGGCGCAGACCATGGTCATCGCTTCCGACTGGGTCGGGTTGACCTTGCCGGGCATGATGGAGGAGCCAGGCTCGTTCTCCGGCAGGGAAAGCTCGCCGATGCCCGACCGCGGGCCGGAGCCAAGCAACCGGATGTCGTTGGCGATCTTCATCAGCGACACGGCCAGCGTGTTCAGGTGTCCGTGAACGTCGACCAGCGAGTCATGCGTCGCCAGTGCCTCGAACTTGTTTTCCGCCGTGACGAAGGGAAGGCCGGTGAAGGCCGCGACCTCCTCCGCGAAGGCCTCGGCGAAGCCCGGCTTGGCGTTCAGCCCGGTGCCGACCGCCGTACCGCCCTGGGCCAGCCGGTAGAGCTGCGGCAGCGATCCCTTCACCCGGCCGATGCCGTAGGACACCTGCGCCGCATAGCCGGAGAATTCCTGCCCCAGCGTCAGCGGGGTGGCATCCTGCAGATGGGTGCGGCCGATCTTGACGATATCCTGGAAGGCGTCGGCCTTGGCGTCCAGCGCGGTGCGCAGATGCTCCAGTGCCGGGATCAGGCTGCGGACGATCTCGTCGGCGGCTGCGATGTGCATGGCGGTGGGGAAGCTGTCGTTGGACGACTGCCCCATGTTGACGTGATCGTTGGGGTGGATCGGCGTCTTCGACCCCATGGTGCCGCCGAGTTGCTCGATGGCGCGATTGGCGATCACCTCGTTGGCGTTCATGTTGGTCTGGGTGCCGGAGCCGGTCTGCCAGACCACCAGCGGGAAGTGATCGGCCAGCCGGCCGTCGATCACCTCGTCGGCCGCGGCCATGATGGCCGCACCCAGATTCGGGTCGAGAACGCCCAGCTTCATGTTGGCCGCCGCCGCGGCACGCTTCTGGATGCCCAGCGCGCGGACCAGCGGGGCCGGCATGCGCTCCCCGCCGATGCGGAAATTCTGGAGGGAGCGCTGGGTCTGCGCGCCCCAGTAACGGTCGGCCGGAACTTCGATGGGGCCGAAGCTGTCGGTTTCGGTGCGGACGCCGCTCATGGCTGGACCTTTCCTGATCGCCGCTTTTGGTCACGGGTGGGACGGGTTGCAATCGCCGCCGCCCCGCCTGATCTTTGAGGCGATGGCCCCGACGGCAAGGGACGCCGAGGGCATAGCAAGCATGAGCGTGAGCGACTCGGCAGAAATCCTCGCTATTTCCCCGAATTTGTTCTTGTTGCGTTCGCGTTTCTTCCGTACGCTTTCCTGGTGAACCGAGAGGCCGGCGTGACGTCGGCCATCAAAGCGAATGGGGGACGGAATGGACGATCTTGCACCGGACCATGTCCGCGCGTTCATTGCCCGGACGCGCGTTGCGGAGATGAAGAGCCGCGGCTGGCGCGTTCTCGGCCCGGGGGAGGAAGGATCGATCCTGATGGAAGGACCGATGCTCGCCAGCCGGACGGCGGTGCTCGACGCGCCGATCGGCGGATTGTTCGACGATCTTGTCGCCCGTGCGCTGGAGCGCGCCGACGCCCGCGACCGGATGGATGCACGGCGCGCCGCCTGAGGCCGGTCGTTTCCCGACAGCAGTTCCGCCGCTAGAAAAAGCCTGCTTACCCATTGATCCGACTGCGGAATATTGGAACCGTCCGCAGTCGGAAAATGGCTCGGCCAACCTGTGCACGACCGGGTCACGACCGTCCAATGATGTCGCCGCCGGAAGAAGCGTCAACATTTTCAGGGGTTTGTACCTAACCCAATGGGTTGCAAGGAATGCACCCTTCGGTAGTCTCTCCCACCAATTCCCCGGGCGCTCTGAGAAACTGGACATAGCGTTGCGTGTTGTCATGGAACACGGCACGCGCCGGGACATCCGATAGGGATACAAAGCCGCAGGTTTCGGGCCATCGCATTAGGCTTATGGGGTACCTCATTGGAGTGGTCATAGTACCATTACCAAAGATCGGAAGTACCCCCGAAGATACGACCTGCAGCATAGCCCTGTTAGGAAGTCCTTAACCGGCCCGACGGCTTAATAAGTCCATCGGGAACGCTCAGGCCAAGGGAGATTTACATGATCGGCGCCGTCAACTCGAAGAAGATCAACGCATCCTCTGCGGCTCACATCGCGCTTCTCGACCAGTTCATTCGGTTGACCCAAGACACCATCGTGGAACAGGACGATGCGTTCGTCCGCGACAGTCTTGTCGATCTTCTGTCCAACCTGCGCAATGAACGCGCCGACTATGCCGAGATCATCGGCGCGTCCGCACTGAACCGCGCCGCCTGATCCCTGGTCATTCCGGACGGCCCGTCCCGTCTGGACGGTCAGGCCTCAGCGTCCCCTTCTGCCGCCAGCGCCGACAGCGCGTCGCCGGTCAGCCGGTAGGGAAGCCATTCCTTCATCTGGCGGAAGCCCACCCGGTCGTAGAAGCCACGCGCCGGGTTCCAGTCCAGGACACTCAGATCCACACGACGGTAGCCGCGCTCCACCGCGCGTTGGGCCACCGCGGCCAACAGCTTGCGGCCGACGCCATAGCGGCGGGCATCCGGCGTGACGTAGAGGTCCTCGACATACAGGCCGGGCCGCCCTTCCCAGGTGGAGAAATTCCGGAAGGTCAGGGCAAACCCGACCGGCGCACCGTCCAGTTCGGCGATCAGCGCCTCGAACACCGGCTGTTCTCCCCAGCCGTCCCGGCGGAAATCCTCCTCCGTGGCCTTGACCGCGTCGGCCTCGCGCTCGAACTCGGCCAGTTCACGGACGAACCGCAGGATGGTGGCGCAATCGGCCTCGACGGCGGGGCGGATGGTGACGGTCGGCATCGGCGGCAGGTTCTCCGGTTGGCAGAAAGAAAGGGAGCGGACCATAGCCCGCTCCCCGTCTTTCCGCATCCTCATAGCTGCTGCTCCGTGGCCGCGGCCGGGCAGGTCAGTCGTCGCCGCCGCCCTTCAGGTCCAGTATGCTGCGCAGTTCCTGCACCCGCCGTTCGGCGCTGTGTTCGGCCAGCACCCGCTTGCGTGCCCGCCGGCCCAGGTCGGTCAGGTGGTTGCGCGGCAGCATCATCGCCGTGGTCACGTCGTCGGTCTGGGCGGCGACCAGGATCTCCCGGCCGGGCTCGAAAAAGCTGTCCAGCCCCTCCCACTGGTCGGCGACGATCGCGGCACCGCAGGCAGCGGCCAGGAACAGCCGGTCGGACGGGCACCAGCCGATCCTGCGCTCGTCATCGCGTGCCAGCGTCAGCGCCAGGCTGGCGGAAGCCAGGACATCGGCGTGCTCGGCCGGGTCGAGGTCCGGAAAGGTCAAGACGTTGGAGGCGCGCGGCACCCCATCCGGCAGATCGGTGCCCACCAGCACGAAGCGGCGCCGGGTCAGCCGTTGCGCCGGATCGATGAAGAAGTTCCCCAGCCCCTCGCGAATGCCGTCGGGACCGGCGACGATGCAGCAGAGGTCGCCCAGATATTCCCGCTTGAAGTCGCCGGGCTTGTCCGCCTCCGGCACGATCCAGGGATAGAGCGGCGCCACCGCCTCCGCACCCGCCTTGGCCCGATAACGCTCCAGCGCCGGCCCGCCGCAGGAGGCGAGGACCATGTCGAAGCCGCCCAGCCCGTCCGCCGGCAGATGGTCCACGGTCTCCCCAGCCTCCAGCGCCGTCAGGCTGACCGGAGCCTCCGGATCGTAGAGCGCACGGCGCACGGCCTTCGAGTTGCGGACGAGGTTGGCCGCGGCGCGGGCATCCGGCCCGTGCGCCACCACCAGCGCCACGCCGGCATCGTCGGCCTGCGCCGCCGCGTCCACCGCCACGGCATCCCAATCGGCATAGGACAGGACGTCGCCGCCGGGGATGGTCCAGGTCGTCGCCGCGTCGGGGCCGGCGCGTTCGACCGCGACCACGCGATGGCCGCGGATCGCCAGCGCCTGGATCAGCGCTCGCCACCGCACCATGTGGCCGCCGTCGTGGCGATACCCGTTGGTCAAGCCGAAGATCACGATTTTCATGGCGTCGGCACCTTTGGCGTTCCGTGGCAGAAGGCGGCCCCTTCATTGAAGCGGCAGCTAATCAACGCGACTGATCGGGGCGGGTTCCGGCATGTGCTCCGGGTACCGCTTCCCAACGCGAAAGCGGTCCCTAAGGACGAAGACCCGCCGGGCGAGGGCCGCGAAGCTATGGGTACGAAAAGAGATATGGACCGCGCCGCTCCCCGTGCAAGCACGCCCGCGGACCGGCTGGGATGCAAACCGCGGCATCGTCCCTGGTGACGGTGAATTGGCGGTTGAGCGGCGGGGCCGGCCGTCCTAGGGTCACGCTCCGCCTTTCCCTTCCGATCACGGTCGAGCGCATGCGACTTCCGTTCCGTCATCCCGCCCGCCTCCTTCTCGCCACCCTGCTGATGGCCGGATGCCAGAGCACCGGCGCCACCGCCCCGGTTGCGGGCGGCCCGGCCGCCACCGGAGCCTCGGCACCCTCCGCCGTCCAGGCGCAGGCCACCGTCCAGCAGTCCGTCTCCTTCGCCGAATGGCTGGCGGCGTTGCGCGCCGAAGCGCTGTCGCAAGGCATTCGTCCGCAGACCTTCGACCGCGCCTTCCAGCGTGTGAAGCTGTCCGACCGCGTCGTGGAGCTCGATTCGTCCCAGCCCGAATTCACCCGGCAAGTGTGGCAGTATCTGGACAGCGCCGTGAATGAAAAGCGCGTCCAGGACGGCCGACGGAGGTTGCAGGAGCATGCGGCGTTGCTTTCCCGCATCACCCGCCGCACCGGCGTTCCGGGGGAAATCCTGGTCGCCTTCTGGGGCGTGGAGTCCGATTTCGGCAAGTCGACCGGCAACTTCTCCGTCATCGACGCGCTGACGACGCTGGCCTTCGAAGGCCGCCGCGCCGCCTATTTCCGTTCGGAACTGCTTGCGGCGTTGCGCATCCTCGATTCCGGCGACATCGCGCCGGAGCGGATGACCGGCTCCTGGGCCGGGGCCATGGGCCAGACCCAGTTCATGCCGACCGTCTTCCTGCGCAACGCGGTGGACGAGGACGGCGACGGTCACCGCGACATCTGGGGAAGCATGCCGGACGTGCTGGCCTCCACCGCCAAATTCGTTCTCGCCAATGGCTGGAAGCAGGGCGAGTCCTGGGGCCAGGAGGTGCGGCTTCCGGACGGCTTCCCTTACGACCAGGCCGAGTTGAGCATCACCAAGCCGCTGTCGGAATGGCGCCGGCTGGGCGTGGTGCCGCTGGACGGCACCGAGTTGGCGGGCGACGCTCCGGCGGCGATCCTGGTGCTGGCCGGCCATCGCGGCCCGGCCTTCCTGGTGCGCGACAATTTCCGCGCGATCATGCGCTATAACCCGTCGACCAGCTATTCGCTGGCCGTCGCCCTGTTGGCCGACCGCATGACCGGCAAGCCCGGCGTCCAGGGCGGCTGGCCGCGCGAGGAACAGGCGCTGAGCCGGGACGAGCGCATCGACCTGCAACAGCGGCTGGCGTCGCTGGGCATGGAACCGGGCGCGGCGGACGGCATCGTGGGAGCGAACACGCGCAACGCGGTGCGCCGCTTCCAGGCGTCGATCGGGGAGATCCCGGACGGCTTCGCGACCAAGGCCCTGCTGGAGCGGTTGCGGCAGCGGTCTTGAGTGGGGGCGGTGGGTGGGGGCGGTGGGTGGGGGTCTAACGCATCCGGACGGAACCACCCGCACCCACCATCCCGCCACGCACCAGTCCCCACGCCGTCGGCAGCAGCATCGCCGCCACGCCGGCGCCGACCAGCGCGTCGGGCGCACCGTCCAGCAGAAGCCAACTCGCCGCCAGCCCCACCAGCCCGGCGGCCAACGGCATTACATCCTTGCGCGCACACAGCCAGATCGCCCGCAGGGTCAGCGTGCCGCTCCGGCCGGCGAACAGCAGGGTCGCGGCCGTCACCGTCACGCCGATGGCAAACAGCAGGGCAAGGCTGGCGAGCGGTACGTCGGGCAACGCCATGCCGGCGATGCTGCGTCCGGCCACGACCACCAGCGCCACCGCGGCAGCCGCCAACGCCGCTCCCTGCACGGCCGACAGCCGTGCACGCCATTCCGGCGCATGGCCCATGCCGGCCAGCGCCACCCCATTGGTCGCCGCATGGTTCAGCACCAGCAGTCCCGCCGCCCACAGGGAAACCGCCTGCGTCGCATCGGCGGTGGCAAGCAGCAGGGCGCCGAGCAGCCCATGCACCACCATCGACATCCGCATGGTGTGCTTCAGGTCGCCCGCCCCGCCTGTCGGCCGGGGAGATCCGCCGCCACAGGAACCGCCACAGCATCCGCCGTCCATCGTACCGCCCTTTCACAAACGACCAGGAACCCGGATCATAGGAGCGGTTCGGCGGCCCGTCCATTCCCATCAGAGTATTCTCATATAAATGACGACCGGGAGAGACCGGCATCGAAAGGGGTGCCCGCACAGTGACCCAACCCTTTCGAAGGACGGCAGGGATAACCCCGGCTGCCGAAGGGTGCAGGCGACGTCTCATTGGTCGGTTACCCGTCCCCCTCCATGAAATCGGGTCCGGCGAGGCGGATATGGGGAAGACACAGCCGCATCATTGGAACCGCTCCATGACGAAGCGCCCCGCCTCTCCCATCAAAATCCTGATTGTCGACGACAATCCGCTGCTTCAGCGGGCGTTGAAGGACATGCTGGGGCTTTGGGGAGTGGGCCAGATCACCGCGGTCGCCAACGGCCAGGAGGCCAAGGACGCGCTGCGCCGCGAGGTCTTCGACCTGATGGTGACGGATTGGGTCATGGAACCGGTGGGCGGCGCCCAACTGATCCAGTGGGTGCGCCAGTCCGCAAACAGCATGCGCCCCGCCATGCCGATCATCGTGCTGACGGCGAATGCCGACCTCGCCACCGTGCGCAGCGCCTGGGATGCCGGAGCGGATTCCGTTCTGGCGAAACCGGTGCCGGCCGCCACGCTGGCCCGTCGCATCGACGCGGTGCTGAACCGCCGCGAAACGGCACCGCGCAGCAACAGCGGCAGCACCGGCGGAGCGGAAACGCGCAACGAAGGCCGCACCGACGGCTCCGCCCCGCCCGCCCCCCAGCCCGCCGCCCTGCGACCGGCGTCGGGGGGAGCGGCGCAATTGCCGCCGCCGCTTCCGACGCCCCTACCCCCCGCGGCAACGCCGCCGGACGTGGGTGCCGCAACATTGCGCAGCAGCGATCCCAAGCGGGTCCGGCTGATGCTGGCGATCGACAAGCTGGAGGCGGCGATCGACCGCCCCGACCCCATCGGCAGCCGGCTGCGTCACGCGCTGTCCGACCTGCAGCTGGCTGCGGCCGGCGATTCCGCCGCGTCGTCGATCGTCGCGTCGCTGTCCACCTGCGTCACCTGGGTGGAACCGGACGTGGAGGGCTATGTCGACGCCCTGCAGGCTCATGCCGCGGCATTGCGCTGGCTGGTGGGCTCCGACGGCAGCACGCAGTCGATGGCGGTGGCGCTGTGCCTGATCCGCACGCTGCGCGCCAGCGTCCGCACCCTGGCCGCCCGCGGCCAGACCGACTTCGGCAATTGGCCGGAGGGCGGCAGCCCGACGCCTCCGGGCAAATCCCCCCTGACGGGACGCTGAGTCCGCCCCCATATCGTCTGGAGAGGGTCTGGGCGAGAGGGAGCGGAGCAGGAAATTCCACAAGGCAGGGCTTTCCATACGCTCCGTTACGGAATACCGCCGGTTGCCGCGCCGTTCCTTGCTTTTTGCAGGACGGCCGGCAGCAGGCGTTGCGATATAAGACAGCCTTCATTACCTTTTTGCCCAGCGAACAAATCGGCGACCCAGCACTCCGCACCGGATTTTGCCAGGCTGCCGACCGATGGGAGGGAATGAAGAATGGCGGCCTCAACCGTACCGCTGGCAACTGTCTCGCTCGAAGACAAGTACGCGCTCGAACAGGGCCGCGTTTATCTCACCGGCACCCAGGCGCTGGTGCGCCTGCCGATGATGCAGCGCCAGCGCGACCTTGCTGCCGGGCTGAACACCGGCTGCTTCATCTCCGGCTATCGCGGTTCGCCGTTGGGCGGCTTCGACCAGAATCTGTGGAATGCCCGCAAGTTCCTGGAAAAGAACCACATCCAGTTCCAGCCCGGCGTGAACGAGGAACTGGGCGCCACCGCCGTCTGGGGCAGCCAGCAGGTCGGCATGTTCAAGGGCGCCAAATATGACGGCGTCTTCGCCATGTGGTACGGCAAGGGCCCCGGCGTCGACCGGTCCGGCGACGTGTTCAAGCATGCCAATGCCGCCGGCACGTCGAAGCATGGCGGCGTGCTGGTGCTGACCGGCGACGACCACAACTGCAAATCCTCCACCTTCCCGCATCAGTCCGAACACGCCTACATGCACTCCATGATCCCGGTGCTGAACCCCTCGGGGGTGCAGGAGATCCTGGATTACGGCCTGATCGGCTGGCAGATGAGCCGCTATTCCGGTTGCTGGATCGCCATGAAGACGATTGCGGAGACGGTGGACACCTCGGCGTCGGTTTACATCGATCCGCACCGTGTCTTCCCCGTCATCCCCACCGAATTCGAGATGCCGGCCGGCGGGCTGAACATCCGCTGGCCCGACCCGCCGCTGGAGCAGGAATATCGGCTGATGAAGCACAAGCTGTACGCCGCCCTGGCGTTCGCGCGTGCCAACAAGCTGGACCGGGTGGTGATGGAAAGCCCGCGTCCGCGCTTCGGCATCGTCACCACCGGCAAGAGCTATCTCGACGTCCGACAGGCCTTCGACGAGCTTGGCATCACCGAGGAGATGGCTGCCGACTGGGGCATCACCGTCTACAAGGTCGGCATGCCCTGGCCGCTGGAGCGCGACGGCGTCCGCCACTTCGCCGAGGGTCTGGAAGAGATCATCGTGGTGGAGGAGAAGCGCGCGGTCATCGAGAACCAGTTGAAGGAACAGCTGTACAACTGGAATCCCGACGTCCGGCCGAAGGTTGTCGGCAAGTTCGACGAGCAGGGCGAGTGGATCCTGCCCAGCGCCGGCGAGCTGACCCCCGCCCAGATCGCCGTGGTGATCGGCCGCCGACTGCAGCGCTTCATCGACAACGAGAACCTCGTCCGTCGCATCGCCTTCCTCGACGCGCAGGAGAAGCAGAAGGCCCATGTGGCGCGCGTGGTGCGCAAGCCGACCTTCTGCTCCGGCTGCCCGCACAACACCTCCACCGTCGTGCCGGAGGGCAGCCGCGCGCTCGGCGGCATCGGCTGCCACTATATGGCGACGTGGCTGGACCGTTCGACCGACACCTTCACCCAGATGGGCGGCGAAGGCGTGCCGTGGGTCGGTCAGGCCGCCTTCACCGAGGAGAAGCACATCTTCGCCAACCTCGGCGACGGCACCTATTTCCATTCCGGCATCCTGGCGATCCGTCAGGCCATCGCCGCCAAGGTGAACATCACCTACAAGATCCTGTTCAACGACGCGGTCGCCATGACCGGCGGCCAGCCCTTCGACGGCACGCTGACGGTGCAGTCCATCGCCAGTGTCCTGCGGGCGGAGGGCGTGCAGCGCATCACGGTCGTCTCCGACGAGCCGGAGAAATACGGCATCAACAACGGCCTGCCGCAATACAGCAACGTCGAGCACCGCGACGACCTCGACCGCGTGCAGAAGGAGATGCGCGAGGTCCCCGGCGTCAGCGTCCTGATCTATGACCAGACCTGCGCCACCGAGAAGCGCCGCCGCCGCAAGCGCGGCAAGATGGTGGACCCGGCAAAGCGCGTCGTCATCAACGAACTGGTCTGCGAAGGCTGCGGCGACTGCTCCGCCAAGTCGTCCTGCGTCTCGGTGATCCCGCAGGAGACCGAGTTCGGCCGCAAGCGCCAGATCGACCAGTCCAGCTGCAACAAGGACTATTCCTGCACCAAGGGCTTCTGCCCCAGCTTCGTGACGGTGGAAGGCGGAAGCTTGCGCAAGCCGAAGCCGGCCGCCGCGAAATCGGCCGATGCCACCGCCCTGCCCGCCCCCGCTCTTCCCACCTTTGATAAGACGTGGGGCCTCTACGTCACCGGCGTCGGCGGCACCGGCGTCGTCACCATCGGCGCGTTGCTGGGCATGGCCGCCCATATCGAGGGCAAGGGCGTCGGCGTTCTCGACATGACCGGGCTGGCGCAGAAGGGCGGCGCCGTCACCAGCCATATCCGCATCGCCAACACGCCGGAGGACATCCACTCCGTCCGCATCGCCGCCGGCGGGGCCGACGCGGTGCTGGGCTGCGACCTGATCGTCGCGGCGGCGGGCGACGGCCTGTCGAAGATGACCGCCGGCCGCACCCGCGCCGTGATCAACACCCATGACAGCATCACCGCCGACTTCATCAAGAAGCCGGACATGGTGATCCCGGTGCGCGATCTCGTCGGCGACATCCGCAAGGCCTGCGGCGAAGCCAATGTCGATGCCTTCGATGCGACGAAGCTCGCCACCGCTCTCTTGGGCGACAGCATCTACGCCAACCCGTTCCTGATGGGCTATGCCTGGCAGAAGGGCCTGATCCCGCTGAGCGAGGACTCGATCCTGAAGGCCATCGAACTGAACGGCGTGTCGGTGAAGCTGAACCTCGACGCCTTCCAGTGGGGCCGCCGCGCCGCCGTCGATCTGGCATCCGTCGAGGCCGCCGCAAAGCCCCAGGAGCCGGTGCAGGCCGCGCAATCGCTGCTGCTCGACCAGCGCCGCCAGTCCGGCAGCCTGGAGGAGGTGATCGACCGCCGCCACCGCTTCCTGGTCGATTACCAGGACGCGGCCTACGCCGCCCGCTATCACGCGCTGGTCGATTGGACCCGCCGGATCGAGCAGCAGAAGGTCCCCGGCTCCACCGTGCTGACCGAGGCGGTCGCCCGGTCCCACTTCAAGCTGATGGCCTACAAGGACGAGTATGAGGTGGCGCGGCTCTACACCGACACCGGCTTCGTCGAGAATGTGGCGCGCATGTTCGAAGGCGACTGGAAGCTGACCTTCCACATGGCCCCGCCGGTGATGGGCGAGACCGGGGAGGATGGGGGCGAGCCGAAGAAGAAGACCTTCGGCCCGTGGATGCTGCACGCCCTGCGCCTGCTGGCCAAGGGCAAGCGCCTGCGCGGCACCCGGTTCGACCCGTTCGGCCGCACCGCCGAGCGCCGCCAGGAACGCCAGCTGATCGCCGAGTATGAAGCGGTGATGGGCGAGGTCCTGCACAGCCTGACCCGCGAGAAGCTGGATCTGGCGGTGGAGATCGCCAAGCTGCCGATGGAGATGCGCGGCTACGGCCCGGTGAAGGCCCGCAACGTGTCAGTGGCGAAGGCGAAGGAAGCCCAGCTTCTGGAGGCCTACCGCGCCCCGGTCGCCGCCCCGCAGCCGCTGGCGGCGGAGTGAAGGCTCGGACTGATCGGTGAGATGACGTGAGGCGAAGACGCCCTCCCCGTTTAACCGCGGGGAGGGCGTCTTTCATATCAGCCTCGCTTGGCCCCGGCGGTCATCATCCAGATCGCGCCGAAATACACCGCGGTGCCGAGCAACGCGGCATAAAGGATGACGGTGGGGTGGAAGATGAAGCCGATGGGCAGGATCAGCAGCATCAACGCCGCCGCGAGCAGCCCGATCAGGAAGATGCCGAGGTTGAACTGCTCATAGACCGGGGCGTTCAGGTCGGTGTGGGTCGCCATGGTGTGTGCTCCATTGCGGTGCCGCCGTGAGCGGCAGCGGGCCTCGAATATGAGCACATGCTAATATGATGACCGGCGGGTGGCATTGCGAATTCGCAAGGAATTGGTGGGGACCTGACAATTCGCTTTTAAGTCTCTTCGGAAGTTCCCTGCCCCGGTGGCCTTGACGGGGGGAGAGAGACCGAGCGGGCGCCATACCGGTCTCCGACCGACTGCTTTCCCTACGCCACCGGAAACCGCAGCACGAAGCGCGTCCCCTTCCCCTCGCCGTCCTCCAGCGCGATGCTGCCGCGCATGGTGCCGGTCATGATGTTGGCGCAGATGCTGAGGCCGAGGCCGCTGGCGCCCATCCCGCGCTTGGTGGTGAAGAAGGGTTCGAAGATGCGCGACCGGATGTCGGCAGGAATGCCCTTGCCGTCGTCGGCATAATGCATCTCGATCCAACCGGCGGGCTGCTCGCGGGCGGACAGCAGGATGCGGCCCGTCTCGCCCTCGTCATAGGCATGGACCAGGGCGTTGATGATCAGGTTCGACAGCACCTGCGCGAAGGCGCCGGGATAGCCGTCGACGATCAGGCCGGTAGGGATATCCAATTCCACCGTCACGCGGGTCCGGCGCAGGCGGGGGCGCAGGCTCAGCAGCACCTCGTCGACGTAGGTGGCGAGGTCGAAGGGACGGCGCTCGCCGCTCGCCTGGTCGGAGGCGACCTGCTTGAAGCTCTGGATCAGGCCGGTGGCGCGCTCCACGTTCGACAGGATCATCCGCGTCGATTCCCATGCAACGTCCAGGAATTCCTGGAAATCGCTGCGTCGGATGCGGTTCTCCTCGAACAGGGTGCGGATGCGGCCGACCTCTTCGCCAAGGTGGGAGATGGCGGTCAGGGTGACGCCGATCGGGGTGTTCACCTCATGCGCCACGCCGGCGACCAGCTGGGCCAGGGAAGCCAGCTTTTCCGCCTGGATCAGGCTGGCCTGGGCGTCGCGCAGCTCGGCCTCGGCGCGCTTGCGGGCGGTGATGTCCAGCGCCACGGTGACGATGTGGGTCACTTCGCCCCCCTCGTCGGTCAGCGGCATCTTGGTGGTCAGCCAGTCGCGCAAGCTCCCGTCGCCGTCGGGCGCACGGTCCTCGTGAAAGGGCACGCCCTGGCCGCTCTCCACCACCAGCCGGTCCAGCGCGGCGGCACGGTCGGCAGGCGGACCGGGAGGCGGGACTTCGGCCGGACCATAGGTCTCGCGGTAGAAGCGGTTGGTCAGCCGGACGGTGCCGTCGCGGTCCTTCACGTCGATCAGCGCGGGAATAGCGTCGATGACGCCGGTCAGGATCTCCCGGCTCTGGCGCACGGCCTCGTCGGCGATGACCCGGCCGGTGATGTCGGTGAAGGTGCGAACCTGCCCGCCGTCGGGAAGCGGCACCACCCGCACTTCGATGAAGCGGCCATCGCCCTGAGGCCGGGCATAAACGAATTCGCGCGCCGGTTGGCCGATCCGCTCCATGAGATAGGCCGTCTTGGCCTCAAGATCGTCGCCGAAATCGGGGGAGCCGGCCGGCATATGCACCAGCCGCCCGGCGATCTGGTGGCGCATCACGTCCTGCAGACGCGGCCTGCCGCGCATGTCCTCCTCCGACACACCCAGTATGTCGAGCGCAAGGCCGTTCCAGGCGATGTAGCGCAGGTCGCGGTCCAGCAGGACGATGCCCTGACCCATATTCTCCAGGGTCAGGCGAAGCAGGTGGCGTTGCTTCGCAAGATCGTCCTCCGCCCGGCGCCGCTCGGTGACGTCGGTATAGGTGCGGATGAAACCTCCGCCGGTGGTCCGCCGCGTCCGAACCTCCAGCACCCCGCCGTCGGGTCGGCGATGTTCGTATAAGGGAGGATCGGCGCACAGTGCCCGTTCCAGCTGGCGGGCAGCGATGGCCTCGGGATCACCCGGACCATATTCGCCGTTGCGCGCCAGGAACTGGACCATTTGCGCATAGTCGGCCCCCGGCATAAATCCCCGCGGCAGGCCGAACAGTTCATAGAGCGGGCCGTTGATCACCTTCACGGTGAGGTCGGCATCGACCAGGATCACGCCCTGATCCATCTGCTCCAGCGCAAGCGCCGACAGATCGTCGCCGATGGACGGATCCGTCCCGATGGTCCGGGCGGTGACGGAGAGGTTCGTCGGAAGATCGGGGATCTGGGCTGGCAAGGTCGGCGCGCCATCCGTCGTTACGCGGGTCCGAAATCGAACGAGCCACTGTAACAGCCGACTCCCGTCCTGCCGAGCATTCGTCGATGTCAGGGTGTCGCAACCTCGAGACATTTAATGGACATTTTAAGCATTTCGGAACATTTGTCCCACTACCCTGTTTCGAATCACGTGTGGTTTGTGCAAGATCGAAACGGCCGCATGGCCGCCGTGACCATGCCGCCGCCCGCCTTCCCACCACCCTGAGGTTTCGACCACTTGTCCGGACTGGCCGCCCTCCCCGCACCGACCAGCGCGATGCCCACTTCCGGCGTTGCGAAGCTGCGTCAGATGCTGGCAAGCGATGCCTCGGCCGTTCAGCCGATCCGCCGGATTCCCGGCGAGGAGGAGCGGAAGCGGAACAAGGAAGGGACCGAGGCCACCGGCGATGCGCTGCAGGGAAGCGGCCGTGCCGATGGCGACTCGACGGCCACCCGCACGCGGGGTGCCGGCGGATCGGCAGGCGGCTTCACGATCGGTTCCACCGCCGACGACTCCAGCCCGGTCAGCGGCGGTCCCGTTCCGCTGACCGCCCTTCCCAACGCCGGCTATGTCGCCCAAAGCATCCACCAGGAAGCGATGGGCAGCGGACTGACCATCGAACCCTGGTCCGATGCCATCGAAGCCTATCGCCGCGCCGACGCCGGGGTGAACACGCCGCTGATCACGCAGATCGCGGTATAGGGATAGGAATCCGGGCCGGCCCCTCCCGCCGAAAGGCCGGCCGCGGTCACGGACTCAGAGATAACGCTGTTCCAGATGCCGCTTGAACACCGACGAGTCGAGCGGCCGCCCGGTCGCCGCCGTCAGCAATTCGTCGCCCGAGGCATGGAAGCAGCCGGTCTCGTGCACATTCACCCGCAACCAAGCGACCAGCGGCGCGAACTCGCCGCGTGACAGGGCGGGCACGATCTCCGGATCGGCGGTGCGCGCGGCGTCGAACAGCTGGGCCGCGGTCATGGCACCCAGCGTGTAGCTTGGGAAATAGCCCCAGCCGCCGCCCGGCCAGTGGATGTCCTGCAGACAGCCCAGCCGGTCGTTCGGCGGGACGACGCCCACCAGTTCCGCCATGCCGTCGTTCCAGGCGCCCGGCAGGTCCGGCAAGGTCAGGTCGCCGGCGATCAATGCCTTTTCCAGGCGATAGCGCAGGATGATGTGGGCCGGATAGGTGACCTCGTCGGCATTGACGCGGATGAAGCCGCGCTCGACCCGGCTGTAGAGCCGGCGCAGATTGTCGGCCTCCCAGGCCGGCCCCTCCCCGCCGAAGGTCTCGCGCACCACCGGAGCCAGCCATGTGATGAACTCCGGCGAACGGCAGGCCTGCATCTCCATCAGCAGAGACTGGCTCTCATGCACAGCCATGCCGCGCGATTGGCCCACCGGCTGGCCCAGCCACGCGCGCGGACGGTTCTGCTCGTACAGGGCATGGCCGGTCTCGTGCAGGATGCCCATCAGCGCATCGGTGAAGTTCGCCTCGTCATAGCGGGTGGTGATGCGCACGTCGCCGGTCGCCCCGCCGCAGAAGGGATGGAGCGACACGTCGAGCCGGCCGCGGCTGAAATCGAAGCCGAGCCGCTCCATCATCCGCACGCCCAGTTCGCGCTGCTTCTCAACCGGGAACGGCCCCTGCGGATCGACCGCTGCCGGCACGGCGGCCTGACGGTCGAGCACGCGGCCGATCAAGTCGGGCAGAAAGGTAGAGAGGTCGGCGAACAGCGCGTCGATCCGCTCCGCCCGCGCACCGGGGTCGTGGCTGTCGAGCAGCGCGTCATAGGCGCTGATGCCCATGACGGAGCCCATCGCCTCGGCCCCTTCGCGCACACGGGCCAGCACCTCGGTCAGCGAGGGCAGCAGCTTGGCGAAGTCGCTTTCGGCCCGCGCGGCGCGCCATGTCATCTCGCAGACCGACACGGCCTTGCTGGTCGCCTCCACCAGATCGGCGGGGATGGCGGTGGACTGGATGTGGTGGCGGCGCATCTCGCGCAGGTTGGCGCGCTGCCAGGGATCGAGGCCGGTGTCGGTCTCCGCCTCGGCCAGCAGGTCGGCCATGCGGGGATCGGTCGCCAATTCGTGCGCGATCACCGACAGGGTGGCGGTCTGCTCCGCCCGGCCGTCGTTGGCGCCCTCCGGCATGATCGTCTGGGTGTCCCAGCCGAGAATGCCCAGCGCGTCGCCGATGGCGGCGATGCGGGCATGGCGGCGTTCAAGCTCCTGATATGCGGTCATCGGATCGTCCGTCGGTTCCGGTGTCGGCGCGCTTGCGCTGCGACAGCACGTAGATCCCGGCGAGCGTTACCGCAAGCCCATACCAGGTCAAGGCATACTGCAGATGGTTGTTCGGCAGGTCCACGCGCGGTTCGATTCCCGCCAGGGTGCCAGACGGCGCACCGGTCAAGCCGGCGTTCGGGGGGCTAAAGGTTTGGCCGGGCACCATCTCCACCACCACGGGCGCCACGCGGTCCAGCGACAGCGCCGCCGCCATGGCGGGCGGATCGGGCCGCATCCAGGCGGTCCCCGGCTGCGGCGTGCCGTTGCCGGGCTGGAACAGGCCGGCCTGCGGCGGCAGGCGGACGATGCCCTTGACGCTGACCTCCCCCTTCACCTGACCGGCGGGGCGGGAAGCGGGATCGCGCAGGTCCATGGGTACGAAACCGCGGTTGACCAGCACGATGCCGGCCCCGTCCGCGCGCTGGAACGGAACAAGAAGCTCGTAACCGACCCGCCCCTGGTGCGGACGGGCGATCAGCAGAATTTCCCTGTCGTTGAGGAAACTGCCGGAGAGGGTGACGGGCCGGAACTCCCAGGCTGCGGGATCGTCGATGCGGGAAGGCAACGGCACCGGCGGCTCGGCCATCCGGCTGGCGATCCGGGCGACCAGATCGGTCTTCCACTGCAGCCGCTCCAACTGCCAGGTGCCGAGGCCGATGGCCACCGCAAGCCCGAGGACCGTAACCAGTGTGGCGCCGAGCGACGGACGGAATCGCCGGCGCTCCCGCGATCCGGCGCCGTCTCCCGCCGCCCCTGTTCCGGTGGTTGCGGCCTTCATGATCCCTTCTCGACCTCGCTGCGGCGGTAGCGGTACTGCAAGGCGATGACATAGGCCTTGGCCGGCCGCAGCATGCCAAGCGTCAAGGCCAGCACCACGATGCTCCAGACGATGGCGTGCAGCCACAGCGGCCATTCGACGGTCATCGACACCCACAGCGCCACCGGGACCACCAGGAATCCCAGGATGAAGATCAGGAAGACGGCAGGGCCGTCGCCGCTGTCCACCTGGGACAAGTCGAGGCCGCAGACGTCGCAACGTTCCGCCACCGTCAGAAAGCCGGCGAACAGCCGCCCCTGCCCGCAGCGCGGGCAGACGCAGCGCATGCCCGCGGACATCGGAGGAACTCTGGGGTATTGGTCGTTCACGCTGAAACCTCCCGTTCGGGCCGCTCCGGCAAAGGGTGAAGGATGCCGGAACGGCTCGGCGCAGGTGGCGTCAGTGGCTGGCGATCACGCCGCCATAGCCACCCCACCAGTAGACCGATACGAACAGGAACAACCAGACGACGTCGACGAAGTGCCAATACCAGGCCGCCGCTTCGAAGCCGAAATGGCTGTCGGGGGTGAAATGGCCCTTCACCGTGCGGACCCAGCAGACCGCCAGGAAGATCGTGCCGACCAGCACATGGAAGCCGTGGAAGCCTGTCGCCATGTAGAAGGTGGACGGGAAGATGCCGTCGGTGAACTTGAACGCGGCGTGGACATACTCATAGACCTGGAAGAAGCTGAACAGCACGCCCAGCAGCACGGTCAGGCCCAGCGCCTTCGCCGCCTCGCGGTTGCGCCCCTCCAGGATCGCATGGTGGGCCCAGGTGACGGTGACGCCCGACAGCAGCAGGGTAATCGTCATCATCAGCGGCATGTCGAACGGGTCGATGACATGCACGTTGGGCGGCGGCCAGATGGCGTCGGGATTGATGGGCGAAGCCTTCGGGTCCAGGGCGGCGTGGAAGAAAGCCCAGAAGAAGGCGGAGAAGAACATCACCTCCGACGCGATGAACAGCGCCATGCCATAGCGCAGGCCGATCTTCACCACGGGAGTGTGGGCATGCTCCACCACCGATTCCCGGATCACGGAGCGCCACCAGCCGAACATCGTCACCAGAATGGCCAGCACCCCCAGGATCATCAGGAAGGAGCCGCCGTCATGCATGTAGACGACCAGACCGGTCGCCAGAAGCCCCCCGGAGAAGGCGCCGATCAGCGGCCAGGGGCTGGGCTTCAGCAGATGGTAGGGATGCGGGATGCCGGCGCCCGGTTCATGGGCTGACGGTTCGGCGTGCGGCATTTGCCCGTGGGTGATGTCGGCCATCGTCTCACTACCCCATATTGTTCAGTTTGTGGCGGTCGCCCCCGGCTCCGCCTTTTGTTTGCTTGTCTCCGCTCCACCGGACGGGGCGGGTGGCGCGGCATGCTGGGCAAGCCGGGCCTCGCTGTCCTTGGCGCGGAAGAAGGTGTAGGACAGCGTGATGGTCGTCACGTCGTCCATGTTCGGGTCGTCGGCCATCGACGGGTCGACGAAGAAGGTCACCGGCATGTCCACGGCCTGGCCGGGCTCCAGGATCTGCTCGGTGAAGCAGAAGCACTGCATCTTGTTGAAATAGGCGCCCGCCTTGTCCGGCGTGACGTTGTAGACCGCGGTGCCGACGGTGGGCTTGACCCCGCGGTTTTCCGCGCGGTAGGCGGCGAACCCGGTCTCTCCCAGCTTCAGCGCCAGTTCCTTCTGCTCCGGTTTGAAGGACCAGGGCAGCGCGTTGTTGGTGTCGGCGTTGAAGCGGATGGTGACCTTGCGGTCGACGACCCGGTTCGCGGCCTGCTCGGCCCGCTGGGTCGTGCCGCCGAAGCCGGTGACGGCGCAGAACAGGTTGTAGAGCGGGACAGACGCGTAGGTCAGCCCGATCATTCCCGCCACCAGCCCGAACAGGGAGCCCAGGACGAGCCGGTTTCGGCGGCGCAGCCTGTCGTCGCGCTTGGTCATCTCGCCGCTCTTGGCCATCAGTGCGCCCCGCCCATCCGCACGACGGTGATGGCATAGAACAGGACGACCAGCGTCAGCAGCGCCGCCAGAACGGCCAGATTGCGGCCGCGCAGCTTCCGGGCCCGCAGGGCGGCCTCCTGCCGCTTCTGCTCTTCCACCGAGGCGCGGGTATCGATCGGGGTATCGTGTTCCATAACCGTCATGCCCACCCTCCAAGGATCAGCCGCTCCGCCATCAACACGGCGAACAGCAGGAACAGGTACAGGATCGAGAAACCGAACATCTTCTTGGCCGGCTTGTCGTCCGTCGCGCGCAGGACGCGCACTGCATGGCCGACGAACATCAGGCCGAGGATGGCCGACACCGCCAGATAGGCCGGCCCGGCGATCCCGACGAAGGACGGCGCCGCGGCCACCGGCAGCAGGATCAGCGTATAGGCCAGCATCTGGCGCTTGGTCGGCCCCTCTCCCGCCACCACCGGCATCATCGGCACACCGGCGCGGGTGTAGTCGCCGTTGCGGAACAGGGCCAGCGCCCAGAAGTGCGGCGGCGTCCACAGGAAGATCAACAGGAACAGCAGGATCGACAGCAGATCGACGCTGCCGGTCACCGCGGCCCAGCCGATCATCGGCGGGAACGCGCCAGCGGCCCCGCCGATCACGATGTTCTGCGGGGTCCGGCGCTTCAGCCACATGGTGTAGACGAAGACGTAGAAGCCGATGGTCAGCGCCAGTAGCGAGGCCGCCGCCCAGTTCACCGCCAGCCCCATCACCACGACGGACAGCACCGACAGGGTGACGCCGAAGCCCAGCGCCTCCGACGGTTCCACCCGGCCCGACGGGATTGGCCGCTTGATCGTGCGGGCCATCACCGCGTCGATGTCGCGGTCGTACCACATGTTGATGGCGCCCGACGCACCGGCTCCGACGGCGATGCACAGCACGGCGACCACGGCCAGGAAGGGATGGATATGGCCGGGGGCCAGGACGATGCCGGCCAGTCCGGTGAAGACCACAAGCGACATGACCCGCGGTTTCAGCAACTCGATGAAGTCACCGGCCGACGCCCCTCCGGTCTGATTGAGCGTCAGTTCGTTCGTCACGTCCGTCATGTCATGTCCTTGTCGTCTTCTAACCCCGGGTCCGTCGCCCCGGCGCCCGTCCTGCCGATGCCCATTGTTCGGGCTTACCGGCGATAGCTTTCGCAGTGGCGGGCGCTGCAGTGCGGCAACGCCCGCCCGTTAGCATGCTTACTTCACCTGGGGCAACGTCTCGAACGCGTGGAACGGAGGCGGCGAGCTGACCGACCATTCCAGCGTGCCGGCCTGCGGACCCCAATAGGCGCCCGGCACCCGCTCGCCGCTGCGCAGCGTCTTCCAGGCGATCCACACGAACAGCAGCGTGGAGGCGAAGGACAGATAGGCGCCCAGCGAGGAGATCATGTTCCAGCCCCAGAAGGCGTCCGGATAGTCGGGGATGCGGCGCGGCATGCCCGACAGGCCCAGGAAGTGCTGCGGGAAGAACACCAGGTTGACGCCGACGAAGGTGGTGTAGAAATGGACCTTGCCCCAGAATTCCGGATACTGGCGTCCCGACATCTTGCCGATCCAGTAATACCAGCCGGCGAAGATCGAGAACACCGCACCCAGCGACAGCACATAGTGGAAGTGCGCCACGACGTAGTAGGTGTCGTGCATATAGTTGTCGAGACCGCCGTTCGCCAGCACCACGCCGGTCACGCCGCCGACGGTGAACAGGAAGATGAAGCCCAGCGCCCACAGCATCGGCACCCGGAACTCGATCGACCCGCCCCACATGGTGGCGATCCAGGAGAAGATCTTCACGCCCGTCGGCACGGCGATGATCATGGTCGCGGCGGTGAAGTAGGCCTTGGTGTCGACGTCGAGGCCGACCGTATACATGTGGTGCGCCCACACGACGAAGCCGACCACGCCGATGGCGACCATGGCGTAGGCCATGCCGAGATAGCCGAACACCGGCTTCTTGGAGAAGGTCGACACGATGTGGCTGATGATGCCGAAGGCCGGCAGGATCATGATGTAGACTTCGGGGTGGCCGAAGAACCAGAACAGATGCTGGAACAGGATCGGGTCGCCGCCGCCTTCCGGGTTGAAGAAGGTGGTGCCGAAGTTGCGGTCGGTCAGCAGCATGGTGATGGCGCCGCCCAGCACCGGCACCGCCAGCAGCAGCAGGAAGGCCGTCACCAGCATCGCCCAGACGAACAGCGGCATCTTGTGCAGCGTCATGCCGGGGGCGCGCATGTTGAAGATGGTGGTGATGAAGTTCACCGCACCGAGGATGGAACTGGCGCCGGCCAGATGCAGGGCGAAGATCGCCATGTCGACCGACGGCCCGCTGTGTCCCAGCTGTGCCGACAGCGGCGGATAGATGGTCCAGCCGGTGCCGGCGCCGGTGCCGACGAAGGCCGAGCCCAGCAGCAGCAGGAAGGCCGGCACGATCAGCCAGAAGCTGATGTTGTTCATGCGCGGGAAGGCCATGTCGGGCGCGCCGATCATGAGCGGCACGAACCAGTTGCCGAAGCCGCCGATCAGCGCCGGCATCACCACGAAGAACACCATGATCAGGCCGTGAGCCGTGATCAGCACGTTCCACATCTGGCCGTCGGAGACGAACTGCAGGCCCGGCGACTGAAGCTCCGCACGCATGATGACGGAGAACAGGCCGCCGATCAGCCCGGCGATCACCGAGAAGATCAGATAGAGCGTGCCGATGTCCTTGTGGTTGGTCGAATAGAACCAGCGCTGCACGAAGCCGGGCATGTGATGGTCGTCATGCCCGTGACCATGCCCGTGATCCTGTCCGTGGGCGTGATCCTGTCCCGGTGTGGCGTTTGCCATGTCTCTACCCTTCGTCGCTGTCCCTGGCCGCCGCACCGCCCGTTCTTCCGCGGGCCGGCGGCGGCTGGGTATGTTCTGTTCTTCTTATCGCGTCGCCCCTGTGCCGGGCTGTGCGAAGTCCGCGGGGCGCGCCGGCATCCTCATTCGACCAGCGTTCCGGTCGGACGTGCCGCCACGTCCCGCGCCGGGTCCTTCGGCGCGAAGGCCGTCTTGGCCTTGGCGACCCAGGCGTCGAACGCCTCGCGGGAAACCACCTCGACCGCGATCGGCATGTAGGCGTGGTTGGTGCCGCAGATTTCCGAGCACTGGCCGTAATAGACGCCTTCGCGTTCGGCCTTGAACCAGGACTCGTTGATGCGGCCGGGAACGCCGTCGCGCTTGATGCCGAAAGCCGGCATCGCCCAGGAATGGATGACGTCGCCGGCGGTCACCATCAGCCGGACGGTGGTGTTGACCGGAACGACGACCCGGTTGTCGACCTCCAGCAGGCGGCGCTGGCCGGGCTTGATCTCCGATTCCGGGACCATGTAGCTGGAGAAGGCGATGTTGCCGTGGTCGGGATATTCATAGTCCCAGTACCACTGGCGGCCGGTGACCTTGACGGTCATCTCGGCCTCGGGAATGCGTTCCGCGGCGTATAGCAGCTTGAAGGACGGCACCGCGATCACGATCAGGATGATCACCGGCACGACGGTCCATGCGACCTCAAGCACCGTGTGGTGCGAGGTCTTGGAGGGAACCGGGTTCTTCTTCGCATCGAAGCGGACGACGCAATAAGCCATCAGCGCCGCGACGAAAATGACGATCAGCGTGATGATGATGGTCAGCAGGTCGTTGAACGAGGTCATCAGGTGCTTGACCGGGGAGGCGGAGGGCTGCATGCCCATCTCCCACGGCTTCGGCTCGTTCGCCAGGGCGGCACCCCACCCCATCATCGTCGGCCCGACCATCGACAGGACCGCCGCCAGGCCGGCGGTGTACAGGCTTTGCCTTCTCATCCCCAACCCCTTCTTAGCCGCGACGCTCGTCATGGCACGCGGTCGTCTCTTCCCGCCGACGCCCCCTCCGCCCTCTTGTCCGTTGGACCGCCATCCGTTCGTTCGGTCCATAATTGGGCTTATCAGCGAACGCCAGTTTATGCAGGGATCACGCCATCTTAGCGCGACATATACCCGCATCCGGAGCTTATCCCCCCGCCACGCTGGGTTACAAGCCTTTCCTCTCTCCCACCGATTGCATAGACTTTTCCTCACATTCAGCTGCGCCATGGGTACAAAGGTTGAGCGCATGCAGGGGTCAATCCATGCGACATTCCGTCGCAGTCCGTTGGCGGAGCGGATTTTTGTGGGAATGGGTGCAGGAAAGGATGTGAGGAGTCACGCGGATAGGCGCGCAGGATTGTTGCGGCGCCTGGGTGCGACTCAGGAACTAAGGATGGGTGAGGTGTGGGCTTCGGGCCAGATGCGCGAAGGTGATAGGCGTCGCCCCCCTCCCTAACCCTCCCCCGCTTCGCGGGAGAGGGGACTGCCGCCGCTTCGTAGTTACATCATGCTCCAAGCATCCTACCCCCTCTCCCGCGAAGCGGGGGAGGGATGGGGAGGGGGCAAGCACCGCCAAAGAGAAAAGACTCAATGCCCCCCGACCAGCACCTTGCGAATCCGCCGCACACCGGACCAGACGAAGGCGATGACGATGGGGATCATCACGCCCACCAGCATGTCGGGATCGACCTTGAGCCCGAATCCCTTCAGCCCCTTCGCCGCATAGCCGACGATGCCGACGAGGTAATAGCTGATCGCCACCACAGACAGCCCTTCCACCGTCTCCTGCAGGCGCAGCTGCAGCTGGGCGCGGCGGTCCATCGACTGGAGGAGTTCGGCGTTCTGGCCCTCCACCGCGATCTCCACGCGGGTGCGCAGCAAGGTGCTGGCCCGCGCCACCCGCTGCGACAGCGACTCGAGCCGCTGCTCCACCGCCTCGCAGGTGCGGATGGCGGGGGTCAGGCGGCGGTCCATGAACTCCTGGACGGTCTGCAGCCCCTCGATCCGGACCTCGCGCAGTTCCTCGATTCGCCGCTCCACCAGTTCATAATAGGCGCGGGCGGCGCCGAACCGGTAGGCGGTCTCGGCCGAGATCTGCTCGGTCTGCGCCGCCAGCAGTGTCAGCCGGTCGAGCAGGTCGCGCTCATCCTGCAGGCCGCGCAGGCTGGCGATCCGGTTGGTGACTTCGGCCACTCCGGCTTCGATCGGACCGATGCGGGGCAGCACGCCGCGCGCCATCGGCAGCGCCAGCAAGGCCAGCACCCGGTAGGTCTCGATCTCCAGCAGGCGCTGCAACACCCGCCCGGTCTGGCGCGGCGTCATCGAATGGTCGGCGACCAGCATGCGGGAGAAGCCGTCGCCATGGATGCGGAAATCGGTCCAGGCCGTTGCCGACCGGCCGGCGATGCGTGAACCGACATAGCTCTCCGATCCGAACATCGCCGCCATCATGGAGGGCGACGGCTCCGGCGTATCGGCGTCGAGCACGGCGACATGGATGCCGACCAGCAGTTCGCCCGGCAGGCCGGCCAGCCAGTCCCGCGGCAGGGCATGCAGCGCCGGCTCCAGGAAGGGATCGACCAGGGCGCCCGCCGGCATGGCGCTCGGGCGGAAGACGGTCCAGGTCGAGAATTCGGTATGCCGCTCCCACTTCAGATGAAAGCTGCCGAAGGACGCGCTGTGGTGTGTGGCGCCCTGCGGCGGCCGGACGACGCCGGCCCAGTCGCACAGCGCCTCCAGATGGCGGCGGTCGGCCTCGGTAGCCCCCTCCCCCGACAGCATCGCCAGCATCGTCGCGCGCACCGGCGCCGCCACGGATTCCGGCGGACGGGCATGGACCTCGTTGGTCAGGACCTGACGCAGCGGGTGGTCGCGCAAGGGGCGCGGGCCGACCATGGCGCCGGCCGCACCGTCGCGATTGAGCGTGTCCATGGTCGCCCGCACCGCGTTCTCGGTCATGAAGCCCCCCTCTCCTGCGCGGCACCCGGCCCGGCATGCCCCCGGCATCGCCAAACCTTGCCGGATGGCCCGCGCGTCGCCACACTATAGTCTGTCCGTTAGAACACATCGTACGGCGCGGCGCGACAACGCCCGCTATGACACTGTGTCCTACCATGGAACGAGGCCGGCACAAGCCATCAGGCCGGGCAGACCGGGTTCCGCCCCATCACAGGTTCGGAGTTTTCATGAGCGCGCTTGCCGTCACCGACGATCTCTTCTTCAACCGCGCCGGCATGGACCGCGCCCGCGTGGAAGGCGTCGTGCAGGACGCCCTGCACAGTGCCGACGATGGGGAGCTTTACCTCGAATACGCTCAGAGCGAGTCGCTGGGCTGGGACGATGGGAAGCTGAAGTCCGCCAGCTTCGACACGACCCAGGGCTTCGGCCTGCGCGCAATCGCCGGCGAGGCGACCGGCTACGCCCATGCCAGCAACCTGTCGGAAGAGGCCATCCGCCGCGCAGCATCCACCGTGCGCGCCGTGCAGGCCGGCCACAGCGGCACCCTGGCGGAGCCGCCGGCCGGCACCAACCGCGCCCTCTACATCCCCGACAATCCCCTGCACCTCGTCCCCTTCGAGGAGAAGGTGAAGCTGCTGGCCGACATCGACGCCTATGCCCGCGCCAAGGACGAGCGGGTGCGGCAGGTCAGCTGCTCGATCAGCGGCGAATGGCAGGCGGTGCAGATCATGCGCGCCGACGGCGTCCGCGTCGCCGACCTGCGCCCGCTGGTGCGCCTGAACGTCTCCGTCGTGGTGGCCGAGGGCGACCGGATGGAGACCGGCGGCTACGGCGGCGGCGGCCGCGTCACCTACGAACATTACATCCAGCCGGAAACCTGGCGCGGCTTCGTCGACGAGGCGCTGCGGCAGGCGCTGGTCAACCTCTCCTCCGTCCCCGCCCCGGCCGGCGAGATGACGGTGGTGCTCGGCAGCGGCTGGCCCGGCATCCTGCTGCACGAGGCCATCGGCCACGGGTTGGAGGGTGACTTCAACCGCAAGAAGACCTCCGCCTTCTCCGGGCTGTTGGGCCAGCGCATCGCCGCTCCCGGCGTCACCATCGTCGATGACGGCACCATCGAGAACTCGCGCGGCTCCATCAGCGTCGACGACGAGGGCACGCCCGGCCAGTGCACCACGCTGATCGAGGACGGCATCCTGGTCGGCTTCATGCAGGACCGCATGAACGCCCGCCTGATGGGCATGCGCCCGACCGGCAACGGCCGGCGCCAGAGCTTCGCCTACAACCCGATGCCGCGCATGACCAACACGGTGATGCGCAACGGCAACCACACGCCGGACGAAATCATCGCTTCGGTCAAGAAGGGCATCTACGCCAAGAACTTCGGCGGCGGCCAGGTGGACATCACCAACGGCAAGTTCGTCTTCTCCGCCAGCGAGGCCTACCTGATCGAGGACGGCAAGCTCGGTCCCGCCGTCAAGGGCGCCACCCTGATCGGCAACGGCCCGGACAGCCTGACCAAGGTGTCGATGATCGGCAACGACAGCCGTCTCGACCCCGGCGTCGGCACCTGCGGCAAGGACGGCCAGGGCGTGCCGGTCGGCGTCGGCCAGCCGACTCTGAAGCTGGAAGGACTGACGGTCGGCGGCACCGCCGCCTGACGGCGCACCACGTTACACGGCATGCGATGAGGGGGCCGGACCATGGCATGGTCCGACCCCTTTCGCATTCGGGGCTTGGACCGGTCGATTGCATGGGTATCGTTGTTCCGGAGTTTTTCAATTTTCCGGATTGGACGACAACCGATGCGCTCTTTTTCCAACATCGCTCGGCAGGCGGCACTCGCACTTTCCCTGACCGTGGGCTTGACCCTGGCTGCCGCGGTTCCGGGGCAGGCCCAGACCGCCCCGACGGCGGAGCAGGTGGCTGTCGCCAAGGCTGCCGGCTCCAGCGCCGACCAGTTGAACGCCCGCGTGGTGGTGGCGAGCTATTTCTACGCATCGACCGACCTGACCTCGTCCCGCTATGGCGATGACTCCAAGGGGATCGATTTCTCCAAGCCGCTGGAGGTGATCGCCATCCCGGCCGGCACCACCTGGTTCCAGTATGTCCGCACCGGGTACGACACGGTCCGATTCGGGAACTTCTTCTCTCCCGTCGTCACCGCGACACCCGATTGCCTGGGCATTTCCGGCACCGGCCGGGCGGAGTACAAGGCGGTGCTGCCGTCCGGTCAGGGCTTGCAGTCGGTCGCCGCTCCCATCGTCGACAACTGGACCACGCCCGGCACCAGCGTGCAGACCAAAGGCGGCTGTGCCCAGGTGGTTGTGCCGAACAGCGTCAAGGCCGGCGTGACCAGCGGCGGCCTCGCCCCATAACTCCGCGACCTTCCGCTCCTATTCCCTGTTCTCCGGCTGGCGGCGGGCAGTCAGACTGGCCGTCGTCGCCGTCCACTGGAGAAGCCCGCCATGTCCGACATCACCACCACCGACGAGTTGCGCGAGCGCATCGCACACGCCTCCGCCGGAGTTGCGGCACTGGTTGGACGGGAGCCGGACAACAGCTGGCTGACCAGCATCCAGCGCCAGCTCGACTATGTGGACGGTGCGGCACGGGATGGCGCCAAACGGCTGGACCGTGCCGAGGATCTGAATTTCGGACTGCTCGCCTCCCACTATGTCGACGACGTCGACCCGGCGCTGGCGGCGGAGCTTCACGCCATCAGCGCCGCCACCCGCCGCCTGTTCGGCAGCTGAACGCCATTTTGTGCTGGCGTTCCAGGCACCCCGCTTCGATGATCGCCCATCCGGACGGCACGGCCGAACCCGTGCCCGCGAAGAAAACCGACACGGGAGATGTGCGATGGCGACGGAATCGACTACCGGACTTGCCCTGGTTTCCACCTTTTGCCCCGACCGGGTCGGGCTGGTATCCGGCATCACCAGCCACCTGTTCGAACAGGGCATCAACCTGCGCGACGCCACCTTCGCCTCGCTCGGCACCGGTGCCGAGTTCTCCGCCGTCTGCGAGCTGCCGGCCGGTCTGACGGTTGCGGAGGTTCAGGCCAGCCTGTCGTCCCTGCCCGTGCTGTCCGGCGCCGAGGTGAAGGTCACACCTTTCGCCTTCGATCCCCAGCCGGGGCCGCAAGCCATGGTCACCCACCGCGTCGAGGTATCGGGCGGCGACCAGCCGGGCCTCGTGGCGCGCCTGTCGGAGATCTTCACCCAATTCGACGCCAACATCGTGCGCCTGGACGCGCAGACCCTGCCAGACCGTGCCGGCGAGCGCTATGTCCTGCGCTTCTCGGTGTCGATCCCGGCGGAGCGGGCGGAGATTTGCCTGTCGGCGGTGGCGAACACCGCGGAGACCTTGGGGCTGATTTGCCGGACGGAGGAGGTGTGAGGGATGGGGAGGGGGCCAATCACTTTCCTTTCCCACTCACCCATGCAGAACCTTCAGCCCCACGATCCCCCCGACGATCGCCGCGATGCACAGCAGCCGCAGCGCCCCGGCGGGTTCGCCGAACAGCCACATGCCCAGCACCGCGGTGCCGACCGTGCCGATCCCCGTCCACACCGCATAAGCCGTGCCCAGCGGCAGCGTCTTCAACGCGGCCCCCAGCAGCAGGATGCTCGCCAGCATCGCCGCAGCAGTCAGCACGCTTGGGACCAGACGGGTGAAGCCTTCGGTGTATTTCAGGCCGACAGCCCAACCGATTTCGAAAAGACCGGCGAAGAACAGCGTGACCCACGCCATGACGGTACCTCCGTCTTGGAATGGCGGGGTCGTCCCCACCCGGTAACCCTCTCTCATTGGCGGGGTCGTCCCCGCGGGCCAGTGGGCAGATAGGACATACACCCGCTATGGTCAAGACGCCGGCAGTCAAGATGACCGGGATCAAGGCAGGCGGCCGAGGTTGCATCGCGGCGCCCGCCCGTGCAGGATGGGGTTCCTGAATGGTTCCCCCTTCGCCGCTGGTGGCGCTGGGGGTTTTCGACGTTGGACAGCAATGACCGAAAACGGCACCCCCCCGGCTTCCGAAACGCCGGCTCCCGAGAAGGCCGAATCGCTTGAGAACCGGCGCAAGCGGCTGCGCTTCCGCTCCTGGCATCGCGGCACGCGCGAAATGGACCTGCTGATGGGCAGCTTCGCCGACGCCCATGTCGGCGAGTTCGACCATGCCATGCTCGACCGGTTCGAAGCGCTGCTGGAGCTTGGAGATCCCGACCTCTACGACTGGATGTCGGGTCGGGAGCCGGTTCCCGCCGAACATGACAGCGACGTGATGCGCCTGTTGACGGCGTTCCGTTACACACCACGTCAAGGCTCCTGACGTTCTCAGCCTGTCCCCCGTATTCCCGAGGCATCCTCCTTTGGTCAGTTACGATCTCCAGCCCGGCCGCGCCGGCCGTCTCCTGATCGGCGGCGCGCCCGAGGGTCATGATGCCCGCATCCTGGCGGAGCTTGCGCAGAAGGCCGGGGCCTATGGCCTGCTGCATGTGGCGTTGGACGACACACGCTGCGCGTTGCTGGCGGAGGCGCTGGCCTTCTTCGCACCAAAGCTGGAAGTGCTGACCTTCCCGGCCTGGGACTGCCTGCCCTACGACCGCGTGTCGCCGAACGGCGGCATCGTCGCCCGCCGCATCGACACGCTGACCCGGCTGATCGCCCGGCGCGAGGCGGCGGCCAACCGCGACGGGCTGGCTCCGCTGATCGTGCTGACCACCGTCAACGCCGTGGTGCAGAAGGTGCCCCCGCGCAGCGCCTTCAAGAACGCGGTGTTCTCGGCCAAGCTTCGCGACCGCATCGACCTGGAAAAGCTGCAGCGCTACCTTGCCGGCAACGGCTACACCCGCGCCCAGACCGTGCGGGAGCCCGGCGAGTTCGCGGTGCGCGGCGGCATCGTCGACCTGTTCCCGCCCGGTACGGAGGAGCCTCTCCGCCTCGACCTGTTCGGCGACGAGCTGGAGGGGGTGCGCGCCTTCGATCCCATGACCCAGCGCACCACCGACAAGCGCGACAGCGTCGAACTGAAGCCGATGTCGGAGGTTTTCCTGGACGAGGCGGGGATCGCCCGCTTCCGCTCCGGCTACCGCGAGCTGTTCGGCGCGGTGACCGACGACGATCCGCTTTACGAAGCGATCTCCGCCGGCCGCAGCTATGGCGGGATGGAGCATTGGCTGCCGCTGTTCCACGAGAGCATGGACACGGTGCTGGATTACCTGCCGCGCGGCATCGTCAGCCTGGACCACCAGGCGGCGGAGGCGCGTGACGCCCGCATGGCGCAGGTGGTCGATTTCCATGCCTCGCGCGATTCGATGATGACCATCGAGAAGCGGACAGGATCGCCGGTCTACAAGCCGGTGCCGGTCGCCTCGATGTTCATCGACACCACCGGATGGGACGCGCTGATGGCGGAGCGCGCGGTGGCGCAGTTGCAGATCTTCTCCACGCCCCCCGGCATCAAGGGGACGGTGGACGCCGGCGGCAAGCGCGGCCACGACTTCGCGGAGGAGCGCAACCGCCCCGACGTGAACGTCTTCGACGCGGTGAAGGACCATATCCGGGCGCTCCGTGCCGACGGGCGCCGCGTTCTGATCGCCGGTTATTCCGCCGGATCGCGCGACCGCCTGTCCAACGTGCTGGCCGACCATGGCATCCCAGGGCTGGAGCCGGCGGAGAGCATCGAGGATGTCCGCCGTTTCGACCGCGGCATCATCGGCACCATCGTGCTGGGGATGGAGCATGGCTTCATCTCCGCCGACCTCGCCGTCATCACCGAACAGGATATCCTGGGCGACCGTCTGGTCCGCCCGGCCAAGAAGAAGCGCAAGGCCGCCAACTTCATCGCCGAGCATTCTGCCCTGCATGAAGGCGACATCGTCGTCCATATGGACCACGGCATCGGCCGCTATGACGGGCTGGAGACGCTGGAGGTCACGGGCGCCCCGCACGACTGCCTGCGCCTGATCTACGAGGGCGGCGACAAGCTCTACGTCCCCGTCGAGAACATCGAGGTGCTGTCGCGCTACGGCTCGGAGGACGCCAATGTCCAACTCGACAAGCTGGGCGGCGTCGGCTGGCAGGGCCGCAAGGCGCGGGTCAAGAAGCGCCTGAAGGACATGGCCGAAGCCCTGCTGAAGATCGCTGCGGAGCGGATGCTGAAGAAGGCCGATCCGGTGCTGACCCCGGAAGGCGTCTATCAGGAATTCGCCGCCCGCTTCCCCTATCCCGAGACCGACGACCAGTTGAAGGCGATCGAGGACATCTTCACCGACCTCGGCAGCGGCCGGCCGATGGACCGCCTGGTTTGCGGCGACGTCGGCTTCGGCAAGACCGAAGTGGCCCTGCGGGCCGCCTTCATGGTGGCGATGAGCGGCAAGCAGGTCGCCGTCGTCGTGCCCACCACCCTGCTCGCCCGTCAGCATTTCAAGACCTTCTCCACCCGGTTCAATGGGCTGCCGGTGCGTGTCGTCCAGCTGTCGCGCATGGTCACCGCCCGCGAACAGACTCTGGTGAAGAAGGAACTGGCGGAGGGCACGGCCGATATCGTCGTCGGTACCCATGCGCTGCTCGCCAAAGGCCTCGACTTCAAGCGCCTGGGCATGGTCATCGTCGATGAGGAGCAGCATTTCGGCGTGAAGCAGAAGGAGCGGCTGAAGGAACTGCGCGCCGACATCCACGTCCTGACGCTGACCGCCACGCCGATCCCGCGCACCCTGCAGATGGCGCTGTCCGGCGTGCGGGAGCTGTCGCTGATCGCCACCCCGCCGGTCGACCGTCTGGCGGTGCGCACCTTCGTGCTGCCCTACGACCCGGTGGTGATCCGCGAAGCGATCCTGCGCGAGCATTACCGCGGCGGCCAGAGCTTCTACGTCTGCCCGCGCGTGGAGGATTTGGCAAAGGTGGCCGAACGGGTGCGCGAACTGGTGCCGGAGGTCAAGATCGTCACCGCCCATGGCCAGATGGCGGCCAGCGAGCTGGAAGACGTGATGACCGCCTTCGACGAGGGCAAGTTCGAGGTGCTGCTCGCCACCAACATCATCGAAAGCGGCCTGGACATCCCCAACGCCAACACGCTGATCGTCCACCGCGCCGACCTGTTCGGGCTGGCCCAGCTCTACCAGATCCGCGGCCGTGTCGGCCGGTCGAAGAAGCGCGGCTACGCCTATCTGACCTATGCCCCCAACAAGCCGCTGAGCAGCACCGCCCAGCAGCGCCTGCACGTCATCGAGACCTTGGACAGCCTGGGTGCCGGCTTCCAGCTTGCCAGCCACGACATGGACATCCGCGGCGCCGGCAATCTGCTGGGCGAGGAGCAGTCGGGTCAGGTGCGCGAGGTCGGCGTCGAGCTTTACCAGCAGATGCTGGAGGAGGCCGTCGCGAACGCCCGGGCATCCATGCAGGAGGGTGCCGTCGCCGCCGCAGCAGCGCAGGATTGGGTGCCGCAGATCAACCTGGGCACGCCGGTGCTGATCCCGGAAAGCTACGTCCCCGACCTGACCGTGCGCCTGTCGCTCTACCGCCGCATCGCAGATCTGGTTGACCGGGCGGAGGTGGACGGCTTCGCCGCCGAACTGATCGACCGCTTCGGCAAGCTGCCGGAGGAGGTGGTGAACCTGCTGGACGTCGTCACCATCAAGCGCTGGTGCAAACAGGCCAACATCGACCGGGTCGATGCCGGCCCGAAGGGGCTGGTCCTGGCCTTCCACGACAATTTCTATGCCGAACCGGCCAAGCTGCTGACCTACATCGCCCAGCACCTGACATTGATGAAGCTGCGCCCCGACCACAAGCTGGTCTATATCCGCGAATGGTCCGATCCGCAGGCCCGCGTGCGCAGCGTGCAGAAGCTGGTGAAGGATCTGGCGGAAATGGCGTCCGGCGGCGGCGTGCCGCGCGGCGAAACTCCGCCGCCGCCCCCTCCCCCGCCGCCGCCCAAGCCGACCGGCGCCAAGGTGGCGTCGCGCTTTGGTACGCCGTCGCGCTTCGGCCGTCCGACCGGGCGGCGCTGAGATGGACGACGTGACCCGCGGCGCGTCGCTCGCCCGCCGGCTGGCGCGCGGCGACCGGCGGACGGTGGGCGACGCCCCGTCAGTCGCCGACGAGGTCTCCGCCGACCGCGGCAAGCTGGCGGAACTGGTCGGCTGCCTGTTCGACCAGGATGCGAGCGTCCGCATGCGCGCCGCCGACGCACTGGAACGGGTGTCGCGCGGCAATCCCGGCTGGCTCGACGCTTACGTCGACCATCTGCTGACCGACGCCGTCGCCATCGAGCAGGCGGAGGTGCGCTGGCACATCGCCCAGATCGTGCCGCGCCTGACAATGACTGAGGAGCAGCGCCACCGCGCCGCCGTCCTGTTGGCCGACTGGTTCGAGAACAGCCCGAGCCGCATCGTTCAGACCAGCGCGCTGCAGGCCGTCGTCGATCTGGCCGAATCGGATCCCGACCTGCGCGCGACCTCGGCGGAGATGCTGGGTCGCGCCATGCGCTCCGGCGTGCCGTCGCTGGCCGCCCGCGCGCGCCGCATCCTGAAGCCCTTCGAGGTGGACGAGGCGACGCTGACCGCGGCCCTGGTGCGGGAGCAGACCGGCCTAACCCTGTCCGTGCTGCCCGACCGCTTGGCGGTGGCGCAGTTGCCGCCCGGCAGCGGCCTGCCCGACTGGCTCGACTGGACCGACCCGCTGGTCGGCGCCACCCGTACGGGCGAGGAACTGTCGATCCTCTGCCGCGAGGACCGCGTTCCCGACGGCGTGAAGGCCGAACGCGGCTGGCGCGCCTTCCGGGTGGAGGGAGTGGTCGATTTCTCGCTGTTCGGCATCCTGGCCCGCATCGCCGTCCCGCTGGCCCAGGCCCATGTGCCGATTTTCGCGATCTCCACCTACAACACCGACTATGTGCTGGTCCGCGCCGACGACCTGGACAAGGCGGCAGACGTGCTGGCGCTGAGCTGCACGGTAAAGCGGTAGGGTTGCCGGCGCCGCTTGCCCCCTCCCCATCCCTCCCCCACCTTCGGTGGGAGAGGGGGCAGGAGTCTTGTCAGTGCACCTGAACGCTGGGCAGCGGAGTTCCCTCTCCCGCGAAGCGGGGGAGGGTTAGGGAGGGGGCAACAGTTCGCTCCTCAGCCCCCGCCCCCCTCGCGCTGGCTCTGTTCGATGATCTCCTCGCGCTCGCCCATCTCCTCCCATTTCTTCTGAACGGGCTTGTCGGGATCGCCGGAGGCCTTGCCGGTCTTGTCGACCAACTTGTCCTCGATTCGCTGGGCGGCGTCCGACGGCGCGTCGGAGGTCACGGATTTCGAGCGGTCCTGGTCGGCCATGGCGGCGGTCTCCCGTAAAGTTGGTTGACCACACCAACACCTCCGACACGGCAAAGTTCACGCGTCTTTCCGCAATGCCTCCGCCAGCCGGTCGACCAGCGCCGCGGCCTCCGCGGGTTCGTAGGGCCGGGCATGGCCGGAGCCCCAGACCGGGCCGGGCCACGCCGGATCGCCACACTTGCGTCCGATCACATGGACGTGCAGTTGCGGCACCATGTTGCCCAGCGCCCCGACATTCATCTTGTCCGGCGCGAACAGCCGCTCCACCACGCGGGAGGCGAGCACGATTTCCCGCATCAGGGCCGTCTGGTCCGCCTCGTCAAGCCGGTGGATCTCGACCGCGTTCCCGCGCATCGGCACCAGGATCAGCCAGGGCCACAAGGCGTTGTTCATCAGCAACACCCGGCAAAGCCCAAGATCGGTCACGTGACGGGTGTCGGCCTGTAGCCGTTCGTTAAGGGAAAACATGCTTCACTCCTTCCTGGCGTTCGGCAGAGGCGGCACCCGGGAATAAACCGGACGCTGCTCTGTTATAGCCGGCAGTGGCGGGGCAACCGCGAAGCTTGTATAGAAGGCCGTGCGCGCCGGCCATACGGCGCAGCGGCATTCGTTGGACGATGTTCGAGTTCGGTCCGGGTCATGGTCGGGGCGGCACCAGT
>NZ_DASPIS010000121.1:0-19249 GCF_035628975.1 Azospirillum sp. | reverse complement strand
CCGAGGGCGCCCCCGGGGCGACGCTGATTCAACCGCGGGAGAGCAGGGGTGTCGCGCCGCCGGCCTGCCAGTTGGGATCGCTCCACCACGGTGGACCACTCGAAGCGGAAACGCGCAACATTGTCCGGCGGAGTACCACCCGGCGGCGCGGAACGAGGATATAGCCGCCCCCGGCGATGCGCCAGACGATGATCAGCGTTAGTCCGAGCAGGAAGCAGGCGAGGATCACCGGCAGCCGGTTGTAGATGCTGTCGGCGAAGATGGCGCGCAGCCAGCAGTAGAGCCGCTTGATCTACGTCAGCAACGCTCCGGCGCTGTCGGCATCCTGAATGTCGGCGGCGTGGACGAGGACGCCGAGCAGGAAGCCCGAGGTGTCGACGGCGATATGGCGTTTGTGGCCCTTGACCTTCTTGGCCGCGTCGAAGCCTCGCGCACCCCCTTTTCCGTCGTCTTGACCGTCTGGGTGTCGAGGATGGCGGCCGAGGGCGTCGGATAGCGGCCCTCCTGCTCGCGCAGCATCACTACCAGATGGTGGCGCAGGGTCTCCCACACGTCGGCTTCCAGGAAGGCGCGGAAGTAGCGGTAGACCGTGGGCCAGGGCGGGAAGGCCGGCGGGGGCGGCAGATGGCGCCATTGGCAGCCGGTCCGCACCACGTAGAACAGGGCGTTCAGCAGCCAGCGCAGGTCCGTGCTGCGGGGCCGCTCGCCGGGCTTGGCCGACGGGATCAGTGGTTCGGTGAGGCGGTACTGGTCATCGCTTAGGGCTTGGCCGGCGCCGTAATCGCCAACCAGCCGGCGTTCCTTGGGCATCCACATCAGCGGCCTCCGGCAGTGAGGTTCCCTCCCAACAGCCGCCGCCTCAGACCCTCACCTCGGCAGCGTAACTTTCGAAACGGGCTGTTAGCAAGCTCCTCCGGAGAGGGGATCAGTCCGCCATTGAACAAAAACGGGAGCCTATTCAATTTCCCTCACAGCTCGCACGACATTGTCAGGCGCTCCGAGGGTAGAAATAAATGACGCCCATTCATCTTGATGCTTCTTCCATTCAGCTTCAGCTTGCCCAGCAACGTCCCAAAGAAATCGGCCACAAAATGCAACCGAAGCCTTTCTAATCAGCTGGGCCACATTATACCCATCAATCGCCTTAGCTTGGCTTTGGGAAAGCCACATGACGGTTTTTTCTGGTGCATTGCGAAGAGGATCCATGGAACCTAACGAGGTGGGGTTAGAGGTTGGCTTCTGGGCGACACCGAGAGGCGTAAGGGCCCGAAAAGGTTCGCTTTCTTAGTATATATCTTATGGTTGCCGGCGCTGCAACGCCGTGCATTGCTGCGGATGGACATCCGCGGACAATTCGGTCGCATCCTTCGGGAGTTGCGCAGTTCTAAGGGTCTCTCCCAGGAGGAGTTAGCCCATCGAGCCGATATGAGCGTACCGTACCTCAGCGACCTTGAACGCGGGCGTTCGGCGCCATCGTTATCCATGCTCGTGGATCTGGCTCGGGGGCTCGGAGTACATCCCGCAGATCTTCTCAAAGACCTCGTCCTGGACGACGCACCGCCGAGCCGCAAGCGCCCCCGGGATTAATACGCCGCCCGCAGATTGCCCGGTGCTCCCGAGAGCACCAGCGTCTGGTCCGCCAGGGGGATGATCTGGTCGACCGGCACGCTTTCCTGGTCAACGGCACGCTCCCGGCAGAGCGCAGCCAGGGAGGCCAGCAGCGGGTCGCCGCCGATCTCGGCCTCGGTGAGGGGGCGCTGGCCGGCCTTTTCGGTGTGCTCGGCGTAGGCGTGCGACCGGCACGGGTCGGTGATCGCCTCGGCCATCGGCTGGTAGAGCGCCGAGAGCCGCAACTCCGGGATTGCCGTGCGCAACGCCAGAAATATGCGCAGCCCGTCATGGTCCAGGTCGCCCCAGTGCAGGAAGGGCACCCGGCCCCGCAGGTCACGGGGGTCGGGTGGCGCGCCGGCACGCACCAGCAGGGTCGCTGGCTTCCGCGCGCCGGGGCCGAATGCCCGGGCGACGCCGCTCCACGTCAAGCCATAACCGAAGGTGCCGATGACAAGGAGACGCTCGGCGAGGCCGAGAGCCACCAGGGTTTCCAGGCTGCCGGGGTTCTCGACGAACAGTACCGCCTGCGGCGCGGGCGGACCGGCCGCCACGACGTAGCGCGGACGCCCGTCGAACGAGTCTTCGGCCACGCCGAGCACCGCCGCCGCCCGCCCCAGCTTGCCCAGCAACTTGGCCGAACCCTGCAGGTAGCGCGCGCTCACCAGCGCCGGATCGGTGCCGGCCAGCGCCGCGCGATCCCGACACAGGCGAGCCAGCCCGTCGAGAATCGGTTCGACGTCCCCCGCGGGCAGATCCGGCAGGCCTTCGGCAGCGGCCAGGAGCAGGACCGCCTCGCCGTCATCGAACCGGCCGCTCCGGCGACGTTCCTCGACCAAGCCGCTCCACAAACGCTGTGTGGCCGAGCGCAGTGGAGGTTCTGGCATCACCCGGTATTCCGCTGGCACCATGACATGCCCGACCGGGTCGCCGGACGGGCCGATGCCAGCCACGAGCCCCCTCTTCCCCAAAGCGGCCAAGGCGGCCCGCACATCGGCGCGGCTGAGGCCGGTTTGAGCCTGAACGCGCTCCTCGACCTTGTCCCTGATGTATTTCGACCGGCCGATGAGCGTGCGCAACGCATCGAAGACGATGGCTTCGTCCGATCCTTCGCGCAGTGGCGGCACCCTCACGCCGGTGTCTCCTCGAGGAAGCCGGCCGGGCGCTGGTCGACGTGCACCGTGAGCGTGCCGACCTCGCCGTCCGACCGCCCCAGCGTGGCGGGAGGGACCGGGCTGCCACTGTCGTCCAGGATCACATAGCCGCCGCGGCTGGCGCGGATCCGCCGCGCCAGGATGAAGGTCGGGAAGATGTCCGGGTCGTTCTGGTAGAGCGGGTTGTGGATCCAGCCGATGAGCTGGAAGTTGCCGCGCACCCGCGCGATGGCGGCCATGGATTCGCGGATCAGCGCGCGGTCGGTGAGGTTGCTGAACAGCCCGTCGATGATGACGACCTTCTGCGCCAGCGCGCGCGCCTTGCGCCGGTGCGCCGGGTTGCGCGTGGTGATGCGGATGTCGCGTTCGATGGCGAAATCGGCCAGCTTCAACATCAGCATCAGCGCAATGGCGTTTTGCTGTCCGGTGCTGATCTTGTCGTCGAAAGGGTGCGGCTTGCCGGCCTTCAGCTCCGGATGGCGCATGCGGATACGGGGATCGAGGAACATGCCGCGGTAGAAGGTGCGGCGGATGTCCGTCTTGAGCGCAGCGTCGTGCTCCTCCTGCGACGGCAGGGGTTTGCCGCGCCTGATGTTTTCCCGGCGGTGCCGCTCCTGCTCCTCGACCACCTGGATGATGCCCTCGATGATGGTGCCGATCTCGGCGGTGTTGAGCGTGGCGCTCACCTCGAGCCCGGCCTCCAGCAACGCGCCGGTGTCCTTGTCGACCTTCCACGCCAGCGCCCGCCGCAACGCATCGAAGTTGACGCTGACGCGTGCCGACAGGCTGCCCAGGTTGTCCGCCAATTGCTGGCGCCGCTCGTCGAGGTTCCGTTGCACCTTTTCCAGAAGTTCCGCCTGCTCCCCGTACTGCCGGCTCAGGTGATCGTGCAGCGTCTCGGCCTCGCGCGGGTTGTCGCGGGCACCGGCCAGCCGCAGCCGTTCGTTCTCGGAAAGGCCGAGGTCGCCGAGGGCGGCCACCCGGTCCACTTCCTCGATCAGGCGGCGCAGGGCGGTGTCCTTGGTCTTGCGGCTCTGTTCCACCTCCTTGGCGCGGGCGGCGAGCGTGAACGCTTCAACGGCGGAGCGGATGTCGCCGATCCGTTCGATGCGGTCCTCGTCGGACTCGTCTGTTTCGGTGCACAGAATGTCGAAGAACTTCCGGGCGCGTTCCAGCTCCGGCGTCGACGCCCCCGCGGCCGGCACCTCGGCGCTGACGCCGGCCACGGCGCCACGCGCCGTGCGCCACTGCTGAAGGATCGCCTTCACCGACTCGTCCAGCCTCCCGGCGGCCGCGCGCGCAAGATCAATGCGGGCGCGCAGGGCCTCCTGTTCCTGCCGCTGCCTGGGAATGGCCGTGCGCAGCTCGCGCAGCCGTTCTTCCAGGGCGGCGATGGCGCGGTCGAGTTCCGCCTCCGCGCCGGCCGCTTGCTGGTCGACATGCCCCTGGGCCAAGTCGAACTCGAAGCGCGTGCGGTCGTCGGCGCGTTGGCGGTCCGCAGCCAGCGCGGCGCGGACATCCGCCTCCGTGCGCATGAACGCCGGCCCTCCATCGGCCAGGAAGCGGGCGACCTCGTGCAGCACGGGAATGCGCTGCAGCGCCGTGGCGGCGATCCGCAACTCCTCGCCGGCCTGCTCCGCGGCGGCGCGGGCCTCCGCGATCCGTTCGTCCAGTTCGAACCGCGCGGTGCGCAGGTCGTCCAGTTCGGCGTCGAGATCCGCCGCCCGCGCGCGGGCCTCCTCCAGCGCCGGCCAGCCGCCGGCGCGGGCGAAGTCGCGGGCCGCGCGGATCGCCTCGCGGACCTGCGCCGTGGTCTGGGCCTCAAGCCTGGCGATCTCCGTGCCGAGCCGGTCGAGCTGATGCGCGATCTCCGCCAGGCGCGCCCGAGCACGATGCAGGGCGGCATCTCCGCCCAGTTCGTCGAAGCGCAGCCGCGCCCGGACGGCGGCGCGCGCCTCCGCCGAGGCCCGCGCCCGTGCCCGCTGCAACGCCTCGCCGGCTTCCACGAGGCAGACATGGGCCTCGTCGAGCAGACGGGGCGCATCGGCCTCCAGCGCCCGGACGGCGGCGTCGACGAGACGGCCATCGGGGTGGTCGGGCGACAAGGCGGCGGTTTCCTCTGCCAGTCGGGCGAGCCGTTCCTCCAATTCGACGATCAGCGCGTCCAGACGCTCCTTCTCGCGCTCGACGCCGGCGGGGTCGAGCAGGCAGTCCACCGGTCGGGTGCGGATGCCCAGCATCCAGGTGTGGACGTGCCGCTCCCCGTCGACCAGCCGGCCGGTGCGGCAGAAATCCGCCAGTTCGCCGGCAACCAGCACCGGCGCCTCCAGCCCCTCCTCGAACAGGCGGGCGGCAACGCGGGCCGCGGCGTCGACGTCCGGCGCCACCGGTGCGAACAGCAGCGCCGAAAAGTGGGTCAGCACCTGACGCAGCCGGTCGGGCTCCAGGTCCAGGCGTGCGACCGCCTCGTGCAGCGGCTCCGCCTCGCCGCCGGCGGCCTGGAGAACCTCGTGGGCGATGCGCCCCGCCGACGCGCGCGCCTGATCGAGTTCGGCCCGGCGGCGCGCCGCGTCGGCGCGCTCCTCCTCGGCCCGCGTCTTCTCGACGGACAGGGCCTCCAGGCGGCGCTGCCGCTGCCGCCGTTCGACGAAGGGATCGGCCGCCTCGCCAAAGCGCCGGCGGAACGCGGCGATGTCGTCGACCTGCGCCTGCAGGCGTTCGACGCGCGCCTTACCGGCATGCACCGCCTGTTCCGCCTTGCTCACGTCGTCGAGGCAGCGCTGTTCCAGACCTTGCGGATCCTCGCCCGGGAACAGGGCGGCGAAGCGGGTCACCTCCGGCAGAAGGGCGCCCATGTCGCCGACGCAGTTGCGGACGTCATTCTCCTCCAGCGTGAGCGTCCTGTGCTCGCCGTTCGCCTGCTTGAGCCGGTCGTCGAGGCGCTTTTCCAGCCCTTCGGGATCCTCACTGGGGAAGTGCTGGGCGAACCGCTCGACACCGCCGAGCAGGGATTCCATCCGGGCGATGGTGGCGCGCACGCGTTCGCGCTCGCTCTCGGCGCCGCGCAGCCGGTCGCCGACGCCGTCGCGCTCGCGTTGAAGGGATTCCCGGCGCGCGTTCGCCTCCCCGGCCGCGCGCTGGAGCGCGCCGTGCGCGTCCTCGATCCGCCGGGCGACGTCCTGGGGGTCGGCGTCCTCGCCGTCCTCGGCGACGAACCCCTGCCACTGGGTGAACGGCCGCCGGAACGCGGCCGCCCGCTCCCGATGCGTGGCAAGGGCACCCTCGGCATCCTGAAGCGCGCGCGCCACGGTCCGGCCGGCGTCCGCCGGGGCGGCCAGTTCGGCTGCGCCGAAGAGGCCGCTCGCCTGCATCTTTGCGAAGGCGTGGCGGGCGGCGTCCATGTTCCGGCGGCTGGCGATCTTCGCCTTCAGCGCGTCGTCGGTGCGCTCGCGCTCCTGTTCCAGCGTGCCCAGCCGGTGGCCGAGGTCGGCCAGCTCCTGCGCGAGCCGCTCCGCCGCGCGGCGCATCATGTTGGTGTCGCCGCTCTTCGCCACCCAGTCGAAACCGTGGTTGACCGCCCGCAACGCCGCTTCCCGGTCCCAGCCGTCGGCCAGCTTCGGCGCGCTCCGGAGCAATTGGACCGCGGCGTCGCGCTGGTAGCCAGTGTTGGATTTGCCTGAGCCGCCCTGTGGGCGTTCCAGGGGAAGGGAGAAATCACAAGGATTTTCAATCACTTGCGCCCAACGAACCGAAGCCCGAGGGAGGTCCTGCCGCATGGCTCGCTGGTTGATGTGGGACGGCTCCTCGCCCGTGATCTCGCCGATGGCCCAGTCGGGCAGCAGCCACACGCCGTCGGCCAGCACAAGGCGCGCGGCGACGGCGCGCGTCTGCAGGTGGTCGGGAAGCGCCGCCGACGGAATGCCGGGCAGCGGCCGCTCCAGCACGATGTGGTCGAGGAAGCGCGCCTCGGCCAGCAGGCCGGCGACCTCGCGCTCGAAGGCGGCGCGGGCGTCGGAGAAATCGCGCGCACGGGTGTGGACCGCCTCCACCTCCTTGCAGGCCCGCCCGATGGTGGCGACCTCCTCCTCCTTGCGCTGCGATTCGAACATGGTGGACAGGATCGTCCGCGCGCTCTTCAGGATGGTATCCTCGACGCGGTGCTCGTCCGGTTCGGCCTCGCCGCCCATGACGCCGACCAGCAGCTCCGGCGCCAGCACCGAGTAGAAGAACGCGCTGTCGTAGTTCTCGTTCTGCAGCCGGTTGACCTTGAAGAAGCTGGCCGTGCCGTCGCCGGCGCCGCGCTTCTGGTAGTCGATCATCTGCCGGACGGCACCGCGTTCGAAGTGGCGGTCGACCTCGCGCAGCCACTCCTCGACCTCCGGCTCGTGCAGCACGCCGCGCAGCCCGCGCATGCGGGTGCGGAACGTCTCGTTGTCGACCAGCACCACCTTCCCGTCGCGCGTCTCCGCGACCGGGCAGTCCTCCAGGCTTCCCTGGTAGCGGTAGAAGCGGAGCTTCTCGCTGTCGCCGTACAGGCCGAACACGTGCGGTTCGCCGGGAACCGCCTGCCCGATCTGGCCGAACAGGTCGTTGCTGCGCGGATCGTCCTTCAGCAGCAACTCCAGCCGGACGTGCGAGTAGACGCCGTACGTCTTCGGCGCCGTCTTGTGGCGCGTCGCGGTGATGAACTGCTGGTCACGCCCGAGCAGCGCCAGCATGGCGCGGGTCAGCGTCGACTTGCCACCCCCGTTCGCCAGGTTGACCGCCGAGGATTGCCCGCGGAAATGGAAGACGACGTGCCGGTAGTCCGGCCGCCAGTCGGCCGTGTCGTCGAGGTTCAGGAAGTTCGCGACTTCCAGCCGGTTGATGACCGACATGCTCAGCCCTCCCCACCCGCTTCGGCCGGACCGTCGATCAGCGGCAACCCGACCGCCTGCCGATGCAGGTTCAGCTTCATCTCCACCGCTGCGTTGAGCGTCTGACGGTAGCCAATGGCTTCGCGAATGCCCTGGCTGGACTTCTCTATGTGCTCGCCGGTGCCACGACGGGGTTCGATCATGCCGGCCTGCTCCATGACCATGAGGAACCGCCTGATCCGCGTCTCGATGGCGGTGGCGTCGGCGACGACGAGGATGGCGCGGACCTTCCCCGCCCAGCCGTCGGCCGGCGCCCCGCGGGCGCGCAAAGCCTCGATCCGGCGCTTGGTCTCGCCAATGAATTCGGTCGGCGACAGCCGGCTGTCCTTGAAGCCGCTGACCGCCTCCACGGTGCGTCCCTCGCGCGTGTAGAAGAACCAGTTCATGATGGCCCACAACTGCGCGGTCCAGACGATGGTGTGCGTCAGCGGCTCCCTGCGGCGACCGTCGACAAGGCCGTCCCACAGCCAGCCGTCGTCCACCCAGTGCGCATCCTCGCGATCCGCCGCGCGGGCCAGGACGAACACGCGCCCGCGCGGCCCCAGCCCCAGGCCGGCCTGTTCGAATTCGTGAATGGCCATGCCCTGCGGCGCCAGGAACTCGTCGAACTCCTTCAGCCCCACCGGATCGCGGGCGAGCAGGTCGGCGATCTCGCGCTCCCGGGGCTGCCGCGGCCGGTCCACCGGGTCGGTGGAGGCGAGCTTATGCTTGGACAGGAAGGCGAAGACCCGCCCCATTTCCTCAGGCGTCACCGGAAACCTCCTCGCACAACTGGATCACCGGGTCGTCGCCGTGCAGCAGGCGATCGCCGTCGAGGAAGCGGAACCGCGCGCCCGACAGCCCGACCCGGACGGCGACGTCCTCCCCCATCTCGTCGGGGATGGTGAAGACGCCGAACAGGTCGGCGAGACCAACGCCGTCGGCCAGCTCGAAGGCGTCCTCGTCGGCCTGGGCCTCCGCCAGCAGGACGGAGAGGGTGAGCGGACCGCGCCGCAGCCGTTCGACGATGCGCGCGCCGTTGCGCCCGAGGAAGGTGCGGAACTCCTCGGCCGCCACGGTTCCGGTCTGGTCGAATTCCACCGCCCCCTGCTCCGGCGCGCGTTCGTCCAGGTCGGCCGTGTCCAGCAGCGCCGGACTGAACAGGTGGGTGCGCCGCCACGGCCCCATGCTGGCGATCAGGTTGCGCAGAAAATCCGTCTCTGGCGCGTCGTCGACCAGGGCGTCGGCCAGTGCGCCGAAGTCGACGACGCCAAGCGGGCGCCGCCGCCGGCTCTGGAGTTCGCGCAGGAAGCGCAGCCAGTGGCGCGACAGGCTTTCGACGGCGCGCAGCACATTCTCGGCGTGGCTGAGCAGGTCCGACAGCGTGAGGTCGTGGTCCGGGTTCTCCGCCTGCCACGCGGCGAACCGCTCGGCCGTGCTGGCGTCGCCGAAACGGCCGATGGCTTGGCGAGCGGCCTCCTCCGACCGGCGCAGCATCTCGCGGTACTGGGGCTCGCGCCGCTCGAAGGCGGCGCGCTGCGCCTCAAAGGTCGGGCTTTCCTCGATTTCGGTCAGGTGCTCGTTCAAGGCGCGCAGTTCGCCGATCACTTCGGCGCAGATGCGCGGCACCTCCTCGAAGAGGCCGCGGTCGATGGCCGCGACGACGCGCTCGACGTCCTTGTCGCCCAACAGCCAGTCCCGCTGGAGGCTGAGCACGCGCATCACGAGGCGGCCGTTCTCCGTCAGCTTCACCTCCTGCTCGCGCTTGTAGAAGCGGACCAGAGGCGTGGGCGCCCGCGTCTCGCGCTCTTCCAATGCCGGCAGGGAGGACGGATCGACGTAACGAACTTCGCGCTCGGCGGCGAGGAACGCCGCGCAGAATTCCAGATCGGCCTGGGTCATGCCCTGGGCACTGGCCTGAAGATCGGCCAGCAGGGCTTCGAGCGGCACGCGGCCGGTGCTGCCTTCCAGCGCACGACCGTAGAGTTGAGCCAGCAGCTGCAGCGCCGTCCAGAGCCGTGTGCCCGCCCCTTCCGGAACCGCCGGCGGCTTGATGACCCCGTCCCCATCCGCATCACGCCGCGTCCCGTGCAGGTCGAACAGGCGGGTGAACGCCGCCATCAGGCGTATCTCCGGAGGAACCTGCGAGCCTGCTTCCATAAGTTGAGCGCCGGAATAGTCGTCCGCGTCGCGGGAGTGTGCTACAGCGGCCCTTCGACCGCAACGACGATGCATCGGCGTGATGGTGCAATTCGCAAGTTCGGTGTGCGTCCGCCCGGCGTGATCGTGCTTCCGCTTGCCGGGGAACGCCGGCCATCTGACCGGTACCCAGGCCAACCGCGGCGCGTCGAGTGCGTTCATCGAGTGCGTTTGAATGTATCGAGGCGGGCGGAGTTCCAGCCGGCTCGCGGAGAACGCCATCAAGCGCCGCAGCGCCAGGATGCACCACCGCCGCAGCGCTCGACATACCGCTCCGAGATACCAGGTGCATACTCGTATTGGATGCGCTAAACAGCAGTATCTTCGCCGTTCCGGTCGTAAACCCGGCTGCACCAGTTCCGACGAGATCATGACCGAAGTTTTCGATGCTGGTTTCAATCCGCTGCCGCTGGGCGATTTGGATCCGCAGAAGTTCGAGCAATTCGTCGCCGACTTGCTGAAGGAAGAGGTTGGGGCCGGGAAGTATGGTGGCCAGTTTGACCGTGTCAGCCTTCTGCCAGAAGGCAGCGACGAAGGACGCGACATCGAATTGCTCTGCCGTGGCGCGCCAGTCGGCATTGTTCAATGCAAGCGCTACTCGGGCAATGTCGGTCATGAACAAGCATTAAAGGAAATTATCAAATTCCTGCTGTTTGCCCGCCTGAACAGCTCCCGGATGCCGACTGCTAAAGGCTTCCTCTATTTTTTAGCAGCTTCGCGCGGCGTCACCAACAAAACGCGTGAGTTATTCGATCAGTGGCCTGAGTCGCTGAAGGCATACTCGTCGGAGATCTGGCAATGGATTGCCGAGGTTTGCCGCGCATTCAAGGCGTTCGAGGATCTCGATCCTGCTGTGGAGGCGACCGGCATCGTCGCTACCCTGCCCGTCATCAAGGTCGAGTTCTGGGATGGTTACACTCTTTCCAAACGAGCGCGTCTTCAACCCAACGTAATGTCCCTCCACTTCCCGCCACTCGTCATCGTGCTGCCGGGTGCGGCGGATGCCAGGGCAAGGCGGCCGGATCCAGGTGAAACGTCATTCGCCGACTTGGCCGTGCTGGAAGGCAACGCGCTGTCCTTGTGCATCGTGCAGACCGACCCGCCTTCGCGGGAGCAGATCCGGGACGACGCGTCGCGACCGAAAACAGTGTCGACCATTCGCGACCTGCTGGCGTCGGTTGACGGGAACAAACCGGTATTGCGTCAGTCCCTCCAGGGGCGCGTACGGCTGGTGTTGCTCCCCGAATACGCGCTGGGGTCCGGAGATTGGAGCGAAGTCGACGGGTTGGTTCGCGGCTGGGACGGTGATCTCATCCTGATCGCCGGATTCGGCGCAACTCCTGGCGCCAAGATCGAGGCGTGGAGAGCTGCCCGTCGAGAGACCGACTGCCGACTGTGCGAGGGCGAGGAGGTTGCGGACGAGCCTCTGTACAATGGCGGTTGGTGCTGGATTAAAAAAGGCGGCAATACAGCCTGCATTCTCTTCCTGAAGAATTATCTTGAGCCACGGGAGGAGACACAATTCGTTGATGGGCTGGGACGTAGCACCCTCCGCATCCGCTTCAAGGACCTGCTCCTGTGCCCGGGCATTTGCGCCGATTTGCTGTGCGAGAACGGCGACGACACGTTCACGTCGCGGGTGCAGCGTGCGGTCGAGACCGCCGACAAGGACCTCCGGGTCCTTGTGACCGGATCACTCCTCCAGCGTGAATCGTGGAAGCCACACTGGTCGGCCGCCTTGGCGCGGTTGACCGATGGCTTCGGCGCGCACCGGGATCGTACCCTGGTCGCATTGGCAAATCATGCTTTTGACGCTCCCGACAAGGACGAGGCCAAGGATCGTTGGCGATGCCTGAGCGGCGTGTTCGTCGCCCGTGCGACCAGTCCCTCCTTCCACGCACGCCAGGAGGCCCTGCGGACGGTCCAGGAGGGCGGATTGCTGTTTGCCGGCGTGGTGCTCCGTCACACCACGCCGAGCGTGGTGATGGGTAGGATTGAATGGCCACCTTATGGCCCGACCACCGGACGGCAGCTCTGGGCCAAGGGGCGCCGGCGTTTGATTGCGAAAGACGGCCGCGTTCTTCCTGCGCGAGAGAGCCGCGACCCGATGGGGTACGAGATGGCGCGCCTCCTCATCCGTCGGCCGCCGGAACCGGATTGTACGGCGCCACTCGCCGATGGGCTCGGGCACCTTCAATCCTGTCTGGAGTGCCAGCGCTGCTTCCGGGCCGAATGGCTGGCCAGCACCTGTCTGCGGGGTGTGGGTGCCGATGAGGGCCATCGGCACCCGGATCCCGATGCGCTCCACACCGAGGACTGTCATCCCGGTCTGACGCATGCCCTGGAAACGCTGGCATTCCTGGCGGCCGGAGGACCCGACGTCACGTGGCACGTACAGGATCGCGAACACGGTGATCTTGATGAGCAGGATCGCGAACACGGTCATTTGAGATGGAACACGCAGAACGCGAACCTTCTGGTCTGGTCGCACAAAGGATCGCGGACAGACCTCAAGCGCCAGCTTCAGCACTGGCAGGACACCCACAAGCCTCACCCGCCGCTCATCGTGGTGGCCGACACCGTGAGCGGCTCGGTGCGGCAAGAGTGCATCGTACCAAGTGAACGAGGCGGCGATGTTTCAGCCTCTCCGGTGAGCACGTCGGAAATCATAGCAGCACGCGGCTATCGAAAAGTCTTTACCTACCCGCTTAAAGACATTCATCAGGCAGCAACCGTAAAGGATCCGGATGAGCCGCTGGACGTCTTTGGCGATCTGGGTGACCTGCTGCATAAAGGAGGCAAGTCATGACAGCTGCTAATCTGGACATGCTCACCGCCCGGATCGACGCGCTCGCCCGACCCGTCGCTTTGCGGGAAGCGGACGAGGCGCATCCAGCCCGCTCCATCCTGCCCCCCGGCGGCCGCGCGTGGGTCGGGACCTATGCCTGGCTGATCGTCTGGCCCATTGTCGAGCCCACTCCAACCTTCATCGACACCCAATGCGCCGAGGCCGAACGCCGCGTGGACGAAGCGCTGAAGGAGTTCACGGACCGAAACGAGGTGATCGACGGCTACGTCGTGCTGGCGCTGCCGGAGCCCCCCACACCGACGATCCGGGCCGTCGTGCGGCGTGCCGAACTGGGAACCCGGATCTGTCGGAAGCATGTGGTGTGGTGGAACGGCGAGGATTGGGCGCAGATGGACACGATCACGCTTGTGGGGTTGCCCCGCCCAAATGGCGGCGGCGAGCGGGCCGCATTCCCCGCGCTTCCTGCGGATAAGGCATCGCTGGCCGAACGGCTGCGCACCAACTGGAAGGCGGTCGTCGAGGAGCATCTTCGCGATGCCGGGCTCGACCCGTCCAGGGAGGCGGAGGAGTAATGATGGCCCGCAATCCAAGCTTGCGCTTCCGTGAACTCACGGTCTCCAATTTTCGCGGCATTGGCGACCGCCTGCCGATCGATCTTTCAGCCCGCCTGACGGTGATCCACGCCGCGAACGGCACGGGCAAGACCAGCCTGTGCCAAGCGGTGGAATGGCTGATGACCGGCAAGGCCGGCGAACTTACCTACGAGGATCTGCGCTACCGCCTGCGCCCCGGCGCTGAACCTCATGTCGAGGCTTCCGTCTTGCTTGACGGAGAGCCCTGGCGGCTGCGACGAACGCGGACGGGCTGCCGATTTGGACGAGAAGGCGAAACACCTCGATCGCATCCGGACACCAGATTGCTTGAGATGCTCGCGCCGGCCGCAGTCGAGGACAGCAACAAGGCACCGCAGACCGCGAACGCAGTGCGCACCACATGGTTAAGGGGAACGCACTTTCTGGATGCGACCAATCTTGCCGTGCTGCTCGACTCCGACAAGGATTCCAAGAAACGGCGGGAGGAGATCTTTGCCGATATCCTCGGCATCCGTCGGCTGTTGGATACGGAGGACGGCATCGCGCGATATCTGAAACCGATGCGCCGGGCGACCAATAGGCTTTCCGAGCGGATCACCGAAAAGGAGATTGATTTGGCCGCCATTCCGGAAGACGGGGCGGCGGTCGACGTGGCCGAGCGCGAACTCGCCGCGGCTCTTGCCCAACTCCCACCCATGTCGCCCTCGTTATCGGAGAAGACGTTTGAGGAACGTCTGGCCGAGGCGATCTCCCTACACTCCCATGAAGACGCGAAAGTCGGGCAGCAGAAGGTTGCCCTCCTGTACGTCGAACTGGAGTGGAACCGTGCCCAGCGCGCGAATGAAACGTCGCCAGCTGTGCAGACCCGGCTCGAGCGCTGCAAGGCGATCATCACTCGGCGGACCGAACGCCTCCGGACGATGCGCGCGGAAATCGAGCGGTTCCGCATGCAGGTCGAAGCCGAACGAAAGCGGGCCGATGACGCGCGACATCTAGTGGCCGGGATTCGCAATGCTTGGAACGCGGTCGCGCACGACGCGTTGGCACGTTGGGGCGCTTCCCTTTCGGTCCGGTCCATGGCGGAGTTGTTGCCCGAGGCGCTGTGGACGGACTCGCAGCATGCGGAATGTCGCGCTGCGCTCCGGTGGGTCGAGGAGCAGCGCGCAGACCAAGTCCGCCGTCGTGTCGTTGTCGAAGCGCTGAAATCTCGGTTGGCCGGGCTACCGGTTCCCAGCTCCGAACAGTTGGCCGCCGCTGAGGCGAACCTGTCCGAATGCGAACGGATAGCACGAGAGGCCGCCCACGAGTATGAGATGGCAGCTGGTCCGCTGCAACGGTTGCAGGCAGCCGGCCAAGCGACGCTTGCCGCTCTGGGAGAAGACGAGCGGTCCTGCCCATTGTGTGGCCATGGCTGGTCCACCGCACAGGCTCTGCGCACCGCCTTGAGCGCCACGCTGACCTCGGTTCCTCCGCTTGTGCAGCGTTTGGAAGAGAACCGGCGGAAAGCCGACGAAGCGGCGGTCGCGGCGCGGCAGCGCTTGCACGGAATTCAGAGTCAGCGGCGCCTCTACGACCAGACGCTCGAAGATCTGGTAAGAGAATCCGAACCGTTCAACAGGCTTGCCGAATACGCCGCCGCGCTGGGCCTGCCGACCGACGAAAAGGAATGGGCCGAGGCGGTGCCGACGGCTTTGGCCCGTCTCGATCTGGCGGGGGCTGTTGGCCGTCTGCTCGACATGCTGAAGCGCAGCCAGTCTCTGATACCAGGAGAATTGCCTGAGGCGCAGCCACTGGAAACTGCGGTTGAACTGATCAGCCATGCGCTTCAGGAAGTGGCGACGCAGGCACAGGGTCTGGCCGCGAACCGAATCCAGTGGACCGGGCGCATCGAAAAGACAGCCGACCGCCTCTCCGGCCGCCTCGCCCACTTGCGCGAATACCAGCGGGAGTTGGATGCCCAGGAAGCCGGACTGCGCAAAGAGTGGCGCACGTTCAAGGAAGCCTGGGAACGCCTTTCGGAAGACGAACCGGACCAATCCGCCCTGCACGCTGTACGGCAACGGGTCGTCGGGAATGGACATCGCCTCGACGCGGCAGGATTGCACCTCGAAGCGGCACGGAAGGCCCAGTCGGCCTCAGCCGCCTGGCGGCAACGGAAGTCCATTGAAGCGGAACTGGCCGACCTCCGTGCGCGCAGAGCGCGCCTGGACCAGCGCATGGCGCTGGCACAGGAAACGCGCGAAGCGCTGCTGTCTCACCGCAAGGCATACATCCAGGAACAGCTCGATCACCTGATGCCGGTCGTCACGACGCTGTTTGCGCGCGTCCACGCCAACCGCGTGTTCGACGGAATCCGTCCGGGAAGCATTGAGGATCCTCTGGTTTGGCTGGCCGATGCGGATGACGAAGTCTTTCAGCCGGGTCTGCACTTCAGCGACGGGCAGCGGCAGGATCTGGCGCTAGCCCTGTTCCTGGCACGCGCCTGTCGACTGGGCGGCACCTTCTTCCTGGATGAACCGCTGGTTCACCTCGACGACCTGAACCGTGTCGCCATGTTGGACATCCTGCGCGTTCTTACTCTGACCCAGGAAAACCTCGGACTGGTCCTCACCACGGCAAGCCGCCCACTGGTGCGCCATATCGAGGAGAAGTTCGCCCTCCTGCCGCAAGAAACGCCGACCGGCCCTATGCTCAGGGTCATCAGGCTCGAAGGGAACCCCCGCGTCGGCATCGCCGCAGAGTAGAGACGAAACAGCCCACATCTATGGTGGTCGGTCCCGTCAGGTCCGCGTACGCCGCATGACCCGCTCAGTGACGTTGTTGCGCCAGAGGTCGGCGGAGCGCATGTAGCGGCGCGCCACCTCGACCGATTTGTGGCGGGTCTGGCGCATGACGTCGTGCAACTGCGCCTCCGCCTCGGCCGCCGCGGTGGCCAGACCGGCGCGCAGGCTATGGCCGGAGTAGCGGCGCTCCATTCCTACCGCCAGGGCGCCGAAGCGGCGCTCGATCAGGCCGGGGTCACCGTCGCCGATCGCCTCGGCCGTGTCCTTCACCAGACGCGCCACGGCCTTGTCCGACAGCCGCTTGTCGATCAGGGCGCCGGATGCCCGCAGGCCGACGAACAGCGGCGCGTCCGCGCGCTCCGCCCGCCGGTGCTCCAGCCAGCGGTGCAGTGCCGTCGGCGCACACAGGTCGGTGTCGTCGGAGAACCAGATGGCCACCGCCTCGCCGGCGCCATGCTGGTCGGTCTTGGAACGGCGGATGGTCAGCACCACGCCCTTGCCGTCGACGAAGCTCACGTCGCCGGCGTCGAGCGCCACGATCTCGCTGCGCCGTAGGGCGCCGCCGAAGCCGGCCAGCAGGATGGCGCGGTTGCGCAGGCCGAGCGGCGTGCCAGGCTGGGCACGCACCATGGCGGCCAGCATGGCCGGGGAGATGGGCGCCGCCTGCCGGGCCGGCCGGGTGCCCTTGCGGCGCCGGATGCCGTCGAGCAGCAGGGCGATGCTGGGATGGCCGGGGTCGAGCGACAGGCCGACGAGGCGGTGGGCAGTGACGATGGCAGCAAGGTGGACCTGCAGCGTGGCGACGGCCAGGCGCTCGGCGGCGGCGGTGAGATACATGCCCACCAAGCGCGGGTCGCCGCACAGCGGCGGGAAGCCGAGGCGCTCGCACCACGCCGTGTACTGGCGCCATGCCGAGCGGTAGGCGCGCAGCGTGCCGGGACCACGGGCGTTGCTGGCGTAGGCGGCGGCCTGCCCGGCGAGTTCCCGGATTTCGTCGACGCGGCGTGGATCGAAGGCGCCGTCCGGCAGCACGAGGTCGCCCAGGATGCCGGTGGCGACCACCAGCTCTTCCCTTCCCTCTTCCATTCCCGCTGCGCTCGCCACAGCGCCCTCGCTAAGCCATTTACCCGTTTTAATAGCAGTACCACGGTCCCCTCTTGTTTTCTACGTCCGAAAATGACGCTTGTCGGACATAGGTCGGAACCGGAACGGCCCACCCCTCCGGTATCCCCTCAAACCACCTGGGAAGTGTCGCTCGGCGGCAAGGAGCAGAGCGCCAACGTGGTGTCATCACCAAGGGTGGAAAGGTCGGCCCAGAGACCACCAAAGCGGGTGGGCAAATTTCACCTAATCAGCCCGCAGATTTTGGCGTGGTTAACTCAGCAAAACACGGCTGGCGGTCACCCGGAAGGACTGAGAATCCAAATTTCGCCTGATTAGCCCAGCAATGACACCGATGAGCGCCATCGTGTTTCCCCAAGCTGTAAGGGTGTCGTCCACCCCTTTTGTAAAGTTCAAGAGGGCGAAAGGAAACGACCGTTTTGGTGCGTATCATTTCCTTTACACCCAGCGTGCAGAGGGGCGCCCCGACGGTGCGGGCACGCACGGCTTTGATGAGGAAGAGGGGTTGACGTGAGCAGGGACCGACGGCGAGACAGGCCGGCGAGCGTTGTACGGAACCGGCCAGCAGTTCCACTGATCCACCCGGCAACTCGGCCAGATTGGGGCACCAAAGCGCAGGAAACAGGCCGATTCTACTGAACCGGCCAGCAGCGACAGCCGCTCCGGAGGGGTGGAAAACGCCCCTTTGTACAGTTTGTTTCGTTCCAAGGAAACAATCGTTTGGCCGCCTGTACACGCCGTCTGAACAGGCCGCGGAAATGCCGGAATGGCCTGCAACCGGCCTTTTGCACGGTATACCCGACAGCACCATCAAAGCCAGCGTTCCAGCGGCTTTATGCGGCGGTGGCAGGGGAGAGCGTGCGGGCCACGGAATCCACCTTTTAACAATCCACATTGCCCAATCCACCGATGAACGTTCACAATTCCAGGAATGAACGTGCCCCGACAGACAGCGACCGTCAGAACCTCGGATTTTGATATTTGTGTTTCGAAAGTTATTTTGCAATTCAGTATCATCCTATGTCACGACCGCCGTGCAGCCGGCGGCACGGGGTCGCGGCTGATGCGTCATGCGGTATTCCTCATCGCCTTCGTCGCACTCGGGTAGGCGGCGTTCTTGTCCAACCAATCCCATTGAAAGCGTGTCCGCCACCGCCCGCCACCGCACCGTCCGCACCAAGAGCCTGCCCCTGCGAAGTTCGCCTCTTGGGCTGGGGTGCGGATGGCATCGGAACCCCAGCTTTAGAGCGCCTAACAAAATGGCGTAATGTCTGTTGGGAGGGGTATGGCCGCCCCTCTTCTCCCCGACCGTCTGTGGTCGCGCATCGCGCCGTTGCTGCCGCCGGTGAAGCCGGCCGGGAGCCGCGGTCGTCCGCCGGTTGGCAACCGCGAGGCACTCACCGGCATCCTGTTCGTTCTGAAGACCGGCATCCCCTGGGAATACCTGCCGGTGGAGATGGGCTGCGGGTCCGGCATGACCTGCTGGCGGCGGCTGCGCGACTGGCAGGCAGCCGGCGTGTGGGAACGGCTGCTGCGGGTGCTCTTGCAGGAGTTGGCGAGCGCCCGGCAGATCGACTGGAGCCGGGCGGCGCTGGACAGCGCCAGCATCCCGGCAAAAAGGGGGGCGAGGCGACCGGCCGCAACCCGACGGATCGTGGCCGGCCGGGCACCAAGCGCCACGTCATCACCGATCGCAACGGCACCCCGCTCGCCATCCGCCTGACCGGTGCCAACCGGCACGATTCCATCATGGTGGAAACCATGCTGGACGCCGTGCCGCCGCTCAAAGGGCCGCGCGGGCGCCCCCGGCGGCGGCCCGACAAGCTGCATGCCGACAAGGCCTATGACCACAAACGCTGCCGGCGCGAATGCCGCGAGCGCAACATCATCCCGCGCATCGCCCGGCGCGGCATCGAGGACAGCAAGCGCTTGGGCCGCCACCGATGGGTGGTACTCCGCCGGACAATGTTGCGCGTTTCCGCTTCGAGTGGTCCACCGTGGTGGAGCGATCCCAACTGGCAGGCCGGCGGCGCGACACCCCTGCTCTCCCGCGGTTGAATCAGCGTCGCCCCGGGGGCGCCCTCGG
>NZ_DASPIS010000120.1:0-26131 GCF_035628975.1 Azospirillum sp. | reverse complement strand
AAAAGGGAGCGAGCATGCTGCTGTCCAACAAGGTCTGCGTGATCACCGGCGCCGCGTCGCGCCGCGGCATCGGCCGGGCGACCGCGAGGCTTTTCGCGCTGCATGGCGGGCGCGCGATCATCCTGGACCTCGACGCCGGGCAGGCTGCCGAAGCCGCCGCCGAACTGGGCGAGGCGCATCGCGGCCTGGCCTGCGACGTGACCGACCGCGACGCCTGCTTCGCCGCCGCGAACCGCGTGGTCGAGGAGTTCGGCCGCATCGACGTGCTGGTCAACAATGCCGGCATCACCCAGCCGCTGAAGTTCATGGACATCGGCCCGAAGAACTACGAGGCGGTGACCGACGTCAGCCTGCGCGGCACGCTGTACATGAGCCAGGCGGTCGTCCCGCACATGCGGGAGCGCAAGTCGGGCTCCATCGTCTGCATCTCGTCCGTTTCGGCGCAACGCGGCGGCGGCATTTTCGGCGGCCCGCACTACAGCGCGGCCAAGGCCGGCGTGCTGGGCCTCGCCAAGGCGATGGCGCGCGAACTGGGGCCGGACAACGTCCGCGTCAATTCGGTGACGCCGGGCCTGATCCAGACCGACATCACCGGCGGCAAGCTGACCGACGAGCTGCGGGCGGAAATCCTGAAGGGCATCCCGCTGAACCGCCTGGGCGATGCCGAGGATGTGGCCCGTTCCTGCCTGTTCCTGGCGTCGGAGCTGTCCTCCTACATCACCGGCGCCACGCTCGACGTCAACGGCGGCATGCTGATCCACTGATCCCGAAATGCTGGAGACACCTCCCGTGGACACCGCACTCGACACCACCCCGCTGGGGCACAACGTGCCGCTGGCCGAACGCGCCTACCGCATCCGCCGCAACGCTCTTCTGATGGGCGAGGTGCAGGGGCAGGGCTACATCGGCCAGGCGCTCGACATCGCCGACGTTCTGGCGGTCTCCTATTTCCACGCCATGAAGTACCGGCCCGAGGACCCGCATTGGGAGGAGCGCGACCGCTTCCTGCTGTCCAACGGCCATTACGCCATCGCGCTGTACGCGGCATTGATCGAAGCCGGCATCGTCCCGGCGGAAGAGCTGGAAACCTACGGCAGCGACGACAGCCGCCTGCCGATGTCGGGCATGGCCAGCTATACGCCGGGCATGGAGATGTCGGGCGGCTCGCTCGGCCTCGGCCTCGGCATCGCGGTCGGCATCGGGCTGGGACTGAAGCGCAAGAACTCCGCTGCCCGTGTCTACACGCTGTTCTCGGACGGCGAACTGGACGAGGGCTCGGTGTGGGAGGCCATCATGTCGGCCGCCCATTACAAGCTCGACAACCTGATCGCCATTGTCGACGTCAACAACCAGCAGGCCGACGGCCCCTCCACCCAGGTGATGGCGTTCGAGCCGCTGGTGGACAAGCTGGAAGCCTTCGGCTGGTTCGTCCAGCGCATCGACGGCAACGACATGGACGCGGTGATCGCCGCCTTCGACTCCGCCAAGTCGCACCCCGAGGCCAAGCCGCGGATGATCGTCTGCGACACCAAGATGGGCAAGGGCGTGCCCTTCCTCGAAGCCCGCGAAAAGAACCACTTCATCCGCGTCGACGCGCACGAATGGCAGCTGGCGCTTGATGCGCTCGACGCCGGGAGGACCGCATGAGCACCGCTGCCAACACCACCGCAAAGCCGCGCCTGAAGACCTCCGCCATGATCGCCTCGATCGCGGCGGAGGGGCAGCGGACCAAGCCGGCCCCCTTCGGCCATACGCTGGTCGAGCTGGCGAAGCAGCGGCCGGAGATCGTCGGCATGACCGCCGATCTCGCCAAATACACCGACCTGCACATCTTCGCCCAGGCCTACCCCGACCGCTTCTATCAGATGGGAATGGCCGAACAGCTGCTGATGGGGGCCGCGTCGGGCATGGCGCATGAGGGTATGATGCCCTTCGTCACCACCTACGCCGTCTTCGCCTCGCGCCGCGCCTACGACTTCGTCCACCAGACGATCGCGGAGGAGAACCGCAACGTCAAGATCGCCTGCGCCCTGCCGGGGCTGACCTCCGGCTACGGCCCCAGCCATCAGGCGGCGGAGGATCTGGCGCTGATGCGCGCCATGCCGAACATGGTGGTGATCGATCCCTGCGACGCGCACGAGATCGAGCAGGTGGTGCCGGCGATGGCCGCGCACAACGGCCCGGTCTACATGCGGCTGCTGCGCGGCAACGTCCCGCTGGTGCTGGACGAGTACGACTACAAGTTCGAACTCGGCAAGGCCAAGCTGCTGCGCGACGGCGCCGACGTGCTGGTCATCTCGTCCGGCATCATGACGATGCGGGCGCTGGAGGTGGCGCAGCGGCTGGAGGCCGACAAGGTCGGCGTCGCCGTCCTGCACGTCCCCACCATCAAGCCGCTCGACACCGAGACCATTTTGCGCGAGGCGGCACGCACCGGCCGCATGGTGGTGGTGGCGGAGAACCACACCGTCATCGGCGGGCTGGGCGAGGCGGTGGCCGGCACCCTGCTGCGCGCCGGCGTCGCCCCGGTCTTCCGCCAGATCGGCTTGCCCGACGAGTTCCTGAAGGCCGGCGCCCTGCCGACCCTGCACGACCTCTACGGCATCTCCACCGACGCCATGGCGGCGAGCATCAAGGGCTGGCTCTAAGACGGCCGGCCATCCGACCCGATCAACCAACAAACGTCTGTTGGGCAAACGTCCATAGGGAGAGGAATCCGATGAAGAAGCTGCTCTTGTCGCTGATGGTGGGCACCGCCCTGGTCGCGTCGCCTGCCGCCTGGGCCCAGCAGGTCCTGCGTCTGGCCCACAACGCGGCCCCCGGCAACCCGAAGGCGGAAGCCTCGCTGAAATTCGCGGAACTCGTCGCCCAGAAGACGGACGGACGGGTGAAGATCGAGGTCGGTGGCAGCGCCCAGTACGGCGACGACGTGGAGGCGCTGACCAGCATGCGTCTCGGCACGCTGGCCTTCAGCGCCAACTCGCAGGGCACCACTTCGGGCGTCGTGCCGGAATATGCCGTGCTGGGCCTGCCCTTCCTGTTCCAATCGCTGCCGCAGGCCTGGAAGGTGCTGGACGGCCCGGTGGCGAAGAAGCTGGACGATGCGTCGAAGACCAAGGGTCTGGTGCTGCTGGCGATGTGGGACAACGGCATCCGCCATGTCTCCAACAACGTCCGCCCGATCGCCAAGCCGGAGGATCTGGCCGGTGTGAAGGTCCGCACCCCGCCGGACCCGATGACCGTGGACATCTTCAAGGCGCTGGGCGCCAACCCGACGCCGCTGGCCTTCTCCGAACTCTACATCGCGCTCCAGCAGGGCGTGGTCGACGGGCAGGAGAACCCGCTGATGAACATCCACTCCTCCAAGCTCTTCGAGGTGCAGAAGTTCATCTCGCTGACCGGCCACAAGTATGAGGCGACCCCGCTGCTGGCCAGCAAGATGGTGTTCGACACCCTGTCGAAGGCCGACCAGAAGGCGGTGCTGGACGCGGCGGCGGAGGCCGGCAAGCTGAACCGCGAAATGTCCGCCAAGGCCGACAAGGAACTGCGGTCGAAGATGGAGGACGCGGGCGTGAAGTTCAACACGGTCGACCCGGCCCCCTTCGTCGCCAAGACCAAGTCGGTCTACGACAAGTGGGAGAAGCAGTTTCCCGAACTGGTGACGCTGGTCCGCAAGGAAGCGGCGGCCGGGGCCGCGCCGTGATGACGGTGTCCCACGACCGGGAGCATGTGGTGGCGGGACTTCCCGCCACCCTTCTCCAGGCGGCCGACGGCGCGATTTCCGTCGCCTCCGCCGCCGTGTCGATCCTGTCGCTGGTCGTGCTGTTCCTGTCGCTGGGGGCCGAGGTCGTCGTCCGCTACCTGACCACCCAGGGCATGGGCTGGCCGTCGGAGCTGCCGAACCTGCTGTTCCCCTGGCTGGTGATGGGCGGCGTGGTGCTGGCGGCGCAGAAGGGCGCGCACATCTCGGTCACGCTGCTGCTGGACATGCTTCCGCGCACCGCCGCCCGGGCGCTGCTGCTGGCGATGCAGGTGGTGGTGGCGGCTACCTTCTTCTACCTCGCCTACATCGGCCTCGCCGTCATCGAGATCACCGGCAGCGAAATCTATCCGGTGACGGGCGTCAGCGCCCGCTGGGCCTACCTGTCGCTGATCGCAGGATTCGTCGGGGTGGGGCTGACCGCCGTCACCACCTTCCTGCGCCTTCTGATCGCCGAGGATCCGCGGTCCGTCCGCGCCCATGTGTCGGAGGAAGAGATATGACCGCCATGATGGTCGCCGTCTTCGGCCTTCTCCTGCTTCTCTCGTTCCCCGTCGGCTACGCGCTGGTCATCAGTTCGGGCGCCGCCGTCATGACGCTGGGTTCCGTTCCCACCGTCATCTCCGTCATCAAGCTGTTCCAGCCGACCCAGAGCTTCCCGCTGCTGGCCATTCCCTTCTTCATCCTGTCCGGTGCGCTGATGATGAGCGGCACGCTGGGCCAGAAGCTGGTGCGTTTCGCCGCCGCCCTGGTCGGGCGCTATCCCGGCGGTCTGGCGCAGGTCACCGTCGTCGGCTCCACCATCTTCGGCGGCGTGTCCGGCTCCGCGGTGGCGGAGGCGTCGGCGCTGGGCTCCATGCTGATCCCCTGGCAGAAGCGCGAGGGCTATCCCGCCGCCTTCGGCGCGGCGGCGACCGCCTCCTCGTCGGTGATCGCGGGCCTGATCCCGCCGTCGATCCCGCTGATCCTCTATGCCGCGGTGTCGAACGCCTCCATCGCCTCGCTGTTCCTCGCCGGCATCCTGCCGGGGCTGATGCTGGCCGCCGGCATGATGATCGTCTGCTATGTCAGCGGCCGCATGCGCAACTTCCCCCTGCTGAAGAGCGAGGGCGGGCTGCGGGCGCTGGGCATGGCGACCGTCGCGGCGCTGCCGGCGCTGCTGATGCCGGCCTTCATCCTGGTCCTGCTGCGCTTCGGCATCGCCACCCCGACCGAGGTCAGCGTCATCGCCGTCGCCTATGCCCTGCTGGTCAGCGTGCTGATCTACCGCGACCTGACGGTGAAGCGGATCTACGCCGCGCTGCTGGGCACGGTCGTGACCACGGGCGTCGTCATGCTGGTCATCGCCGCCTCCAACCTCGTGGGTTATGTGCTGATCACCGAAGCCATCCCGAACGCGGTGGCCGGCTATGCCGAGAGCGTGCTGAAGGAGCCGTGGCTGATCATCCTGGCGATGAACCTGATCATGCTGGTGGTGGGCATGTTCCTCGACCTGCCGGCGGCGATCCTGCTGCTGGGCCCCACCTTCGTCGCGGTCGGCGGCGCCATCGGCATGGACCCGATCCAACTCGGCATCATGATGGCCGTCAATCTCAGCATCGGCCTGTTCACCCCGCCCATCGGCACCACCCTGTTCATCTCCGCCGCCATCTCCCGCGAGCCCATCGGCGCCATCGTGCGCGAGCTGTGGCCCTTCTATCTGGTGGCGCTGATCGTGCTGGGGCTGGTGTCCTACATACCGGCGACGATCCTGTACTGAGTGGCCGTGAGTTCCCTCGGCCGTCATTCCCGCGAAGGCGGGAATCCAGCCTGCTCAGGTGCTTAGGCGGAGCCGCCTGGATCCCCGCCTTCGCGGGGATGACGGCCGACAATAGCCTAGAAAAGCTCACGGGCTCCGACCTGACAGCACCTCGATCCAAGGCCCAATCCAAGGATGTTCAAGCGATGACGACAGTCGGTTTCATCGGCCTCGGTTCCATGGGAATGCCCATGGCGCGCAATCTGCTGGCGAAGGGCTTCAAGGTTCAGGGGTTCGACATGCGGGCCGAGAGTGTCCGGATGCTGGAGACCGCGGGCGGGACCGGCGCCTCCGGTGCAGCTGCTGCGGCGGCGGGGGCGGACGCGCTGGTGCTGATGGTGGTGAACGCCGCCCAGGCCGACGCCGCCCTCTTCGCCGACGGCGCGCTGGAGGCCCTTCCGGCCGGCGCGGCGGTGATCCTGATGGCGACCTGTCCGCCGGGCGCGGTGGCCGCCCTGGCGGAGCGGGTGGAGGCGGCCGGGCGCCGCTTCGTCGACGCCCCCGTCTCCGGCGGGGTGGTGGGGGCCGTGGCGGGCACGCTGTCGATCATGGCGGCGGCCCCCGCGGCGACGGTGGAGCGGGTCCGCCCGGTCCTGGCCGCCATGGGCGACAAGGTCTTCCACGTCGGCGAGAAGCCGGGGCAGGGCGCCACGGTGAAAACCGTCAACCAGCTGCTGTGCGGCGTTCACATCGCGGTGGTGGCGGAGGCCTTCGCGCTGGCCGCCAAGGTCGGCGTGGATCTGAAGGTCCTTCTGGAGATCATGAGCGGGTCTTCCGCCTCCAGCTGGATGCTGAAGGACCGCGGACCCCGCATGCTGGAGGCGGAGCCGGACATCACCAGCGCCGTCGACATCTTCGTCAAGGATCTCGGCATCGTGCTGGAGGCCGGGCGCGATGCCAAGGCCGCCCTGCCGCTGGCCGCCGTCGCCCACCAGATGTTCCTGGCGACCTCCGGCCGCGGTGAAGGGGCGATGGACGACAGCCAGGTGATCCGCAGCTACCACGCGGTCAACGGCACGCCCTTGCCGCGTTGAGAAATGGTCCGGGAGCCTCCCTCAGGCCCCCGGCACCACCCAAGGCCGGGCCGCGCCGTCGGTCCGGTCGAAGGCGTCGATGGCATCCTGATGGCGCAGGGTCAGCGCCACGTCGTCCAGGCCCTCGACAAGGCATTCCTTCTTGAAGAGGTCGATGGCGAAGGTCAGCGCCCGCCCGTCCGGACCGGTCAGCGTCTGGGCCGGCAGATCGACCGTGACGGATGCGCCCGGCGCCTCCTGCAGCTGGCGGCGCAGCGTCGCCACCGCATCCTCCGGCAGGGTGATGGTCAGCAGGCCGTTCTTGGCGGCGTTGGCGGCGAAGATGTCGCCGAAGCTCGGCGCGACGACGCAGCGGAACCCGCCATCCACCAGCGCATAGACCGCCCCCTCGCGCGACGAGCCGCAGCCGAAATTGCGGTCGCTCACCAGGACGCGGGCACCGGCATAGGCGGGGTCGTCCAGCGGGAAGCCCGGCTTGCGCTCGTCATGGAACAGGAAGTTGCCGTAGCCGGCGCTGCGCGGCTTCTTCAGGAAGCGGGCGGGCAGAAGCTGGTCGGTGTCGATGTTGGCGATGTCGAGCGGCACCGCCGGCGCGGTCAGCGTGACGAAGGGTTCCATTCTACGACGCTCCCAGCTTGCGGACATCGAGCTTTCTGACATCGGTGAGGCGCCCCGTGGCGGCGGCTGCGGCGGCCATCGCCGGGCTCATCAGGTGCGTGCGGGCGTTTGGCCCCTGGCGGCCGGGGAAGTTGCGGTTGGTGGTGGAGGCGCAGCGTTCCCCCGCCGGAACCAGATCGCCGTTGATGCCCACGCACATGGAGCAGCCGGGCTCCCCCCATTCCAAACCGGCGTCGATGAACACGCGGTCAAGCCCCTCCGCCTCCGCCTGCCGGCGCACAGGAACAGAGCCCGGAACCACCAGCCCCGGCACCACGGCGCGGCGGCCGCGCAGCACCTCGGCGGCGGCGCGCAGATCCTCCAGCCGGGCGTTGGTGCAGGAGCCGATGAAGACGCGGTCGATGGGCACATCCTCCAGCGCCATGCCGGGAGCGAGGCCCATGTAGTCCAGCATTTTGCGCATCTGGCCGGCGCGCACCGGATCGGCCTCCGCACCGGGATCGGGCACTGCCGCCGTGACCGGAACCGCGGTTTCGGGGCTGGTGCCCCAGGTCACGGCCGGGGCGATGTCGGCGGCGTCCAGCGTCACCTCGCGGTCGAAGACGGCGCCGTCATCGCTGGGCAGGGTCCGCCAATGCTCCACCGCGCGGTCGAACAGGGCGCCCTTGGGGGCATAATGCCGCCCCTCGATCCAGGAGAAGGTGGTGTCGTCGGGGGCGATCATGCCGGCCCGCGCCCCGGCCTCGATCGACATGTTGCAGACGGTCAGCCGGCCTTCCATCGACAGGGCGCGGATGGCGCTGCCGGCGTATTCGATGACGTGGCCGGCGGCCCCGTCGGCGCCGATGGCGGCGATCACCGCCAGGATCAGGTCCTTGGCCGTCACGTGCGGCCCCAGCACCCCGTCCACGGTGATGCGCATCGTCCTGGGACGGCGCTGCCACAGGGTCTGGGTCGCCAGCACATGCGACACCTCGGTGGCGCCGATGCCGAAGGCCAGCGCGCCGAAAGCCCCGTGGGTGGAGGTGTGGCTGTCGCCGCAGACGATGGTCAAGCCGGGCAGGGTCAGCCCCTGTTCCGGCGCCAGCACATGGACGATGCCCTGCGCCGGGTCGTGCAGGCCGAAATGACGTAGGCCGTGGCGGCCGGCATTTGCCTCCAGCATCGTCACCATGTTGGCGATCTCGGGATCGGCGATGGGCCTGGACCGGCTGTGCGAGGGCACGTAATGGTCGGCGACGGCGAAGGTCAGCTCCGGCCGGCGCACCTTGCGGCCGGCATGGTCGATCATGCCGAAGGCGTGGAAGGAGCCCTCGTGCAGGAAATGACGGTCGATGGCGAGCAGGGCCTGACCGTCCGGCCGGGTCGCCACGACATGGGCGTCCCAGACCTTTTCGAACAGGCTGCGTGGCTGCGATGTCATTGGCTGGTTTCCTCCCTTACGGCGCTTGCAGCGGCGTTTCCGGCGATGCGCCCCAGCGCTACCGCGGTCAGCAGGCCATTGCCGGACAGATAGCCGGACGCCTTGGATCCCGACACGCCGCAGGCGGCCCCGCCGGCGGCATAGAGGTTGGGCAGCGGCATCCCCTGTCCGTCGATAACACGGGCATCGTCATCGACGACCAGCCCGCCCTGGGTGTGGAACAGGGCACCGGTGACACGAACCGCGCGGTAGGGCGGGACCAGCGGGGCCGAACCGGTGAAGTCGCGGCCGAAAACGTCGGTTCGGCTCTCCGCCTTCAGCTGGTCGATCTCGGCCAGCGTGTCCGTCAGAGCGTCCGTGTCGATCTTCATCTGGCGGGCAAGCTCGGCCGGGGTGTCGGCGCTCAGCACCGCGCCCATCGCCTCGGCCTGCCGGAAATCCTCGAACTGGCGGGCGATGCCGGCGATGCGCTCGTCGAAGACGGTCCAGGCGATGCCGTCCGGCTGGCGCAGCACGATGGCGGCCTGTTCCGAATAGCCCTGCGCCTCGTTGGAGAAGCGCCGACCCTCCGCATTCACCTGCACGCCACCCTCGGTGATCGTCGCCCAGGTGACGAGGATGCCGGCGGGGTGGGCGACGGAGCCATGGCCCTGGTGCCCCGACAGGTGCCGGGTGGCGGCGCCAAGCGCCTCGCCCCACAGCAGCGCATCGCCCTGGTTGCCGGGATGGCCGAAATAGAGCGCGTCGGCCAGTTCCGGCACATGCCGCTCGACCAGCGCCCTGTTGCCGCCATAGCCGTTGCAGGCGAGGATCAGAGCGCCGCAGCCGACCCGCTCGACGCTGCCGTCGGGGCGGGTGATCTCGACGCCACGGACCAGAGGCCCATCGGCATGGAGCGCGGTGACATGCGCCTCGCACAGCACGTCGATGCCAACGGCCTCGACGGCTCCGCGCAGGCGGTCGATCAGCTCCGCCCCCGACCGGCTGGGCAGACCGTGCATGCGCCGCGCGCTGTGGCCGGGATAGCTGAAATTGTCGACCACCGAGAAGGGCAGGCCGTAGCGGTCGGCCAGCCATTCCAGTGCCGGCCCCACGGCCTGCGCGACGCGGTCGACCTCCGCCGGGTCCGGTTCGCCCTTCGCCTTGGCGATGATGTCGGCGGCGAAGCGCTCCGGGCTGTCCTTGATCGCGGCGTCGCGCTGCCAGCGGGTGCCCGGCGCCGGGATCAGCCCGGCCGACAGGGCGGTGGAGCCCTGGGGCAGCGCATCGCGCTCCAGCACCAGCACCCCGGCGCCCTGTTCATGGGCGGCCAGCGCCGCGACCATGCCGGCCGCTCCGCCGCCGATCACGACGACGGGGACGGTGAACTCGAACTCCATGCCGTCGGCGGGTAGGATGCGGCTCATGAGCTTGCCACCTCCTCCAGCATCGTTGCGACGGTCGCCACCCGGCAGACCGGGCGCAACGCGGCGACGGAGACCTCATGCACCTCGCGGCTGAAGGCGGCGCAGCCGTCCTCCAGCAGGATGGTGTCGAATTCGCGGACATGGGCGTCGCGCACGGTCGAGGCCACGCCGCCATTGGTGACGATGCCGCAGACCAGCAGCCGCTCCACCCCGCATTTCCGCAGCACCCATTCCAGCCGCGACATGTAGAAGGCGGAATAGGCGACCTTCTCAACCTCCACATCGACGGGCTGCAGCGTATCCACCGTGCGGTGTCCCCAGCCGCCGGGCTGGAAATCGCCCTTGGCCAGGAAGGGGCGCAGCGACTTCAGATGCGGGGAGATCATCGGCTCGCCGCCGCGGCCCGGCACCAGCGTGAAGTTGGTGGAGATCACCCAGCCGCCGCGCGCGCGCAGCAGGTCGGCCAGCGGCTTCACCCGCTCCGGCAGCGCCAGGATCTCCGGCGCCGTCTGACCGGCGCGGCCATAGGCACCGTCCGGGTGGATAAAGTCGTTCTGGAGGTCGCAGACCAGCAGGGCGGTCCGTTCGACAGGGATGGCGGTGCCGCTCATCGGGCGCTCCTTTCCACGATGACGTTGCCGAAGCCGTCGACGCGGGCGGACAGGTCGGGGTCGATGACAGTGGTGGCGTCCGGCTGCTCCAGGATCGCCGGCCCCTGGATCACCGCGCCGACCGGCAGGTCGAGGCGGTTGTAGACGGCGGTCTCGTGCCAAGCCCCATCGAACCACACCGGCCGCGACCCGGCATGGGCGCCCTCCACCGTCGTCCCGGCCGCCGGTGCGAGCGCGGAGAGGTCGAAATGCGGACGGCGGCCGATGGCGGCGGTGCGCAGGTTGACGATCTTGGCGCCCACCCCCGGCAGAAGCCGGCTGAAGGAGGCCTGATAGGCGCGCTCGAAGGCGGCGCGGATGGTCGTCTCGTCGATGCCTGTGGTACCGTTCTCCACCGACACCGGCAGCGGCACGGCGACTGTGTGGGTCTGGCCGATGTAGTGCATGTCGAGTTCGAAGATGAGGTCGATGCGATCGACGCTGAGCCCGGCAGCCTCCACCACGGCGCGGGCGGCGGTTGCCTCCTCCACCATGCGGCGGTCGAGCGACGCGGCGTCGATCCCTGCCAGCGGCAGGTTGACCGTCTGCACTTGATCGTGGCGGATGTCGGCGATGACGCAGCCGAGTGCCGAGGTCACGCCGGGGAAGCGCGGCACCAGCGCCGCCTTCAGGCCGACCTCCTTGATCAGCGCGCCGACATGCAGCGCCCCGCCGCCGCCGAAGGGCACGGCGGCGAACTTGGCCGGGTCATGGCCGCGCTCGATGGAGACGAGGCGGATGGCGCCGGCCATCTTGCTGTTGGCGATGCGCACCACCGCCTCCGCCGCCGCCATCACGTCGAGGCCGAGCGGCTCGGCGACATGGGTGGCGATTGCGGTGCGGGCGGCGTCGACATCCAGCCGCGCCAGCTTGCCGCCGATGGGACGCTCGGCATTGATGCGGCCGAGCAGCACGTTGGCGTCGGTTAGCGTCGGGCGGGTGTTGCCCTGTCCGTAGCAGACCGGTCCGGGGCGCGAGCCGGCGCTTTCCGGTCCGACCTGCAGCATGCCGCCGGGATCGACCCCGGCGATGGAACCGCCGCCGGCGCCGATGGTGGTGATCTCGATCATCGGGGTGCGGACGACCAGACCGAAATCGATGGTGGTCTGGGCGGCCAGCATGGTCTGCCCCTCCACCACCAGCGACACGTCGAAGCTGGTGCCGCCGAGGTCGCCGGTGATGACGTTGGGGAAGCCCGCCGCCTTGGAGATCGCCGCCGCGGCGATGACGCCCGCCGCCGGCCCCGACAGGGCGGTGCGCACCGGCAGACGCCGGGCGGTGTCGGTGGACATGACGCCGCCGTTCGACTGCACGATGTGGAAGCGGCCGCCGAAGCCCTCGCCCGCCAGCGCGTTGTCGAGCTTGGCGAGATAGCTGCCGACCACTGGCTGGAGATAGGCGTTCAGCGCGGTGGTGGAGGTGCGTTCGAACTCGCGAATTTCCGGCAGGATGCGCGACGAGCATTCGAGGTTGGCGTTCGGCCAGACTTCGCGCGCCGCCTCCAGCGCCGCCAGCTCGTTGGCCGGGTTGGCGTAAGCGTTGATGAAGACGATGGCGAGCGCCTCCGCACCCTGGTCCGCCAGCTTACGGGCGGCGGCACGGACCTCCTCCGGGTCGATTTCGGTGCGGATGGTGCCGTCGGCCAGCGTGCGCTCCGCCACCTCCAGCCGCATGTCGCGGTCGACCACGGGGACGAAATCGCCCCACAGGCCCCAGGTGTGGCGGCGGTCGCGGCGGCGCATTTCCAGAACGTCGCGGAAGCCGGCGGTGGTGATGAGGCCGACCTTGGCGCCCTTGCGCTCCAGCAGCGCGTTGGTGCCGACGGTGGTGCCGTGGACGATGGAGCCCAGATCGGCCACCGGGCCGAAGCTCTGCAGCCCGGCGAGGAAGCCGACCGCCTCGTCACCGCGGTTGGAGGGCACCTTGGCGGTGCGAAAGCTGCCGCGTGCCTCGTCGTAATGGAACAGGTCGGTGAAGGTGCCGCCGACATCGACGCCGACGATCGCACCGCGCTGAGTTGCATTGCTCATGGTCTTGGATTCCGGTGTCGTCAGGCGGCGGAGGATTCGCGCAAGGTCGCGGTGGCGGCGATGTCCAGCGCGCCGTCGTCGGTCAGCGCCACGCCATAGGCGCTACGCGCAGCCTCTCGGCCGAGGTAGCCAAGCCGCACGTCGCGGGCGACGGCCTCCGCGTCGCGCCGCTTCGGGTCGCCCCAGCCGCCGCCGCCCGGCGTCTCCAGCCGCACGCGCTGGCCGTCGCGGATCTTCACGTCGGTGACCTTGGAGGCCAGCGGCGGCGACTTCTCGCCTTCGTCGCTCTGCCAGGTGAAACGGTTCAGCGCCGCAGGGGTGCCGCCGGCCACGCCGAAGGGCGCGAAGACGCCGCGCTCGCCCAGCAGGAAGGCTTCGGCATCGGTCAGCGCCTCGATCTCGTAGACCGCGCCCAGCCCGCCGCGATGCAGGCCGGCCCCGGCGGAGTCCGGGCGCAGAGCCCATTGGGTGAACATCACCGGATAGGCCGCTTCGAGGATTTCCACCGGCGGGATGGTGGCGGTCGAAATCGGGTTGTTGGCGTGGTTCAGCCCGTCCGTCTCCGGATTGCCGCCCAAGCCCCCGCCGAAGAAGGAGAACATGACCCAGCGCGAGCCGTCCTTGCGGTGGCCGGCCAGCGACAGGGCGTTGATGGTGCCGAAGGGGGCGGCGGTGGCGCGGGCCGGATCGGCGAGCGCCAGTGCGCCGAACACCACGCCGATGACGCGCAGGATCGTCTCGGTATAGCCGCCGACCGGCTTCGGCGGCTTCACCGCCAGCAGCGTGCTTTCGGGGATGACGAAGGTGATCGGGTTGAGGCATCCGGCATTGGCAGGCACGTCGGTGAAGACATGCTTCAGCGCGACGTAGCAGCAGGCGACGGCGGTGGAATAGGCGATGTTCAGCGGCCCGGCGCAGGGGGCGGACGAGCGGGAAAAGTCCAGCGTCATCCGGTCGCCGGCGATGGTCAGGTCCAGCGCGATCAGCAGCCGGTCCGCCGTGATGCCGTCATTGTCGAGATAATCCTCGAAGCTGTAGACACCGTCCGGCAGTCTGCCGATGGCGCTGCGCATCAGCGCGTCGGCCCTTGCGGTGAAGGCGTCGAAGGCGGCGGCGACCGTTTCCTCGCCATGCTCGTCCAGCAGTTCGGTCAAGCGACGCACGCCGAGATCCAGCGCGTTCAGCTGCCCGTTCAGGTCGCCGTAGTTCGACACCGGCACGCGGGAATTGGCGGCGAGGATCGCCAGCAAATCGTGGTTCATCACTCCGGCCTTGACCAGCTTCACCGGCGGGATGCGCACGCCTTCCTGGAAGCTGTCGGTGGCGCGGGCGTTGAAGTTGCCCGGCACATTGCCGCCGATGTCGAGCCAGTGGCCGACCGACGCCATCCAGCAGAACAGCCGGCCATCGCGGAAGATCGGCCGCACCAGACGGAAATCGTTCAGGTGGGTGCCGCCGTCATAGGGGTCGTTGAACAGGAAGATGTCGTCGGGGTGAAGGTCGCCTTCGCGCGTCACCTTGTCGATCACCGCCTTGACCGCGAAGGCCATGGCGCCGACGAAGATCGGCAGGCCGTTGGTGCCCTGAACCAGCGTGGCGCCGGTTTCGGCATGATAGAGGCCGTGGCATGCGTCGCGCGCCTCGGCGATGATCGGGTTGAAGGCGGAGCGGTAAAGCGTCGCGTCCATCTCGTCGGCGATCTGCTCCAGCCGGCCCTTCAGGACGGCCAGCGTGACGGGGTCGATGGTGGCGGTCTTCATGGTCATGCTGCGTCCTCCCGCTTGGCGGGTGTGAAGTCCTTGTAGGTTTCGCCGAGCGCCAGCATCTCCGGCGTGCCGATCAGGTCGTTCAGTGCGTTGAAATCGAACATGCGGTCGCGGAAGGGCTGGGTGGTGCCATGCTGTGCCAGCGAGCCGTAATAGTCCTGCGCCTGCCGGGCGAGCGCCCGCACGATGCCGCCGGGGAAGATCACCAGCCGGTAGCCCAGCTCGCCCAACTCCGTCGCGGAACTGATCGGCGTCTGCCCACCCTCCACCATGTTGGCCAGCAGCGGGCGGATGCCGCCCAGGTCGGTGGCGATGGCGGACAGCTGCTCCCGGCTCTTGGGCGCCTCGACGAACAGCACGTCGGCACCGGCCTCGACATAGAGGCGGGCGCGGTCGAGAGCGGCCGAAACGCCTTCCACCGCCACCGCATCGGTGCGGGCGATGATCAGCGTGCCTTCGCTGGCGCGGGCATCGACCGCCGCCTTGATCTTGCCGGCCATCTCGCCGGCCGGAATCACCGCCTTGTCGGTCAGGTGGCCGCAGCGCTTGGGGAAGCTCTGGTCCTCCAACTGCAGCGCGGTGGCGCCGGCACGCTCGAACATGCGCACGGTGCGTTGGACATTGAGCGCGTTGCCGTAGCCGGTGTCGGCATCGACGATCAGCGGCGTCGGCACCCGGTCGCGCACCAGGGCGATGGTGTCCGCCACCTCGCTGACCGAAACCAGCCCAATGTCGGGCCGGCCGAGCCGGGTGTAGGCGATGGCGGCGCCGGAGAGATACAGCGCCTCGAATCCCGCCCGCGCCGCCATCGAGGCGGTGAAGGCGTCATAGACGCCGGGGGCCAGCACGACGCGGTTCTCGGAGAGCCGCTGTTTGAAGCTGAGGTCGGGCATGGTCATCTCAGACGCTCCCCCCGGCGGCGGCGGGTGCCGACAGAAGCCGGGTCAGGGTTGAAAGATCGGCCGCGTGGTCGATGGTTTCGACGCAGTCGGCAATGGCGGCGGCGTGCTTGGCGCCCCAGACCGGCCCGGCGAGTTCGGCGAACTTCGCCCGCACCTCGTCGGGGCTGTAGGGATCCTCGGTGTCGCCCTTGTTGGTCAGCGCCTCCGCCGCAAAGCTGCGGCCGTCGGCGAGCGTCAGGCGGACGCGGGCCGGGCGCAGGCCGGGAAGGCGGGCGGTCAGCTCCGTGTCCTCGCGCACCGTCACCCGGCGGGCGAGATCGCGGGTCGCAGTCGCCTTCCGGGCGTCTTCGCGGAAGGCATCGGGCGTCGCCGCCCCATTGGCGAGAAAGGTCGCCAGCGCGAAGGGCAGCGAGAATTTCGCCGCCAGCATGTTCTTCGGCTCCGGCCCGTTCAGCTGGGCGGCCCAGACATAGGTATCGACCTCGATGGCCGCGACTTGGTCCGGGGCGATCCGCCCGCCGGCCTGTGCCACGATGTCGCCCAGCGCATCCAGTGCGCCGTGGGTGTAGCGGCAGGCGGCGTGGCGCTTGAAGTAGTTGCGGGCGATCTCCCAGCGTTCGCCAAGCTCATCCACCATCAGTTCCGGCCGGAAATCCCGGGCGATGACGCCGCCAAACACGCTGCCCACCCCGTCGGTCTCGCCGATGATGCCGCTGGCCGCCAGATCCCAGGCGGTCAGGCCCAGCTGGTTCGACACGCCGGCATAGGCGTTGCGCACGGTGCCGCCCTCCAGCATCGTTCGCCGGCTGGTGGCGAGGCCGAGGGTAGAGGCGATGTTGATCGTCTCGATCATCGCCGCTGCGTCGGCGCGGTTCAGATGCGCCACCGCCAGCGCCGCCCCCGCCGTGCCCCAGGTGCCGTGCGGATGGGTGGTGACCAGCAGCTTGGCGGCGATGCCGATGCGCGAACCGATCTCGTAGCCCAGCACCAGCGCCGTCAGCAGGTCGGCGCCGGAGGATTTCAGCCGCGGACCGGCAGCCAGCGCCGCCGGCAGCACATGGATCCCCGGATGGCCGCGGGCATACTGGTTGCCCTCGTCCAGCTCCAGCATGGTCCCGGCGAGGCCGTTGAGGAAGGCGGCTGAACCGGCAGGGAAGTCATGGCCCGAACCGATGGCCGGGCAATTTCCCGAACCGGCGGTCTCAACCATCCGGCCCACCAGTGCGCGGCATTCCGGTTCCTGCATGCCGGCGGCGATCACACCGATGCAGTCGAGCAGCACCAGCTTCGCCCGCTCCACCACCGGGGCCGGCAGTTCGGCGAAGGTCAGGCCGGCGGCGAAGGCGCCCCAGCGGTCGAGCCAGGACGGGCGGGCGGCGGCGAGCAACTCGCTCGCCGGCTTCACGTCGAAGGACAGGCTTGTCATGTCACCGCTCCCAGGCGGACGGCCCGTCAAAGGCCGAGATAGGTGCGTTTCAGTTCGGGGTCGCGCGCGATCTCATCGGACGGTCCCGACAGAGCGAAGACGCCGTTTTCAAGGATGTAGGCCCGGCGGGCGACCTCCAGCGACTGGACGACGTTCTGCTCCACCAGCAGGATCGCCAGCCCGTCGGCATTCAGCTTGCGGATCAGCCCGAACATCTCCTCCACCACCAGGGGCGAGAGGCCAAGCGACGGCTCGTCGAGGATCAGCAGAAGCGGTTCCGCCATCATGCCGCGGCCGATCGCCAGCATCTGCTGCTCGCCGCCCGACAGGGTGCCGGCGAACTGCGCTTCGCGCTCCTTCAAACGGGGGAAGGTGGCGAAGATGCGTTCCAGGTTCCGTGTCCGGTTGGGCTTGCCGCGGCGGTAGCTGCCGAGTTCCAGATTCTCGCGGATCGACAGGTTGGGGAAGATCTTGCGGCCTTCCGGCACCTGGATCAGCCCCTCCTCCACGATGCGCGCGGCGGACTTGCCGTCGATGCGCTGGCCGCCGAAGCGGATCTCGCCGGTCCAGGGCGGCAGCACGCCCGACAGCACCTTGTTCAGCGTCGTCTTGCCGACGCCGTTGGAGCCCAGAACCGTGACGATCTCGCCGGCATGCACGGCCATGTCGATGCCGCGCAGAACCTCGGTCGCGCCATAGCCGGTCTTAAGGCCGTTGATTTCCAAAAGCTGCTCAGCCATGGGCCGCCCCCTCCGCCTTCAGGCGGGCGGCGGCGCCGTGGCCGAGATAAGCCTCGATCACGCGGGCGTCGGCGCAGACGGCGGCGGGCGGTCCCTCGGCGATCATGCGTCCCTGGGCCAGCACATAGACGCGCTCGCACAGGTTCATCACCGCCTGCATGACGTGTTCGATCATCAGGATCGTCACCCCTTCGTCGCGGATGCCCCGGATCACCGGGATGATGTCGCGGATTTCCGACGGGTTCAGGCCGGCCAGCACCTCGTCCAGCAGCAGCAGCTTGGGTTCGGTGGCGAGCGCGCGGGCCAGCTCCAGCCGCTTGCGCCCGGCCACCGTCAACCCGCCGGCCGGCCGGTCCAGCTCCGGCCCCAGCCCGACGCGGCGGGCCACCTCGCGCGCCTTGGCGATGGCATCGGCCCGCTTGGCGTGGCGCAGATAGGCGCCGACCGCGATGTTCTCGCACACCGTCAGCCCGGCGAAGGGCTGGACGATCTGGAAGGTGCGACCGATGCCGCGCTCCGCCCGCCGATGCGGCTCCTCGGCGGTGATGTCGGTGCCTTCGAAGCGGATGCGTCCGTCGGTGGGGGCGATGAAGCCGGAGATCATCGAGAACAGCGTGGTCTTGCCGGCGCCGTTCGGACCGATCAGTCCGATGATGCCGCCGGGCTCCAGCGACAGCGTCGCGCTGTCCACCGCCATCAGCCCGCCGAACCGCTTGGAAACGCCGTCAACGGCCAGCATGGGAAACCTCCTTGGTGCCACGGGCCACCATCCCCCGGCCGCGGTCGCGCAGCCGCTCCAGCAGGCCCAGGATGCCGCCGCGGGCGAAGGCCACGGCCAGCACCAGCACGCCGCCGAAGACGATCAGGTCGATGCCGGGAATGCGGCCGGCGAACTGCTTGGCGACCTCGCCCAGCCCGTGCAGGGTCAGCGCCCCCACCACCGGGCCGAAGACGGTGCCGACGCCGCCGATGATCGGGGCCAGCAGAAGCTCCACCGAAATCCAGCTGCCATAGGCGATGTTGGCGTCGATGTAGAGGAAGTATTGGGCATAGAGGCAGCCGGACAGCGCCGTGACGCCGCCCGACAGGGCGATGGCGCGCAGCTTCACCTTCAGGGAATCCACGCCCAGCGCCTTGGCCGCATCCTCGTTCTCGCGCACCGCCACCAGCTGCGCCCCGAAGCGGGAGCGCTGGATCCAGCGCGTCAGCAGCAGCGTTGCGGCGACGAAGGCCAGCACCAGCCAATAGAAGACGGCGCGGTCGTCGAATTGCAGGTTGGCCGGCCGCACGTCCAGCTTGATCAGCAGGCCCGCCGCACCGCCGGTGAAGGACGCGGCGTTGGCGAGGATGCGGAACACCTCGGCGAAGGCCAGCGTCACCAGCGCGAAGTAGGAACCGCGCAGGCCGGAGCGGAAGCTGAGGAAGCCGATCACCCAGCCGACCAGGGCGCCGGCCGCCGTTGCCAGCGCCAGGCCGGCCCAGGCGTTGACGCCGTAGCGCAGTTGCAGGATCGCGGTCACATAGGCGCCGGTGCCGAAGAAGGCGGCATGGCCGAAGCTGAACTGGCCGCCGAAACCGCCCAGGATGTTCCAACCCTGCGCGCCCAGCGACACGATCAGCGTGAAGACCAGGAAGTTCAGCACCGTGCTGGAGGTCACCACCAGCGGCAGCAGGGCCGCCAGGATGGTCAGGACGGCGATCGGGATCAGGTCGCGCGCGGTCATGCCTTGGCTCCGAACAGTCCGGTCGGCCGCACCAGCAGCACGGCGATGAAGATCAGGAAGATGCCGATCTGGCCAAGGCTGTCGCCCAGGAGCAGGCCGCACAGGCTCTCCACCACGCCGATGAACAGGCCGCCCAGCAGCGCGCCGGGAATGGAGCCCATGCCGCCCAGCACCACCACGGTGAAGGCGACCAGCACGAAGGCGCCGCCGATGCGCGGGTTGACGTAGAAGGTCGGCATCAGCAGCCCCGCCGCCACGGCAAGACAGGCGCAGCCCAGGCCGAAGGTGACGGCATAGATGTGCGGCACGTCGATGCCGACCAGATTGGCGCCCAGCTTTTCCTTGGCGACGGCACGGATCGCCTTGCCGGTGTCGGTGCGGTTCAGCACCAGCCACAAGAGCCCGGTCACCACCACCGCCATCCCCAGCCCGATCACCCGCGGGTAGGACAGAAGCAGCGGCCCCAGCGCCACCACCTGGAAGGAGTAATCGGTGTCGAGCGTGCGGGTGTCCGACTGGAACAGCGCCAGCAGCACATTCTCCAGCACGATGGACAGGCCCAGCGTGACCAGCAGGATGTTGCCGTCGTCGCCGTGGCTGGCCGGCCCGACGACGAAGCGCTGCAGGCCATAGCCGAGCGCGAACATCAGCGGCACCAGCGGCAGGATGACCAGATAGGGGTCGATCCCCAGCCCGGCCCAGGCGCCCCAGACCGCGAACATCGCGCAGGTCAGCAGCGCGCCATGGGCGAAGTTGATGATGTGGAGCACGCCGTAGATCAGCGTCAGGCCGAGTGCGATCAGCGCATAGACCGCACCGGTCATCAGACCGTTCAGCGCCGCTTCCAGGATGATCTGAGGTGAATACATGGCAGCCCGCGCATGAGAGGAATGACCCCCTCGCCCGTCCGGGCGGCCGGTTCGCGGCCAGCCCTGGACGGGCAAGGGGACTGCGGAGATGCGACGGCGGAAAAAGAGATCAGGCCGCCGGGAAGTTGGCCTTCGCCTCGGCGAACGCCTCGGGGAAGATCACCTTGATGTCGCTGCCCTGGATCTGGGTGTTGATCGGGGTGGCGCCCTCGTTCTGGCCGTTCACGAACTTCGTCGGTCCGTAGGGCATGATGTGGCCGGCGAAGCTGGAGGCGTTCAGCGCCTCGATGATCTTCTTGCGGTCGGTGGAGGCGGCGCGCTCGATGGCGTCGGCCAGCAGCAAAAGGTTCGAATAGTTCAGCGGCACATTGTAGGCGAAGGATTTGCCCTGGTCCTCCACCGCCTTGCGCAGAGCCAGCGCCTTCGGATTCTTCGGATCGTGCCAGTGGTTGCAGTCGATGACGTTCTGGGCCGCCTGCGGGAATTCCTTGACGAAGCGTCCGTTCGACGCGGCGCCGCCCAGGATGGCGTAGATGCCCTTCGGCTTGATGCGCTGCTGCTGCATCGTGCGGGCGAGCAGCACGAACTCGCCGTAGTAGTTCGACGGGATCACCAGATCCGGGTTCAGCGAGCGGATGCGCAGCGCCACGTTGGACATGTCGCGCGCCGGGGTCGGATGGGCGATGGTCTCCAGGATTTCGAAGCCGCGCTTGGGCAGTTCCGTCTGCAGCAGCTTGGCGAGGCCGGAGCCGAACAGCCCGTCCTCATGTACCAGCACGACGGTCTTGGCCGGCTTGCCTGCCCGCTCGTTGATGGCGGTCAGGTTGTCGAGCGCCACCTGCGTGACCTTGCCGAAGCCGGGGCTGAAGCGGAAGGTGTTGGTCAGGCCGCGCGCCATGATCTGGTCCGACACGCCGACATCGACCAGATAGGGCAGGTCGTAGCGCGCCGCCGCCTGCGAGGCGGCAAGGCAGATCGGACTGGCGAAGCCGCCGACGATGGCCGATACGCCTTCGGCCTGCATCCGCTCGACTTCCTGCGTGCCGGCTTCGGGCATGGAGCGGGCGTCGCCGAACACCATCTCGATCTTGGCGCCGCCCAGCGACTTGATGCCGCCGGCGGCATTGATCTCGTTGATCGCGATTTCGGCGCCCAGACGGCCGAGGTCGCCGTCATGGGCCAGCGCGCCGGTCACCGGCTGGAGGATGCCGATCTTCACCGCCGGGGTCTGCGCCCGCAGGATCGACGGGGCGGCCACCGGCACGGCGACGAAGGCCGCGGCTGCGGCACCGGCCTTCAGCACGGTGCGGCGGGAAATTCCGCAAAGGGCGGGGTCCTGAACCGAACGTCCCATAACGCTCAACTCCTCTGTTTGGTGACCCGCGGCGTGCGGGTGGGCTTTTCGCCCGATTTGCCTTTGTCGGTCTTGATCTTGTCGGTTTTGGTCTTGTCGCTGCTGCGCGGCCGGCCCAGCGCCGGGCTCCAGCGCCGTTCGCCGTCATTGCCGGTGCGCACGAGGTCCATGTGGAAGCTGTAGCGGTCGGGCCGGTACTGCGCGTGCAGATGCTCGACGCCGCGGCCCGACGGCTCGTAGACGATGCGGGTCAGCGTCAGCAGCGGCGATCCGATCTCCAGATCCAGCGCCGCAGCGGCGTCCGGCCCGGCCAGCGTGGCGTTGATCGCCTGGGTCGCCCGGTCGGTTTCCACGCCCGACCGTTCGATCAGTTCCAGCAGCGGGCGCGCCGCCAGTTCCGCCTCCGAATAGGTCAGGCCGATCCATTCCGGCACATGGGTGGTCAGGTAGGAGAAGGGCTCCCCATCGATCAGGCGCACGCGCACCGACCGCTGGACCCGCTCCCCCGGCTGCAGCCCCAGGCTCGCGGCGATCGCTTCGGACGGCACGACATAGCCGAAGGACAGCAGCCTCACGTCGGTGCTGCGCCCCATGTCGATCAGGTGCGACAGCACGTTGGACAGGTCGGCGACGATCGGGCGGACGGTGCGCGTGTCGTGCACAAAGGTGCCGGAGCCGGGCTTGCGCTGCACCAGCCCTTCCTTTTCCAGCAGGTCGAGCGCACGGCGCACGGTGACCCGCGACACGGCATGTTCGGCCGCCAGCGCCGGCTCGCCCGGCAGGCGCGCACCCGGCGGCAGTTCGCCGGCGACGATGCGGTCGCGCAGCAGCAGATAGATCCTGCGCGCCTTCAGGGGTTCGACCGCCGACTTCACAGTGCTCCGCCTCCCCCCGTCGTTGGAAAAGTCGCTGGAACCCGCTTCCTGTCTCTTCATCAGACAGGAACCTGTATGATCCATAATACAGGTTTGGTCAACAGCGATGTTCGGGGTCTGAACGGTCCGTGAGACGAGCGGCAGAGGGATCGCCCCGGTTCCCGGCGCATGCAAGACGCGTGTGGAGTGGAGAAATTCGAGCCCAATGGTGGTTCGGTCGGGCGTGATGTGTAATAGGGTGTGACCATAGTGGTAATAAAACTACGGATCGGCGCAATTTTGAACCGACTGATACAAAGTCTCTTTTCGAGAGAAATGATATGCCGAAGGGGTCATTAATTAATTTCTGAATGCGTGGTTTATGCATTCGAGAAGTGTCAGGGTTTCCCTCAGATAGTCCGTTCATCTCGCCATGATATCTCTTGAGTACTGAAGTAGGAGATTTCAGTCGCCGGCCCATGCATGGGCGCAGCAGGGAGGGAAATGCGAATGTCATGGGTCACTGACACTACCATCCGGACGAAGTCGCTGATCAGCTTCGCCTTGGTCATGCTGTTCACGCTCGTCCTCGGTGTTTTCTCCATCGAAAGGCTCTCCGAAGTAAACGATGAGGCAGCGGAGGTTCGGGACAATTGGCTGCCCAGTGTCAAATCCATCGGCGAATTGCGTGCGGCTTTCGATTTCTACCGGATTCTCGAAGGAGCCCATATCGCCTCCGAAACGCCCCAGGAATTGAAGGTCGAGGAAGACACGATGCAGGTCGTGCTGAACGATCTGGAGAGGGCAAAGCAGGCCTATGCCGCGCTCCTGACGCCGGGGTGGGAGACGGAGAACTACCGAAAACTCACCATGCTCTGGGACAGCTACCTGTCCATCAGCCAGCAGAAGCTTTTGCCCGCGTCACGCGACAACCGGAACAGCGAGGCGGCGGTGCTGTATCGCGGCGACTCCCGTGTGGCCTACCGGTCCGCCAAGAAGCTGCTGGACGAACTGACGGAGTTCAACACCAGGAACGGAGCCGAGGCGGCGACCCGTGGCGAGCAGGTCTACCTGAGCAGCAGAATCCTCATCGTCGTTGCGCTCGGCGTCGTCATGGCGGTCTGCCTTGGCGCCGCCTGGATGATCATCGCCACGGTGTCGCGGCCGATCCAGGTCATCACCGGCACGATGAGCCGGCTTGCCGACCGCGACCTGTCGGCCGAGGTGACCGGTGCCGGGCGGGGTGACGAACTCGGCGCCATGGCGCGGGCGGTCCAGGTGTTCAAGGACGGGCTGGTGCAGGCGGACCGGCTGGCGGTCGAGCAGGCGGCGGAGCAGGCCGCCAAGCAGCGCCGGACCGAGCGGATCGAGCATCTGATTTCCGACTTCGACCGGGTTGCCGCCTCCGCCCTGCGCACCGTGTCGTCGGCCGCGTCCGAACTGGACGCGACGGCCCAGAGCATGGTGGCGATGGCACAGCAGACCAACGTCCAGGCAGGCACCGTCGCGGCGGCGGCCGAGCAGACCAGCGCCAACGTGCAGACCGTCGCCACCGCGACGGAGGAGATGAGCAGTTCGATCCGCGAGATCAGCCAGCAGGTCACCAACTCCACCCGCATCGCCGGGCAGGCGGTGGAAGAGGCGTCGCGGACCAACGACACGGTGCGCGGACTGGCCGATGCCGCCCAGCGCATCGGCGACGTCGTGAATCTCATCACCAACATCGCCAGCCAGACCAACCTGCTGGCGCTGAACGCCACCATCGAGGCGGCGCGTGCCGGTGAGGCCGGCAAGGGCTTCGCCGTCGTCGCCGGGGAGGTGAAGTCGCTGGCCGCCCAGACCGCCAAGGCGACCGACGAAATCGCCAGCCAGATCGCCGGCATTCAGTCCGCGACATCCGGCGCCGTCGCCGCCATCGGCGGGATCAGCGGGACCATCACCAGCATCAACGACATTTCCACCGCCATCGCGGCGGCGATCGAGGAGCAGGGGGCGGCGACCAACGAAATTTCCCGCAACGTGCAGCAGGCCGCGGTCGGCACGCAGGAGGTCTCCGTCAACATCACGCAGGTGACGCAGACCGCGGGCGAGACCGGCAGCGCCGCCGGTCAGGTCCAGTCGGCCGCCGGCGAACTGGCCCGGCAGGCCGAAACCCTGCGCCACGAGGTGGAGCAGTTCCTGGCGTCGATCAAGGCGGCGTAAGGCTGACGGGAGCGCCGCAGTGCGGCGCTCCCCGTTGCTTGCCGATCAGCTGTGCAGGCCCGGCGCTTCCTGGCCGGTGCTCGCCACATACTCGGTGTAGCCGCCGCCATACTGGTGGATGCCGTCGGGCGTCAGTTCCAGCACCCGGTTGGACAGCGCGGCCAGGAAATGCCGGTCGTGCGAGACGAACAGCATGGTGCCCTCATACGCGCCCAGCGCCGCGATCAGCATCTGCTTGGTGTCGAGGTCCAGGTGGTTGGTCGGCTCGTCCAGCACCAGGAAGTTCGGCGGGTTGAACAGCATGATCGCCATCACCAGCCGCGCCTTCTCGCCGCCGGACAGCACGCGGCACTTCTTTTCCACATCGTCGCCGGAGAAGCCGAAGCAGCCGGCCAGCGCCCGCAGCGACCCCTGGCTCGCCTGCGGGAAATGCGCCTCCAGCGATTCGAAGATGGTCTGGTCGCCGTCCAGCAGTTCCATGGCGTGCTGGGAGAAGTAGCCCATCTTGACGCTGCCGCCGACGGTGACGGTGCCGGCGTCGGGCTCGGTCGCGCCGGCGATCAGCTTCAGCAAGGTCGATTTGCCGGCGCCGTTGACGCCCATGACGCACCAGCGCTCCTTCCGGCGGATGGTCAGGTCGAACCCCTGGTAGATCGCCCGGCTGCCATAGCCTTTGTGCACGTTCTTCAGAACCGCGACGTCGTCGCCGGAGCGCGGGGCAGGCGGGAAGTCGAAGGTCACGACCTGCCGGCGCTTGGGCGGCTCGAAGCGTTCGATCTTGTCCAGCTTCTTCACCCGGCTCTGCACCTGGGAGGCATGCGAGGCGCGGGCCTTGAAGCGCTCGATGAATTTCAGTTCCTTCGCCAGCATGGCCTGCTGCCGTTCGAACTGCGCCTCCTGCTGCTTCTCCTTCAGCGCCCGCTGCTTTTCGTAGAAGGTGTAGTCGCCGGAATAGCTGGTCAGCGTTCCGCCGTCGATCTCGATGATCTTGGTGACGATGCGGTTCATGAACTCGCGGTCGTGCGAGGTCATCAGCAGGGCGCCCTCGTAGCCCTTCAGGAAGCCTTCCAGCCAGATCAGGCTTTCGATGTCCAGATGGTTGCTCGGCTCGTCCAGCAGCATGGCGTCCGGCCGCATCAGCAGGATGCGGGCGAGCGCCCCGCGCATCTTCCAGCCGCCGGACAGGCCGCCGACATCGCCGTCCATCATCTCCTGGCTGAAGCTGAGGCCGGCCAGAACCTCGCGCGCCTTGCCTTCCAGTTCGTAGCCGCCCAGCTCGTCGAAGCGCGCCTGCACCTCGCCATAGCGGTCGATGATGGCGTCCATCTCGTCGGCACGGTCAGGATCGGCCATAGCCGCTTCCAGTTCGGCCAGCTCGGCCGCGACGACGCTGACAGGTCCGGCGCCGTCCATGACCTCGGCGACCGCGCTGCGGCCGGACATCTCGCCGACATCCTGGTTGAAGTAGCCGATGCTGACCTGCTTCTCGATGGCGACCTGACCGCCGTCCGGCTGCTCCTCGCCGGTGATCATGCGGAACAGGGTCGTCTTGCCCGCACCGTTGGGGCCGACGAG
>NZ_DASPIS010000119.1:0-11869 GCF_035628975.1 Azospirillum sp. | reverse complement strand
GTGCCCATAGACTGGTGCCTGATGGCTGTTGGCGACAGCCTCAGCCATACCAGACCGCGCCCGCGGCGCAACCTCCCTCTCCAGCTTAAAGTAGCATACCGGTCAGCATCGGCTGGGGCATGCCCGCTGCAAACAGCTTCTAAGAGCGGAACATCCAAACGCTTTTTGTGTTCTGTATTGAGCCTTGAACTGATCAGTAGATAGCATTCCATGAGCGTAGCCCGGCAGCCCAGCCCAGCCCGCCGCACCGATGCTTCCAGCTCTGCCGATCCCCGTCTGTCGCCGGGAGCGGTTCCGCCGGTCGATCCGGGAACCCGCCGGCGCGAGATCGCCATGTTCCTGCTGCTGGCCGTGTTCATCTGGCCGGTGCTGTCGATCGCCATCGTCGGCGGCTATGGCTTCGCCGTCTGGATGTCGCAGTTGATCCTGGGTCCGCCCGGTCCGCCGCCGGTTTGACGGAGGCCTCCCCATGGCCGCCGATGCCATCGACAGGGGACGGCGGAGCTTCCTGCGGGGCCGTCCGGCAAGCGGTCCCGCACCGATCCATCCGCCCTGGTCGCGTCCCGATTACTTCACCACGCTCTGCACCCGCTGCGGCGCCTGTGCCGACGCCTGCCCGGAGGCGATCCTGCGTCCGGGTGACGGCGGCTATCCGGAGGTCGACTTCACGCGCGGCGAATGCAGCTTCTGCGGCGCCTGCGCCGATGCCTGTGCCGAGCCGATCTTCGATACCACGGCCGCACCCTGGACGTTGCGTGCCACCGTCGCCGACGATTGTCTGGCGGTGCGGCGGGTGGTGTGCCGCAGCTGCCAGGATGCCTGTCCGGAAGGGGCCATCCGCTTCCTCCCCGCCGCGGGCGGGGCCGCCCATGCGCGCATCGACGATGCCGCCTGCACCGGCTGTGGCGCCTGCGTTGCCGCCTGCCCGGCCGGTGCCGTTACCCTCGACCACCAGACCGGGAGCCCAGCCCATGCCGCTTGGTGACACCGTTGGATTGGCGCCCGCCGGCGAACTCCACATCGCCTCGCTGCTGCTGCATGTGCGACCTGATCGTCAGCCGACGGTCCGCACGGCAATCACGGCCATGCCCGGGACCGAGCTTCACATCGAACAGCCCGGCAAGATGGTGGTCACCGTCGAAGGACCGCATGAGGGCTGGATCGCCGACCGCATGACCGCGCTGCATCTGCTGGACGGCGTGTTCTCCGCGGTCATGGTCTTCCACCATGTCGACCGCGTGGAGGGAGTGCCGCCTTCCAAACCCTGACCGGCAAAGCGCTGACCCGCCCTGCCCTGCCTGCCCGACCCGAACGCCAGAAGAAAAGGGGGAACGCCCATGTTGGACCGTCGCGATTTCATCAAGGCCCAGGCGGTGGCCGCCGCCGCTGCCGCAGGCGGCATCAGCCTGCCGGCCGCCGCCCAGAGTTCGATGGTTGCGGGCGAGGATACGGCGCTGAAATGGTCGAAGGCGCCCTGCCGCTTCTGCGGCACCGGCTGCGGCGTGATGGTCGCGACCAAGGACAACCGCGTCGTCGCCACCCACGGCGACATGCAGGCGGAGGTGAACCGCGGCCTGAACTGCGTGAAGGGCTATTTCCTGTCCAAGATCATGTATGGCCAGGACCGCCTGACCCAGCCGCTGCTGCGCATGCGCGACGGCAAGTACCATAAGGATGGCGAGTTCCTGCCGGTCTCCTGGGACCGCGCCTTCGACGAGATGGCCAGCCAGTGGAAGCGCGTGCTGAAGGCCAAGGGGCCGGATGCGGTCGGCATGTTCGGGTCCGGCCAATGGACGATCTGGGAGGGCTATGCGGCGTCCAAGCTGATGCGCGCCGGGTTCCGCACCAACAACCTGGACCCCAACGCCCGCCACTGCATGGCGTCGGCCGCCGTCGCCTTCATCCGCACCTTCGGCATGGACGAGCCGATGGGCTGCTACGACGATTTCGAACATGCCGACGCCTTCGTCCTCTGGGGCTCCAACATGGCGGAGATGCACCCCATCCTGTGGACGCGCATCACCGATCGCCGGCTGGCGCACAGCCATGTGAAGGTGGCGGTGCTGTCGACCTTCGAGCATCGCAGTTTCGAGTTGGCCGACATCCCGATGATCTTCGAGCCGGGAACCGATCTGGCGATCCTGAACTACATCGCCAACCACATCATCCAGACCAACCGGGTGAACAAGGAGTTCGTCGAGAAGCACTGCAATTTCCGCCTGGGGCAGAAGGACATCGGCTATGGCCTGCGCCCGGAAAGCGTGCTGGAGGTGCGGGCGGCCAATGCCAAGGATCCGTCGGATTCCAAGCCCATCGACTTCGATGCCTTCGCCAAGTTCGTCAGCACCTACACGCTGGACTACACCGCCGAACTGACCAAGGTGCCGAAGGAAAGGCTGCTGGCGCTCGCCGAGATGTATGCCGACCCGAAGACCAAGGTCATGTCGCTGTGGACCATGGGGTTCAACCAGCATGTCCGCGGCGTGTGGGTGAACCACATGGTCTACAACATCCATCTGCTGACCGGGAAAATCTCGGAACCCGGCAACAGCCCCTTCTCGCTGACCGGCCAGCCTTCGGCCTGCGGCACCGCGCGTGAGGTGGGGACCTTCGCCCACCGCCTGCCCGCCGACATGCAGGTCGCCAACCCGACCCACCGCGCCCACACCGAGGAGGCCTGGAAGCTGCCCAAGGGGCTGCTGCCGGCCAAGGTCGGCTACCACGCCGTCCAGCAGGACCGCATGCTGAAGGACGGCAAGCTCAATGCCTACTGGATCATGGTGAACAACAACCTCCAGGCAGCCCCCAACAGCGCCAACGAGACCTATCCCGGATACCGCAATCCCGAGAATTTCATCGTGGTGTCCGACGCCTACCCCACCGTCACCGCCTCGGCCGCCGACCTGATCCTGCCCGCCGCCATGTGGGTGGAGAAGGAAGGCGCCTATGGCAATGCCGAGCGCCGCACCCATTTCTGGCACCAGCTGGTCAACGCGCCGGGCGAGGCGCGATCCGACCTGTGGCAGCTGATGGAGTTCTCCAAACGCTTCACCACGGACGAGGTTTGGCCGGCGGAGGTCCTGGACGCCAACCCCTCCTATCGCGGCAAGTCGCTGTTCGACGTGCTGTTCCGTAACGGCAATGTCGACCGCTTCCCCCTGTCGGAGGTGAATGCCGAGTACGCCAACGACGAGTCCAAGGATTTCGGCTTCTACGTCCAGAAGGGCCTGTTCGAGGAATATGCCGGTTTCGGTCGCGGCCACGGCCATGATCTGGCGCCCTTCGACACCTACCATCAGGTGCGCGGGCTGCGATGGCCGGTGGTGGACGGCAAGGAGACGCGCTGGCGCTACCGCGAGGGGCTGGACCCCTTCGTCAAGCCGGGCGAGGACGTCCGCTTCTACGGCAACCCGGACGGCAAGGCCAACATCTTCGCCTTCCCCTACGAGCCGCCGGCCGAGGAACCGGACAAGGATTTCGACCTGTGGCTGGTCACGGGCCGCGTGCTGGAGCACTGGCACAGCGGATCGATGACCATGCGGGTGCCGGAGCTGTACAAGGCGATGCCGATGGCGCTGGTCTTCATGCATCCCGACGACGCCAAGGCGCGCGGCCTGCGCCGCGGGTCGGAGGTGAAGGTGATGTCCCGGCGCGGCGAAATGCAGACGCGGGTGGAGACGCGCGGGCGCAACAAGCCGCCGCGCGGCGTGGTCTTCGTGCCCTGGTTCGACTCCGCCCGGCTGATCAACAAGTGCACGCTGGACGCCACCGACCCTATCAGCAAGCAGTCCGACTTCAAGAAATGCGCCGTCAAGATCGTCGCGGTCTGAGGGAGGAGTTGAGCCATGCGTCCCCATCACCTCGCCGCCCTGGCGGTGCTGCCCTTCCTCGTGCCGGCGGTGCTGTCGGCCCAGAATGCCGGCGGTAATGCCGAACCGCGCCGGCTGGATTCGCCCTTCCGCCCGCCGGTGAACTTCGTTGAGCAGAACAACACCCCGGCGATCCCCCCCGACGTCACCGACGACCGCCGGGTCGCCCGCAATTACCCCGAACAGCCGCCGGTGATCCCGCACAATGTCCGCGACTATCAGATCACGCTGAACAACAACCAGTGCCTGACCTGCCACAGCCGCCGCTTCACCGAGGCGGTGCAGGCGCCGATGGTCAGCATCACCCATTACGTCGACCGTGACGGCCAGACACTGGGTGCCGTCGCGCCACGGCGCTATTTCTGCATGCAGTGCCATGTGCCGCAGACGACGGCGCAGCCCATCGTCCCCAACACCTTCACCGACCTCGACACCCTGGTCAGCCGGCCATCCGACCGGGGAGACCGCCGATGAAGGCGCGCATTCCGGTCTCGGTGCGGCAGGCGTGGCAGACCATCTCCCGCCCCAGCCGCACCCTCAGTCTGGGGTTTCTGACGCTGGGCGGCTTCCTGGCAGGCGTGTTCTTCTGGGGCGGCTTCAACACCGCGCTGGAGGCGACCAACACCGAGGCCTTCTGCATCAGCTGCCACGAGATGCAGTCGAACGTCTATGAGGAGATGAAGCAGACCATCCACTTCACCAACCGGTCGGGCGTGCGGGCGACCTGTCCCGACTGCCATGTCCCGCACGAGTGGACCGACAAGATCGCCCGCAAGATGCAGGCGTCGAAGGAGGTCTGGGGAAAGATCTTCGGCACCATCGATACCCGCGACAAGTTCGTGGCCATGCGCCGCGAACTGGCGGAGCATGAATGGGCGCGGCTGAAGTCCAACAACTCGCTGGAATGCCGCAACTGCCACAGCGCCGATTCCATGGACATCACCAAGCAGGGGGCGCGGGCGGCGCGCATCCACGAGCAGTACCTGTTCAGCGGCGAGCGCACCTGCATCGACTGTCACAAGGGCATCGCCCACCGCCTGCCCGACATGCAGGGCGTCCCGCCCGGCTGGAGCGAGGCGTCGGACAATCCGCAGAAGCCTATCGGGCATTGGCTGGCAAACGTGAATGAGAAACAACCAAGTCGACAATGATGGTGGTGGGAATGGCGCCAAAAACAGCCAGTATTACTTTGGAAGTTCTACTCTTGCATGCGCCGGACAAGCCGGCACCGACAGCACGCATATCGGATTGGCGTCTCGGTGCGGATATGCGCGAGGATCGCCTGCCGGACGACGGGCAGCGTTGGTTGAGGCGGCGGTCCGCTGTCGCCGCTCGCCCTTTTTCCCCACTCCGCCGCGCGGGCGAGCCGGAGGTGCTGGAGAAAGGCCAAGGCGATCATGACGAGAACGGCGTGATGAGACTGTGGTGCAGAACTCGGCCTGCGGACAGATTTCGCTCAGAGGCGATGGAGATCAGGTGACCTTCCGGGAGGTTGGTATGCCGAGGCTGGTCATGCGATTGATGACGGCGCAGACGGCCTTGGCTTCGGCCTTTTATGCGGGCAGAGTGCGGGCGCGCAGGCTGCGTCCGATCAAAACCATGTACCAGAGCATCGCCACCTCGACCAACGATCTCCTGCCGTATTGCACGGCTCGCTGCCAGCCCAGCCGACCACGCTCCTTGATCGTCTTGATGTGGCGGTCGCGCCGGGTGGGCGCGCTCTCGGCGGTGTCGCTCACCACCGCGGTCGCGCGCGGCGGGATGATCACCTCCGCGTCCGGCGCACGCGCGGCGACAGCACGATAGACTGGCTCGCCGTCGTAGGCGCCGTCCGCCAGGACCGCGCCAATCGGGCCCGTGACCTGGGCGAGTAACGGACCGACCAGCGAGGCGTCTCCCTCCTCGTTGCCCTTTAACGCCGAGGCGAGGATCTCGTCGGTGACGGGATCGACGGCCAGGTGCAGCTTGCGCCAGCATCGGCTCGCCGTGCCGCCGTGCTTTTCCAGGCGCCACTCGCCCCGGCCGAACACCTTCAGCCCGGTGGAATCGATGACCACGCTCACCGGCCCGTCCGTTCTGGCCAGCGCCGACGCGACAGCCAGATTGGTGCTGCGCCGGGAAAATGTCGTATGATCGGGAACCGGGAGGTCGAGGCCGAGCAAGCGCATGAGCGAGCCCAGCAAACCCTCCGTCTGGCGCCACGGCCGAGCGAACGCCAGGCGCAGCATCAGCCCAGTCTCGATGGCGATGTCGGAGTAGCGCGCTGGCCGGCCACCCCGTCCCGTGGCGGGCGGCGTCGACGCGGTGATCGCCTCCGGCCTCACCCAGATCGTCAGGTCTTCCCGCTGGCGCAGCGCCGCATCGTAGGCCGCCCAGTTCTCCACACGGTACCGGGCCTTCGGGATCTTGTGGCGGCGCGGCTCGTTGGCCTTGGGGGCATCGGGGTCTCGGACTCAGCGGGCCGCTTCTATACCCGCTCGCCCTCCCGACCGCCATCAGCTCGGCCTTTTTACACCAACGTCCTTCGTTAAGAGAGACGCCATCATCCCTCAGAGTCACAGCCGTACATTCCCCCACCCTGTATTGAAGTGAAGCTGCGCCTAATCATGAGATGTGCAACTGGCTTTTCTCATGGTTATGCGCCGGGCATATCAATAGGGGCGCGAAGATGTCCGACCTACTATTCCTAAGCTACCGTGCTGATGCCATGTTGATTGATGGCGTGATTTATTTAGGATCTGCCCAATTAACCCCAGTACAAAATGATAGCAATTGGGTCTCGGAGAAGTTCGGGCCCTGCTTCACAGCGGAACCTCGGCCATGATCATCGTGACCCTTGCTCTCATCGATCCCTGCCGCCTGTTCCGAGAGGGCATAAAGCGCCTGTTAGACGGCTCGCGCTTCCGCGTTGTGGGCGAGGGAGCTAGGCCAGATGACCCTATTAACGCCGCCGCGGAACTGTTGCTGATCGATCCGGCTTTGTCCGATATTATAGACGACACCTTCCAGACGTTGCGAGACGCACATCCCAACGCTCGCCTCGTTGTCCTTACGGAGGAATTGGATACGCAGCGTCTGGCCACTGCATTGCGTGCTGGTGCAGACGGCTACCTGCGCAAGGACATCACTAGTGAAGCTCTGATGCAATCGCTGACGCTGGTGATGATGGGCGAGAAGGTGTTTCCGACTGACTTGGCTGCACTGCTCATCAGTGATCGCAGTAAGGGCATGATGTTGAGAGCAGAGCACCTACGCAAGAGCCTATCGCAGCGGGAAAGTCAAATTCTGCGTTGCCTGCTCAATGGCAACACCAACAAGCATATTGCCATCCACTTGGGCGTCACTGAGGCGACGGTAAAGGTCCACGTGAAGAGCCTGCTTCGCAAGATCAACGTCAGCAACCGGACCCAAGCGGCGGTATGGGCGATGAACAACGACATCGAACAGCGGGTGTAGGCTTGGGGTCCCTCGTGACAACAGGTCGATGTCACAGCGGAGCGCATAGCACGATCGCAGGCGGAGTCCGAGGCACGCCCGTCCTCCACCGGGAATTTTGCGCCATTTGACGTCCTCACGCAGGAAGACGCGAATTATTGCATCGACCTCCGCAGTGGACATCGACCGACGCGCGGGGCTGGTAGGCCGATCCTCCATTCGGTCGTTGATCCCCGCCACCGAGTCCGCAACTGTCGGTCCCATACCCGCCTCTCTGCGCCAAAGGCACAAGAAAGCGACGGCAGATCAGCCGGTTTCCGGACGGGTGATCATCGAAAGAGGGTTCTGGAAACCGCCTCTTATAGGAGCAGAACTCTCGCTTCGTCACCTTCCTCAGATCCGGATGCCATCTCAGTTCATGCTGGACACCATTGTCGACCTGACCGGCATCCAGCAGAATGCCATTATCAAGATCATTTCCATCGTGTCGGTGGTGCTCACGCCTCCGACCCGGGTTGTCAGCATCTACGGCATGAACTTCCAGCACTTGCCTGAACTGGCTTGGCTGTTTGGCTACCCCTACGCTCTCGTCCTGATGGTCGCCACCGGCACACTGCCATACCTGTACTTCCCGTGGCGCCGGTGGTTGTAACGCACTCGAGTGGAGTGCCTTTACCAAAGACCGAGTTGACCATGATGCGGGCGTGCGGCTGCTCAAGGTGGGCTGAGATGGGACATCAGGATTGTGGCTACGCCGCGTCGCCCAGATGCGTGCGCAGCACGTTAAGAAGCTGGCGGGGCGCAATCGGCTTGAACGCGACGCCAAAGCCGAGGGTGGTGGCCTCGCGTTGCCAATCCAAACCGGTCTCGCCAGTCAGGATGATGGCCGGAACAGTCCGGCCAAGAACCTTGTGGATGCGCTGAACGGCATCGGTTCCGCGCTCACCACCGCACAATCTGTAGTCAGCGATGATCACATCCGGGAGGCGGCCAGCGGCCATCAGGCGTTCGACGGCCTGCGCGCCAGAGGTGGCGATCAGCGTCTGGTACTGCCACTCCCGGAAGATGGCCTGGAGGCCCAAGAGGATTGTGGTGTCATCATCGATCAGCACCGCGAACCGGCCATCCCCGTCCGGGGGAGCAAGAGCGCTTGGCGCCTTGGCGGCCAGGCCCCCTGCCTCTCCCAAAGGAACCTCGATCGAAAACACCGATCCGCGGCCCGGTTCCGACTCCACGGTGACAGGGTGGTCGAGCAGCTTCGACAGGCGCTGGACGATGGACAAGCCCAGCCCAAGTCCCTGGCTCCGGTCTCGTTCCGTATTGCCCAATTGGTGGAACTCTTCAAAGATGCGCTCCAACTGAGTGCCGGGAATGCCGATTCCGGTGTCGTGCACCTCAATGCGTGCATGGCTGTCGACCAGCCGGCATTCCAGCCGTACGAAGCCCTGCTCGGTGTAGCGGATGGCGTTCTCGACCAGATTGCGGACCATGCGGCCGAGCAGGTTACCGTCACTGCGCACGACGACATCATGGGGGTTCTTCACCTGGAGTTCCAGCCCTTTGGCCGCCGCCACCGGCTGGTAGGCGGCGCCGATGTGGTCGAGAACCAGCCGGAGTTCGAGGTTTTCGATCACCGGTCGGATAACGTCAGCATCCAGGCGCGACACGTCGAGCAGGCTGTCGAGCAGGCCCTTCATTGCCTCCAGCCCCCGCTCGAGCATCGTCAACGCATGGTGGCCCCGTTGGCTGCTGACATGCGGCTGCAGCGCGGCGGCGAACAGGAACATCGACTGCATGGGCTGGCGCAGATCGTGGCTGGCGGCGGCCAGAAATTTCGACTTCGACAGGTTCGCCCGCTCGGCTTCGTCTCTGGCCGCCTTGAGAGTGTTCTCCATCCGCTTGCGGTCGGTGACGTCGCGGCCGACTGCTTGGACCTCGGCGAACTGGCCTGCCTCATCAAAGATGGCGTAGCCCTCCCAGGAGAACCATCGCGGCCCCTCGACTGTGAGCATGCGGTTCTCCACCGACGCGCGGTGGTGTGGCGGGATCAGGGTCTGCTCAATCGCCTGCTCAATGGTGGAGATGTCCTCGGCATGCACGGCGTCACACCAGGACGAGGCGAGGAGCGCGTTGCGAGACCGTCCGAGCAACCGACATGCTGTGTCGTTGATAAAGGTGAACCGGCCTGCAGCGTCGAAGCGTATCACCATGTCGGCCTGGGTCTCGACCAATCCACGATATCGTACTTCACTGTCGCGCAGAGCCGCTTCCATGGCTTTGCGCCCGGAAATGTCCATCATCGAAACGACGGCCAATGTGACATGGCCTTCGTGATCTTGCGCCGGAGAGGTATTGACGATCAGCGGCAGCAGACGCCCGTCGGGGTGCCGGTACAGCATCTCCTCCTGCTCCATGGCAATCCCGTTGCGTATGGCGCGGACGAGCGCGCACTCATCATTGCTGTACGGGTATCCATTGGGGTGGAATACCGGCTTGTTGAACTCCTCCACCGTGTCGGTGGCCGCGATTGGACGACCCATCAGGCGCTCTGCGGCGGCGTTGTGGACGATCAGCCGGTTGGACGCCACGTCCGCCACCACGACGCCCACCGGCAGGTTCTGGAGCACCGCCTTCAGCAATGACCGCTCGGCTTCAATCCGTTTCGACAGGCGTCCAATGCCCCAGAAGGCACCGACTATGGAGAGAAGAAGGAGAAGTGCCGTGAGCGCCATTGACCAGAGTGCTACGTATTCGACAGGCCACAGCGCAGCCTGTTTGTCGATGCCGATCCCCAGCATCATGCCACGTGCACCGGCCGCGGGCGGGGAGTAGGCAAGGACCCTTGTGATGCCATCGATACCGATCACCTCGTCCATGCCGTGCCGATCGCCCTGCAGGAAGTGGCGGAAGCGCTCTGGAAGGCTGCTTCCGACCACCCCTGGGCGCTCAGGGACCCGAGCAAGGACGACGCCGGTGGCGTCCGTCAACAGAATGGAGGTGTTGGGCGGTAAGGGTTTGCGGGCCAGGTACTCTTCTAGCCATTTGAGGTCGAGCAGGCCGGTGATCACCCCGGCGCGTTGGCCGTCAGGCATATCGAATGGCAAGCCATAGGGAAGGATGGGATTGCCGATACCGTAGGCTATGCCGAAGCTGCCGACTGAGAAACGGCCGGTCTCCAGTGCCCGTTGAACATTCACTTGGTTACCCAGGAAGACTCCCACACCCTGCGGATCGGTGGAGCAGCGGACGGTGCCCTGGAGATCAGTAGCTTCAATCGTCAGATATTCCGGAATGCCGCCTTTGACACGGTCCATTGTGGCTTGGCAAGCGGGACCTGACAGGGCTTCGGCGGCGGTGGCAGACAACGTCGTCAGAATGCTCTGGAGGTTGTCGATGATGCGCTGTTGCTCGGTTTCAAGGAGATCGAGGATGTGTTCTGCATGCTGCTGGAGTTCCGCTTCACGAGCTGTGCGCAGCTCAAGCTGTGTGTGGATTTGAAACCCGACCAAGGGGGTGATGGCCAGCAAAAGCAGGAGTAGGCGATGGACAATGGACATTGTCTTGAGCCCTTCATGCGCATGAGCAGTCGCGCTGTTGCTCCTGCCATCTTGGGCCGCTTACAGACAAATATCCAGCGCGCGAAGACAGCTTCAGAGTACCCACCCGATCCTGGACGAAGATATTGGAGGTTCTGTCCGGAAGCGGTCCTGCGGGAGTGGATCAGGTTTCTGACGGATTAAAGCCTGAGGTAGTCTCCGTTTTCCGGACAGCCGGATAAGCTTGGTTCGCCCAGGAAGAAGCACGGCCCCTATGACGGGAAACGGAAGCGGTATTCGGCAGAGATCAAGGCGAAGGTGGCGCTGGAGGCGATCCTGGGCGAGCTGACGGTGTCGCAGTTGATCTCCAAGCACGGCGTACACCAGACCGCTGATCTACGCCTGGAAGAAGCAGGCGATGGATGGGATGGCCAGGGTTGGTGACGGTGACGGACTGGGCAACACGCAAGGTCCTGAGCTGGCGTCTGTCGAACACCATGGAAGTCGAGTTCTGCATCGAGACCGTGGAGGAGGCGATGACGCACTACGGCCGGCCGGACATCTTCAACACCGATCAGGACAGCCAGTTCACCAGCCTACGTTTCACCGGCCTCTTGACCGCAGCCGGCATTCGGGCGTCGATGGACGGGCGCGGCCGGTGGATGGACAACGTCTTCATCGAACGGCTGTGGCGATCGATGAAATAAGAATGCGTCTACCTCCACGCCTTCGAAACGGGCAGCGAGGCCAGAGTAGGGATCAGCCGCTGGATCGATTACTACAACGACGAACGCCCGCACTCGGCGCTCGGCGGCAGAACCCCGGCAGAGGCCTTAGTGGTGCATCCACCAAGTTGTTTAGACATTCGGGAGCGTGGCGACGCCCAGGCGGCTCGGCGCGCGATGGCGCCTGCGCCTGCCCCAGACGAAGGGGTGCTTGTGCACGTTCCAGTAGGCGGTGGCCCGTTCCACCGCCGCCTCGATCTCGGCCCAGGCATCGAACCGGCGCCCTTTCAGCGCCAGTGAGCGC
>NZ_DASPIS010000118.1:0-97939 GCF_035628975.1 Azospirillum sp. | reverse complement strand
ATGAAGGCCACCATGCTGGCCCATGACCTGATCCGTGCCGGATCGGCCGACATCGTGGTGGCCGGCGGCATGGAGTCGATGACCAACGCCCCCTATCTGCTGGCGAAGGCGCGCGGCGGCTACCGCATCGGCCACGACCGGCTGCTGGACCACATGATGCTGGACGGGCTGGAGGACGCCTATGAGGGCGGCCGCGCCATGGGTGATTTCGGCGAGGCGACGGCCGAGGCCTACGGATTCACCCGCGCCGAACAGGACGCCTATGCGGCCGAGACGCTGACCCGCGCCCGCAAGGCGGTGGGAAGCGGAGCCTTCGCTGCCGAGATCGTGCCGGTCGCCGTCCCGGCCAAGGGCGGGGAGCGGGTGGTCGCGCAGGACGAGAACCCGCTGAAGGTCTCCCCCGACAAGATCCCGGCGCTGAAGCCAGCCTTCCGCCGCGATGGAACGATCACCGCCGCCAGCTCGTCCGCCAATGCCGACGGCGCCGCCGCGCTGGTGCTGACCCGGCGGTCGGTTGCCGAGGGGGCCGGACTGCCGATCCTGGCGGAAATCCGCGGCCACGCCACCCACAGCCAGGATCCGGCCTGGTTCACCACCGCCCCGATCCCGGCGATCGCCAAGCTGCTGGACAAGGTCGGCTGGTCGGTGGGCGATGTCGACCTGTTCGAGATCAACGAAGCCTTCGCCGTCGTCGCCATGGCGGCCCGGCGTGACCTGGGCATCGCGCCCGACCGCCTGAACGTCAATGGCGGCGCCTGCGCACTCGGCCATCCGATCGGTGCCACCGGGGCACGGCTGATCGTGACTCTGCTGCATGCGCTGGCCGCGCGCGGGTTGACCCGGGGTGGCGCGTCGCTGTGCATCGGCGGCGGAGAAGCCACGGCCATCGCCATCGAAAGGGTCGGGTAAGGCGGCGTCCCAATGGCGGGCGCATCCTTCCATATCGCGCCTGCCATATCGCGGGAGTTGATCGCGCTGGCGGTCGCCGTCAGCATCCGCTGCGACGGCTGTATCGCCGTTCATACCGAAGCGGCGATCAAACACGGCGCCACCCGGGAGGAGATATCAGCACTCCGGCAGATTCACCGCAAGCCCGCCCAGGCTGGTCTCTTTGAACTTGGTGCTCATTTCCTCACCGGTCTGCCGCATCGCCTGAATGCAGTTGTCGAGCGGCATGAAGTGCTGACCGTCTCCGCGCAACGCCAGGGAAGCGGCGGCCACGGCCTTGGTCGCGCCGATGGCGTTGCGTTCGATGCAGGGCACCTGGACCAGACCGGCGACGGGATCGCAGGTCATGCCGAGGTGGTGCTCCAGCGCGATTTCCGCCGCATTCTCCACCTGTTCCGGCGTTCCGCCCAGCACGGCGCACAGGCCCGCCGCGGCCATGGCCGCAGCCGACCCGACCTCGCCCTGGCAACCGGCCTCCGCCCCGGAAATCGACGCGTTGTGCTTGATCAGGCCACCGATCGCCGCGGCGGTCAGCAGGAAATCGGCAACCTTCGCCGGTTCCGCTCCGGAACAATGATCGAGATAATAGCGGATCACCGCCGGCACCACACCCGCCGCTCCGTTGGTGGGCGCGGTCACCACCTTGCCGCCGGCCGCATTCTCCTCGTTGACCGCCATCGCATAGACGGCGAGCCAGTCCGACGCCACATGCGGCTGGCTGGAATTCGCCCCGCGTTCGCGTAACAGCTGCTGGTGGATGGCCTTGGCCCGCCGCTTCACCTTCAGGCTGCCGGGCAACTGGCCGTCCAGGCTGAGGCCACGCTCGATGCAGCCGTTCATCGCCGCCCAGATGTCGCCAAGCTTCTCCTCCACCTCGACGGCGGAGCGGACGACGACCTCATTGGCGCGCTTCATCTCGGCGATAGATGCACCGCTTTCCCGCGCCATCCGCAGCATCGCTGCGGCGTTGTGGAAGGGATAGGGCCAGCCTGCGGACTCGGTTTCGAACGCCGCCGACGGGGACTCCCGCTCCGCCGCCGTGACGACGAAGCCGCCGCCGATGGAATAGAAGATTTCCGACAGCACCACCCTGCCGGCCCGGCCCAACGCCTGGAAGACCAGCCCGTTGGCATGGCCCGGCAACGGTGGCCCGAAGTCGAAGACCAGGTCGGATTCCGGATCGAAGTCCAGTTCCGGCAGGCCGCCGGGGTGGATCCTCCGCGTCCGCCAAAGCTCGGCAATGCGTTCTTCGGCTTCATCGACGTCGAGGTTGTCCGGCCGGTAATCGAGAAGTCCCAGAAGCACGGCACGGTCCGTCGCATGCCCCTTGCCGGTGAAGGCGAGCGAGCCATGCAGCCGCACCCGGATCGCCGCCGGGACCGCCGCGGGCGCCGCATCCGCCTGCGCCCGCAACATGTCGAGGAACCGCACCGCCGCGGTCATCGGGCCCATCGTGTGCGACGACGACGGGCCGATGCCGATCTTGAACACATCGAAAACGCTGAGAAACATCGCGCGCCTCGTCAGGTCAAGTCCGTTGGCACAAGCAGGGTTGCCCAACAGGAGAAGGACGGGTCAGCCGTAGATCGGGAAACGTTCGCACAATTCGCGAACCTCGCCATGCACGCGCTTCTCGACCTCGGCATTGCCGTCCGGTCCGGCGGTGGCGAGGGCGTCGACGACGGTCAGGATCAACTCACCGATGCGCGTGAACTCCGCCTCGCCGAAGCCGCGGGTGGTGCCCGCCGCAGTGCCCAGCCGGATGCCGGAGGTAACCGCCGGCTTTTCCGGATCGAAAGGGATCGCGTTCTTGTTGCAGGTCAGGCCGGCCCGCTCCAGCGCGCGTTCCGCATCGCGGCCCTTGACGCCCTTCGGCCGCAGATCGACCAGCACCATGTGGCAGTCGGTGCCGCCGGACACGATGTCCAGCCCACCCTTCACCAGCGTGTCGGAAAGCACCCTGGCGTTGGCGACCACCTGGGCGGCATAGGCCTTGAACTCCGGGGTCAGCGCTTCGCCGAAGGCGACCGCCTTTGCGGCTATCACATGCATCAGCGGGCCGCCCTGGTTGCCCGGGAACACGGCGGAATTGAACTTCTTGGCCAGCGCCTCGTCGTTTGTCAGGATCATGCCGCCGCGAGGGCCCCGCAGGGTCTTGTGCGTGGTGGTGGTGACCACATGGGCATGCGGCATCGGGTCCGGATATTGGCCGGTGGCGACCAGTCCGGCGTAATGGGCCATGTCCACCATCAGATAGGCGCCGACCTCGTCGGCGATGCGGCGGAACTCGGCGAAATCGATCACCCGCGGATAGGCCGACGCACCGGCGACGATCAGCTTCGGCTTGGTTTCCAGCGCCTTGGCGCGCAGAGCGTCATAATCGATCAGTTGGTCGCTTTCGCGCACCTCGTAGCTGACGATGTCGAACCACTTGCCCGACATCGTCACCGGCGAGCCATGGGTCAGGTGGCCGCCATGGGCCAGCGACATGCCCATCACGCGGTCGCCCGGCTGCAGCAGGGCCAGGAACACCGCCTGATTGGCCTGGGCGCCCGAATGGGGCTGGACGTTGACGAAGGCGGCGCCGAACAGCTGCTTGGCGCGGTCGATGGCGATGGTCTCCACCTCGTCAACGAACTGGCAGCCGCCGTAATAGCGGCGGCCTGGATAGCCTTCGGCATACTTGTTGGTGAGGACCGAGCCCTGGGCGGCCAGCACGTCCGCCGAGACGATGTTTTCCGAGGCGATCAGCTCGATCTCGTATTTCTGGCGGTTCAGTTCGCGGTCGATCGCCGCGGCGATGGCAGTGTCTGCGAGGTCGGGCTTCGGCAGAGACTGATGACGGTTCATGTGCAATCCTCTCGATCGGATGCCGAGCGCGATTTCGCGGCTGACGGCGTGCAGGAGTCCCCATTGGAACGGATGATGGTGGTGTTGCGGCCGGTGTTGCCGCCGCCGAGCCAGCCCTTCTCCACCACCGCGACGTTGGTGATGCCGTGTTCCTTGGCGAGATGATAGGCGGCACCCAGGCCATGCCCGCCCGCGCCGACGATCACGACGTCGTAGTCGGATTTCGGTTCCGCGTCGGGTCATTGCGGCTGCCGGTTCCTGTTGCCGGTCAGCGCGTTGGTCACAGCGAGGAAAACGGGAAGCGGGTCATGGCAGCCCCGCGAAGTTCAATGTGCTGACAGTATCGCGACGCGCCCCTTTGTTGGACAGAATGGATGCGTCAGTTTGATGTCACCGGTGCGACGGTGCGTCCGCCGGGGGTTTCATTCAACGCCGGTGACGCACCCGTACAATCAGCGGGTGGATCCTTCCGCCATGCTGCGGTCAATGAAACGGTCAGGAACGCGGCTCCCGGCGCAACGCCGCCGCCAATGGCGCTCTTGAGATGGCGCTCGTGAGCCCAGAGCCTCCACCGTGACCGCGACCCGCCCTTCGGCAATCCCCTTCCGCGGCTTGCCGGACAGACAAGGATGGCGAAAATGCTCGACGACAACGACACCATGCAGCGGCACTGGCGTGAAGCCGGCATTCCCGAGGAACTGTGCCGGGAACTCGCCCTCGCGTCGACGCCGATGCGGCTGCATGCCCATCCGCCGGTGCGCACCGTCGCCGACGCTGAGGAACACTGGCGCAGCGTTCCCGGCGTGCACACCAAGAACCTGCTCTTGAAGGATGCCAAGGGCGTTCTGTGGCTGGTCGTGCTGCCGCACGATCAGTCGGTGAACATGAAGGAGCTGGCGCCGGTCATCGGCTCGGCCAAGCTGTCCTTCGCTTCGCCGGTCACGCTGGAGCAGGTCCTGTCGATCGAGCCGGGCGGGGTGAGCCCGCTGGCCCTGGTGGCGGACACGGAACGCCGCGTCCGTCTGGTGCTGGAGCGCCGCGTTCTCGCCGGCGAAGTCGTCAATTTCCACCCGATGACGAACCGCGCGACGCTATCGATGCATCCCCACGAATTGTCGGCGTTCCTGCGCCGGCTGGGGTATGAGCCGACGATCGTCGACCTCGCCTGACCTTCATCCCCGGCCATCTCCTTCGGCGCGAGACCTGCGATGCGTTCCAATCAAAACCACTTCTACATGACCGTCAGTTGCCTGAGCCGGCCGGGGATCATCTCCGCCATTTCGACCTGCCTGTCGGATCGCAACTGCGACATCATCGAAAGTGCGCAGTTCGTCGATCACGACGGGGAGCATTTCTTCCTGCGGATGGCCTTCGACGCGCCGGAAGCGATCCGGAGCGAAGCCGTTCTTCTTGAAGACCTGCAACCGATCGTGAACCGCTTCGCCATGAACCTGACGGTGCGGGATGCCAGGCGGCGGCCGAAGATCCTCATCATGGTATCGAAGTTCGGCCATTGCCTGAACGACCTTCTGTACCGGCACAGCATCGGAGCGCTGCCCATCGACATCGTCGGCGTCGTTTCCAACCACGATGCCTTCCGGTCCCAGGTCGAAGCGCACGGCATTTCCTACCACCACCTTCCTGTCTCGCCCGGCAACAAGCTGGAGCAGGAAATCCGCCTGATGGAGATCGTGGAAACGCTGGGCGTCGAACTGATCGTGCTCGCCCGCTACATGCAGGTTCTCTCGCAGGATCTCTGCACGCGGATGGCAGGGCGGGTCATCAACATCCATCACAGCTTCCTGCCCAGCTTCAAAGGCGCCAAGCCCTATCATCAGGCTTACGCGCGCGGCGTGAAGCTGATCGGCGCCACCGCCCATTACGTCACCGACGATCTCGACGAAGGACCGATCATCGAGCAGGAGGTGGCGCGCGTCGATCACTCCATGTCGCCCGACGATCTGGTCGCCATCGGCCGCGACGTCGAAAGCGTCGTCCTGGCCCGCGCCATCCGGCTGCACATCGAGGCGCGCGTCATGCTCCACGACCATCGGGCAATCGTCCTGCGGTAACCCCATGGCCCGCTCGCAGCGTCGCACAGGGTCGCGCGACCGGGCCTCTTGCCAAGGAGTCCACCGTCTTGCAGCTCATCGACGATAAAGCCACCCAGGCGGTCCGCCGCGCCTTCGCGTCGGGCGGCCTCGCCGCGGCGGTGCAGGAATTGCGCCGCCATGTCGTCATCGAGGATGACCGCATGGCGCTCGCCACCGTCGAAGCCTTCCTCGCCAGCACCCGCAACGGCGACGACCGCCTATAAGGACGTCGTTCCCGCCCGATCGGGAATGCCGGCCCCGACATGTGGTCATCTCCTTCCCCCGGGCGCCGATCCCGGGGCCTGCGGACGGCGTGCCGGCCAGTGGGAAGACGCTCGGGAGCGAAATCGGCAAGAACGAAATCGGCAAGAGCGACATGGGCGAGGCAGCGCCTGAAATCAGCCCTTCGAGATCTTGAGAACCTGTCGGCACGGCACTGATGGACGCCATAACCACGAAGGCCTCGACAGAAAAGAACCCGCACTCCTTTTTGGAGGCGGGCTCTTCTTCGTTCGGCTGCGGAAGGATAGGATGCGCTCAGAACCACACGCGCTCGCTGCGTTGCGCCGATGAGTCACTCCTGCGGATCGAGCATGAAGTGCCGGACCTTGTGCCGGTTCTCGATCAACTCATCGAGGGTGGGTTCGTTGCGCATCGCCCGGCCGATGGCGATTTTGGTCGCCTCGTAGTTGGTGCGATAGAGATCGGCGCGATCGAGGTTCGGATCGGTGGGGCAGCGGGGATCGATCCAGACCATCACCAGAATGCAGAGGTCATTGATCCCGTCGCGAGGCAGAACGCCTTCGATGACGCAGTCCAGCACCGCGTCGGCGGTGGCGGCCTGGACGACGCCGCCGAACAGATCCACATAGGCGCTGGACTTCATCGTCACCTTGGACACCATCATGGTGGCCGGACGAACCATCTGGTTGCAGTCCCGCACCGCGAACATGCGGGTATGGCCGGCGGTCTGCCCCATCATGGTGGCGAATGCGTGCCCGGCCGGCCCATCGACCGTCCCGATCACGATCTCGGGCATCGCGTCGGTGAACTGGCCTTCCTTGGCGAATACGGTTGCCTCGCCGACACGGAACAGCGGATTGCTCATGGCTTCATCGCTCTCTTGCAAATTGGTTGGGTCGCCGGTCAACGCGGTGCCCTGCCTATGAGCTGACGAGTTCATCGACGATCCCGATCATGGCCCGATCACGGAAGGACCGAAAGCGGGAATGACTGGAGACGGCCGTCCGTCACGTGACTGCGCTTGAAACGGACCGCCTCCATGGACAGGTGCGGGAAAGGGTGCGCGGCCACCGCTCTTGCGGCGGTGGCGCGGCTGCAGGTCAGAGCTTGCCGGTGACCCAGTAATCGATCCGGGTCCTGTTGTTCTTGATGTAGTTGTCCACCGCCTGCTCATAGCTGGTCTGGCGAGCTTCCTGCATCATCGCCTCAAGGTCGCCGATCGGCAGGACCATCCGGTTCAGAAACTCGTAAATCTCCGGGTGGTCCTGGTAGAAGCCCTTGCGGACGATGGCGTTCACGCTCTCCAATCCACCCAGCGCACCCTTCGGATCCTCCAGATAGCGCAGCTTCCAGTTGGCGAACATCCAGTGCGGGCTCCAGCTCGTCACGGCGATCCACTCGTTGCGCTTCATGGCGCGTTCCAGGGCGGCGAGCATCGCGGCGTCGCTGGCAGACACCAGCTGCATTCCCTTCAGGTCATAGGTCTTCAGCGCCTTTTCCGACGCCTGCATCAACCCCGACCCCGGATCGATGCCCTGGATCTTGCCGCCCAGCTGCTTCTGCACCTCCGGCTTCTTCAGGTCTTCGATGGATTTGACCTGATCGACGGGGATGTAGTCCGGCACCACCCAGCCCAGACGGGCGCGGGTGTAGAGCGGGCCGAGATCGACCAGATCCTTGCCGACCTTGTCGAGATAGGGCTTGTGGGTCAGCGGCTGCCACGACATCAGCATGGCGTCCAGCTTGCCGCTGGCGATGCCCTGATACTGGATGCCGATGTCGGCCATGGTCAGTTCGACCTTGTAGCCGAACCGCTCTTCGATCACGGCTTTGGCGAGTTTCGTCACCGCCTCTGCATCCGACCAGGCGGTCCAGCCGATGTTGACCGATTTCTCGGCGGCCAGCGCCGGGGTGGCGATCACACCGGCCCCCAGACCAACCGTCATGGCCGCCGACAGCAGCATGCCCAAGGCTTTACCGAAGATTTTCATCAAGAAGCCTCCTCTTATCGTTTGTTTGTTTGGACTTGTCTGTATTGGGCGCTCCGCCGTGCCGGGACTTGGAACGGACGCGTGCATGCGGCCCGGTGGATCACCTCCGTGTTACCGGTGAAGGCGATCGCGCGATCAATCCACATCCGCTGCTCGGATGATCGACCCCCCTTCAGGGAAAGGCGGAAAACTGGTTCCAACCGATGCGAACCGTTGCTGGCATCAGTGTTGATTGAGGAAGAATGCGGGCCCTGAAAGCAAAAAACTTTCATCAGAGCGGCACTCCGTATCGCATTTGCGACAGCGCTGCGCGAACCCCATCCCGGCGGCGAATGCGGTCCGTTTTACAGGCGGATATTTGAAATCTGCCAGGGAAATAGAGAAACGGCGCCGCAGATCTGCCGCCCTTGAGCTTGAACGGAGCGGCCGTCGTTCTTGAATGATCGCGGCATGTCGCAAACCGACTATTGGCGACGTCCGCCTTGCGCAAAAAGACAGGAGTGACTGTCGGCCTTTTTAAAGTTGATGTCGCAATCCAGAACGCGACGAGCCGCGGCGGGCGGCAGGCTGTGTGTCGTGGAATCGCGAAAAGCACAGCCCGGTCAAGGTTGAAGCGGTTCCGCGAATATAGTGCCCAATTCCCGCTGGCCCCACTCCCGCAAGAGGTCAACCGCCATGTCGTCCGAGATTTCCATAGAAGCCCTGCTGACGCGCCGCAAGAAAGGGTACAGCCTGGAAGCCCCGTTCTACACCAGCGAAGAGATCTTCAAGCTGGACATGGAGATCATCTTCGGCCGCCACTGGCTGCATGTGGGTGTGGAACCGGACGTGCCTGAACCGGGCGACGTGATGGTGGTGGACATCGGCAAGACGTCCGTCATCGTCATGCGCGACGACGACATGGAACTGCGTGCCTTTCATAATGTCTGCCGCCATCGCGGTGCGCGCATCATCCTCCAGGAGAAGACCTCGGTCGGCAATCTGGTGTGCAGCTATCACCAGTGGACCTACGGCCAGGACGGCGAGCTTCTGTTCGCCGAACATATGGGCAAGGACTTCGACCGCAAGTGCCGCAACCTGAAGAAGGTCCATATCCGCTCGGTCGGCGGCCTGATCTTCATCTGCCTGGCGGAGGAGGCCCCGGACGATATCGACCGCATGGCGGCGATGATCGAGCCCTACATCCTCCCGCACGACATCAGGAACTGCAAGGTCGCCAAGACCGTGGACCTGATCGAAAAGGGCAACTGGAAACTCACGATGGAGAACAATCGTGAATGCTACCACTGCGTCGGCAACCATCCGGAACTGACCGTTCCGCTGTTCGAATACGGCTTCGGCTTCGCTCCCGACGGCACCAACCCGAAGCGGATGGAGCATGTCGCCAAATACGAGGCGCTGCTGCAAAGCTGCCACGTCGGCTGGGAAGCGGCGGGATTCCCCAGCCGCGAGATCGAGCATCTGACCGACACCACAGGCTTCCGCGCCGAGCGCCTGCCGCTCGACGGCGCCGGCGAGGCCCATACCAAGGACACCCGCTGCGCCTCCAACAAGCTTCTGGGCTCGATCACCGAGCGCAAGCTGGGCGCCCTGTCCTTCTGGACCCAGCCGAATTCCTGGAACCACTTCATGAGTGACCACATCGTCACCTTCTCGGTGTTCCCGCTCGGACCCGACCGCAACCTGCTGCGCACCCGCTGGCTGGTCCATAAGGACGCGGTGGAAGGCGTCGATTACGACCTGGACCGCCTGACGGAGGTGTGGGAGGCGACCAACCAGCAGGATGCCGATCTGGTCGAGATTTCGCACAACGGCGCCCTCAGCCCCGCCTACGAGCCGGGTCCCTATTCGCCCTACACCGAGCCGCTCGTCGAGAAGTTCGCGGAGTGGTACGTCGGCCGCATGGCCGAGCATCTGCTGGGCAAGCAGGCCGCGGTGGGCGTCGCCGCCGAATGACGCCCGTTGTCCAAGACTCGGGGGGAGAGAGATGACGATGCAGCAGGATGCGGCTCCGCCTTCGGTCCGGAACTGGGATCCCGAAATCGACGACACGCTGGTATGCCGGGCGGTTCGGGATGAAACGCACGACGTGAAGACCTTCATCTTCGCGCCAAGGCACCCTTGCCTGTTCCGGTTCAAGCCGGGTCAGTTCATCACGCTGGAACTGCCCATCGCCGGCGAAACAATTCACCGCAGCTACACCGTCTCCTCCTCCGCCGCGCGGCCGCACCGCCTCTCTATCACCGTCAAGCGCGTGCCCGGCGGCCCGGTGTCGAACTGGCTGCACGACACTCTGAAGCCGGGCGACACCATCCGCGCGGTCGGCCCGCTCGGCGAGTTCACCCCCGGGGATTGCCCTGGGGAGTCCGGGGCTCCGCGCAAGTTCCTGTTCCTGTCCGGCGGCAGCGGCGTCACGCCGCTGATGTCGATGACCCGGACCTTCGACGATCTGGGCGAGGATCACGACATCGTCTTCGTGCATGCCGCCCGGACCCCGGCCGACATCGTCTTCCGTCGCGAACTGGACGCGCTGACCGGCCCCGGCCGCCGCCTGCGCGTCGCCCATGTCTGCGAGGGCATCGGCAACGAGGCCCATTGGGCAGGCTTTACCGGCCGGCTGTCGCTGCCGATGCTGGGGCTGATCGCGCCGGACTTCATGGAGCGGGAAGTCTATGTCTGCGGCCCCGGCCCCTTCATGAAAGCGGTGCGTGCCTTCCTGGAGGAGGGCGGCTTCGACATGAGCCGCTACCATCAGGAAAGCTTCAACTTCGAGGAACTGTCGGCCGAGCTTGCCGCCGGAGAACCGACGGCCCAGGCCGCACCGCCCCCGGAGGCGCCTCCTTCGGATGGATTCCGCGTCGAATTCGCCAAGACCGGCAAAGTCTTCGCATGCCCGCCGGACATGGCGCTCGCGGATGCGGCGGCGTCGGCCGACATCCGGGTTCCGACCTCCTGCTCGCGCGGGCTGTGCGGAACCTGCAAGACGAAGTTGATCTCCGGCACTGTGGAAATGAACCATACGGGCGGCATCCGCAAACGGGAAATCGATCAAGGGTTGATTCTGCTCTGTTGCAGCCGCCCGACCAGCGATCTGGTAATAGAGCGTTAGAAGCATCGCCGATTATTTGTCTTCCGGGGGTAAGCCGCTGACGCTAGCATTCCGAAGGACGGAACAGGGCCGTCAGGATCATATCCGTCAGACTGGGAGGATGTCCTGGTGGGGAAGACAGTGGAATATCGCCGTTTCGGCGGTAGCGGTCCCGCACCCCGGCAGGAGGAACGCGCACTTCTGTCGGTCGGGTTCATCCTGACCAACAATTTCACCCTGACGGCACTCGCCCCTTTCATCGACGCCCTGCGGCTGGCGGCCGACGAGGGCGACCGGTCACGCCAGATCCGCTGCCGCTGGACCATCATGGGGTCGCGGGCCGAGCCGGTGATGTCCAGCTGCGGCATCGGCGTCGCCCGCTGGGAACCGCTGACCGATCCGCGCCGCTTCGACTATGTGGTCGTCGTGGGCGGGCTGCTGCATGGCGGCCCTCAGTTGGACGACGAAACGTTGGCGTATCTGCGCGCCGCGGCCTCCTACGGCGTGACCCTTGTCGGCGTGTGCACCGGCAGCTTCGTGCTGAGCCGCATCGGCCTGATGAAGAACCGGCGCTGCTGTGTCAGCTGGTACCATCACCGCGATTTCCTGGACGAATTCCCCGATCTGGTGCCGGTGTCCGACCAGCTGTACGTGGTGGACCGCGACCGCATCACCTGTTCGGGCGGCGCCGGGGTGGCGGATTTGGCCGCCTTCCTGATCGAACGCCATTTGGGCCGCGCCACCGCCCAGAAAACCATGCACATCCTGCTGATCGACAAAGCCCGTCCCGCCAGCCAGTCACAGCCGCAGCCGCCCACGGTCTTGGAGATCACCAACGATCGCGTCCGCCGCGCCCTGCTGCTGATGGAGCAGCACATCAGCGACCCGCTGTCGGTGGAGGAGATCGTCCACCGGCTGAACGTCAGCACCCGGCAGTTCGAGCGGCTGTTCCGGCTGGCCGTGGGCACCAGCCCGGCCACCTACTACCGCGGCTTGCGCCTGCGCTATGGCCATTGGCTGCTGCGCAACACCAAGCGTTCGGTCACCGCCATCGCAAACGAAGCCGGCTTCGCCGACTGCGCCCACTTCTCCCGCCAGTTCCGGGAACTATTCGGCGTCTCGCCGTCGGAGGTGCGCCGCACCGCCGGACCTGATGTGGAGGCCGATCCGCATTTATCACCCCTCGACGCTTTCCGGCGAACGAACGGGGATTCCGTGCTGCCCGACCGGCGCCTGTTCGACGACCCGGCTCTGATCGCCCAAGGCGGCGCACCGGTGGAGTGACGGCGCACCGCCTCCTCCGATTTTCTCTAAAAATCGGTCACTTGATCAGCGGTCACCCTCCCCTTCCTTCCCTGTCGCAAAAAGGTAATTCCCGGTCGCGGGGGGCAACGCGACAATGACGGCGATGGTGAATTCTTGGCAGGCTCAATACTGGGGATCGTTCCTGCCATGTCCTCACCCGCCGAAGCCCTTCTGAAGCCTCTGCAGATCAAGCATTTGACGATCCGTAACCGCGTGATGAGCACGAGCCATGCGCCGGGCTACGGGTCCGAAGGCAAGCCGAAGGAACGCTACCAGCTCTACCACGAGGAGAAGGCCAAAGGCGGCATCGGCCTGACGATGTTCGGCGGCTCCTCCTCCGTTGCGGTGGACAGCCCGGCGGCACCGTGGAACCAGATTTCCGTCGCCGACGACAGCGTCATTCCCTTCTTCCGCGAATTCTCCGACCGGGTGCATCGCCATGGCGCGGCGCTGATGATCCAGCTGACCCACATGGGCCGGCGCACCCGCTGGGACACCGAGAACTGGCTTCCCACCGTCTCCGCCTCGGCCGCCCGGGAACCGGCGCACCGCAACACACCGAAGGAGATGGAGGATTTCGACTTCAAGCGGATCATCGCCGGCTATGCCGCCGCCGCCCGCCGCTGCAAGGAAGGCGGCCTCGACGGCTTCGAGCTGTCGGCCGCCCACGGGCATCTGATCGACCAGTTCTGGAGCCCCTCGGTCAACCGGCGCACCGACAAGTACGGCGGCAGCCTGGAAAACCGCATGCGCTTCGGCATCGAGGTGTTCGAAGCGATCCGCGCCGAGGTCGGCGCCGACTATGTCGTCGGCATGCGCATGTCCGGCGACGAGCTGATCGACGACGGCCTCAGCCACGAGGACTGCATCGCCATCGCCCGGACCTATGCCGAACGCGGGCTGATAGATTTCGTGAATGTGCTGGGCGGACAGGCGCGCGATCATCTGGCGCATGCCATCTCGCTGCCCAACATGTCCTTCCCGGTCGCCCCCTTCCTGCATCTGGCCAGCGGCATCAAGCGCGAGGCCGGCATACCCGTCTTCCATGCCCAGCGCGTGACCGACCTCGCCACCGCCGCCCGCGCGGTGGAGGAAGGCCATGTCGACATGGTCGCCATGACCCGCGCCCACATCGCCGACCCGCATCTGGTGCGCAAGCTGATGGAAGGCCGGCTGGACGATGTCCGCCAGTGCGTCGGCGCCGGCTATTGCATCGACCGCATCTATGTCGGCGGCGACGCCCTGTGCATCCAGAACGCCGCGACGGGCCGCGAGCGCACGATGCCGCACGTGATCCCGAAGGCGGAGCGCAAGCGCCGCGTGGTTGTGGTCGGCGGCGGCCCCGGCGGCCTGGAAGCCGCCCGCGTCTGTGCCGAGCGCGGCCATTCGGTCGTTCTGCTCGAACGCAACGCCGCCCCCGGCGGCCAGATCGCCATCGCCGCCAAGGCGACCTGGCGCGAGGCCATGAGCGGCATCACCCGCTGGCTGTCGCAGCAGGTCACCAAGCTGGGCGTCGATGTGCGCCTGGGCGTGGAGGCCGACCGCGCCGCTGTCGAGGCAGAGACACCCGACGTGGTCATCCTCGCCACCGGCGGCCGTCCCAACCGCGGCGACTTCAAGGGGGCAGATCTGGCGGTCTCGACCTGGGACGTCCTGACCGGGGCGGTGGAGCCGACGGGAACCGTGCTGATGTATGACGGCACCGGCCAGCATCACGGCGCATCCTGCGCGGAATTCATGGCCAAGCGCGGTGCCCTGGTGGAGATCGCCACCCCCGACCGCATGGTGGCGGAGGAGGTCGGCACCACCAACCAGCCGATCCATCTGCGCGAGCTGTACAAGCTGAGCGTGATGATGACCACCAACCACCAGCTCGTGGAAATCTACCCGGAGGGCAACCGCCGCGTCGCCGTCCTGCGCAACGAATACACCCACGAGGAGGAGGAACGGCTGGTCGACCAGATCGTGGTGGAGCTGGGCACCCTGCCCAATGACGCCCTCTATTTCGATCTGAAGGACCACTCGCTGAACCGCGGCGAAACCGACCTGGACAGCCTGATCGCCGGCCGACCGCAGCCAGTGCAGGCCAACGGCCATGGCGGCTACACGCTGCATCGCATCGGCGACGCGGTGGCCGGCCGCAACATCCACGCCGCCATCTACGACGCCGCGCGTCTCTGCAAGGACATCTGACGACCACCCAACCGCCCCACCCCCGCCAAGCGACAGGAGCCGTCCGACGTGATCGCCACCGCTCTCACCACCGTCGTCCTTGCGGTCCTTGCCATCGGCGCGGCATTGGCCGTCTGGCAGTCGCGGCGATGGCTGGCCGGCCGGCCGGCGGCGGTCGGTGTGGTCGCCGGGCTGCGCGCCCTGCCCGGCCGCTATCTGGTGGATGTCCATCATGTGGTGGGGCGGACCCCGTTCAACGCCCGCTTCCACGCTTTGGCCGCCGGCGGTTTCCTTGCAGCGGTCGGGCTGCTGGTGGCGATGGGTGTCGTCCTTGGGGGATCGCGCATCGTCTGGCTGCTGTTGGCGGTTGTGTTGGCGGCGATGCTGGCGGGATCGCTGATGGTCTGGTATCGCCGCCGGGTGGTCCGCCCGCGCGAGCTGTCGCAGGGTCGCTTCGCCCGTCTTCCGGTCTCGCTTCTGGGCTTTTCCGCCTGCCTGCTGGCGGTGGCACTAGACCAATCGCTGGGCGGCGTGATGCCGGACGCGCTGGCCCTGGCGCTGGTCGTGCTTGCCGGCCTGGCCTTGGCCGATCTGGTATGGGGGGTATGGAAAGGGCCGCTGAAGCATGCGGTGCACGGGGCGCTGCATCTGGCCTTCCACCCGCGTCCGGCCCGCTTCCATGACGGCAAGGGGCGCGACACCGGGCTGAAGCCGCTGCCGCTTGCCCCGGATGCCGGCACCGTCGATCCGGGCACGCTGGGCGTGGAACGTCCCATCGATTTCGCCTGGAACCGGCTGCTCGGCTTCGACGCCTGCGTCCAGTGCGGGCGCTGCGAGACCGCCTGCCCGGCCTATGCCGCCGGCCTGCCGCTGAACCCGAAGAAGCTGGTGCAGGATCTGGTCGTCGCCATGGACAGCCAAGCCAGCGACGCCGCCTATGCCGGCAATCCCCATCCCGGGCGGGGCGTGGGCAAGGCCCATGGCGGGGCGGCGCTGCCCCTGATCGGGCCGGATGCGATGATCCATCCCGACACGCTGTGGTCCTGCACCACCTGCCGCGCCTGCGTGCAGGAATGCCCGATGATGATCGAGCATGTCGACGCCGTGGTCGACCTCCGCCGCTTCCAGACGCTGGAACTGGGCACCACCCCGGCCAAGGCCGCCGTCATGCTGGAGGAACTGCGCGCCACCGACAATCCCGGCGGCCGAGCCCTGTCCCGACGCTGGGACTGGGCGGCCGACCTGTCGTTGCCCCGGCTACCGCCCGGCGGGTCCTGCGACACGCTGCTGTGGATCGGCGACGGCGCCTTCGACCTGCGGGTCCAACGCTCGCTGCGGGCACTCGTCCTGCTGCTGCGCCGCGCCGGGGCAGACTTCGCCGTGCTTGGCGACGAGGAGCTGGATTGCGGCGACGTCGCCCGCCGGCTGGGCGACGAGGCGACCTTCCAGTCCCTGGCCATCCGCAACGTGGCGACGTTGAACGCCCGCCGCTTCACCCGCATCGTCACCGCCGATCCCCATGTGCTGCACACGCTGCGCAACGAATATCCGGCCTTCGGCGGCCGCTGGACCGTCGTCCACCACACCGCCCTGCTGCTGGAACTGATCTCCGGCGGCGTGCTGACGGTGACCAAGCCGGTCGGGCGCAGCGTCACCTTCCACGATCCTTGCTATCTCGGCCGCTACAACGGCGAGATCGAGGCGCCGCGCGCCCTGCTCGACGCCATCGGCGTGGAGCGCCGGGAGATGCTGCGCTCCGGCCTGCGGTCTAGCTGTTGCGGCGGCGGCGGCGGCGCCCCGCTGACCGACGTGTCGGGCGAGCGCCGCATCCCCGACGTCCGCATGGAGCATGTCCGGGAGACCGGCGCCTCGCTGGTCGCCGTCGCCTGCCCCAACTGCGCCCTGATGCTGGAAGGCGTCGTCGGTCCCCGGCCGGAAGTGGCGGAGATCGCCGAACTGGTGCTCGCCGCGACGGAGACCGCCCGATGAGCCAAGCCTCCCCCACCCGTCGCCGTGTCGATCCCCGCGCAGATCGCGCCGCCCGCACCATCCTGACCGGCCCGCGTCCGCGCCTGCTGCGCCAGCCGGTCGCCGCCGTAATGAACGAGCGCCGCCGTGACCCGCGCGCCGTCCGCGAGGCAGACCTGGTCCAGCGCCAGCCACGCCCGCGCTATGACTGGACGCGTGACGCGGCGTCTCCCGGTACCGCAGCGGCGGTTGGCGTCGCCGTCGCCGCGCCCGCCATCCCGCTGCAGGTGATCGCGGAACCGGCTTATCTGGTCCTTGCCATGCTCGACCGCCCCGGTGGCGAGGTCGGCGAGCATGACCGGCAGGTGATCGCCGCCGCCCGCCTGCTGGCCGATACCGGCGGCGGTGCGGTGGTGACCGTCTCCACCGGCTCGGGCGAAGCCCTGGCCGAAGCCGGGTCCGACCGCCATGTCGCCTTGCCCGACGGCTGGGCCGACGATTACGTGCCGGAACGGCGCGCCGCCGCCGCCTCGGCGCTGATTGTCGCATTGTCCCCCCGCCACATCCTGTTCCCGGACAGCCCGGACGGCGGCGATGTCGCCCGGCGGGTCGCAGCGGCGACGGGTGAGCGGCTGTTCCCCGGCGTGCAAAGCCTCGGCCCCGACCGGGCGACCCGGCAATCGGCCGGCGGTTCGCTGGAGACCGGGCACCGCCCCACCCGGCTGATGACGGTCGCGGCGGACGCCTTCGCCCCCCTCGACGGCGTGCGGCACGAAGCCCGGCCGCTCGACCTCGCCGCTCCGGCGCTCGCCGGGGAGGAGGTCCTGCCCCGCCTGGGCGGCGCCCGCCGGCTGGCCGTCGATCCCGACGCGCTGTCCCTGTCGGAAACCGACTTCATCCTCAGCGGCGGCAACGGCGTGACCGACTGGCGGAGCTTCGCCGAGTTGGGCGCGGCGCTGGGCGCCACCCGCGCCGGCAGCCGCGTGGTCTGCGACGCCGGCCATCTGCCGCGCGAACGGCAGGTCGGCGCCTCCGGCACGGTGGTCGGCGCGCGCTGCTACCTCGCCTTCGGCATCGCCGGCGCGCCGCAGCATCTCCAGGGCATCACCGGCGTCCGCCACGTGATCGCCGTCAACACCGACCTCCACGCCGAGATGATCAAGCGTGCCGACCTGTCCATCGTCGCCGATGCGCAGGACGTCATGCCCGCCCTGATCCGGCTCATCCGGGAGCGCCGCCATGCCTGATCCTGACACGAGTGACGTCGCCGTCCTGCTGTCCATTGGACGCCATCCGGTCTCCGGCCGCGCCCGCCGCGCCGCAACCGATGCCCAGGCGCTGGAGATGGCGCTGGCGTTGCGCCCGCGGCGGCTGACCGCGATCCATGCCGGACCGGCCGCCGACGGCGAGTCTCTGCGCGACTATCTCGGCATGGGGCTGGAGCGGTTGACCCTGCTGGTCCTGCCGGAAGGAAGCGATCCGGTCGAACCGCTGATCGCCCACCTGCGCCGCCTCGCCCCGTCGCTGGTCCTGACCGGACGGCAGGCGGAAGACGGCGAGGGCAGCGGCATGCTTCCCTATCTGATCGCCCGTGGCCTCGATGCCGCGGTCGTCCCCGATGTGGTTCGGATCGGCCCGTCCGATGCGCCCAGTTCAACGCCGGGCACGGCGGACCTCGTCCAGGCACTGCCGCGCGGACAGCGCCGGGCGCTGACCGTCACCGGCCGTCTCGTCGCGACCATCCATCCGTCCGCCCCACCCGCGCGCCCGTCCGCCTACGGCCCCTCCCGGCGGGGCGTCATCGAACCGGTGGCGGCCCAGGCGACCGCCGACCTCTTCCTGTCGGATTGCGAGCATCGTCCATGGCGGCCGAAGCCCAAGCTGATGCGCGTGAAGCGCGGCGGTTCGGCGCTGGACCGGCTGAAGGCGGCGACCGAGAGCAAGAGCGGAAAAGGCCAACTGCTGGTCAACCCGTCAGCCGAAGCGGGAGCGCTGGCCATCTACGACAGCCTAGTCGAACAGGGAATGCTTCCATGAACATGCACAACGATGCTCTCAGGCCCACGGGTCACGCTGTCGCGCAATCGGGGGGGGACCTGTCGATGAACACGATGATGCGAAGCGCGGTTTCGGTCGTCGCCCCGGCCAGCCTGGGCTTTCCCCGCGGAGCCGCCAGGACGAGCATCGGCGACGACGCGGCGGTCCGCCTGGAGGTGCGGAACGTCTACAAGATCTTCTCCGCCAATCCGAAGCCCGCGCTGTCGATGCTGCGCCAGGGCGCCAGCAAGGCGGAGGTTCTGGAAAAGCTGAACGTCAATGTCGGCGTGCTGGATGCCAGCTTTCAGGTCCGGACCGGCGAGATCTTCGTCATCATGGGACTGTCGGGGTCCGGCAAGTCCACCATGATCCGCTTGCTGAACCGGCTGATCGAACCCAGCAGCGGCGAAATCCTGCTCGACGGCAAGGACTTGGTCAGCATGTCCAAGGCCGAGCTGATCCAGGCCCGCCGCCGCAACATGGGCATGGTCTTCCAGTCCTTCGCCCTGATGCCGCACCTGAGCGCGCTGGACAACGCCGCCTTCGGCCTGGAAATCTCCGGCGCATCCAAGGCGGAGCGCCACAAGGCCGCGCAGCAGGCGCTGGAGCAGGTGGGCTTGGGCACCTACGCGCACCGCTACCCGCGCGAGATGTCGGGCGGCATGCAGCAGCGCGTCGGCCTCGCCCGCGCGCTGGCCAACGATCCCACCATCCTGCTGATGGACGAGGCCTTCTCCGCCCTCGACCCGCTGATCCGTACCGAGATGCAGGACGAGCTGCTGCGCCTGCAGCGCGAGCAGCAGCGCACCATCGTCTTCATCTCCCACGACCTGGACGAGGCGATGCGCATCGGCGACCGCATCGCCATCATGGAAGGCGGACGCATCGTGCAGGTCGGCACGCCCTACGAGATCCTCAGCCGCCCGGCCGACGATTATGTCCGCTCCTTCTTCCGCAACGTCGACGCCTCGAAGGTTCTGCGGGCCGGCGACGTGGCACGCTACGAGGCGACCAACACGGTCATCCGCCTGCCCGGCGAACTGGCCCCCGCCCTGCAGCAACTGCGCGAGAACCACCACAACTTCGGCTATGTGCGTACCCAGGACGGCCGCTTCGAAGGCGTCGTCTCGCAGACGACACTGGAACGCGAACTGAACGGTCCGCAACCGCGCTTCATCAACGCCTTCCTTCCCGACGTCCGCACGGTCAACGCCGCGACGCCCATTCATGCCCTGCTCGCCCTCGTCGCCGACACCGAATGGCCGGTGCCCGTCGTCGATGACGACGGCAACTTCCTTGGCGCCATCTCGCGCGCCCTCATGCTCCACACCCTGGTTCGGGGGGATTGACCGATGGAATTCGAACTGAGAATCGGCAAATGGGTCGAGGAACTGGTCGGCTTCATGCTCGACCATTTCCAACCGGCGCTGGATGCGATCGCGACGGTGGTGAACGGCTTCGGCGGGTCCATCGATTTCGTGCTGGTCGGGGCGCCGGCCTGGCTGCTGATCGGGCTGATCGTCGCCACGTCCCTTTGGCGCGTCGGCACCGGCTTCGCCGTCTTCACGGTCGCGGCCCTTCTGCTGATCGCCGGCATGGGGCTGTGGACGGAGACCGCCTCCACCCTGGGTCTGGTTCTGACCTCCACCCTGCTCAGCCTGCTGGTCGGCGTGCCGCTGGGCGTCTGGATGGCGCGCAACCGTGTGGTCGAAAGCGTCGTCCGCACCACGCTGGACTTCATGCAGACGATGCCGGCCTTCGTCTATCTGATCCCGGCGGTGATGTTCTTCGGGCTGGGACGGGTGCCGGGCATCCTCGCCACGGTGATTTTCGCCATGCCGCCGGCCGTGCGCCTGACGGCACTGGGCATCCAGCAGGTGCCGGCCGAGATCGTCGAGGCCGGCAAGGCCTTCGGCTGCCATGACCGCCAGCTTCTGTTCAAGGTGCAGTTGCCGAACGCCCTGCCGTCGATCATGGCCGGGGTGAACCAGACCATGATGATGGCGCTGTCGATGATCGTCATCGCCTCGATGATCGGCGCCGGCGGCCTCGGCAACGTGGTGCTGCAGGGCATCCAGCGCCTGGACATCGCGCTCGGCTTCGAAAGCGGTCTCAGCGTCGTGCTGCTGGCGATCATCCTCGACCGCATCACCCAGAGTTTCGGCCAGACAGCCGCTGCTCCACGCCCGGCACGCTTCGCGTTCCTGCGGCGGTTCCTGCCGGTGCCGGCTCGGTGAGCGCAGGGGCTCTTCCGGTAGGGGGCTTCGCCGCCGCTCTTCCGGCGCGGCCCATGCCACATCACGGGCCACGGTTGTTGGGCGACATACGGGTGGAACGGCTGACCGGTGCCGCCCTGGCCGACCGGCTGGAGGAATTGGCGGTCCTGCGGCTTGCTGTGCTGGGCGAGTTTCCGTTTCTCTATTCCGGGTCGGCCGCGTACGAGGAACGCTATCTCTCCAATCTAGGCGGCCTGTCGGGCGGGTTCATCCTAGCCGCCTTCGACGGCAACCGCATGGTCGCGGCCGTCACCGGCGCACCGCTCGCGCAGGAATTGGACGCCTTGCGCGATCCCTTCGCGCATGCAGGCCACGCCCCGCGCTCGATCTTCTATTTCGGCGAGGTGGTGGTCCTGCCCTCCCATCGCGGGCGGGGTATCGGAACAGCCCTGCTGGAAATCGGCGAAGCCCATATACGCGAAGCTGGCCGGTTCGCATCCGCCGCCTTCGGCGAAATCGTGCGGTCCGCCGACCACCCCCGCCGCCCCAAGACATACCGGACGCCAGATGCGGCGTGGCGGCGGCTGGGCTACCGGCTGGAGCCGGATATCGGCGGCACCTTGTCCTGGTGCGACGTCGGCGACCGGGAGGAGACCGCCAAGCCCCTTCGCTTCTGGGTGAAGTCCCTCGTCCCCGGCCTCGGAGCATGACGCATGCCGCACGATGGTGTGGTCTTCGATCTTCCGGCCGGGGACAGCGCGGGCGGCGATTGTCCGCTGCTGATCCGCAAGATTCCCTACCGCGATCCGGTCACCGCCTTCGCGCCTTGATCCGGCCAGCCTTTCGCCGCCCACGCGGCCTTCAGATGGGCGCCGCCGATATCCCAGCCGATCACCGCTGACCCACGGGTGTCAGGCATGCGCGTCCTCCCGGCCGGCGTCGGCCAATGTGGTGTGGAATAGGTCCAGGATTTCACCAGCCGGGTTCCAGCCCAGCACCCGCGACAGCCCGGAATAGCCGACGGACAGGCGCGGATTCACCTCCACCACCACGGGACCATCGGGTTTGTCGATGAGATCGACGGCGACATAGCCGCGCAGGCCCGGGATCGCAGCGGCGATGGCACGGGCCAACGGCTCCCAGGCGGCACGGCGGTGCTCCATCGCCCCAACCTCCACGCCATGGAAGGAGAAGCACCCATCCCCACGCTCCATCGTCTGGCGGTTGCAGCCGAGCAACCGCACCACGCCGGCATTGTCGACCAGCATGGACAGGCTGCAGGCTTCGCCCTCGACCAACGGCTGGACGATCCAGCGGCCGGCATGCGGCGGCGTCCAGGCGGCGATGTCGTCAACGATGAAGGTGTCCAGGCAGCCGGCGCCGTCGTCCGGTTTCACCACATGACGGGCGGCGGGCGGCGGAGCGCCGAGCGGAACGGTGGGAATGGCCGCGATGCCGCGCGCTGCCAGCCGCGCCGCCGTCGCCGTCTTCGACGACGCGAGAGCGATGGCGTCGGGGGCGCAGGCGACCACCGGCCGGCCGGTGCCCCAAAACAGATCAGCGACGTGCCCCAGCAACCCGTCGCTTTCCGGCGCGATCGGCCAGACCACGTCGCACAGGGCGGCGGCATCGCGCCAGCGCGATTCCGGATCGTCGCCCGGCGCCACCGGGAACAGGGCGACCCGGTCGGCCGGGAAGGACGGCGGCGCAAGGCGGCTGTCCCAGCACAGCGTGACGTGTATTCCATCCAGCGCGGTCAGGTCGCCGACCAGCGCCGCGACCATGGCATTGGCGTCCGCCATCAGGTCGGTCGGAAGCGGCCCGTTGCACAGCGCGCCGCCGGTGACATACTCGCAGACCAGAACCCGACGAAAGCTGTTCTCCATGGACATCATTCCCGTCATCGACCTGCTGGGCGAGCAGGTGGTTCATGCCAAGCGGGAGGAGCGCGACCGCTACCGCCCCATTGAAAGCGTGCTGACCGCCGGACCGGCACTCCAGGATATCGTGGCCGCGCTGCCGGCGCTGCAACCCTTCCGCGCCTGCTATGTCGCCGATCTCGACACGATCCGCGGACATGGCGACTGCCGTCCCAGCGCCGCTACGCCGCAGGCCCACTGGTCCTGGCAGGTGATCGTCATGACATTGGACTGGGTGGACTCGGGCAAGAATTCAGACCCTCGCCCGCTTCGCCTCCGGTCATCTGTGGCCGGTCAGTTGGCGGCGAACGGATGAACGGCGGCGGCCACGCCGTCCAGCATCTCCTTGGCGGTCGGCTGGCCGGCCGCTCAGGTTCATCGCCGGCCGAATCGCCTCCGATCAGCGTCAGCTCCGTCACCAGCCCATCGAGCGCGAGTTGCTGGCCTGCCTTTGAAAGGTCCCGGGCCAGATTCTCATTAGAGGAATTCGGGCTACTCCATAGGTGGAGCGCAGCTACCCCACCGGATGATGTTACTGTTTGGGATGTCTTGATGGTTGGCGTGAAAAACAATCCCGATCCGATCAACGTCGCACCCCTTCAAGAATTATGTCCGCTTTGTTCAATGTGACCGGCCGAATCCTGCGTAGGCTGCTTGTCATAAAAACTTGATGGAGCGGAAAGGGATCGACCCCCCGCCCATCCGAACGTGGCCGCCGGAACAATCAAGGCCGCGGGAAAACAGGGTGTTCGCCGACCATTCGCGACCCACGACGATACGAACAGGAAAGCGGAAGAGGGGCACGGGACAATGCAGCGCAATCAACAGCAATCCGGCGTTTCCACGGTCGACACAGTCGGTTTCCTCCTGGTTCCCGATTTCTCCATGATCGCGTTCACCGCGGCGGTGGAGCCTCTGCGCCTCGCCAACCACATCAGCGGAAAGGAACTGTATCGCTGGGTTCTGCTCTCGCCGAACGGGGGTGTCCAGCGGGCCAGCAACGGCATCGGGATCTGCATCGACCACGCCATCGCCGACGCTCCGCCGCTGTCCACCGTGATGGTGTGCAGCGGCGTCGGCGGCCACTGGTACGAGGATCGGGCGATGTTCTCGTGGATGCGGCGTTCGGCCGCCCAGGGGATCGCCTTCGGCGCCCTGTGCACGGCCAGCCACATCCTCGCCCGCGCCGGCCTGTTGAACGGCTACCGCTGCACCATCCACTGGGAGAACATGGCCGGCTTCGCCGAGACCTTCCCGGAGATCGAAGCGACGGGCGAACTGTTCACGATCGACCGCAACCGCTTCACCTGCGCGGGCGGCACCGCCGCCACCGACATGATGCTGCACCTGATCGCCGCCCGCCATGGCGAGAAGCTGGCGATGGACATCGCCGAACAGCTTCTGCACACCAAGATCCGCGCCGGCAGCATCCGCCAGCAGGAAGAACTGCACGCCAATCCGGTGCTGGACCATGAGGATCTCAACGCCGCCGTGGCGGTGATGCAGGCAAACATAGAGGAACCGCTTGATCTGCTGACGCTTGCTGCGGAACTGGGCCAGTCGCGCCGGAATCTGGAGCGGCTGTTCCGCAAATACATGAACTGCTCGCCGGCCAAATACTATCTCGGACTGCGGATGAAGCGGGCGCGACAGCTGCTGTGCCAGACCCGCATGTCGGTGATGGAGGTGTCGATCAGCTGCGGCTTCATTTCCGCCACACATTTCAGCAAATGCTACCGCGATCATTTCGGCGTCGCACCGCGCAGCGACCGCCAGAACCAGCGGCACAGCCCGCTTGCCGCCGCGCACGAGTTCGCCGGCGTGACCTGATGCGGCACCTGATGCGGCGGAAATCGCCAAATCCGTGTCGCATCCAAACAGGTGCCGCCCCCTGGATGTCCTTAAGGTACAAAACGGCCTGCCTGACACCAAATCCGCGTCCGGCCCTGCCGGACCACAGCCAGGAGGACGGCACCGATGCTCGAAACGATCCTTTCCGCCCAATCCGCACGCGGTGTGACCGCCGATTTCATGGTGGCTGCCATCCCGGCCGGCCTCTACGAGCTGTTTTTGGAGAATGTCGTCCTGCCCTGCCGGATCGGCGTGTTCGACTACGAGCGCGACGCACCTCAGCGGGTCCGCATCGACCTGCTGCTGCAGGTGCGCCAGGACGGCGCCCAGTTCTCCGACGATATTGGAGACGTGCTGTCCTACGACGATCTCTTGTCCGGGCTGAAGCGGATCCTGATGGACGAGCACACCAATCTGGTCGAGATGCTGGCGGAGAAGATCGCCCGCATGTGCCTGGCTCATGAACAGGTGCAGTCGGCCCGCGTGTCGGTGGCGAAGCTGGACATTTATGATGGAGTCGCGGTTCCGGGCATCCGGCTGGAGCGGACGCGCGACCAGATGCTGGCGTCGCGCCGCCTGATGGCCATCGCCGACCGGCGGATTTGACCCGATGACGGCCAACGCATCTCCCGAAGGCGGATCGCCGGCCCCCAGTTCGCTGGCCCCAAGACCGCCGGCCCCAAGACCGCCGGACGCCGGGACACGGCCCTGGGTGATAAAGATTGGCGGCAGCCTGTCGGACTGGCATCGGCTGGGAACCTGGCTGGACCTGATTGCCCGCCCCGGCCATCTCCACCCCCTGGTGATCGTGCCGGGCGGCGGCCCCTTCGCCGATGCCGTGCGCGACGCCCAGGACAATTGGCGCTTCGACGACCGCCTCGCCCACCGCATGGCCCTGCTGGCGATGGAACAGTTCGGGCTGATGCTGCACGGCATCTGTCCGGCCCTGCAAACGGCGGCGACGCGCGAACGGCTGCGGTCGCTGATCCGGGCGGGGATGCCGGCGGTGTGGCTGCCGTCCGCCATGGCGCTCGACCAATCCGAGATCGCCGAGAGTTGGGATGTCACCTCCGACAGTCTGGCGGCGTGGTTGGCGGTGGAACTGGACGCGACGGCGCTGGTGCTGGTCAAGTCAGGGCCCTGCCCTTGCGCTGCGACCGATGCGGCGTCGCTGGCCCGCGACGGGCTGGTGGATGCGGCCTTTCCGCACTGGCGCGGGCGTTTCAGTGGCGAGAGCTGGTGCATCCATCGCGACAACCACGCCCTGATGGAAGAGGCGCTGGCGGGCCGCGCCAGTCCTGGTTGCCCCCTGCTGCGCAGCCCGGAGGTGGAGCCTCTGCCCCGCGTGCGGGCATGAACGAAATTTCTCGTCTTCCCGCACCGTCGCGATTGGCCTGGGCGCTGACCGGGTCCGGCCACTGCATCGAGGAAACGCTCGACCTGATGGCGCGGATGGCGCCGCCACCCTGGTCGGCGTCATCCTGGTCGACATGGTGTGCCCCACCCCGATCTGGGCCACGCCATGGCCGGTGCCGGCTTCATCGGGTGATGCTGGACACCGGGCTGAAGGATGGCCGCAGCTTACGCGATCATTTGTCGTCCGACGCGCTGGCTGCCCTCATCGGGCAAACGTGCGATGCCGGATCGTGGGCAGGGTTGGCGGGGGCCCATTCGGCGCCGGTTGGGTTCCACCTTATCGGCAAAACACTCGCATCTACAGCGGTTTACACTGCGCATGCAGGGGAGCCCGCTTCCGAGCCGGTTAACAGTTTTGAGGCAGCGCTGTCCTGCTGGGCCGTCCGCTGATGCTGCGACCATCGGCCATCCCCATCGCCCGCGCGGTGAGCGAGCGGTTTGCCGGACTGGAGGGCTTCAGGTTGTTGCGCTCTGCCGTCAGTGCTTGGGCGAGCGGCGCGTCGCCGCTGCGGATCGCCGCCTCGACCAAAGTCAGGTCGAGGATGTCGCGCTGCGCGTGGCTGCCGCCGAAACGGTGGGCGCGGGTGCGCACTGCGTAGAGCAGCTTGGCCGCCGTCCGGTACTCGCCCCGGCCGAACGCCTGCAGCGCCCGGCACACCGGCAAACCGACATCACGCGCCATCATGGCCCCGGTGCCGTGGCCGCGCCGTGCGGCTTGCTCCTGGGCGGCGAGGGTGCGGTCAGCCGCGTCATCGCGGCCATCGGCGACGAACGCCATCATGGCATGAGCGTCGTTGAAGGCGTAAAAGCCGTCGGCGGCGGCCCGTTCCCAACAATCGGCCACGTCACGCCAGCGGTCGCCCACATCGATACCGCGCAAGTGCAGGCGCCAGAGCATGGCCGAACCATCCACCAGTTCCAACGCCGTCGACGCCGGGTTCGAGCGGATGTGCAGGTCGTAGAGCGACAGAACCCGCTCCGTCTCGCCCTGCTCCAGGTGGTACAGGGCCAGATGCCACCAGTTGTGGTACGAGAAGGCATTGTTGTCGGCCCATTGCGCCCGCCTGGTCTCCATCCACTCCACACCCTCACCGATCCGACCCTGCATTTCCATCACATGCGCCACGGCGTGGATCGCCCACGGGTCGCGGTTGTTGAGGGTGAGCGCCCGCCGACCGGCCTCCTCGGCACGGCCGTAAAGGTTGGTCTGTTCCAGCCCGAAAGCGTGCATGCCCAGCACATAGCCGAAGCCTGGCACGCTCTCGTCCCAGTGCGGCAGCACCTGCGCCACGCGGTCGCGCAGCATGCGGGATTCGCCCAGGAAGAAATCGGCCACATGGGCGATCTGCAGAGCCAGGATGTCGTGCGGGTGCTCCTGCACGATCCGGCCGTAGAGGGCGGCGGCACGCTCCAGATCGCCTTCCAGCCACGTTCGTGCCGCGGCGATATGGGCACGCTCGCGGTCGGTGGCGCCGGCCGACAGCGCCTCCGCCGCCTCGACGCTGCGGCGCAGTTCGACTTGGGCGGCAGCCTCATTGCAGGTGGCGTAGACTCCGGCCTTGAAGCAATGGCCCATCACGAAACCGGGGTCCTCCTCCAGGGCCTCGTCGGCAACGGCAAGGAAGTCTAGATAATAGCCGTTCAGCAACTCGACAGCGGCGTCAAAGCGGTCCAAGGCGGCCTGGTTGCCGGTGGACACAGTCAGCCCTCGCACGTCTCGCAGTGTCATGATCGTCTCTCCGTGACAAGAATGATGGTTTCCCTTTTCCTCCGGTGGCGTGATGTCGGCGTGAAACTGCGAGAGTGCGCAGCGTGAAAAGGAGCGTTCCCGATCGCCACAGGCTTTTTCACGCCCGGCTCACGACCGGCGCCACGCCGGCTTCACGAACGCGCGGACAGTATGGGGGCCTCGCAACCGTTGAGCAGAGGTCCATCATGCCGGTAGGAAGTGCCCCCATCGCCCGCCCGCCCCAGCCCATCGTCCTGCGCCCCGCCCTCTGCGACGACAGCCGCCGCATCGCCGAGTTGGTCCGCATCGCCGCCGATGGTGTGGCCGACTACATCTGGGGTCAGTTCGCCGCCCCCGGCGAAGACCTGCTCGCAATCGGCGAGCGGCGCTACGCGGGCGACGGCGTCGGCTTCAGCCACCGCAATGCCGTGCTGGCCCAACAAGGGGATGCGGTGGTCGGGATGATGCTTGCCTTCGCCATGCCGCCGCGCGCCGACGGGCCGCCGGAACGCGAGGTCGATCCCGTTTTGCGCCCCTATGCAGAGTTGGAGGTGCCTGGAAGCCTCTACATCGCCTCCATTGCCGTGGAGGAGGGGCACCGCCGCGCCGGCATCGCCACCCGGCTGCTGGCCTCCGCCCGCCGGCGGGCGCGGGCGGAGGCGCTCTATGGAATGAGCGCCATCATCTTCGCCGCGAACACGCCGTCACGGCGCCTGTTCCAGCGGCACGGCTTCGCGGTGGTCGACCGCCGGGCTGTGGTTCCGCACCCGCTGATCCGTCACACAGGGGAGGCGCTGCTCTATCATGCCCATCCCTGACGCAGGCCTCTACAGTGTCGTGCGTTTAACGTGAAACGCACGACACTGTAGCATTATGTTTGGCGATCGGATTCACGCTCCAAATTGATTCCGATTTTACGCGATCCGATCTAACCCTGCAACGCCGCCTCCAGCAAGGCCGCCGGCTGCCTGTAGCCGACGCGCCGGCACTCGTCCAGAACGCACTGAAGCGCTTGGCGCGCCTCGGGGTCGCGCCGGCCACGGCCCCAGGCGGCAAGAGCCCGGCCGCGCGCGGCGAACAGAGTACACCAGGGAAGCGGTTCCGCAGCGGCATAATCCTCCAGCGCCCGAGCGTAGCGTTCCGCCAACGCCCAGTCGGCCAACTCCAGTGCCGTCTCGATGGCTACGCGGTAAAATTGCAGATGGTTGTGTCCGACGCTGCCGCCGGCCAGCAGTGCCTCGCCCTCGTCGAGTGTCGCGCGCCGGACAGCGGGGGTGCGCTCGCACAAGGCCAGTTCTGCCAGGATTGACGGCCCGATGTAGCCTGGGCCCGTTTCGTTCGCGATCTCCATTGCCCGGGACAGAAGGGCACAGGCCTGCTGCAGGTTGCCCGCCTTGTGTTCCAGCCGCGCCTCGAACACCATGTGCTCAGCCTCGAACCGCCGCGCACCCAGTTGCCGGGTCAGCGCCTGTGCCCGCGCCAGATGGTCGCGGCCGGCGACCTCGTCATCCAGTTCGAACAGGATCTCGTATGCCACGATGTGGGACAGCAACTCGGCCCGGCAATGGCCGATGCTCTGCGCCGCCCGTGCGCCCGTGCGTGCATCCTCCACGGCGCCATGCAGGTCGTTCAAATAGAAGCGGGTGATGGCAACCATATAGCGGTTGGACACTTCGACCCGCCGCAAGCCCTGCTGTCGTGCCAGGGTCACGCAACGGACAAAATGGTCGTGCGCGGTCACCATGCGGCCATGCGCGTAATAGCCGTCGCCAAGCCCTCCCAGCGCTGCCGTCTCCAGATCGACCGCGCCGGCCCGCCGAGCCCATTCCAACGCGGCATGATGTTCGCGCAGGCAGCCCGCCAGATCGCCGCGGGGAAAGCACAGGTTGCCACGCATATGATGAATGCGCGCCCGGTAGGCCGGTCGGTCGGCACGCACCGCGGCGGCTTCCGCTTCCGTCAGGGCCGCCAGGGCGCCGTCCAGGTCGTCGGTCACCCGCTTGGCCGATGCCAGACCCAGACAGGCGCGGGACCGCTCCGCGTCGCCGGTCGCCAGGGTTCGGGCTTCGGCGAAGGCCGCCAATGCCTGCTGCAACTCGCCCGCAGCTTCCAGAAGCTCTGCCCGCAGGCAGGACAGGGCGAACTGGTCCTCAGGCGCGGTGGCCAACGCCAGACCGCGTTCCGTCAGTTGGATGGCCCGCTCCAGCCGGAAGTCGGCGGCGCAGGTTTCGGCCGCCCGCAAGTAGGCGGTGATGGCGGCCGGGTCATCGGCCCGGTCCAAATGTTCGGCATGTCGTACGGGATCGCCCTCGGCATACCAATCCGCCGCCCGCCGGTGCAGCTGGGAGCGCTGGGAGCGGAGCAGCGCTCCATACACCGCCTCCTGCACCAGGGCATGCGCAAACAGGAAGCCATCGGCATCCGGGCGGACCAACGCCTGTTCGACCAATGGCCCACACAGATATCCCGGATCGTCGATCATATGCCGCAAGCCGTTCAACGCAAAGCGTGACCCAAGGACGGACGCCGCCTGGAGAGCCCGCCGGTCGCGCGGAGCGAGGATGTCGGTGCGGGCCAGCACGATGGCGTGGATGGTGCCCGGCACCGCAGCCACCTCTCCGCGGCTGCGCAGCAGTTGCTCCAGGAACAGCGGATTGCCGCCGGCCCGCGCGACGCAGCGTTCGGCATGCCGTTCGTCGATGCCTGGGAAAAGCCCGGCCAACGCCAGCGCGTCGGCACGCCGCAAGGGTGCGAGGTCGAGCGTCAGCACCGGCCCTCCAGCCAGTTGGGCGCGCCAGTCCGCCCCCAAGGGATCGCCCTGGAGGCGGGTGGACAGGATCAGGACTGCCGGACAGTCTGCGACGACCCCGGCCAGCATCGCCAGATAGGACAGCGTCTGCCCGTCCGCCCAATGGATGTCCTCCATCACCAGCAGGACGGGCTGTTCGGCGCTGCGCGCGCGCAGCAGGTCGGCGATGGCACCGCGCCGGCCGCGCTCGCGCTCGGAATGGTCAAGCGCCTCATGGGACGGGCGCAACTCCGGCGGCAGCGGCCGGTCGATCAGCGGATCCAAATGCAGCCGCGCCCCCGCCGGCAGCCGCCCATCGGCGAACAGCCGGTCGAGATCGTCGATCGGGCCGGCAAGTTCCTGGACGAGCGCGCGCAAAGCATCCTGGCCGCGCCCGACGCCGACGCCGACCACCGCCCCGGTGGCGCACCACATGGACGCGGCAACGGCAAGGCGCTTGAACTCCTCGATCAGCCGGCTTTTGCCGATGCCGGGGTCACCGCGGATCTGGATCGTGGTGCCGCCGCCACCTTCCCGACAGGCGGCAAGCGCGGCAGCGAACTGGCGAAGCTCCGCCTTCCGTCCTATGAGCGGGCTTTGTGGGAGAACCGTGTCCACCAGATGCAGCCCGGTCACACGCCAGGCCTTGCGCCCATCCTCCGCCGGTGTGGCCGGCTGTACTGCGGCGCGCTTGCCCAGCGCACCGTGGACCCCGTCGCAGACCAGCGTCTCGCCGCCGGCCGCACGCCTTGCGAGGCCGGGCGCCTCGTGCATGGCCGGGCCGGTGACCAGCCGCCCCTCGCCCCCCTCCCTCGGCGCGCCGTCGACCACCGCCATGCTGCACGCGATCCCCACCCTGGCAGCCAACGGTGCGGGTCCGGCAGAGGTGTTGAGCGCCCCATGGATCTCCGCCGCCACCCGCACCGCGCGCCAGGGTTCGTCGCCGAATGCCCGCCGCGCGCCGAAGGCCGCCAGCACCGTGTCACCAGCATGGCGCAGGGTCTCTCCGCCATAACCGGCGACGATGTCATCGATCAGGCCGAACAGCCCGGTGGCGACGGCATGAGCCTCCTCGGGATCGAGCGAGGCGCCGTTGCGCTCCAGCCCGACCAGCAGCACGCAGATGACGGTCACATGGCGCATCTCCGGACCGCCGCCGTTCAGACTGCCCGCGTCGTCGGAAGGCGGCACCTCCGTGACGGGTTCCTCCGTCGTCCGTTCCTTCGTCGTCTGTTCCCTGGTCATCTCTGCCGGTGCTGCGGCGGGTGGTGTCCCGTCCTCCTGCCGGCCGCGGGCATGGCGGCGCTCGCGGATGGTCTTGTACAGCTGCTCGGTCTCCGGCTCGGGAGCGACGCCCAGCTCCTGTTCCAGCATGGATCGGCAAATCTGGTACTGCTTCAGGGCGACCGTGTGCCGCCCCTGCCGGGCATAGAGCTGCATCAGCGCGCGATGGGCTGCTTCCTGAAGAGGGTCGAGAGCCAGCAGGCGCAATCCGGTCTGCAGGCCGGCCTCCAGCATGCCATCTGCCAGGGCCTGATCGAGCCGTTGTGCCAAGGCGCCGAGCGCCAGCCCGCGATAGCGCTGGCGCTCGATCCTCACCCACTCGTCGAAGCCTTCGGCGTTCAGCGACAGCCCTTCGAACAGCTCACCACGATAAAGAATTGCCGCCCGGTCCAGGGCTTCGGGCGTCCCTGCCGTGAGAGCCTCCTCGAAAGCCGCCACATCGGTGTCGACGGCGTTGCGGGGCAGAGACACCCACTCCCCATCCACGGCGAGAAGCGGGATGCCAGCGCTGTCATGCGCCCGGCGCAGAGTGGCGATCACCTGGCGCAGGCTGCTCCGCGCCTGGGTGTCGGCGCTGTCACCCCACAGCAGGCCGGCAAGCTTCTCACGCGATTGTCCCTGATCCGGACGAAGAGCCAAGTATGTCAGCAGGCCCATCGCCTTGCGGACCGTCAGGGGAAACAGAGAGCCCGCAGGCGTCCGCAGCTCGAACCCACCGAACAGGGTTAGCGTCCAGACCCCCATGGCTGCCCCCATGCTCGGTGCCGGAAGCATGGCCGGCCAGAGTTTGCCCGCGGCCAACGATGCAATGAGCCAAATGTGCCACCCGGGCGTCCACCGCCCAAGCGGGGTTGAGGTGCTATACCGACCGCGCCACCCAAAGGGAGAGGTTGCGGTCCCATCCTATGCGGACTGATGGTGAAGTGTGGAACGCCATCACCTTATTCCTCGCGGAACGCACGCCTGAAGCTGTCTGTCAGCGGCTGAACCACATAATCGAACAGGGTGCGCTCCTGTCCGGTCACCAACACCTCGGCCGGCATGCCGGGATGAAGGTCGTCCAGCTCGGCCTGTTCGACCTGCGCGCGCGGAACGTCGACACGGGCAAGAAAATAGGGTGCGCCGGTCCGTTTGACCTGCCCCCCTGAACCCGCACCAGCCCCTATTTGATGACTGGGCAAATCAGGAGGAGCAAGGAATGGCCCGTCGGAAGCGGCATACCCCCGAGCAGATCATCGGCATGTTGCGAGCCATCGAGGTGGCGGTGGCGCAAGGGCGCACGGTCGCCGAGACCTGCCGCGAGCACGCCATCTCGGAGCAGACCTACTACCGCTGGCGCGCCGATTTCGGCGGGCTGAAGCTGGATCAGGCCGAACGGCTCGAGGAACTGGAACGCGAGAACCAGCGCCTGCGCAAGGCGGTGGCCGACCTCACGCTGGACAAGCTGATCCTGCAGGAGGCGGCGCGGGGAAACTACTGAGCCCAGAACGGCGCCGCGCCTGTGTCGCGCAGGTCCAGCAGACCCTTGGAGTCGGCTCGACGACGCTGGCAGGGGCGTCGGAGCGGAAAGGGATCATTCGCAGCTTGTAAATCACCATCGGCAGATACTTCATGCCCAGCAGTCAAAGCAGATAGCTTGTCTGGCTGAATTCCAGAGACTGCAATACCAAGGTGATATTGGTAACATCGGAGTCCAAATCCGACAAGGTCTGGTGCGTGAAATAAGAGTTCTTTTGGAGAAGGCGATCGTCTGGCAAATTCGCTTCAGGCCTTCCCTGTAGTTCCGGCCAGTGGAATTCGCCATGATCATGACAAGCATATCGATGTAGAGCGGCGGCGATACGAGGGCATGCTGGCCGGTTTCCGTCGGAACCGCGCGGCTGTAGGTCGAGATTGTCGCTTCGCTCTGAAGGCCAACTAAAGTCATCAATATTTTATTTTGGACATCGGCGGGCACATTGCCGTCATGTTCCGCGGGGTTGGTCAACACGACGCAGGGTTCAGGACTGGGATCATAGGTGCGAAAATGCTCATAAAGGCGTCGGGAAATTTGCGTGAGCACGTTGTCGATTGGCACGCTGTTATCTTTTTCGCGCGGTGGAAACGATCAAATACGCAATTTTAGACTTTTATTGCCCTTGATAGCCTATCTAAAGACATAATATTTCGTCACCGCTTTGCTTCTTTGTATATAGAGCAGCACATGAACGGGCGCACTGGTCGCATAGACCGGGACACTCCTCCTCGATCAGATGTTGTTGCACTTCAGCTTGAGTGCACCGCGCGGATTGACGCCGCGCCGGGTCTGGCGGAGCGCCCCCCGAGCACCGGCGTGCCTGGAAGCGTCAGAGCACCAGTGACTCTTTGGCCGCCATTGCGTGACTGAACTCGTCGAGAGTGGTGAATCGAAGGCGGGTGCCAAGGAACCCTGCGAAGTCACCCAGCCCGGCCATGACTGCGGACAGATCCCCCCGGTCAATGCCGCGATCAAGGGTGTAAAAGATTGTTGCCAGTGCGCGGTCCCGCTCTGCCAGAATACCGTCGATCCGCGCCTCCAATTCCATACGCTGCCGACGGAGTTCGGCAGCGGCCGCCGCGGCCAGGGCCATCACTCGTTCCGCTTCCGCCTTTTCCAGGCGGGCGGTCTTGAAAATCGCGATGCACGATTGGTAAACGGCAGCGGTCACCATGCTCGCGGCGGTGGCTGCAAGAATGACTGGAACGCTGATCGGTGCGGTGACGCCGACGACAGTTACAGTCACCGCGCCCGTTTGTCCGAAGGCCGCCGCCGCGGCTCCGCCTGCATAGAAGCTGGCCAGCGTCGTACAGCCGGTTTGCCCCAGAGCCTCAGCAGCCTCTTCGGCCGACAGATTGCCTTTGACGAGGTGATAAATGGATTGGGCGACCTCGACCACCGCTGTGGCGGCCAGAGCGGCCGGAGCGCCTGTCCTCAGCGCCTGCACCCCAGCTTTCTCGGCGGCCGTCCGGATCGTAACGGCCAGTGCGGCTTGGCCGGCGGCGCGGGCGGTGGCGGTGGCGGTCTCCCCTGCGATATGCTTGGCGGCGGTGGACGCATCGGTACGTCCCTGGACCAGTTGCACCGAGTGGCGGATTACCGAGACCGTGCCGCCGATGACGGCGGCGCCGAGGGCTGCCGACCCGGCCGTCACCATGACCTCCTTCCCATAAGCTTTCAGCTGAAGTTCAAGGTGATGGCGCTTCGGGTCGGCCACCGTCTGCGTGACATCGTCCCGGCTCACACCGGGGCGCAGACGCTTGGCGGCGTCCAGGTAGCGCGCTTTGGCTTCCGGGTCCGAGGTCCGATCAGCGAGGTTTAGCATTGCCTCCTTCCACTTCGGCACTTCGCCATCGGGAACCGTCAAATCCATGCCAGCGTACTTTTGGTTGGCCAAGGACTTAAGGTTTTGCGTGGTTGGACCGGACAGCAACTTGTCCTGGCGGGCCAGAACGGCCTTGCCGTCGACCACCAGAATGGAGTCCTGCGGCGCGGTGTTGGCCCCTTGCAGGCGCGTGTTTTGCCAAGTGCCAGTCTTGCCCGCCTCGGCGCGGCCGATGTTGTCCTTCAGGTCGTTGAGCGCCTCGAAGACGTTGCCGCGCGCTTGAGCGTGATGAGCACCTCCCCACCGGGGATCGGTGCTGTTCAGTTTGCCGGACTCGCGCTCCAGCATCTGCTTCACGGCCGCCCATCCTGGGTCGACCATGTCGGCGGCGCGGGCGGCGTTGACGCCGGCGTGGGCGCCGAACTGCGTGGTGCCTTGGGCGACGCCGTCCGCCACGGCGTCGCGCTTCTTCTTTGATAACCAGCCGAACATGGTCCGCTCCCGCGTTAGGCCGTGATCCTGCGCGCTTTGCCTTCGACCGCTCCCGGCAGCGACAGCACGTCGATGCAACGCGCGTCGATGGCGCCGTCCTCGCGCAGCAGCGGCGTTTCGAGCAGCCGCTTCATCACGCTGGCGCATTCGTAGGCGAGCCAGACGATCTGTTGCTGCTGAGGCGTATAGCTCTTGTAGGAGGTGCTTGGTTCACGCCGCTTCCCGCGAAGGGTGTCGAACAGCCGCACCAGAAGAAAAGGCCGGCGAGCCGGCGCCACCGCGATGACGGCCTGGAGGGCGCCGAGGGCTAGCCGGAACGTCCGCTGGAACTGCAGAATGGCCGATTCGAATTGCTGCGTGACGCGTGTAATTCCCTGGACGGCGGTTGCCGCCAGCGCCATTTCCTCCGCGGCCTGCCGCGCCTCGGCGAGGTTGGCTCGGGCCTTCGCAAGGTTCGCATCCGCCTGGGCCGACATCGCCCAGCCGCCGACCAGAAGCGCAGGACCGGCGATCAACCCGCCGAGAACCGCCATGCCGCCCGCCATGCCGGCGCCGCCCGCGGCAAGGCTTCCCCCGCCCAGCCAAGCGAGAGTCGCGTTGGTGGCCGCCGCCCCGGAAAGTGAACCGATCGCGACACCGGTAGAGGAGGTGGCGAGCGCGCCAACCCCGCCATACGCCGCCACGCCGGCCAAAGCGCCGGAGGCGATGGAACCGACGGCCGCACTGCCGAGTTCGGCAAAGTGCAGGGAGGTGTCCTTCAGCGCCCCCAGCTGATCCGGGCGAACCAACGTTTTAGCGAGGTCGTCGATATGAACGCTGCCGGTGACTTCGACGTCTTTGATCCGTTCCATCAACCGCACGAAGTCTTGGATGTCGGTACGCCAGACATCGATTTTCAGCCGGCCAAGATTTTCCAACGCGCTGTTGGCGGTCGCACGCGCGTCTTCCAGTTCGTTTTTGGCGCGATCGAACAGCTCGGCGGCTTCTTCGCCGATGGATTGGGCTTCGCTGTTGGCGCTGCTGGCGTCGAGCATCTTCTTGCCGCCCCACAGGCCGGCAACCACGGCTCCGCCGATCAGGATTGCGGGAAGCGGCATCTCAGATCTCCCCCGCCATCAGGACTGCCGCTTCACGTGTCAGGGCGAATTGCCGAACCACCCAGTTGCGCAGAACCTCGAACTCGACCGGCGGCAGACCGAAGGCAGAAGCGAGCGTTTCCAGAGCCGATGCTTCGCGGTCGTGGACATGCCCATCGGCCATGCTGAGACCGATCAGTTCCAGCATGGCCGCGATTTTGGTGGGACGGGTGTCGAACACCGAAACCGCGTCCCCGATCGAACGCCCGTCCGGCTCCACGGCATCGGAAAGCCCCATTTCCGCCTTCATGGCGGCAAGCATGGCTGATTCCTGGTGGGCGACGGCGCCATCGGCCCGGATGATGGTGTCGGCAAGAACAAGGAACGCCGCTTTCTGCCGTTCTTCAAGTTGCGCCAGGAACATGTCCGGTTTCCTCTTTCTGCTGCGGTGTTGCGGTGCATGCCTTCAAGGCATCGCAGGCGGCGCGGGTGGCCGCGTGGTATTCGGATCGCGTCAACCCATCGATCAGGCCCGCGTCATACGAGGCGTCGACCCGACACAGCAGCGGGCGCTCGGCGTAGATCGCACACAGGCCCGACGCGCTGTCGAAGTGGCGGCAAACGCCGTCGCCCCGGTCAAACTGCCGGTACAGCGCGTGGAGCGCCAAGCTTCGGCAGCAGGCGCCGCAGCGGTCACAAGCGAACGCGGGCATCGCTGCGAACGTCGGCGACAATTGCGGCCTGAGATGGTCGCCGGAATGGGAACCGGCCTCCGATTCCCCCGGCAGGAGTGCAGTCGACTCCGGAAATGGCTTCAACGGGCCGGCGCGATTCACGCTTCAGCTCATGGCAAGGGTGGCTCTGCAAGCCATATCATCGACTTCCATAGGGATTTGCAATCAGAAGCTTCGAATAATCTGTATAAAATTATTTTTTTCTGCAAGAGTGCAGGAAATCTCACCCGGCGCGCGCAGCCGATCGTGTGCCCAACAGGAACCGCGCAGGCTCTCACCGGCGCGGACAGTCTTTCTTCGGCAAGGTCGTGGCATGGCCTGGAGGGGCGGTGTCGTTCAGTTGTATGCGCCAAGGGTCCAGCATGGTGCCGGGCGACGTGGACCGCACCGGGTTTCCTGGAGGCTCCATCTTCTGAGAGACCGGGGCCATCATGACGAAAGCGGCATCACCCACATACGCTCCTGAAATCCGCGAGCGCGCGGTTCGGATGGCTTTCGAGCACGAAGGGGAGCACGCCTCGCAGTGGGCAGTGATCAGCTCGACCGCAGCGAAGATCGGCTTCAATCCCGAGACGCTGCGGAACTGGGTCCGGCAGGCCGAACGTGACCAGGGCGAGCGGCCGGGGCCGACGACGGACGAACAGGAGCAACGGTCTCTACAAGACCGAGGCGATCCGGCGCCGCGGGCCATGGCGTACCCTGGAGGCCGTCGAGTTCGCCACTTTGGAATGCGTCGACTGGTTCAACCGTTGCCGCCTGCTCGAACCCATCGGTAACACTCCCCCGCTGAGGCCGAGGCGCGCTACTATGCTCGAACCGAGGGCATCGCCATGGCGGCTTGACTCAATACAAATAGCCTCCAGGAAATCCGACGCAGTCCACTCCCTCCTTGCAACGCGCCCGGGCAAGTCCAGGCCGTGTGCCCGGCCGAATGGATCCCGGGGCAGGCGGCCTACCCACCTGCCCCAGCGCCGGCAAGTGCCTGAAGGAAAGCCGGCGCAAGACCGGACGGAGGCGAATGGTCAGGGAAGCGATCCGGCCGCCTTGGAGATCGGGCAGCCGAACAGGTCGCTCAACCAGCCGGCCACCTCCTCCAGCTTGTAGCCCAACGCGACCATCGCCTGCTGAACATAGGCCGCCGCCGCGCCCAGCCCCTGAAGGAGCTGCGCCAAGTCCTTGCCCAGCTGCTTGAACTGGTTCTGCAGGATCTGGCCGACCAGTTTCAGGCCGTCGACGAGGTTCTTCCACTGGCTCTTGGCCCAGGCGAGGAAGGCATCCAAGTCGGCAAGTGCTGCCTGCATCAGGGCCGAAGCTTCCTGCTTGACGGTGTCGAGGACGTGGCCGGCCACGTCCTTCAGGCTGTTGATGACCCCCTGCACGTTGACGTTCACCAGGGACACGGGGGACGCCTGGCTGCCCAGGGCCAAGGAGAGGCCCAGCAGCTCGAAGTCGAAGTACCCGTTCACCACGAGGCTCTGCTTCGACGCCTGGAAGGCCAACCCGGCCGCGACGCTGAAGTTCGGCAGCGCCACCTTGGGCACCAGGGTGACACCCCACAGGGTGATGCCGTCCCATGTTAGGTTCTGCCAACCGAAGTTGAAGCCGAAGGAGGCGCCGAGCTCGTACTGGCTGGGGTTGAGCAGGAAGGTGATGCTGTCCCCGCTCCAGGTGCCGCAGCCGGCGGCGGGCGTGCCCTCTTGCACCGCGTAGTCCAGTTGGAACTGGTTGTCGGTGGTGGCAAGGGCGTAGAGGTGGTCCTCCACCACGTCCAGGAACTTCAGGTACATGGACGAGTAGAAGCGGACCGGCTGGCTGTTGTTGACGCCCGGCACCACGATGCCCGCCGGCGTGGCCGCGATGGCCAGTTCCGGCCCTTGGCTGGTCGGCTTCTGGGCCGTCGGGTCCCAGCCCGAGAGCATGAACACCGACCCCCAGGAGACCGGCTGCTGCAGGATGACGTAGCCGGAGAACCCGGCCTTGGGGTTCGCCTGCTCGGCCAGTGTCGCCGAGACCAGGACGTTCTCCTGCCCGAGGAGCGTGAACTGGGCCTGGAGGCCGAAGCCCGCCGGGAAGGGCCCACGGTCGCCGATCTTCTTGAGCTGGGCGCCCTCGACGAACCAGAAGGTGAACTGGGTGATGCTGATCACCTCGTCCAGGAAGGCCACCACGTCGGCCACGTCCGGTTCGCCCTGGGCCTGCAGGGTGGCGGGGGAGAAGTCCAGTGCGAAGGCAGCCTCGAGGACATTGGACAGGGTCATCGGGTCCTGGTCCGCCTTGGTCCAGACCGCGATCCCGTTCGGAACCTCGAAATCGACCACCTCGACCTCGAAGCCGACCTCGAACTCGTACTGCGGCGCGTTCGGGTTCTGCAGCTTCAGGTCGCCATCCGCGGACAGGGTGACGCCGGCGGCCTCTGCGCCGACGGTGACGCCGCCGTCCAGCTCGACGATGGTCAGCGTCTCCAGGCCGAAGGGCTTGGCCCAGTTCGTCAGGCTGACGGTCAGGTTCAAATCGCCCTCGGCCGGAATGATGCTGCCGGTCAGGGAAAGGTCGATGGCCGTGCCCGCGTCGGGGTGGAACGTGCCGGCGGCGGTGGCGCTGATGCTGCTGTTGCCCTGGGCCGGGTCGCTCCATTCCAGGGTGAAGCCATCGAACTGGAAGATGCCATTGTTCATGGCGCTGAAGCTGTCGTTCAGCACCGCCTTCACCGTCGTCGCCCCGGTCCCCTGGGCGTAGGCGGCGAACAGGTCGAGCTGCGACACGTTGCCCATGAAGCCGGCGATGGCCGCGAGGCTGTCGGTCAGCTTCAGCGAGGTGAAGAACAGGAATCCGGGGGCGATGTCGAAATCCGCCCCCAAGGCCGGAACGGACTTCACGTCCAGCAGGCCCAGCGACGACAGGCTGGTGGATTTGCCTGCCACGGTGGACACGACCAACCCGCTGTTGCTGAAGGTCAAAGCGGAGAGGGCCGGCCAGAAGGAGCCGGGGGACCATGTCGGGACGACCACGCCCACCAGCACGCCGGTCTGGCCGCCCTCGAACTGCACGCGCAGCTCGGCGTCGGCGAAGGTCTGGCCCCCATAAGCCAGCGAGCCCTGGCCGATGAAGTCCAGGTTTCCGCTGCCGTAGGTCAGGTGGAGTTGGCCGTTCGCCAGGGCCGCCTGGTTCGCCGGCGTCCAGTCCAGAAGCTGCGGCCATGCCGCCTGCAACGGCCATTGCAGGCTGTTCCCCATGGTGGCGTCGAGGGTCAGCGCCACACCCCCGTCCACGTCGCTGAAGGTCAGCACCACCTGGGCGCCGCTGTACTTCGTGCTGGCCAGGGTCAGGGTGGCTCCGCTGGCCGTGGCCTGCAGGTCGATGCTGGCGGTCCCGACCAGGGCCTGCAGTTCGAGCTGCCGGGTGGACGGGTCCACCTTCAGGGTTGCCTCGCTGCCCAGTTGCAGCGTGATGCCGTTCAGGTAGTCGCTGATCGCGGTCTGGACCGGGCCGGGGAACTGGTCATGGGCAAGTTGGAGGGCCTGGGTGCCGGCGCTGGTTTGAAGCAGGCCTTGCAGGGTCGCATAGATGTTCGAGGCCATGGTCTCACTTCCCCAGGTTGTTCAGCGCGTTCTGCGCGAACTGCGTCGCGGCCTGACTGATCTGGCCCAGGTTCTGGCCGATGTAGTCGTTGATGGCGCCGATGATGGCCTGGATCAGCGCGTCCTGCCCCAGGAAGGCGTTGATGAAGATTTGGAACTGCTGGTCTTCCGGAGGCAGCGTTATGGCCAGGGTCACGTCGCCGGAGCCGGCCACCAGGGTGACCTGCGTATAGGTCAGCGCCAGTTGCTGGGGGGTGTCGCCGTCGGAGTAGAGCGAGGTCGTCACGCCGAGGGTGCCGCTGTTGTTGACCAGACTGATGTTCAGCGTGCCGCTGATCGGGATCGGCTGGTTCTGGTTCACCTGGATGTCGAGGCTGAACGGCGTCGAGGCCGTGACCGGCGGCGACGGCACGGTAACCTTCTGGTCGTTCACGTTCACCTGGGTCCCCGCCGGGACCTCGCCCAGCAGCAGGGTCGCCGTGGCCTGCTGGTTGACGCCGAAGATGGTGCTGTTCGGCGGGGCGATCACGTTGGACAGGCCGTTGATCACCAAGTTGGCCAACGAGATGTTGCTGAGTTGGACCGACTGGCCCAGGACGGACGTGCTGAACGGGCCGCCGATGGACAGATTCGTCGCCGTGAGGGGATCCAGCTGCGGCGACTTGGAGCCCAGGATCACGGTGGGGACATAGACATAGCCGCTGGGGTCGTTCAGCGCGCCCCGGGCCCGGTCGAAGATGTACTTGTCGACGTCGTTGGCGTCCGTGTCCACCGTGCTGTCGGCGACCTGGGTACTGCCGAAGATGGTGTCGAGGGCGCTGGAGATCTGGCTGGTGAGCAGGTTCGCGACCTGCGCCATGTTGTCCGGGGACATCAGCGCGCCGTTGATCTGGTTCGTCAGCATCTGCGCCGCGTCGTTCGTGGCGATCAACTGCTTGAAGAACCCGGTCCAGAGCGGATAGAAGGCCGCCGCGGAGATCGCCTGCGGGAAGGGGACGGGCGTCAGGCTCTGGTAGTCCAGGTTCTGCAGGGTGAAGGTCGGGACCGCCCCCTGCACCGCCGCCAGGTCGAGGGAGTTGAGCGAGAATTGCAGCGCCGGCGGGGACGCGACGGTGACCGTGCCGTTGGCCAGCACCTGGGCGTTCGTCAGCGTCAGCAGCGCGATGCCGGTGGCGCTGCAATCGAAGCCGTTCGGGTTCGCCGCGGACGGGGTCAGTCCCAGGCTGGGCGGGGGCGCCACCACGGTGCCGGACTTGTCGACAAAGCAAAGCGTCTGGGTCAGGACGAAGCCCAACCCCTGGAAGGCCGTCCCGTTGTTTGTGTCGGTGCCCTGCTCTGACCCGGACAGGGCCAGGGGCTGCGACCAACTGGCGCCGTTGTCGGGGTAGGCGTTCAGGTTGAGGGCGATCTGTGCCTGGTAGCCCTGGTTGTTCGAGGTGACCAGCGGCGGCTGGCCGCTGATCTTGATGTTCGCCAGCCCTTGGATGTCGATGTTCGTGGCGACCAGATTCACGCCCGCACCGGGCAGCGCCACGACGCGCAGCTGTTTTCCCGTGATGTATGTGACAGCCGCGCCCGCGTCGTCGATCATCTGCTGCGTGATGGCGCCGGAGGGCGTCTTCATGCTCAAGCCCCGCAAGGCCAGGAAGAACGCGTTGAACCAGCTGGTGGCGAGGTCGTTGGAAATGGCGGCCGAGCCGCCGATGTTGTTCAGCGTCCAGAGGCTCTCCTGCAAGGGCAGGTAAGGCTGCTGGTTGTTGTCCGTCATGCCTGCGAGGGCTTTGGGCAGGAACAGGCCATTCCCCGGCGAGCCGTCGTTCGCCTTCTGCATCAGCGTGTTGTAGACGAAATTGAACAAATACAGGCCCATGACGTACTCCCGGGACGAAGGTCAGTAGGGTCGGTTGACCGCGTGCATGGTGATGTCGCGCAGCGCCTTCAGGTGCGGCCCTGGCGGCAGGCCGTCCAGGAACTGCACGGCCTGGAGGGCGGTGTCGCGCGCTTGGGCATAGGCAAGGGTGAAAGCGTCCGAGCGGCGGATCTCGTCCACCCAGGCGTTGATCTGCTCGGTGGGCGGCGTTTCCTGGCTGCGCAGGTAGCGCACCATGGGATGCATGTCGCCGAACAGCCGCATGGCGTGGATGATGGGCAGGGTTATGCGACGCTGGTGCAGGTCGATGCCCTTGCGCTTGCCGGCCTCCTCGTCGGAATGGGCGAGGTCGAAGATGTCGTCCATCATCTGGAACGCCCGCCCCATGTACCGCCCGAACGATCCGAGGCGGCGCAGCTCGGACGTGCGCGCCCGCATCAGGGCCGCGCCGGACTCGCAGGCCAGCCCGAACAGCACCGCCGTCTTGCGGTCGATGGTCGTCAGGTAGCGGCTGAGCAGGGAGTCCGGATGCCAGAAGGGCTGCGTGGTCATCTCGTCGATCTCGCCGCGGCAGATGTCGAAGGCGGAATCGAGCACCCATTTGACCAGTTGCATGTCCTCCTGGTCCTCGATGGCGTCGACGAAGCAGCGCACCGCCTGCAGGAACTGCATGTCACCGATCAGGATGGCCATCTCGGTGCCGCGGGCGGCATTGACGCTGTGCTGGCCCCGCCGCAACGAGGCGTGGTCGACGATGTCGTCGTGGATCAGGGTCGCGACATGCAGCATCTCCAGCGAGGCGGAGGCGCGCAGCACCTTCACCGGCAACGGCCCCTCCGCCTGGAACAGCCGCGCCGTGAGCAGCAGCATCAGCGGGCGCAGCTTCTTTCCGCCCTGGTACAGCGCCATCTCGGCATCGGACAGGTAGCCCTCCTGGGGTTCGAGCGCGGCGGACAACTCGCGCTCGAACCCCGCCATGTCGGCGGCCATCAGGTCCTGCAGGATGGTGCCGACCGGGTCGCGGGCCCCCGAGGCGATCCTCACGACCCGCTGCCCAGCACGGCCTTGGCGATCGGCTGCACGAGGGCGCGCTCCAGGGTGTCGGCGATGCGGTCGTGCAGCAGGCTCTTGACGAAGCGCGCCTCGCCAAGCGCCTCGCGGGCGTCCTGCGCCAGGCCGGCGCCCAACGCGGCGTCCCAGCCGCCGTCGTCGATGTCCAGGTCAAAGCCGTCCAGCTCCACCCGCCCGTCCAGCAGGCAAGGCTCGCCGTCCTCCCGCGTGCCGAACTGCAGGTAGACATAGCAGGCCAGCTCGGCCTCCAGCTGCCCGGAAACCAGGTCGACGGGCTTCTGGGCGGCAAGGCGGGCGATGTGCTCGGCGATGTCCGCCTGCATCCGGCGGACGAAGGCCCGCTCGTCCTCGCCCAGGCACATGGTCCAGCTTTTGCCCTCGGAGTCGCGCCCGCCGATCGGATTGCCGTTGAGCAGGGCGTGCACGTCGTCCACCGAATGCGGCTGGGCCGGCGTGCCGGTCTGCACCAGATTGTAGACGCCCTGCTTGTCCATGGACGGCACGTCGGCGATCTTCTGCGTCTGGGTGTTGCCCAGGATGCTGCTGGAGAACGTCAGCGTCGCCGCGGCCGCCTGATTGTAGGGGTTGGTGGGGTCCGTAGGGTTGTTCGGGTTGGCGAAGCTGGCCATGGCGGCCAGCGTGGTCATCAGGGCCAGCTGCTGGTTCTGCGCGTTGCCGTTGTAGGTGGTCGTCCCATAGATCTTGTTGGGGTCGTTCACCACGGGACCGCTGGCCGAGCCGCCTGTCGAGCCGCCGGCGGGGACGGTGGCGGTCAGGGCGGTGTTGGTGTCGTTGGCCATGTCCGAGATCTCCGGCGTGCCCCAGCCGATCTGAAAGGCATAGCCGTTCGGATCCGTGAACACGTCGTTGAAGGCGGCGCGGTGGTTGGAATAGGTGGACAGCAGGGCGGCGCCGTTGCCGCCCGGCACGTTCTGCAGGGCCGCACGCTGCTCGTTGGCGGTGGCGATCCAGGTGGGGTGCGCGTCCTGGTCGGCGCCGCCGCGCCGCCGCGTGTTCAGCGGCAGGCCGGTGCCGGCGCCATCCAGCCCGGACTCCCAGATCCGGGTGCCCTGCAGGGTCTGCCGGCCGCGCAGGCGGATGTCCTGGATGCGGACCTCCAGCACGTCACGCCCCAGGGCATCCTGGCTGCGCTGGGCCGACACGGCGCTGTCCGCCAGTTCCAGCCGCAAACCGGCCAGTTCCACCCCCAGCGAGCCGCGGGCGAAGCCGGCATGGGCCGGCATGTCCGCCGCGCGCGCCAGCGGCAGCGCCGGTATGTCGTCAAGGGTGATCCCATCAGGCAGCGCGGCACGCAGGGGGGCGCCGCCCGGCCGATTCCAGCCGGCGTCGAGGGCACGCATGTCAGCGTTCATGAACGTCTCTCCGATTCAGATTGCTTGATGCGGTCTGGCGCCGCGCGGTCAGCTGATGTTGACGGTTGCCGTGACCAGGACGTGGTCGGCGTCCGCGGTCGATATGTTGAGGCTCGATGGCGCCAGCTGCAGGTTGATCCCATCGAAGCTGATCGGGATGGTCGGCACGGTGAAGGAAGCGTTCTCGTTCAGCTGTTTCTGCGCCGCCGTCTGGACGGCGGACGAAATGAAGGGGTTGAGCACGGCGATGATCGTGGTCGCCGCGTTCTCCAGCACCGAGGCGTTGAACTTCTGCCAGCCGCTGCCCGACGGCGCGTAGTTGATCTGAAAGCTGGGCAACGGCTGCAGCTGGAGCTGCACCGTGTTCGAGCCCGACACGGTGGGCGCCACCGTGATGGTCAGCGGGGTCGGGGTGGTCGAGAATGTGGCTTGCGCGAAATCAACCATGGAGGCATTCCCGTCGTCAGAGGAGGTTGGAGGCGGCTTCCAGGGCGCAGGCGCCCGGCACCAGCCACCAGGACACGCCGACGTCGGCCGTGGCGGAGAAGGTCGCCGTCACGTTCACGTTGGGCAGGGTGGAGGCGACGGCGACGCTGGCGTTGGTGATGCCGCCGGACAACGAGTAGCTGCCCGTCCAGTTGCTGTTGCTGACGTTGACCGTGGCCTTGCTCAGCTCCTGCTGGATCGCGCTGTTGTATTGGGCGAGCAGCGCCGTCAGCAGATTGCGGCCGACCAGCACGCCCAGCGGCTGCTGCGGCCACTGGACGCCCGCGATGTCCGGCGTGCCGTTGGCGACTAGGTTGCTGGCCAGGACCAGATATCCGTTCGTCACCGTCATCACGGGCGGGGTGAAGTCCTGCCCCTCCACCGGGATGCTCGACGGGATCTGGTAGCCCTGCAGCAGGGTCTGCACCTTGCTGTAGACGATGCCCGCGGCCAGTTCGAGGAAAAGCTGCTGCACGGCCGTGGGGTTGGTGGGGAGAACGGCCACGTTGCTGAGCTGCACCTGGCCATTGGCGATGCCCACCTGGGCGAACACCGTCATGTTGAAGGTCAGCGGGACGGGCGAGCCCTGTTGCATGTTGATGGTGGTGGAGACCGACGACAGCGTCACCTGGAACATCTGGTCGGTCGGATTGGCCGGCTTCTGCCCCGATGGGGTGAAGGTGTACTGGTCGTTCCATTGGGTCGTCGTCGGCGGCGACAGGACGAACTGCGGCGCGGAGCCGATTTGCCAGTCGATGCTGGTGACGCCCTGCTGGCCGACCGGATCGGTCCCTTGGAACAGGGTTTTCTGGGCGCTGCTGTTCGCAAACAGCTGTGACATTCCCGTATTCAGGGTGCCAGCGTCCAACACCAGCGCGATGTCGTAGCTACTCATCGTGAAGCTCCCCTTCCTGGTGCGGCATCTGGTAAGGACTGTGTGTCCAATAGGTTTCCGTCCAGTCGCCGCCGTCCCGGTACCGGAGCGGGAAGTCGTCGAAGGACACTTCGCTTCGCCCGCGCTGGGGGTCCGCGACTGTGATCGCGCGCTCGGCGCGGCGGTAGCCGTCCACGAGCACGTAATGCTGCTGCCCGGAGCGCCAGCGGATGGCGACGGCGACGGGGCGGCCCTCGTCCAGCTCGCGCATCAGGCGCCGGAACGGCGGGCGGCCGCTGCTCCAGCCGGCCAGGCAGTTGACATAGCGGAGCGTACGCTCCAGGGCTGCCTGCTGGTTGTACTTCTCGTCTTCCAGCAGGGCCCGCGGCGGCTCCCGGTCCGGCCGCACATCGTCGATCGCCAGAATGCGCCAAGCCAGCCGTTCCTGTGTCCAGGAGCGGTCGCCGTAATGGGCAGCGACCGCGCAGGTGACGGCGGACCAGCACCAGTTGCCACGGCTTTGCCGCTCCAGCGCGACTTCGAGCTGCCGTCCATCCCCTGCGGGTGCCGTTCCCGCAACCGGGTGCAGGGGACCGATCCGCTGCGCGGTCCGGACCAGGGGCTCGATCCGCAGCCTCATCCCAGCGACGCGCACTGCGGCAGGCGCTGGCCGATCTGCTGAGCGACGATGCTGTCGATCTGGGAGGAGATCAGGTTGCGGATCGCACCCTTGGCGGCGTCGAGGATCAGGCTCTCCAACGGCGACAGCAGATAGTTCAGCACGCCCAGGTCGTTGATCCAGATCGACGCGTCGTTGTAATTGAAGGACGCGCTCAGGTTGCTGATCGAATTGAGGCAGAGTTGATTGTTGCTGATGCTGGCATTGAGCTGGGCGGAGCCGGAGATCGAGCAGCCGGTGATCCGGATGTTGCCCGACACGCCGATGTCGATCGGCCATACCTCAACGCTGCCGCCCAAATTGGCGCTCAAAGGGCTGTTCAGCACGGCTTGGAAATTCACCTGACCGCTGATGTTGGTCCCGGAGGCGGTGATGTTGGTCGCCACCAAGTCTGTGATCTGCAAAGACGATACACCCGTAAGGTCATTGACAGAATAGGAGGCGCTGCCGATCCCGATGCTGGCAGACCCGGAGGCCACGTTGTTGTAAGGATCATACCCGGCCGACCGGATGGCAGGTCCGATCTCCCCATTCAGCTGCTGAGTAAGGCCTTGCAGTATTTGATTGATCAAAGTGGCAAACGGATCGGATTGCATGGTTTGACCCCAAATTTGTACGCGTAAAAAGGGTATCTATGCCATTTTATTTAGTCAAGCGCGATTGTATAGCGCCAAAAAATGCATTTAAAGGTGTGTATGTCGCGAGAAAATCTATTATCGAGATTGATGACCGTGTGGTCTTTAAGCGCATTGATGGATGGCGCCAGGCTGCGCGGCTGATGGGTCCGGTACGCAAATTCCCGGGTTTATGGGGTACGCAAAGTGTGGCGGCAGTTGCAGCGAAAGGGCATCGACGTGGCACCCTGCACCGGGCGGCCCGGCTGATGAAGGGTATGGGCCTGGAGGCGACACGGGGGCAAAGCGGTGTGTACAACGATCGGCGACCGGTTGGCGCCACCTCCATCAGTGCGCCGTGTTGTGCATCAATTTCCCGCGCCCGAACTGACCTGGGCCGCAATGGCGCCGTGAGGCCCGGACTCATAACCAATAGGCGACGGTTGCCGCGAAGTGGCCGGCAGCCATGGAATTGGTAGCGGAACGGTCATACCGTACTCTTGTGCTGCCGATCACGCCTCTACCAGCCCAGTTGCGGCTGGACCACGGTTTCCCATCGGCTACACTATACATGAACACGCGGTCATGCATGAGCCAGTTGCGGCTGGACCACGGTTTCCCATCGGCTACACTCCCACAGCTTGCGGGCAATCGTCTTGGGAGGTTGCGGCTGGACCACGGTTTCCCATCGGCTAAACTTGACCGTTCGATTGCCCGTCCATAGAGATAGTTGCGGCTGGACCACGGTTTCCCATCGGCTACACTTCACCAGACGGGCGAGCGCCCGCTGGCTGGGTTGCGGCTGGACCACGGTTTCCCATCGGCTACACTCAATCAAGCCAACGTGCGGTCCCTGTCACTGTTGCGGCTGGACCACGGTTTCCCATCGGCTACACTGACGCGCAGCAGCGACCCGGTGTCGAGATCGTTGCGGCTGGACCACGGTTTCCCATCGGCTACACTGGCGCCGGCGGTCGCGTCGACTTCGGCGTAGTTGCGGCTGGACCACGGTTTCCCATCGGCTACACTGGCTGGGCAGTGGGTCCGCGGCATCGACCGGTTGCGGCTGGACCACGGTTTCCCATCGGCTACACTATCGTCTCGCACACGGCGTCGCGGATCACGGTTGCGGCTGGACCACGGTTTCCCATCGGCTACACTTGACGGTGACGTTGGTCTGCGGGCGCGATGGTTGCGGCTGGACCACGGTTTCCCATCGGCTACACTCCCGGTATTCGGTAGCAATCACACCCACGGGCAGATAGCCGCCAAGCCATTGATTTAGCTACACTATAGCCCATTCCCCTCCAATGAGGAAGCCATGGGCGACACCTACCTCATCTCAGGCTTGACTGCTAAGCGCGCCGAAGTCTCCGGCATCATCGCTGACCTTGAGAAGCGCATCGCCCAGCACCGGGCGGACCTTGTTCACATCGACGCCGTTCTGCACCTATGCGCCCCGGATGTCGTCCCCGAAGAGATCGCACCCAAGGCCGTTAGGAAGCGGAATGACTGGTTCAAGCCGGGGGAACTGGCCCGCATGGTGCTGGACGTTCTCCGCATCGCACCAGCCCCCATGACCGTCCGAGACATCGCCGTCGAGGTTATGCAGCGCCGGGGGCTGGACACCACCGACGCACGCACCGGAAAGCTGGTCACGAAGCTGGTTCACAACGCTGTCACCCGGCAAGCCGCCGATCTGGTGGAGCGGGTGGAAGATGGGAAGGTTACAGCGTGGAAGGTGAGCGCGGCGTAACATTGCCGCATTCCCCTGATTGAATTTGCCTATCTGGTTTTCTCGTGGGAAACAGCACTGGACCACCCACTTGAAGGCAGGCGCATCCCATGGAATTGCAAAATGGCCAACTATCCCTGCGCTCTGAAGATGACCTGTGGTCGGTTATCGCTGACATGGTTTATAGTAACTTCTCCGAAGTCCTTAACATAAAGCGCATTGTTATCGATGGCTGGGGCTGTGAATTACTTAGGATACCGCAAGAAGAAAGCTCGACATCCATCAAGACATCAATCATGGATGTGCTTTTGGAATACCAGAAGTGTATTAATAGAGGTTACTCAGTTGTTAAATATAACAGTGCATCAAGAAGACTAAGCGGTGACGAAAAGAAATTTCTTGAAATAGATGTGCTTGTATTTAGAAACGGTAGGGGGTATAGTTTTGATGCAGACCAATCTATAACCGATGTAGCAAAAGCTGTGGTGGAAAAAATGGAGTCAAAACACCTCGCAACCGTGGCGATTTCATGTTTTTTCATATGGGCTGTAGGTAATTTTGGCGCCACGATGTTCCGTGAATATGTGCAATCCGGGACGTCAATAAATGACGCTAATCAGAGAACCGAACAGGCCAAGATTAATGCCGAGAAAGATATACAGAGAGAGAAGGAAGAGACAGAGAGGTCTAAGCAGGAGACAGAAAGGACTAGGTTGATAGGCGAGCTTGCCGCAAAAAGTGCGCAGTCAGCTGCAACGCTAGAACAGGTTCGCTTGGGGCATAACGCTCTACTGCGCGGCGTCATTGCTGCGGGAGGGGCGCGGGTGCTTGGGGTTGACGTAACATCTGAGCGCGCCGAAGAGCTTTTGCAAAAGCCGAGGGCAAGTCGAAACGACGGCACGTTGAGCGGACAATTTGACGTGACGGAGATACAGAGAAAAGAACATGGCGTCTTCAGTGTTGATGTCCGTCACTTAGCTACAGGAGAAGAGCTTTGCGCCGAAGCGAGAGAGTTATTTTTGACTGAAGATCAGATGAATATATTGTTCAAGGCGCTTAGAACGGGGACTCCGGTCAATGCGTCGGTAAATGTTAGCCGTTCTGATGGGAAAGTTACTGGGGCGGGAATGGTGCGCGTGGACTCATTAGAGTGAGCCGTTAGGCTCACTCGCTGGGAAGACGAACTGCTGAGCACCCTATCGCCTTCATACACGCTAGCAGGAAGGCCGCGCTGAACGTTCCCCGGTTCACCTTCTTGGCTATCGAGTTCGGGGTTTCCTCAATGCCAACGACCTTTAGCCGCTCCGCTAGGTCGATGTAGGTCAGATCGCGACGCTTTAGTTCCGCGCGCAACAGGCCCTTGGCCGTTTCGTTCCATCCCGCTTCATCCATGGCAGTCCCTTTCATCCCGAAAATGGCGTTGTCATGTCATATATGGCTTTTTCTCCGTTGACAAGAGGCGTGGATAAAAGCCATAAATGGCTTATTAAAGCCGTTTATGGAACTTCTAGCCATGGCCCAACACTTCCTCATGTCCGCCACTGCTCGCACCGTCAGCCTGAAACAGGTTGCGCGCATGACGGACGGGGAAGCCCGCGCGCTGTTCCGTCAAATCCGTTGGCCCGACACCAAGGGCGCCGCCGTGTGCCCCTACTGCGATTGCCCGAAGTGCTACGAGTACACCACCCGTAACGTGTTCAAGTGCAAGGCGTGCCGTCGCCAGTTCTCCGAAACCTCCGGCACCCTGTTTGCCTCGCGCAAGCTGCCGATCCGAGATTACCTGATCGCCATCATCATCTTCGTCAACGCGGTCAAGGGTATCTCCGCTCTCCAGCTCGGGCGCGATCTCGACGTGCAGTACAAGACGGCCTACGTCCTGGCGCACAAGCTCCGGGAAGCCATGGCAGCGGAAGTCCGCGGCGTCGTGCTTGGTGGTGACGGCGCCGATGTGGAAGTTGACGGCTGCTATGTCGGCGGTCATGTCCGCCCCGAGAACCGCAAGGAAGACCGGAAGGACCGTCGCCTTGCCGAGAACCAGACAGGCAAGCGTCAGGTGGTTGTCGTGGCCCGCGAGCGCGACGGCCGGACTGTCACTCAGGTCTTCCGCTCCGAAGAAGAAAGCGTCGCCTTCATCAAGGCCCGCGTTGATCGCGCCTCCACCGTCCATGCCGATGAAGCCGCCGGTTGGAACTCCCTCCATGCCCGCTTCAACATGAAGCGCATCAACCATCAGGAAGCCTACAGCGCTGATGAAGCCTGCACCAACCAAGCGGAGTCCTATTTCGCCCGTCTGCGCCGTGCGCAGTGGGGCCAGTATCACCGGATCGGCGGCAAGTACCTGAACCGCTACGCCGCTGAGATGGCGTGGCGGGAAGACCAGCGCCGGACCAGCAACGGCGAACAGTTCCGCACCGTGGGCTTCCGCGCCGCCGCGCTGCCGCCGTCCGTGGATTGGTCCGGATACTGGCAGCGCGGCCGGGCCGCATAACGCTGGGAACATGAAGCCCGCCAGAAGCGATCTGGCGGGCGGATTTCAATCTGCTTCTTTTTCCTGTTTGATTGCCTCAACATTCCGCCACGGTAAGAACGCCAGGATTTGCTCGCGCCTCGCAGAAATCTGACCTCTTCGCCTTGTTACGAGTCCCATTGCCATCAAAGCATTGATATCGCGCACCACGGTCTTTGGGGTTTTGCCGTGATATTCAAGCGTCAATTCAGGAGTAAGAGTTGTCAACTTTGTCAGCGGCACTGGTTCTGTTTTATCCGTGAGCGCTAGAAGCAAACGTCGGCGCCTACTCTCCGCAGCGCTGTTCTTATCGTGGAAAATCTCATGAACGTAGTTCACCCAGGCAACTTTCCACTGTTGCGCTCTGATGAAATCGATCTGCTCTCTCAGCCCTTCCACGAACCCCGTAACGGAATAAGCAATAAAGTCTATTACCTTGCGTTCGCCCTCAATTGCGGCATCCAGCGCCTCGTAGTATTTTTGCCTAGTTCTATTATAGTAGTTACTCATTATGTGAGCGGTAGGCTGCGGGAAGCCTGCCGAAAGCAAAATATAAAGTTCAATCAATCGAGCCGTCCGGCCGTTCCCGTCGCCGAACGGATGTATCCACACAAAATATAGGTGAGCATAAACAGCTTTAATAATAGCAAACGCCGACTCCTGCCCTTTTGGGGAAGGAAATCCGTTCAAAGTCTCGCAAAGCTTCTCCAAAAGAAACTCGCAATCCTCGACTGGGGCGCATCGATATTTCCGCACCATAACGCGATGCTGACGAATTTCTCCAGGAACAACTCCCTCATCGACCTCAAGATCTTTAAGTACCATACTATTTAGTCGCTTCAAAAAAGCGATAGTCAAAGGAGATGCACCATCATTAGCAATTTCATTCGTAATGGCATTCACCGCCTCTACAATATTCTCAAGCTCTTGAGCTAAATACTGCTGCGATGGTGGAAGCTTCAGCGTTCCCTGAATTACCTGCTCAGCCTCTTCCTCTGAAAGCGTATTGCCTTCGATTGCCGTAGTCGCCGAAGCGCCTTTGGCTAGGTAAAGACTATGCACTCGTTGAGCAATCGCTGGCGCAAGCGGGACCCCAGCGATGTGCTCGCATTTAGACGATGCCTCGCCCAAAGCCATCCACAACGGGTATTTGAACGATGCGAGATCAAGCCCAAAAGTTAGCCACGGATGTGTCTGCTCGTATGTCCTAGGCATTGTCCCCACCAAACCGTTGATTACTCTAGGTTTTGTGCAAAAACCTCTCCCAGAGATGTCCATTTATATGGCAAAATCGGCGGACCATACAATGGGTTTGTCGATAGCAGGAAATTGGCGGAATTAGAGAGAGCTGCGCCCCTTTGTCGGGTGGGGTTCGCCCGTCCCGCGTCTGCAATTTCACCCTATTTTCGCCGTGGGTGTGTTTGCTACCGAATACCGTACACTCCGGCGCGAGCGGACGAGGCCGCATCGTCGGTTGCGGCTGGACCACGGTTTCCCATCGGCTACACTCCTCGTCGGTGTAGGGGGTGATGGTGGTCTGTTGCGGCTGGACCACGGTTTCCCATCGGCTACACTAAGGCCTTGGATTTCGAGGCCATCGCCGCTGTTGCGGCTGGACCACGGTTTCCCATCGGCTACACTGCCGGCGGTGGGCAGGACGTAGAGCACGCCGTTGCGGCTGGACCACGGTTTCCCATCGGCTACACTGGTCCCTGTATCATTGAGAACGCCGAAGGAGTTGCGGCTGGACCACGGTTTCCCATCGGCTACACTCAAGGGCAAGCACGCGATCCTCATGACGCAGTTGCGGCTGGACCACGGTTTCCCATCGGCTACACTTGCTACGCCCCGCGCGTGGCGTGGCGGCTGGTTGCGGCTGGACCACGGTTTCCCATCGGCTACACTCCCAATCCCCATGCTGTTTGAAGAGGAACGGTTGCGGCTGGACCACGGTTTCCCATCGGCTACACTCTGCCCTGACGACCTGATGGCAGTGGCACTGTTGCGGCTGGACCACGGTTTCCCATCGGCTACACTAGGAGGATCGCATGCCCGCCTGCACAAGCTGTTGCGGCTGGACCACGGTTTCCCATCGGCTACACTGGACTTTCCGCAGGCCGCGCGTCTCTTGCTGTTGCGGCTGGACCACGGTTTCCCATCGGCTACACTGGTTGTAGCGCCATCGGGCGCGTCACCACCGTTGCGGCTGGACCACGGTTTCCCATCGGCTACACTCTCGCCAAAGGCCGGGCGCCTACTCGGCTAGTTGCGGCTGGACCACGGTTTCCCATCGGCTACACTGGATCCGTTGATCTGCGACGGGTCGCCGTCGTTGCGGCTGGACCACGGTTTCCCATCGGCTACACTCGGTCTGCGCCTTGGCGAGGCGTGCTTGCGGTTGCGGCTGGACCACGGTTTCCCATCAGCTACACTCACGCGGGCCATCTTGCCCAGGTATCGACCGTTGCGGCTGGACCACGGTTTCCCATCGGCTACACTTGGACGGCAGTACCACGGCGCTGCGCCACCTGTTGCGGCTGGACCACGGTTTCCCATCGGCTACACTACGTGGCGGGGTAAGGCTTTGAAAAAACAGCCTTATCCCGCCACTCCACTGCCTCGATTCCGCCGCTTGGGCGGTCAGAAAAGAACGTATTGCTCCGGATTTTTCCGAGAGGGCTGACGGACTCGGCCATCAAAGCACACGATGGTTTCATACTGCTTGTCCGTGATGAAGACGATGTGCACCTTGCCCGTGGGTGGAACCGCCTTCTCGATTCGGCGGGTCAGCGCTTCCGATTGCTCCTTGCCGACGCAGTGGCGGAGATAAACGGAGAACTGCGACATCTCGAAGCCCTGGTCCAGCAGGAACTTGCGGAAGGTCGTCGCGGCCTTGCGTTCGCGTTTGGTCAGGACCGGCAGGTCGAACAGCACCATCATCCACATGATCCGGTATCCGCTCAACATCGCCGCGGTCCGTCAGGCCGGTTGCGGCACGTTCAACCGCGCGGGTGGGGGTGCAGGCCACTCCAAAGGCATCGGCGCCCAGGCTTTGCTGCCTTCCCCGGCCGGAAGGTCGAGCGCCGCTTCCCCCTTTTCATAGGCCTGCGCCAGCGACGTCGCGGCCCGCATCACCACCGTGGACAGCGGCGTGGTCCCCTCCGCCGTCGGCAGGTCGAGTGACGGGACAAGCGCCAGGAATCGTTTGGTGTCCGGCGTCACCGCTTCGTGCCCCGCATCGGCCAGCCGGGCCACGGCGAGGTCGACGAAGGGGCGGAAAGGCTCCATCAGATCGTCCACCAGGCACAGCGGATTGGCCCTGTTGCGGTGGAACAGGCCAAGCGTGGGGTGCAACCCCGCCCCCATCACCGCCCGCGCCACGGTGGAGCGCAGGATGGCGTAGCCGTAGTTCAACAGGCCGTTCACACCGCCGGCCTCCGAATCGCGCCGGAAATCGTCTCCGAACAGCAGCGGCCAGTACCGGCGCGCCGCCTGCGCCTCGATGTTGTCGGGGTCGCCGGAGCGCACCTTGCGAGCCAGCGCCTCGAACGCGCCGGCCGGCGCGCCGCGCGCCTCCAGCACCGCACCCTGCTGGCGGACCTTCGCGCGCACCAGCAGTTGCCACAGGCGCTTGGTCTGCGGTACCGAAACGTTCAGCTGGGCACGCATGCGCTGGGCCTGCACATGGTGCCCGTCCACCGGCCACAGGAAGGCCGCCGGCACATGGTTCGGCCCGCACAGCACCACCACGACGCCGCGTTCCGCCAGGGCCAGCAGCAGGTTGTTGGTGTAGGTCAGCCCATGGGCGTTCGCCACCACCGCCCCGATGTCGTCGAGCGGGACGCGCCCGATCTCCCGCCCCTGCCCTTCCACCACCAGGAAGCCGCGCGACAGCGACAGGTGGCGGCCATCCTCGGCGATCTCGACGATGCGGCCGGTCATCAGGCGGGCTCCGCCTCGCCGGAAACGGGCAACGCCGCCCATTTCGGGAAACCGGGATCGCGCACCGTGCCCAGCGGATCGACGGTCACCCGCCTCGCCTTGCGCGTGCGCAGCTTGTCGAAGGCGACGATCAGCCAGCGGAACGGATCGTCCGGATCGGCGTGGCGCTTGTCCAGTTCCCCGGCATCCACATGCTCGACCATGCGCAGGCGGTTGTTGGCGGGCTCCAGCCGGGCCACGCGCATGATGCGCAGGCGCCCGTCATGGTCCAGCCTGACAAGGTCGCCCTTGTGCAGGCGCATGACGAAGCGCTCGCCGTCGGCCGGCACATAGGGTGCGGCACGGCCGTCGGGCAGGGCGGTGCGGCGAGCCTCGAACAGGGTGGCGGCGCGCCCGGCCCAGCGGCCATCCGGAAGCGCCACGATGTCGATGTGGTGCACGTCGCCGGCTATCAGCCCCTTGTAGGGTTCGCCGTCCGGCCCGGCGAGCCAGATCGGATCGGCTTCCTTGGCCAGCAGGCGGACACGGCGGATGCCGACCCAGGGTTCGGTCGCCGCCAGATCCTCAGCGGCCTTCGCCACCGCCTGCTTGGCGTCCAGCCGGTCAGGGCCGTTCCGGTGGAAGGCGACGCGCTCCTGCATGGCTTTGCGCAGGTCGGGGGCGCGGATGCGTGCGACCTCCTTCTCCGTCAGCCCGTCGAGCGGCTTGCGGTAGACAAGGTTGAAGCCGTCCGCCCGCTCCGCCTCCGTGGTCGGGCCATAGGCCGTGTCCTCGTGCAGGCGGCCGCCGGTGCCGTGCTCCGGCTTGTGCGAGACGGTCACGCCGCGCGCGCGGGCGGCCAGTTCGTCGCGGAAGCCGTCCCAGGGATCGTCGATGTCGTCCATCAGGCGGTCGAGCCCCAGATCCTCCGCGCGCGACGCCGCCTGGGCCAGCTTCTGCACCATGCCCTGGTCGATGCAGCCGATCACCGCCGCGTCCAGCGAGTGGTGCAGGTGGTTGTCGCGGTTCTTGGCGAAGGTCGCGTCGACCGGCACCTCGCCGCCCCCGCGGTTGTGGTCGCGCAGGATGGAATCGACGCCCCAGCGCCGGCGCAGCATGGCGGTCAGCCGCCCCGGCGAGACGCGCACGCGGTCGGGATGACAGACATGGCGCAGATATTCCCGCGCCAGCCGGGCCAGATATTGCGTGTCGGTGATCTGCCGGGAAAGGAACTCCTTCTCCTCTCCCCAGCGGTTCATGGCGCCTTCGGCGAAGCGCCAACGTTTGTTGGGCGGCAGATCCTCCACGCAGCCGAGGATCCGCGACCAGCGCGCCTCGTCGCCGTGCCAGCGCTCGTAAGGCGTCAGGTTGCGCTTGTCGCGGTTGGCGGCGGCCAGACAGACCACCTTGTTGGCGGCGCTGTCGTCCAGCGTGCGGGAGAAGGGCAGGATATGGTCGATGTCGACCTTTTCCGACAGCAGCATCTCCAGCCCGATGGTCTCGCCGGTGTAGGGACAGCGGCGGTTGACCCCGGCCCCCTGCTCTTCCCACAGCCGGAGCTTCATCAGGTTGCGGCCATTGACCGGCGCGTTGACGCTGCGCAGCAGGGCCTTGCGCTCCTCGTTCCGGCGCTGGTTTTCCGCCTGCTCCTTTTCCGTCCGGCGACGCTTTTCCTGGGTCTGCTTCACGTCGCGCGCCAGTTCCACCACGATCTCGTGCGGCGGGCCGTAGCGGTCGATCAGCGCGTTGACCACCGTCCGGACCTGATTGAGCCCGATGTGAACCGTCGGGTTGGCGAGCCGGCCGAGCCGCTTTTCCTCCCCGTCGCCGGGATCGCCGGTGCCGAAGGCGACATGGCGTTCCAGCACCTTGGCGTAGTAGGGCAGCCGGTCGAGCCGCTCGCCCGGCCGGCGGTCCGAATGGTGGGCGCCGGGGAAGGCGACGGGCACGGCCTCGTCATAGCGGATGGGCCGTCCCTCGCGCGATTCGGATTCCAGCACCGGCAGCAGCGCGGCCAGGGCCTTCCGGCCGACGCGCAGGTGAAAGTCGGGCAACCGCGCGTCGGCGACACGGGCCGCGGCGTCCGGCTCCAGATCCCAACGCGCGACCAGCCAGTCGATCAGCGCCCCGTCGTCGGTTTCAGACAGCAGCCGCTCGACCACCTCGTCCTGCTCGGCCAGGGTCAGCCGCGCCCAGCGCGGGCCGAAGCGCTTCTTGTCGGCGAGCACCGCCGAGGTCTCGTCGGTCGCCAACTCCGGCCGGCGGGTGGATTCGTGGGAGAACCCGATGTCGGAGCCGAGTTTCAGAGCCTTGCGGATGTCCTTGAAGCCGATGGCCTTGCGGGCCGGCTTCGCGCGCGCCGCGCGCAGGATCAGGTCGCGTTCCTCCATGGTCAGGGGCCGCTCGCTGCGGTCCGGCATGATGATCCGCAGGTTGGCGAGTTCGGTGTAGAGACGGAACCGCTGCGCCGAGGGCAGCGCGCGCGGGGCGCGCTCGTCCTCGGGGATCAGGGAACATTTGCCGACCTGCGGCGGCTTCAGCGGGCGCTGGTGGAAGATGCGCTGACGCAGCGTGGTCCGCGCCTCCTCCGTCAACAGGTCCGGGTGATGGCGCGCCTGCGCCGCCCACAGCGCATCGAACTCCGCCTCCAGCATCGGCCGCGCCGGGTAGAAGGGGTATTCGGCCTTGGCGCCCCGGCCGACCAGCCGGGCGCGCACGCTGCGCCCGTTCGCGCGCAGCCACGCGAAGAAGGCGCCCAGCGTCGGCGTGCCGGCCTCCGCCATCTGCATGTCCAGCCGGTCGATGCCGGAGCGGATCTTGCCGGCCTCCTCCTCGTCGCCGGTGCCGCGCATCGCCTTGAAGCCGCGGCGCTGGTTGATGTGGAACAGCGCGCGGCCGATCTCCTGCGGCTCCAGCCGTTCGGTCAGCCCACGGGTGCGAAGCTCGTAAGGGTCGAGCCGCTCCAGCGCCTTGCGTGCCGCCCGGTCGCCCGGCATCAGGCCGAAGCGGATCAGCCCCGCCATCAGCCGCGCGCGGCGCACCAGCGTCCGGTCGCGCCGCCGCCGCATCTGCCGCGCGATCCGCCGCGCCACTGCCAGCGAGTTCTTGTCCTGCGGGTTGCGTCCATCGGTGAAGATGCGCACGCCCATGCGCCGGATGCCCTTCGGCTTTTCGTCATGATCAAGGTCCAGCACGCACCAGCCAAGGGAAGCGGTGCCGAGATCAAGGGAAAGGCGGTAAGGCTGCATGGGATCGTCCGCTTACGAATTGAATGCACGTGAGTTCAATCGGCATGAATTCGCCGAAAACTCTTTGCCACCAAGCCTATCACAACCCTTGACCATGTGAAGGTCTCTGCTATTCTCTTTTCAACTGGAAACGTTGCCTGTTTTAGCCGATGGGAAACCGTGGTCCAGCCGTTAACAAGCTTGCTTCGGCAGGCACAAGATGCGGGGCGGGCTACGGCTCGCCCCTTCTTGTTTGTATTCAGCGCTTCTGCATCGTCTCTTGACGACCGAGCCATGAACGCGCATGAAAAGAACCTGCGGCGGGATCCGACCCCACCGCAGGCAGTCTATGAACGCAGGGCGTTGGGCAGCTACCTTGGGTAGTCTGCCCGACCTCTTCTGGCGGCAGACGGCATATTATCTACCATTCCACCCTCCTTTCCGCTCGAATCGCTTAACAGCGTGAGCGTGACCATACATAACGCCCGTTAAACGGCGGCGTCAAGATAGTTTGCGCAATGCGCGTCCTGTGATATTCTGATTTCTGCAAGAGCGTCATACTCGACTGCGGGTCCTACCGCGTGTGATGCGCATTGCGTTGCGTTTGGATTGCAACCGTGGTCCAGCCGTTAACAAGTCCGCCTCGGCGGACACAAAATGCGGGGCGGGCTACGGCTCGCCCCTTCTTGTTTGTGCAAGTTCTGATCCCTGGTCACCCGGCCTTTCTCCGGTGCGGCGTTATACGCGAAGGCTCCGCAACGGGTTGCGGCTCCGTCGCGGGCTTTCCTGCAGAGTCGAACTGCGCCGGTTTTCCGCCCGGAAGCGGAAGCAGAAGATGACCTTGATCTCTGTCGATCGGCTTCGCCGCCTTCTTCCGGCGTTTCACCGCATCCGCCGCCGGTCTCGCATGGTTCAGAGCCAGGAGGCGGCGTAGAACCTCTTCATCGGAAATATCGGCCGGCCAGCCGTAAGCGGCGGCGACGGCGGCGTCGAGAGCCGCATGGGCGTTCGCCAGAAAGGTCGGGCGCTGGTTGTAGAGATTGGTCAGGGTGCGGGTCTTCAGGATCGCAGCGGCGGCCTCGTCGCGCGGCAGCAGGCGCTTGGGAAAGCCCTCCACCACCTCCGGCTCCGGCGTCACGAGGTCCGGTGGGTTCAACCAGTTTTCCCGCAGCTCGTTCAACCGCTTTGCCGCCTCGGCAATGGCCTGTGCGCGGGGATCGTCGGCGTAGGATGAGGCAGGGAGATCAGGCGTCAGGCCCTCCGGGAAGGGAAAGGTTTCGAAAGTGGTGGATGGTGTGTAGCGGGGGCGGTCCTCCAGGCTTGTTCCGAGACGCAAGGCCCAGAGTTCGTGGAATCGGCTGTGCAAAACACCGAACGTAATGTCGTCATCGCGAGCAATGGCGACCACTTGACAATCCGGCAGGGTTCCAGCCTCTGCCCAGATAAAAGAGCGATGTTTCGCAACACGAGGCGACACAATAAAGCGGTTCAAGGGAGACAATGACGCTCGGAGAGTAGGCATTGATTCGCCCAACCTCCACCAATTTTTGCGACGACTTTCGCGCCGCACTCTTTCCCGAAAGGGCTTTACGACTTGTTCCAGATGAGAAAAAGGCACTTCGTAAAACGCTGCATTCCCTTCGTCCATCATCGCAAAATCAATGATCCATGTATCGGAACTGCGCCTCGTTATGTCCAATCCGTTGATCCAGGGTTTGAGAACTTCTTGATTCCGAGAGCGATCTGGATTCATCGGAAGCTTTAACCATTCCCGAGCAAGCGCTCCAGGAATGGTGAAGGGGCCGTTCTGTTGGGTGCCGATGAAACACACCCCGACATTCTCCGCCAGCGGCTTCGCCGTCGTCAAATCCACGCCGCCCGCGGTCAGGTCGGCGAAGATTTCCGGCACCTCGCGGCCGTCCAGCCGGGGTGTTTCGTCCAGGCCCTTGGGGCCGAAGCACACCAGCGACACGCGGACGGCGACGCCGTCCACCGTCCAGGGCTCGTCGGACCATGCTTCCAGGATGGTGCCGTCGGCGCGGATGCGGTCGAGGACGCTGCGGTTGGCGCCGCCGCGGATGGAGTTGGTGGCGACCAGCCCGACGCGCTCGACCTTACCCTCTTCCAGCAGGGCGCGCGCCTTCTCGAACCAGTAGCAGACGAGGTCGGCCGCGCCCGGCACACGCCCTTCGAACAGGCGGCGCAGGCGCGTGACATACTCCTCCCCCAATTCGCCCAGCATCGTCTTGTCGCCGAGGAAGGGCGGGTTGCCGACGATGACCATCCGGTACGGCTCCCCGTCATCCTCATCGCCGCCGTCGTTCCCGGCCGCGGCGAAGGCCAGCGGATCGGGCCAGCGAGTCTCGCCGCCGATCAGGTCGACCAGCGCGTCCTTCTGCTCGATGGTCTTCAGCGATTGCAGGATGGGGTTGCGCGGCACGTCGTAGCCATGGCGGCGCATCCACTGGATCGCGCCGATCCAGACGGAGATGCGGGCCAGCTCGACGCCCAGCGGGTTCACGTCGATGCCCAGCACCGCTTCCGGCCCGATGGTCTTCGGGCGCTTGTTGCCCTTCAGATCGAGTTCGAGCTGGCGGGGAAAGCCGAAGGTCTCCCCGTCGATCACCACCTCGTGCTCCAGATCCTTCAACTCGCGCAGGGCCAGATACAGGAAATTGCCGGAGCCGCAGGCCGGATCCAGCACGCGGAACCGGCGCAGCCGCTTCAGGAAGCGGTCATAGAGAGCCCGCGCGTCGCGGCATGCCCGCTCGCGTCGCCGGGGTGCCGCCCCCCTGGCGTCGGCGAGCAGTGCCGTGATCCGCTCCCGTGCCGCCGCCCATTCGCGGCGCAACGGCCGGGTGATGATCGGCTCCACCAGCTTCATGATGGTGGGTTCGGGCGTGTAGTAGACCCCCACCGCCCCTTTGGAGCGGCCGTCGCGGTCGCGCCGCACCACCTCGCGCGCCAGCGCCCGGCGGCGCTCCGGGCTCAGGCCGCGCTCGAACAGCGTGCCCATGATCGTCGGGTCGATCTCCGACCAGTCCAGCCGCGCCGCCTCGCGCACGATGGCGAGGTCGTCGCCGTCCAGCGGCAGGGCGCCGGCGTCCTCGAACAGGCCGCCATTGAACCATTCGACCTTCTCGAACCCCAGGCGCCCGCCGTTCTTCATGGACCGGAACAGCTGCTCCGCCAGGGCTGCGAAGTCGGCCAGGTCGTGCGCGGCCTCGTCAAGCAACCGGGTGAACAGGCCCTTCCCGAGCAGGCCGATATCCTCGGCGAACATGCAGAAGACCAGCCGCATCAGGAAATGGGCGACGGTCCAGCGGTCGTGCCCGCGTGCCACCATCCGGGCGGCCAGCGTCGCGAAACGGGCGGCCACGTCCTCCGTCAGCATGGCCCGCGTCTGGCCGGGGCGCAGCCGTTCCGGATCGGAGAAGGCCCATTTCAGGATGTCCCGCCGGTCGGGATCGAGCAAATCCCGCAAGCCGATCTCGTGCGTCACCGTGACCGCGTTGGTCCAGTTCGTGTAGACCCGGATCCGCGCCATGTCGCTGACGATCAGCAGCGGCGGGTTGGCCAGGGCCGGCGCATAGCGCTGCAGCTGGGCATAGGCCTCGTCCAGATTGCGGCCGGGTCCCTTGTACTCCCACGCGAAGCAGCCACGCTTCCAGACGTCGGCCCGTCCCGGACGCCGGTCCGTCTTCGCGACCGCTTTCTCGAAGCAGTAATCGGTCGCCGACGGGTCGGCTTCGGCAGGAGGCATCTCTGCCAGGACATGACAGAGATCGATGAAATGCTCGTGCGAACCCTGGCTCTCGCCCAGTGAGGACCGTCCCCATTTTCGGACGAAATCCTCCACCGTCATGCGAGGCCGCATGGCGTTTTCAAGCATCTTGGCACGTTCTTTGGTATGTTTATCTACATCAGATACGCGCCATAAATATTAATGTAAGATTAAGCTCGAAAAACATCCAAACATGTGCATTCTTTCGGGGAAACATGCTTTTGAATGCTTTCGGCATCATTGTTCTTATCGACAAGATAATTCTTAGAATTCAAACGATATCTCTTCCGATCATTTGATCGTATATATTGGGTCCATGATAAGGATGCCGCCCCCAGCCTTGGGCCGATCATCCCTTCCCTGCCATGGAATTCAACGAAGGGCAGGTTTCGGGGAACCGGCAGGAGGCAATGACGCGAGCAACAGGGAAGCGCCCCGAGCCGTCAATACTGCGGCGTTTTACCGCATCGAATCCGCTTCCCACTTATCCTGCTTTCCGGGCTGCCGGCCCGGGCCATTCACCGTCGCCGCCGGGCGGGGATCCCGAGTTGCGCGGCCATGAGGACAAGATCGGGCAATGACCGGGCGCCCATCTTCTCCATCACGTGGCGCTTGTGCACCTTTGCCGCTATCTCCGAGAGACCGAGTTCCCCGGCGATCGGCTTGTTCATCAGACCGCCGATGGCGCAAGCCAACACCTCGCGCTCGCGGTCGGTGAGGGTGGCCTACATGGCCTACCCCAAGGACCTGCGCACCAAGCTACACAGCGCAAACCCGCTGCAGCGCCTGAATGGCGAGATCAAGCGGCGCACCAACGTCGTTGGTATCTTTCCTGGAGAAGGCGCGATTGTACGGCTGGTTGGCGCCCTGCTGCTGGAACAGCACGACGAGTGGACGGTGTGCCGGCGCTACATGACCATGGAAAGCCTGACCGAGCTGTGCCAACCCTCCAGTCACTGACCCGCTGCCCATTGCAGCCGATTAGACCGGCAGATTCAGCTCGCCGAAGAGCACACAGGCCCTCTCAGACACCACGTCCTGGGGCACGATCAAGCCACCCCGAGGCATTCTTGCGCCCACGCATGGGCTTTGGTGCGTCAAAACGCTCCGCTTTGACAGAACATATCAGCCTTGCATTACCAAAACTGCATGATACAGGTACGGTACACACCTACGATTGAATACATGCAAGTGTGTTCTAACCCGAGGTAGATATATATTAGCAAAAACGCCCGGACGAGACCGCAAGGCTCCGATCCGGCAAAGGGAGAACGCAGTGAAACCCTCTGCTCTGGACCGAACTCCGTCTGGATCGCGTCGCCTGCATGACGTGCTTTGCCGGTGGGAGGCAGCGGCATCCTCGCTGCCCGAGAAGCGAAGCGAGATGAAAAAGGGCATTCGGCGGCGGTAATCAGAGAAACGCTGAGCCGAATACACCGGATAATACAAATATATGTGGGTTGTTGGAGTGCCTGAATGCTTCGCACCACCGACGCATATGGAACGGCTTATGCAGAATCGCTGCACGGCCGCTTCTTCGAACGCTGCAACGAGCGCGGCATGCAGAACCGCATTGCCCTACGCTCGACGGATCGCCAGTGGAGCTATGGAAAACTGCTGGCGCGCATCGAGGAGATCAGCGGCGCCCTGGACGAGGCCGGCGTGCGGAAGGGCGATATCGTTGCTCTTGCCGCCTGTCGGACATTCGACGCGATCGCAGCCGTCTACGCGGTGATGGCGCTCGGTGCCGTCTATCTCCCCATCGACAAACAATTCCCGCAGGACCGCGTGGCCTACATGGTCGGAATTTCCAGTGGCCGCTGGTTGGTCACCGATGAGCCCGATCGGTATGCGGGCCAAGCGCCAAGCTGCCGCATCCTGCCCTTGAACGATCTGGCAGGGCCGCGCAGGCCATGCGATCCGACAGCCGTGGCGGCCGATGACCTCGCCTATGTGATGTTTACGTCCGGCACGACAGGCCGGCCCAAGGGCGTGATGGCGACTCACGGCAGCGGGGCCCGGCTTCTCGATTGGGCCCTGGACCGTTTTTCGCAGGAAGATCTCCACTGCGCGCTGGGCGCGACCTCATTTTCGTTCGACGTGTCCATCTTCGAGATCTTCGCGCCGCTGGCGTGCGGAGGCAGCCTGTTCCTTGTCAACTCGATCCTGAGTCTGGCGGATCTGCCGCAATCCTCCGCAATCACCCTGATTAATGCGGTGCCGTCGGCCCTCACGGCGCTCCTGGCTTTTCCGCTGCCGCTGCGGGCGGTGCGCGCCTGCCTGCTCGCCGGCGAACCTGTCCACGCTCCCCTGGTGCGGCAGCTTCACCGCGCCGGAATTGCGCGGGTCTACAATCTCTATGGACCGACGGAGGACACCGTCTTTTCGACGGAACATCTGATCGACCATGACGTCGGCGACCAGATCCCAATCGGCACGCCGATTCCGGGGCACGAATTCCTCATCGTCGACGCCAACCTTTCGCCTGTTCCCCCCGGTGAAGCCGGCGAGCTGTGCCTGTCGGGGGCAGGGCTGGCCAAAGGCTACATCAATCGCCCGGATCTCACCGCCGAACGCTTCCTGCCCTGCCCGGGCGAGCCGCGCCGGGGTGCCATCATGTATCGCACCGGAGACCGCGTCCGCCTGGGGCGGGACGGGTTGCTCCACTTCATCGGACGCCTGGACTCGCAGATCAAGCTTCGCGGACATCGAATCGAGCTTGAGGAGATCACGCAGGTCATCGTGTCGGTGCCGGGGGTGGCTCAGGCCAGCACGCAGCTCCGCGATCTCGTCCGGGGCAGCGATCAAGGGCGGGAAACCATCGTCGCCTATGTCGTCACGCAGCCCGACTGCTGCGATCAGGCCGGCGTGCGCGATGCGATCCAGGACGCCGTCGCGCGCCGGCTGCCGATCTACATGCGTCCCCGGCATTTCGTCTTTCTGGATGCCTTTCCGCTGTCGGCCAGCGGAAAGCTCGAAAGCCGACACCTGCCCGCCCCGATACTCGATGCGGCCTGAAGCCGGCGCCGTCGGCAGCCACGCCTCATCGCGCGTCACATGAAGAAACCCTGTTCAACTGAATAAGGCGCATTCCTCCATGAGCCAGACGACCAGCCTTGCGCTTCAATCGGACAGGCCGGCCATCGAGCCGTCCTTTCCGGTCGTGATCAATCCGGCGCCCGGCGCCCCGGATGCGGTCGCGTATGTGCGCAATCACAAGGACCGGATTGAAAAGCTGGTCACGGAACACGGCGCGGTGCTGCTGCGCGGCTTCGATGTTCGCGAACCCGAGCAGTTCTTCGACATCATTTCCCAGATCTCCACCGAGATCCTGAACTACTCGGAGCGTTCCTCGCCCCGCCACGCGGTCAGCGACCGGGTCTACACGTCGACGGATCATCCGCCGGACCAGAACATCGAACTGCATGCCGAACAGTCCTACACTCTGAACTGGCCATGCTTCATCTGCTTCTTCTGCCACACGAAGCCTGGCACCGGCGGCAACACGCCGATCGCCGACAACAGGCGCATCCTGAGCCGACTTCCGAAGTCGCTGGTCGAACGGTTCGAGGCCCATGGCATCCTGTACCAGCGCACCTACACGCCCGGCCTCGGCGTGAGCTGGCAGACCGCCTTCCAGACCGAGGAACCCGCCCAAGTCGAGGCCTTCTGCAAGGAGCGCGACATCGACTTTCATTGGGACGCGGAAGGCCGGCTGAAGACGAGGCAGTACCGCTCGGCCTTCCAGCACCACCCGGTCACCGGAGAAAAGCTCTGGTTCAACCACGCCCTGTTCTTCCACGTCACCAGCCTCGAACCGCATATCACCGAAGCCCTGATTGAGGCGGTCGGCTATGAAAACGTCCCGACCAACACCTTCTTCGGCAATGGCGAGCCGTTTTCGCCGGAAGACCTCGCCGCGATGCGGCAGGCGGTCGCCGCCGAAAAGCGCAGCTTCGATTGGGTGAAGGGCGACGTCCTGATCCTCGACAACATGATCTGCCAGCATGGGCGCGATCCCTTCTCGGGCCAGCGGCGCATCTACACTTTGATGGCACGACCCTATCAGTCCATCCGGTCGCCGCTGACCCTCCGCCGCTGACGGCATCCCGCCCGATTACCGCTCAATGGAGACGATTCCCATGTCGGAGACGATTCCCATGTCCGCGAAGTTCACGGCGCCCGAATTGAACCCACGCACAGTTGCCGCCGATCGCCCCGTTCCGTCGGCTTTCGTCGACGAGACCGAAAAGTTCATCGCCGTCGTCGAGGACGGCACGCGGTCGCGGCCGCTGTCCGATTACATCCGCAGGCACAAGCCCGAACTGGACGAGATGATCGCCACGCATGGCGGCGTCCTGTTCCGCGGCTTCGCGGTGGAAACCCCCGCGCAGTTCCGCGATGTCGTCACCGGCTTCGGTCGCGAGCCGCTGCCCTACCTGGAGCGTGCCGCGGCACGGACGGAGGTGGTGAGCGGCGTCTTCACCTCGACCGAATTCTCGTCCTCGAACTGGATCGAGCTGCACCACGAGATGTCGTTCGCGCAGCGGATTCCCGAGAGAATCTTCTTCTACGCCGATACGCTTGCCGAGACCGGTGGGGAGACGCCCGTCGCCGACGAATATCTGGCGACCGCGCGCATCTCTCCGGCGATCCTGAAGGCCTTTTCGGAGCGCGACGTCCTCTACACGCGGAACTTCCGCAGCGAGATCGACATGGACTGGCGCTCCGCCTTCCAGACCGACGACCGCGCCGACGTCGAAGCGTATTGCCGCGCCAACGACATTTCCTTCGAGTGGCTCGGAGAGGATCACCTGAGGACGCGGCAGCGGCAGAAGGCTTTCGCGCTGGAGCCGGGCACGGACAGGAAGCTGTTCTGCAACCACGCCCACATCTTCCACAGGGCCGCGCTGAACCCGGCGCTGCTCGCCGCACTGGTGGACGCATACGGCGAAGACCTGCCGCGCAACGTCCAGTTCGGCGACGGCTCCCCCATCCCCGACGAGATGATCCTGGAGATCCGCGGCATCTACGAAGACTGCCTGCGCACGTTCCCCTGGGGACACCGGGACGTGATGATCCTCAACAACGTCCGCTGCCTGCATGGCCGCGCGCCGTTCACGGGGCGCCGGACGACGCTGGTCTCTATGACCAACCTGATCTCCAGGAGAGTGTGATGGATACGCTTGAACAGACCGAGCCGGCCTCCGCCGCGATCAAGAACGAGCCGGGGAGCCCCAAGCGGCCGGTCCATCCGGTGATCCGTCCCGATGCGACGTCGATCATGGACCTGTTCGCGCAAACGGTGGCCGAAATGCCCGAGGCGGAGGCCTTCGTCGCCGCGGACCGTTCCTACAGCTTCGCCGAACTGGCGGATGCCGCCGCCCGCCTCGCTGCGGAACTGGGCCGGCGCTTCCAGCCGAAGGACCGGATCCTGATCTTCGCGGACCGGTCGTTCGACGCGGCCGCGGCGATGTTCGGCGTTCTTCGCGCGGGCATGACCTGCGTGCCGATCCTGAAGGATTTTCCCGATGACCGCATCCGGCACATCCGGACGGTCGCCAAGGCGGCCGGGGCGGTTTGCGAGCCGTCCGAGCTGGCCCGCGCCGAGGCCGTCCTGGACGTTCCGGTCCTGCCGGTGCTGGGCCATCCGCCGTCGTCGGACAAGCCGCATCCGGGTTCGGGCGAGGATGAGGCCTATATCCTCTTCACCTCCGGCTCGACCGGGGAGCCCAAGGGCGTGGTCGTCGCCCAGCATTCGGTCGTCAATCTCCTCAGGGCGCTGAAGGAGCGCATCTTCACGCCGGCCGAAGGGCGGTTGCGGCTGTCCGTCAACGCGCCGCTGGCGTTCGACGCGTCGATGAAGCAGTTCTTCCAGGCCGCGCTCGGGCGCACCCTGGTTCCCGTCCCGGCCGATGTCCGCGCCGATCCGGAAGCCCTGATCGACTTCGTGGCGGATAGCCGGCTGTGGGCGCTGGACGTCACGCCGACGATCCTGAAGGCCATGATCGCGGCGGGATTCGGCAGCCGGCCCGAGATGTTGCCCAAGGCCATCCTGGTCGGCGGCGAGGCCATGGACCAGGCCCTTTGGGACGAGGTCCGGCAGTGGACGTCCTGCGACGTCTGGAACGTCTATGGACCGACCGAAGCCACCGTGAACACGCTGGTGGCGCGGGTGAAGGACTTCACGCGCCCCACACTGGGCTATCCGCTGACCGGCGTTTCGGTGGCGTGCGTCGACCCCGACGGCTTCGAGCTGCCGGCCGGCGCCGACGGGGAACTCCAAATCGGCGGCGCGGGCGTGGCCATCGGCTACATCGGGGCATCCGCGGACGAAAACGCGAAGTTCTCGACCGCCGCGAACGGCGCCAGATGCTACGACAGCGGCGATTTCGTCCGCCGTCTGCCGGATGGCAGCTTCGAGTTCCTCGGACGCCGCGACGATCAGGTGAAGGTCGCCGGGCAAAGGCTGGAGCTGGGGGAGATCGAGGCCTGCATCAAGCGCCTGCCCGGCGTCCGGAACGCCGCCGTCCTGATCGACAAGAGCGTCGAAGGAGACCCGCGGATCGTGGCAGGCGTGGTGGCGGACCGGCTGCCGTCCTTCACCGAGGCCAAGGACGAGCTGGTGGTCGAGGTCCCGACAGGGCATCGGATTTCCAGCATCAACGTCAACGAGACCACCTATCAGTTCAAGGAGATCTTCGAGGATCGCATCTACGTCGACGAGGACATCGTTTATCCGGAGGACGCCGTCGTCGTGGACGTCGGCGCGAACATCGGCCTGTTCAGCCTGTTCGTGTCCACATACATCCCGAAAGCCAAGGTCTATGCGTTCGAGCCTCTGACGCCCATCCGCCGGCGGCTGGAACTGAACATGGGTCGCTATGCCGCCAACGTGTCGATCTTTCCGTACGGACTGTCCGACACCGAGCGGGAAGAGACCTTCACCTACTATCCCGGCTATTCGATGATGTCGAGCCAGCAGGCCTATGCGGATGCATCGGGCGAGCGGAACGTCATCAAGAGCTACCTGACGAAAGCCGCCGAGAGCGGCGACCAGTCGGCGGCGCTTCTGGTCGACAACCTCGACGAGGTTCTGGAGGGGCGATTCGACGCGGAATACCACCCGTGCCGCCTGCGCCGTCTCTCGGACGTGATCGACGAGGCGGGCATCGAGCGCATCGACGTCCTGAAGATCGACGTGCAACGCGCGGAACTGGACGTCCTGCGCGGCATCCAGCCGCGCCATTTCGGGATGATCAACGCCATATCGATGGAACTGCACGACGACCCGGGCGGGATGACCGGCGGGCGGCGGGCGGAAATCACCGCGCTGCTGGAACAGGCCGGCTTCGTCGTCAAGGCGCAGCAGGATCCGTTCCTCGTCGGAACGGACCGATGGAACCTGATCGCGTTCCGCGAGGACGCGCGCGGCGGAACCCAGGTCCGCACGGTGCGCTTCCCGAAAGGAACGACCGTTCCGCGCCGTGATATCACCGAGGCGACCATCCTTTCGGCGCTGCGCACCACACTGCCCGCTTACATGCTTCCGCGGACGATGAAGATCCTGCCGGAACTTCCCAGAACGCCGCAAGGAAAGCTGGACAAGCGGCGCCTGCTTCAACTGATCGATGCTCAGGACACGGGCGACACCATGACTTCCACACTTGTCGAAACGGAAACCGAGACCACCGCTCCGCGTGCCGAACCGAAGGCGGACACCGCCGCGCAGGCGGAAAAGCTGCTGACGATCTGGCGGGAGGTGCTGCGCAAGCCGGACCTGACCGTCAATGACGACTTCTTCAACAATGGCGGGGACTCGATCCGCGCCATCCTGATGCAGTCCAAGGCGCGTGCGGCGGGCATCGCCATCAGCCTGAAGGATCTGCATGCCAAGCCGACGGTCGCCGGCTTGCTGCCGTACCAGGCTCCCGCCGCTCCGCGCGCCGAGCCGAAGGTGGACACCGTCGCGCAGGCGGAAACGCTGCTGACGATCTGGCGGGAGGTGCTGCGCAAGCCGGACCTGACCGTCAATGACGACTTCTTCAACAACGGCGGCGATTCCATTCGCGCCATCCTGATGCAGTCCAAGGCGCGCGCGGCGGGCATTACGATCAGCCTGAAGGATCTGCACGCCAAACCGACCATCGCGGGCCTGCTGCCGCACCAGGCTCCCGCTCCGGCTGCCCCCGCCCCGGTGTTCTCCGTTCCGCGCGCCGAGCCGAAGGTGGACACCGCCGCGCAGGCGGAAACGCTGCTGACGATCTGGCGGGAGGTGCTGCGCAAGCCGGACCTGACCGTCAATGACGACTTCTTCAACAACGGCGGCGATTCCATTCGCGCCATCCTGATGCAGTCCAAGGCGCGTGCGGCGGGCATCGCCATCAGCCTGAAGGATCTGCACGCCAATCCCACCGTCGCCGGCCTGTTGCCGCACGGGACCGATGACCCGGCAAAGGTTGCGGGCGATGCGGGCGGGACCGCCCCGATCCCGGCAAGCCGGCAAGACGTCCGCCGCTGGCCCGCAACCAGCATGCAACGCCTGAAGCTGCTCGCCTCGATGACGCGGGACGACGCCCAGGTCTTCCACAACGCGACCATCACGCCGGTTCTGCTTCCCTTCGACGCGGATAAGTTTCGGCGGGCCCTGCACGCCATCCGCGCGGCTCACCCCGTGCTCTCCGCCCGGGTGGAGTTCGAGGACGACGGCGTTTCCTTCGTGTTCGAGCCGCACTCGGTCAACGGCGACCATGGCTATGAGAACCTGACCGCACTTTCGCACGCCGAGCAGGAAGCGCTGATCACCGACCGCGTGTTCAGCGAGCGCGCGAGCCGGTTCGACCTCCTGAAGGGCGGTCTCGTGCGCTTCGGGGTCTTCGAGCGGTCGCCGCAGGTCTTCGAGATCCTGGTGGCCGAGCACCATGCCGCGCTCGACGGGTACAGCCTGAACGCGATCATCCGCGAACTCGTGGAGCGCTATTGCGGCATCGCCGTCGAAACCACCGACGATCTGACGGTCTTCGCGGCGGTGACCGACAACGAGAGCGAGGCCGACGGCAGCCACGAGACGCGTGCCTTCTGGGAGACGCGCTTTGCCGAGGTCGCCGCGCCGAAGCCCTTCGCGCGCCCGCGTCGGCGTTCGCAGCCGGCCCGGATGAAGCAGGTCAATGTCCTGGGTTCCGACGAGTTCTTCCCAGTCCTCCACGCCTGCTCGCGGCGGGCCGGGCTTTCGACCAAGGGCATCCTGTTCGCCCTGCACGTCGAAGCCCTACGCGAGGCGTTCGGGGACAAGCCGTCCCAGATCGGCGTGGTGTATTCGCTTCGCCCAGAGGTCGAGGGCTCCCTGGACGCTATCGGCAATTTCCTGAACGTGCTGCCGGTTCCCACGGCGCGGGGGAACGACCTGCTGACGGAAGCGCGGAGCTTCGACCAGTTCGACCGGGCCGTGTTCCCGCACAAGGCCGTTTCGCACGACCGCCTGTCGGGGTGGCTCGGTGGCCGCGCCGAGATCAACACCGTCTTCAACTTCATCCAGTTCGCCGAGCCGGACCGGAAGAAGGGTGACAAGCACGAGACGGAACGTCGCTTCTTTGCCGTCGATGCGATGATGCCCCTGTCGGTCGATTGGGACCTCTCGGCCGACCGTCTCAGCCTCGGCTTCCAATATGACGCGGAACGCATGGACGAGAGCCTCGCGCAGAAGCTCAAGGCCAGCTTCGCGCGGGCCGTCGCGCGGTTCATGCAGGCCGAGACGGGGCAGCAGGGCCGGTTCTCCGACGATGGGACCCGCGAAACGGTTCTCGGCATTATCGCCAAGGGCCTGCCCTACGCGCCCACGGACGGCGAACTTCTGGCGGACCTCGGTTTGCATTCGCTCCAGATGGTGCGGGTCGCGCGCCAGATCATGGATGCGTTCGCGACGACCTTCACCCTGGCGGACTTCCTCAAGCTGGAGACCGTCGGGGACGTGGTCGCGTTCTGCCGGGGCTTCGACAAGGCCGTCCAGGCGGTCTTCGTCGAACTGACGCCTCCGCAACCCCGCGGCGTGAAGGCGCGGCTGATCGGCTTCCCGCAGGTCGGCGTCGCCCCATCGGTTCTGGACCCGTGGTGCGATCGGGTGCCGGATGGCGTCAGCATCCACGCGTACCGGTATCCGGATTTCAACGCCTCCGATTTTTCGGGCGCCTCCTTCGACCGCTTCGTCGGCGCGATGGTCAAGGCCCTTGCGCCGCTGGCGGGGGCGCCGATGGTCTTCGTGGGCAGCTGCTTCGGCTCCATCCTGGCCTACGAGGTGGCTCGGCGGATGACGGTACAGCCGGTCGGGCTGGTTGTGATCGGCTCCGGCGCGCCGACCATCGGCGCTCCGCCCCCCAACTATCACCTGTTGTCCGACGGCGAGCTGAAGAACGAGCTGATCCGCATGAAGAGCATGCCGGAACAGTTCCTGAGCGACGACGACCTGCTCGCCCAAGTGTTCGTCAAGCTGCGCGGCATGTCGAAGCTGGCGGCCAGCTACCGGCCGGACCCCAAGCCCCTGCGCCGGTGCGAACTGACCTCGATCTGGCCGCGCTACGACGTCTCCTGCGGGCGGCAGGACATGATCGCCTGGAGCAACCTGACTGACGGACGCTTCACCTTCGCGGAGATCGAAGGGGAGCACGCCGTGATCATGGAGAACCCGCTCGCGGTATATGAGCTTTCCGGCCTGCACGGCTTGCTGCGGGACCTGGTGTCCGCCAAGGCGGTGGCATAGCCGGACCGACCGCATCCCGGCCGCCGTGAGACGAACTGTCACATGGCGTCCGGGTGTGTCGGCGGATGATTTTTCAACCTTTGCTAACTATCGGTATCGGCCGGGATTCTCATTCCGTCGCCGCTACCACACATGTCGGAGGACAAGTCATGCCTGTGATCGTTTTTGAATCCGGAGCGCTGACGAAGGAGGTCAAGGCCGAGCTGATCCAGCAGCTGACGGATATTTCCGTGAAGATCACCGGGATTCCGAAGGAGCTTTTCCTGGTGTCGATCCACGAACTGCCGGACGAGGACATCGCGGTTGGGGGCGTCACCGTCAAGGAACTGAAGCAGCGTCTGGCCGAGCAGCGCGCGCGGAACGAGGGCGCCGGGACGGTCTCGGAAGGCTGATCCGGCGCCCCGGCCGGAAGAGGCTTGTCGAAGCTGAAGGGCCGGAGCACGCATCGCCCATCGGAATGGATGCCCTCCGGCCCCGCGCTCCCCGACAGCCCGATGATGATGCGATTTCAAGACCCCAAGACGATCGGCGTCCGAATGAAGATCCTAGTGCTCAGCCAATTCTCCGATATCATCGAGAACGAGGTACCGAAGCGCGACCTGGAGATCGTCTACCACCGCGACGTTCGGACCTTCGACATTTATAAGTTCTATGCCGAATACCCGTTCGATCTGCTCATTTGCTTCGGGTATCTCCGCGTCCTGCCGGTCTCCGACCCGCATTTCGGCAAGGTTCGCTTCGTCAATCTGCACACCAGCCTGCTCCCCTACGGGCGCGGCTTGAATCCGAACTTCTCCAGCTGGCTGAACGGCGAGCCTCATGGGGTGACCATTCACGAGATGGACGGCAGTTACGACACCGGCCGGATCATCTGTCAGAAGAGCCTGAGCTTCGATATCGAGCGCGAGACCCTAAGGTCCACCTACTACAAGAAGATTCTGTCGGCCATCGAGCTTCTGGCTGAAAAATGGGATGACATCATCGCCGGCAACTATGTGACGACGGCCCAACCGGACGGCCCCGGCTCGCTGATGACGCTGCAGAAGTTGCGCTCCTACTCCCACGTCCTGGACGCCTACAACGACCAGCCGTTGATCAACTTCCTGAAGGCGGTCGAGGACGGGCGGATCGTCCCGGAAAAGGCCTAGGCCGGAATCCTCGGCATGATCCGGCTTTGTGAGATGCGCCTCGACATCGGCGCGCCCGGAGGACCACTGGCCTTCGTGACGGGAGCCTACCGCGTGCCGGACGGGGCGGTCTTCGCCCATGGCGACATCGCGTTGCCGGAGGCGTTGCGCAGGGCCGTGCCGAAACGCCAGATCGAGTTCCTGGCCGGACGGACCTGCGCCGCACGGGCTCTGGGGCTGCTCGGCCTCGCACCCGCTCCGCTGCCGGTCGGCAAGCGGGGAGCGCCGCTTTGGCCCGGGGACGTGGTGGGCAGCATCTCTCATTCTCAGGGCATGGTCGTGTGCATGGCCGGGCTGCGCCCCGGTTACCTGGGCTTGGGCATCGACATCGAGCATGTGGTCTCCAGCGACGACGCAACGGCGTTGGCCCCGGACATCGGGACGGAGCGCGAATTCGCTCTGCTGGCGCCGTTCCACGAACGCCGTATGGCGTTCACCGTTCTCTTCTCCGCCAAGGAGGCCGTCTACAAGGCGATCCACAGCCGCGTGCGGCGCGTCGTCGAATTCAACGAGGTCACCTGCACCGAGGCATCCGCGACGGCGCTGAGCTTCAGGCTGCGGCCGGAGCTGACCGAAGAGGCCGGCTTGTTCGGAGAGGTCGGCGTCCTGGTGAAGACGTCGGAAGACCATTGCGTGACGCAGTGCCGGCTGTGACGACGCGGCCCGGCAACCCGCCCTCACACGGCGACGGAGCGCTCCTCCCCCTCGTCCGCCCTGCTGTCGAGCAGATTGCGAAGGGTGGTCAGCGCGCGGGACAGGTCGGCGCGCGACGGTCCGCCGAGGCACAGGCGCAGGCCGGAGTCGCCGACGTCCGGGTCCGGCATCACCGCAGTGGGCGGCGTCAGAATGACGCCCGCCGTCGCCGCGCGGCGGGCCGTCCGCTCGGCGGCGAGGAGAGGCATGGGTAGCCAGGCGTGGAAGCCGGCGTGGTCGCACGGCACGCGCAGTTCGGGCAGAGTCTCGCGGGCCAACGCCATGCGCCACGCCGCCTCCATGCGGATGGACGTGCCGATGGAGACCGCGGTGCCATCGACGACCCAGCGCTCCAGAATGGCGCAGGAAATCGGCGATGCCATGGAGCAGGTGGCCTGGAGCCCGGCGCGGGCCGCGTTGAGGTATGCCGGCGGCACGGCCAGCAGGCCGAGGCGCAGTCCAGGGTTCAGCGTCTTGGAAAGGCCGTTCACATAGAATGTCCGCTCCGGCATGAGGTCGGCGAGCGTCGGGAGGTCGCGCGGTGCGAACAGCGAATAGATATCGTCTTCGACGACGAGCACGTCGTGCGCCCGGCAGACCCGCAAGATGTCGGCGCGCCGGGCGGCTGCCATGCTGGCGCCCGTCGGGTTGTGCAAGGACGGCGTCACGTAGACGGCACGCCGGCCGGCGGCGCCGGCCGTGGCAGCCAGGGCCGCGTCGAGCGCATCGGCCCGCAGGCCCTCGTCATCGAGAGCGACCGGCGTCATGGCGATCCCGGCATGCCGGGCGAGCGAGATCGCGCCTGGATAGGTCACCGCCTCGGTGAACAGCCGGCCACCCGTCCCGAGTGCGACGGCGAAGGCGACGGCCAGGGCATGCTGTGCACCGTTGGTGATGAGCAGCCGGTCGGGCGGAACCTCCATCCGATGATCGGAAAGCCAGCGCGCCATGGTGCGGCGATGCGCGAGGCTGCCCATGGGCGGGTGATAGCTGCCGAAGGTTGCCGCATCCATCTCGCGGGCGAGCGCCTGAAAGGTGGCGGCGAGCAACCGGTCGGCGAGCATTTGCGGCGGCGTGTTGACGGACATGTCGACGACGTTCGCCGCCGCGCCGGTGCCGCCGGCAACGAACATGCCCCGCCCGCGCTCGCTCTTCACCAGTCCGCGGCGCTCCAGCAAGGCATAGGCGCGGGTCACGGTCACCAGCCCGATTCGCAAGCGGTAGGCAAGATCGCGATGCGACGGCAGGCGCGCTCCGGCCGGCACGACGCCCTGGGCGATGTCGTCGGCCAAGGCCGCTGCCAGCCGTTCATGGACCGGGCCGGGGACATCGGCCATTCGCGCCGACCAAGGCGAGGCAAGACGCATCGTAACACCCTAATAGTGTCATATGACACAATAACGTTATGCCCAAGAGTGTCATGGTTTTAGGGTCGCCGCAATGCAGTCGTTCCTTGAGGACGCTTCGATGACGTTCGAACTCATTCTCACCTTTGCTGCATACGCTTTCGTCACTTCGATAACTCCGGGACCGAACAACACCATGCTCCTGGCCTCGGGCGTCAATTACGGGCTGCTGCGGACGGTTCCTCATATTCTCGGCGTAAGCCTGGGTTTCGGGGCCATGGTGTTCGCGGTCGGCTCCGGCCTTGGCAGCCTGTTCGTGGCTTTTCCAGCGCTGCACACCGTGCTGCGCTGGGTCGGGGCGGCATACCTGCTCTGGCTCGCCTGGAGGATCGCCGTTTCGGGTGCGATGAAAGACGAGGCCACGAACGCCAATCCGCTGACCTTCCTTGAGGCCGCAGCGTTCCAGTGGGTCAATCCGAAGTGCTGGGTGATGGCAACGGGCGCCATAGCGACCTACATGCCGCCGACCGGCGACGTGAGCGATCTTATGGTGATCACCGTCCTGTTCTGCCTGATCAACGGTCCCTGCGTGGGATCGTGGGCCGGGTTCGGGGTGGTGCTGCGGCGCTGGCTGAGCGACCCGCAGGCCAACCGGGTCTTCAACGTCGCGATGGCCGTTCTGCTCGTCCTTTCACTTCATCCGCTTCTGACCGAAAGGATGGGGTAAACGCCCGGCCTTCCGCCCCCTCCCCCGCCGCAATTGCCGATCACCATAAACAAAGGAAGAAAGGAAACCATCGTGACCTCCATGAATCGTCGTGCCGTCTTCATGGGCGCGGGCTTTGCCACTCTGGGCCTCGTCGCCGTGTCGTCTGCCGCACACGCCCAGGCGACGGAAAAGCCACCGGCCGCCGCCGCGCCCGCGGGATCGCACCCCGTGACCGTGGTGCTGCGGCTGAGCGCCAAAGATCCCGCGGCCTTCAAGGCGCATCTCATGAAGACGGTTCCCGTGACGCGGGTCGCCTCCGGCTGCCGCTACAGCCACTCCTTTCAGGATCCGCAAAATCCGACCGAGTTCATCCTGATCCAGGGCTGGGACTCAGCGGCGCAGCAGCAGGCTTACGTCGCATGGCGCAAGCAGACGGGTGACCTGAAGCTGCTCATGGATTTCCTGGCAAAGCCACCGATCGTCGAGACCTTCGAGCTTTTCGACGCCTGAATCGTGGTCTTGTCATACCCAAATCCCAGGTAAGCGTTGAACCGCTCCGGGTTTGTCGGAGGCCCCGTTTCCGGAGAGGATGGGGTCTCCATGACCGGCCGTGTCATGCCTGTCTCCCGCAAGATCGCCTGATCACCGCAACCCGCTGGTGAATTCCGCTCTCACGCCGATTTGTGCACCAAAGTCCTGTGCCGTACGATCCGAACGTCCGGTCGTCGCCGTCGGGTGGCGGTGCGGGCCGCGCATGCGTCTCCTCCAAGAGGAAGGGGAACCGCTGCTGCGGCAGCACCACGACGATCAAGCTGGCGCGAAAGCTGACGGAACCCCATATCGGTTCCGGATGCACAGGATGAGGACTTTGTTATGGCAAACAAAGTGGCCCGTGTTACGACTGTTGGGCTTGTCGCTGCTTTCTTTGCAACAACAGCAATCCATGGCGCATCGGCCTGTTCCCGCATCCTGTCGAATACGAATGGTCAGGCCAATGTCGTCGCTCGGACCATGGATCTTTACCGCTCGGATGCTGCGAAGATGGTCGTCTATCCGCGCGGATTGGAGAGGGTTTCGAAGACCGGTGACGGCAAGTCCTTCAACTGGGCGTCGAAACTGGGAAGCGTGGCCGTCACTTCGTTTGGAAGCGCGACGAGCGACGGCATGAACGAAAAGGGGCTCGTGGCCAACCTGCTCTATCTTGGCGACACCAGATACGAGCAGCGTGACGGTCGGCCCGGACTGTCGAATCTGCTATGGGCCCAATACGTGCTCGACAACTTCGCTTCGGTCAAGGAAGCGGTCGAAGGATTGAAGGACGTTCAGATCGTTCCTGTTGCGCACGACGGCAAGCAATGGCCGCTTCATCTCGCAATATCGGATGCCGAAGGGGATTCAGCCATCGTCGAGTTCGTCGACGGCAAAATGGCCGTTCATCAGGGCAAAGAGTTTACCGTGATGACCAACGAGCCGCCGTTGGAGACTCAGCTCAACAACGTCCGGAATTACAAGCTTTTCGGCGGCACGAAACCGATGCCGGGCGATATCGATCCGGAAAGCCGGTTCGTCCGGGCTGCTTCGTATTTGAAAACTTTGCCGCCGGCCAGGAGCGTGCCGGAAGCCATCGCCGGCGCTCAATCCATTGCCCGCACCGTAGCAGTCCCGCCGGGCGCCAAAGATACCTCCGGCGGCGTTGCCGAGGATGCATGGCCGACACTGTGGTTCACGCTGGCCGACTCGACCAACAAGACTTATTTCTTTCACTCCGCCAGATCTCCCAATCTTTACTGGGTCGATCTCGCGAAGATCGATTTCGGGTCGAAGGCAAGCGAACGAGCTATCGATGCGTATGACTGGGCCCTTGCCGGGGACATCACGCAGCGCCTCACCAACACCGATTGAAGCGATTCCGCCAGGTATCGCTCCAGGTCTGAGCTGACGAAGCCGAGGGTCGGCGGGCGGACGCCATGAATTCCGCACAGCGCGACCGCCATATTCAGCGGATCGCCGAGTAGGACCGAATGGGCTGGCAGGCGGCGACCGGCTACGGAAGGTCTACCTGCCCGTCGCGCAGCGACACCGCATGGTCGAAGCGGCCGAAGATCGTCTCGTCGTGCGTGACCACCAGGACCGCGGCCTGCTGTTCAAGGGCGAGCCGGCGGAGCAGGTCCATCACCATGCCGGCCCGTCCGGAATCGAGTGCCGCCGTCGGTTCGTCGGCCAGGATGATGCGCGGGCGGTTGGCGAGCGCGCGGGCGATGGCCACCCGCTGCGCCTCCCCGCCGGACAGCCGCGACGGCAGCGACGCACGGCGGTGCCCGACCTCTAGATAGTCGAGCAGGGCCCGTGCCCGCCGCCGCGCCTCCCCGCCGGAAACACCCGCCAGATCGAGGGCGACGGCGACATTCTCCTCGGCGGTGAGGAACGGCAGAAGATTGTGGAACTGGAAGATGAAGCCGATCTTCTCCAGGCGAAGCCGGCGCAGGTCGGATTTCAGCCAGCGCCCGTCATAGACCGTCTCGCCGTCCAGATCCATGCGGCCGCGCGTCGGCTCGACGATGCAGCCGATCAGGTTCAGGAGCGTCGTCTTGCCGGAACCGCTCGGACCGAGCAGCCCGACCACCTGCCCCGGATAGACCCGCAGGTCCGTGTCCTTCAGCGCGTGCACGGCGGCCTCGCCGCTGCCATAGGTCTTGGCGATCCCCCGAAGCTCGACGAGCGGTGCCGCCATCGGCTCAGCCTCCGAGCGCGGTCGCGGGGTCGACCTTGAGGGCTAGGCGGACGCCAAGCCCGCTCGCCACCACGCAGATGACCAGCACCGCCGCTCCCAGCATCAAGGCATCGTCCGGCAGCAGCAGCAGGCGGCGCGGGAAATGGTCCTTGGCGAGAAGGATCAGCAGCGTGCCGGCGCCCCAGCCGATCGCGCCCATGGCAAGCGCCTGCTGCACGATCAGGGCCACGATGGTGCGGTCGGGTGCGCCGATCAGCTTCAGCGTGGCGATGGCCTTCACCTTGTCCATGGTCAGCGTGTAGAGGATCAGCGCGATCACCACCGCCGACACCGCCATCAGCAGCGCCGTGAACAGGCCGATCTGCCGGCGCGCTTTCTCGACCACCGACTTCAGCAGCAGCCCCTCCTGTTCGCCCTGCGTGAGCGCCGCGACGTGCTTCCAACGCGCCGCCTCCGCCGCCACGCGGGCCTCGGACACGCCGGGCAGCATACGCGCCACCACCGCGTTCACCGTGTCGAGCCCGGCCGGCAGGCCGCCGCGCGCCAGTTCGCGGCGGGCGGCCGGCGGATCGAGTTCGAACTGCAGGCGCTGGCTGTCCCGCAATGTCAGGTGGACGACCGGATCGCCACCGGACGCGACGATGCCGTCGGTCAGCCCGACCACCTCGTAGACGTCCCGCCCCAGCCGCACGCGCTCACCGATCTCCAGCCCGGCGCGACGGTCGGCGAGCATCTCGTAATGGCTGCGGGTGATCGGCCGGCCGGCGGCGAGGCGCCGCGGCTCTCCGGGCCGGCCCGGCTCGTAGCCCACGACGTACAGGCGCAACGTCCGCCCGCGATGCTCCGTTTCCACCGACTGGAAGGTCAGCGAGCCGGCCGCGGCCACCCCGGCCAGTCGCGCCACCGCGTCACGGTGATCGCCGGATATGCGCGAGGCCTCGGCGAAGGGTCCGCGGGTGCCGGATTCGACGATCCACAGATCGGCTCCGGGCTGGCGCACCAGCGTCAGCGCCTCGTCCACCAGCCCGCGGTAGATGCCGATCATCGACAGCACGACCCCCAGCAGCAGGCTCAGCCCCAGGCAGGTCAGCAGGAAACGGCCGAGATTGTGGCGGACATCGCGCAGCGCGAGGTTCATGGCGCCGTCTCCAGCGGTTCGGCGCGCCGGCCCTCGCGCAGGCCGGACACCGCGGCGACGACCGGTCGCGCGCCGTCGGGCAAGCCGCCGCTCACTTCCAGCCGGCCGTCCAGCGTGTGGCGGCCGAAGCTCAGCGTGCGGCGGGCGAGCCGGCCGTCCTCGACGGTCCACACCATGCCGTTGCGCCCGTCGAAACGGTCGACCGCCGCCTGCGGCACCAGCACGGCACGTGGCAGGGAACCGACGGCAATGGTCGCCTCCAGCTGTTCGGCGAGGTGGACGCGGGACGGGCAGACCTCGCATTTCAGGTAGACCTTCCGCTCCTCGGTGACGCGGTCGCTCTCCAGGTCGATGCGCACCACGCGCGCCGCGAAGGTCCGGCCGGGCAGCGAGCGCAGCCGCACCGCCGCCCCCTGCCCTTCCGTCAGGCCGCCAGCCGAGGCCTCGTCGATGTGGACCAGCGCCCACACGCTGTCCGGAGCGATCAGGGTGAACAACGGTTCGCCGGGATTGACGGCGGCGCCCAGCTCCTTGTGGCGGGCGATCACCAGCGCCTCGAACGGTGCGGTCAGGGTGTAGCTGTCGAGCCGCGCGGATTCGTAACGCAGCCGCGCTTCGGCGTCGGCCACCGTGGCATCGGCCAGCGCAAGGTCGGATCGCGCCAGCGCCAGTTCCGCTTCGGCGACGCGCAGGTCGGCGGCACTGTCCTGCGCCACCTCGACCGACACGCTGCCTTTGGACAACAGCTCCTGCCGTCGTCCGGCGGCCTGCCGACGCTTGTCGAGCAGCGAGTTCGCCTTGAGGATGGCAGCCTCCGCCTTGGCGCGCGCCGCGCGGGCCTGTTGCAGCGCGGCCTCCGCCTCGGCGACGCGGGCGTCCTGCTGGCGGGTGTCGAGCCGGGCGAGGACGGCGCCCTTCGGCACACGGTCCTCGTGGTCGGCGAACAGCCCCGTCACCGTGCCGGCAACCTCCAGCCCGACCGCCGAGCGCACGCGCGCCTCCACCGTACCGATGCCGTAGACCTCGATGGCGACGTCATGCTCGACCGCTGCGACGGCGACGGCGACCGGGCGGAGCCAGACCGCCCACCCACCCGCGGCGAGGGCAACGGCGAGCAGCATCAGCACGAGACCCAACCGCCACCGACGCATCACCGGCTTCCTCTTGGCCATTCCCCCAACCGCAGGCATCGTACCCCCCGGCCCCGGCCGTGTCGGTGAGACAGTCACCGAAGCAGCCGGGGCGAAACGCCGCACGTCGTGGACGGAAACGGCCCGTCGGTTAGCCGCAAGCATCGGGACCAGGGCACCGAGACAGCGGCATCGCGGCCACTACGCCGCGGCGACGCGCTCGAGCCTGGCGGGAATGCCCTGGCGGACCGCGGTGCCGGCGATCGGATCGACCCACACCGAGGCGCCCGCCCGGGTCGGATCGACGAGGCCGAGGTCGTTCAGGTTGATGCCCGCGGCGATCTCCGGCACGTCCGGCTGCCGGCGGTCGCCGATCACATGGGCGCGGGCGCCGAATTCCTTGTGCCCGAAGCCATGCTCCACCGCGAGGACGCCCGCCATGACGCCGTGGCGGACGATGGCGGTCGCCGGTTCGGTCCCGCCCGGCGTGGCGATGCGGATGCGGTCGCCAGTCTCGATGCCCAACCGCCGGGCGTCCTCGACGTTCACGCCGACCGGGTTCTCCGGGTGCAGGTGGCGCAGCCGCGTCGCCCCGATCATGTAGGCGCTGACCAGCACCGATTTGGAACTGACCAGTTGGAAGGGCCAGTCCTCCGGCGGGTGGACACGGCTCACCGGCGTGCCGTCGGCGAAGACCGGCGGCATCCAGCTGGCCGTTCCGGTCCACCGCCTGCCGGTGACGCTGCTTTTCGAGGCACCAAGCGCCTCGTTGTAGACCAGCAGCCCGCCCTTGAAGCGGTGGGTCGCCTTGTCGCCCTCGAAGCCTTCGGCCTGGTTCTGGCAGCGGCCGCCGCGGGCGAGGATGAAGGCGACCTTGCGCCACTCCTCCTCTTTCAGCGTGGCCTTCAGCGCAGGCAGGACGCGCTCCACGCCGGACCACGCGATGTCCTCGTCGGAGGCGTCGGGCACCGGCTGCTTGCCGAGCCATGCGATGTTGGCGCCGCCCCGCAGGTACCAGTCCTCCGGCCGGTTCAGGGGATGCCTGTTGCCCTCCATGTCCTCGATGGCGTCCGGGCCGAAGCCCGGCAGGCCCAGGCGCCGGGCCGTGGCGATCAGGAAGGTCTCCATCTGCACATGCTGCCTGTCCGCCAGCGCGGCGGTGCGGGAGTCCACCACCGGCCAGCGCGCGGTCGTCGTCTTGGTCGGCACGCCGGCCCAGGGCGAGGCCCAGCCCCAGGTCTCGTACAGCACCGTGTCGGGCACGATGTAATCGGCGAAGGCCGAGGATTCATTGATGAAGGGGTCGATGGCCACGATCAGCGGCAGCGCCTTCGGATCCTTCAGCTTCGCTTCCACCGCCGCGCGGATTCCGGGGATGCCATAGACCGGGTTGCTGTTCCACAGGAACAGCGCCTTCAGCGGGTATGGATAGCCGTCCACGACACCGCTGGTCAGATACTCGGTCGTCAACTGCGGCGCATTGGGGTACCAGGGCGCCTTTGCCGGATAGGGCTTGCCCGCCTCCTTCTTCGCCTTGAACTCCGACGACTTTTCATAGGGCACCGGACGGCTGATCGCGGTGCCGGACGGCTTCACGGCGCCGGGGAAGCTGGCGAGCTTGTAGCGCGGGCCGTCCTGCTCGTCCGGGAACCGGCCGCCGCCGAAGATGGTGCCGCCCTTCCAGTTCAGGTTGCCGATCAGCGTGTTCAACGTGACCACGCCGAAGGCGTTGTAGAAGCCGTTGCCCGCCATCATGCCGCCATGGGCGTTCGCGGCGGCCTTCTTGCCGTGGCTGGTGAACTCGTGCGCCAGACCGGCGATGACGTCGGCCGGGATGCCGCAGATCTCGGCATAGCCGCGCAGGTCCATCCTTGAGGCCTCGTCGCGCAGCAGGGTCAGGCTGGTCTTCACGGCGAGGTCGCCACCCGGCGCCGCCACCCTGCCGTCGTGGAACAGCGCCGCCGGTCCCGCCAGGACATCGTGGGCCGCAGGCGTGCCTGCCGGGTCGAGCACCACGAAGGCGTCCCTGTCGCCGTACCGCTCCTTCTCGTCCAGCGTCACCCACCCCATGTCGGAGGCGCGCAGCATGCGGCCCTCGCGCGGGTGGCCCTTCTGCACGATGACGAGGTGAGTGGCGTTGCACCAGCCCGCCTCGCCCGCGGCCTCGGCAGCCTTGCCGTTGGGCTGGGACAGGTAGTTGGCGTCGATGCGCCCATTCTCGAACATCCAGCGCATCAGGCCCATGACCAGTGCGCCGTCGGTGCCCGGCCGGATCGGGATCCAGTTGGAGCGTTCGGCCGCCGCGCGGTTGTCGGCGTTGGTCAGCACCGGATCGACGACGACGTAGTTCAGCACGCCGTCGGTGCGCCCCTTGGCGAGCAGCATGGCCTGCCGCTTGAACGGGTTGCCCGCGTTCGACGGCGCGGTGCCGATGAACAGCACGAACTCGGCGTTCTGCAGGTCCGGCTTGGCATGCGGCATCTTCTTGGCGTCGCCGAACACGGCACCGGAGCCGGAGCGATATGCGCCGCCGCAGTAGGAGCCGTGGCCGGCGAAGTTGATGGTGCCCAGCGCCTGGTTGAAGAAGCGCCGCACGAACGGCTCGCGCCCGCCGTTCACCGACGACAGCAGGGCCACCTGGTTGACCTTCGGTCCCAGTTCCGGCGCCGCCGGGTCGATGGGAGTCTTGATGTCGCGCAGAGCCTGCAGACCATCGACATGCCCCTCGCCGAACAGGTCGCCGCCTTCGGCGATCTCCTCGACCAGCTTTTCGAAGGCGATCGGCTCCCACTTGCCCGAGCCCCGCGGCCCGACGCGCTTCATCGGCGTGGTGACGCGGAACGGCGAGGTCAGCATCTCAAGCGCCGCGTTGCCGCGCCCGCAGGCGGTCGAGCGGCCCTGAAGCCCCTTCTCGTCCAGCCGCGACAGCGACTTGAAGCTCTCCCTGATCGGCGTGCCATAGGGCAGGAAGGGGTCGGTGGACAGCGGGCTGTAGGGGTTGCCGGCGACGCGCAGCACCTTGTTCTTCTCGACGTCCACGCGAACGCGCACGCCGCACAGCGTGGTGCAGCCGAGGCAGGCGACGTTGGCGACGATCTGGCCGGGCGTCAGGGCGATGTCGCCGCTCTTCGGATCGACGCAGAACTCGGGCTTGGGCGCATTGCCGGAGATGGGGTGGTCGGGCTGTTCCCCGGCCCAGGCGCCCTTCACCAGCTTGCGGCCGGTTTCGGAGAATCCGCCGACAAAGGCGGCGAGCGCGCCGCCCGCGGCGGTGGTCTTCAGGAGGAGGCGACGGGTGATGGACATGATGGTGACTCCGTTGATCCCCTGCGCGGTTACTCGGCAGCGGCCACTGTGCGGTCGGCGGTATGAGCGGCACGGACCGGGCGGGGCGCCGATTGGGGCGGGGTCGGCAGGACGGCGGTGATGACGAGCAGCAGGAAGAGCCACAGGCCGGCGGTGCCGATGATCCCGAGCAGGCCGTCCGGACCGGCCGGAAGCGCGTACTCGTAAAAGCCGGCACCGGTCTTCGGCACGGTCTGGCCGCCGATGAAGACGGTCCAGCGGAACATCCAGGCGCTGTGGACGGCGATCAGGCCGGTCAGCAGCCCCGTCCCCGCCGGCTTGGCGACGGCGACGACGAAGGGCACCACGGTTGCCAGCACCGCCCAGACGGCGGTCACCCGCCATGCCTCGGAATTCGCCACGCTTTCCAAAGCTTCCGCATGCGTCCGGTCGATCCCGAACAGGCCGAGCGCCAGCCACAGCCCGCCGACCGCCATCACGGCGCCGAGGAACCCGGCGAGCAGCCGGTTCGCCCGGGCCTCCACCGCACGGTCGTTGTCGACGGCGAAGCGGTTCAGGATCAGCACCAGACCGGCGGCACCGACCAGCGCGGTCGTCAGGAATTGCACCGGCAGGAAGGGGGTGTGCCACAGCGGGCGCGCCTTGACCACCGCGACCTCGGCACCCGTGTAGAGGGCCACGAGGACGGCTCCGGCGAGAACGACGAGACCCGTATAGCGGATCAGCCGGTCGTCGCGCCCACCGCCCAGCGCGGCCAGTCGGTAGAGCGCGGCGAGGCGGCTGTCCACCCGGCCATGCTCCTGCAACTCCTCGCGGAAGCAGGTCCAGCCATAGACCAGCAGCCCGGTCACGTAGAAGGGAATGATCAGCGATCCCCACCACATCCAGGACGTCGGACGGAGCACGGCGTAGAAATGCCAGAAGCGGCCGGGCTGGTGCAGATCGGACAGCAACGCGACCGGTGCGGCCAGCCCGCAGGTCAGCGCCACCAGCAGAGCGACGCGGCCGAGCTTGCGCCATTCGTCATTCGCGAAAGCGTAGCCGGGCAGGCTCAGCAGCACGCCGCCGACCGACAGGCCGATCAAGAAGAAATACTGCACGGCCCAGGGAAGCCACGCGACCTCGCGGGTCACGTTGATGATTTCGACGATGTTCGTGTCCATCACGCATGCTCCTTCTCGACGTGGGCCTCGGCATGCGGCTGGGCGCTCGGTCGCCACAGTGTCGGCGTGCCGTCCACCTTGCCTTGGAACTTCGGATCGAGACCGATATAGAAGACCCGCGGCTGGGTGCCCTGCTCCGGCTTCAGCACCTTCGGGTCCTGCTCGCGGATCAGCTTCGACACGGTGCTGTCGGGATCGTTCAGGTCACCGAAGATGCGTGCGCCGCCGACGCAGGTCTCGACGCAGGCCGGCAGCAGCCCGGCGTCCACGCGGTGGACGCAGAAGGTGCATTTGTCGGCGGTCTGGGTCTCGTGGTTGATGAAGCGCGCGTCGTAGGGGCAGGCCTGAACGCAATAGGCGCAGCCCACGCACACCGTGTTGTCGACCACAACGATGCCGTCCTTGCGCTGGAAGGTGGCGCCGGTCGGGCAGACGGGGATGCAGGGCGCGTCCTCGCAGTGGTTGCACAGGCGCGGCAGCATGTAGGAGCCTGTCTTGCCCTGCTCCGTCACCTCGTAGGTCGAGACGATGGTGCGGACGCTGTTCTCCGGGACGTCGTTCTCCATGATGCAGGCGACGGTGCAGGCCTGGCAGCCAACGCACTTGCGCACGTCCACCACCATCGCCCAGCGGTGCGCCGCATCGCCGCCCTTGCGCGGCCCGGCAACCTCGCCCGAGACAGCTTCACCGGGAGCGGCCGCGAGCGTGGCCGCTCCCACCGTGGCGGCGCCGATGCCGCGACAGAAGTTGCGCCGTGACTGGTCCATGATCGACCCCTTCGCACCTGATCCTCAGCGCCTGCCATTCAGCAGGCGTTCTCGTGCAAAGGTACCGGCGGCACTGCGCAGCTCCCATTGGGAGCTTCCCCAGACTTTTTAGGGATATCCCCAGTGACATCATGCCGCGGCTTGCGGCGCCGATGCGGCCTCAATCCGTCTCGATCAGCAAGCGCGTCAGATCGGCGACGGATCCGACCTCCAGCTTCTCCATCACGTTGTGGCGGTGGACCTCGACCGTCTTCGGACTGAGGTTGATCTCGGCGGCGATCACCTTGTTCGGCTTGCCAGCCACCACCAGTTCGGCGACCTGCCGTTCCCGCGGTGTGAGACGTGCCAGGCGCGCCTGGACGTGGGCCTTGCGGGCCTGCAGCGCCGCGGCGCGTGTGGATTTCTCCAGCGCCTCATGCACCCGGTCGAGCAGCACCTGATCGTTGAAGGGCTTCTCGATGACGTCGACGGCGCCCGCGCGGAAGGCCCGTGCCGCCATGGGCACGTCGGCATGGCCGGAAATGACGATCACCGACAGCAGCGAGCCGCAGCGGGCGAGGGTGTCCTGCAGTTCCAGCCCGCTCATGCCGGGCATGCGCACGTCGGTCACCAGACAGCCCGGCCGGTCCGGACGGATGACGCCAAGGAACGCCTCGCCGGAGGCGAAGGTCTCCACCGGCACACCCAGCGCGCCGACCAGCCACGCCAGCGAGTGCCGCATCGCAGGATCGTCGTCCACGATGTAGACGGTGCGGTTCGCGTCAGCCATGGTGCTGGTGCTCCTCTCCGGACGGCGGGGCTCCGTTCGCGACCGGCAGAACGAAGCGCATGACGACACCGCCCCCGGGATTGTCGGTCGCCCGGAGATTGCCGCCATGGGTTTCCACAATGCTGCGGCAGATCGACAATCCCAAGCCCATTCCCCCTGCCTTGGTGGTGAAGAACGGGTCGAACAGCCGGCTGCGCGCCTCTTCCGACATGCCATGGCCGTGGTCGGCGACCGCAACCTCCACCCGCCCCTCCCCATCGCGCCCGCTGCGGACGGTCACCGTGCGGTCGGAGGGGCCGGTCGCCGCTTCCGTCGTGGCGTCGAGGGCGTTCTTCACCAAATTCAGCACCACCTGCTCGATCTGCACACGGTCGGCCGGCACGGGTGGAAGATCGTCACCGAGGGACAGGATGATCGGAACGTTGCCGTTGCGCGCCTGACCCTCGCACAGCGCTACCGCCGCACGAATGGCATCGTTCACGTCGATCGGTTCCAGTTGGGAGGGCCGTTTGTGCACGAAGTTGCGGATGCGCGCGATGATTTGGCCGGCGCGGTCCGCCTGCTCCGCGATGGCCCGCGTGACCTCCAGCAGTTGGTCCGGGTTCCCCGTCCCCGCTTCGAGGCGGCGGGTGCATCCGCGGGCGTAGTTGGCGATGGCCCCAAGCGGCTGGTTGAGCTCGTGCGCCAGATTGCTGGCCATTTCGCCGAGGATGGACAAGCGGGCGACATGGTCCATCTCCTTCTGCCGCTCGCGCGCATCCTCCTGCGCCCGGCGGCGCTCGGCCATCTCGTGCACGAGGTCGCGGTTGGCGGCGCGAAGTTCGGCGGTGCGGACCTTGATCAGGTGCTCGACCCGCAGCGAATGGATCGCCCACCACAGCAGGGCCAGCATGCCCACCGCCAGCCATTCCCAATGTTCGCGGGCGAGTTCCACCAGCGAGACCTCGCGCAGGTGGCGATAGGGCCCGATGCGCAGGGATCGGAACAGCGAGTGGACGGATTGGTAATCGAGCGGCACCGTCCAGCCCTCGTACCCCGCGGCCTTGGCCGCCGGGTGATCGGCCGGCATCTCGAACAGCGCGACGACGACCGCCTTCGCCAAATCCTCCGGCGTCGAGGCCAGCCGGGCCAGAGGCCAATCCGGGTAGAGATCGGTCGATACGGCGCAATCGAAGCCCGGCACCGTCTTCGGCGCCAGGACGCGGAAGCGTGCCGGGTCCAGGCGGCCTTCCGCCGCCAGTTCCTCCAGCAGGCAGGCCCGCAGCACGCCGGCATCGGCCGTGCCGTCCCGGACCGCGAAGGCGACGCGGTCGACGGGAAAGCCGGAGAAGCGGAGTTCCTTCAGATCGCGATAGGGGTCGACACCGGCCTTGAGCATCTCGCCCCAGGCGATCTGAAAGCCGCCGAAGGCATCCGGGTCGCCGGCCAGGACGGTCCGTCCCTTGATGTCCGCCAGATCGCGGATGTCCGTGCGCTCCGCCCGGACGATGATCGTCGAGCCGATCGACGCGCCGGACGCCCCGGCACGGGATGAATGAAGCGTGGCGACTCGGGTGACACCATAGCGCGCCTCGAGCTCCACGTAGTTGCCGGTGTTGGTCAGCACGAAGTCGAGGGATCGAGCGCGGACGGCGGCGTCCATGCCGGGCAGGTCCAGCGGCACCATTTCGGCACCGCGGTCGGGAAACCGCTCGGCCAGATAGCGGACGGTCGGTTCCCAGGCGGCGTTCGCATGGTCACCGCCCCGATAGGCCAGCACGCCGACGCGGACGGGCGGCTCGGCTGCGGCTGCATCAACCATTGCCAACCCGGCCCACAGGGCGACGAGCGCCCCGGCCAACGTCGAGCGGCTCGGTCGGGGCATGGTGCGCATCATTTCCTCGGGCCGGCATTGGGACGACAGACCGGGAAGTCCGGTCGCGCGGTGTCCGGCGCGACGCCGCGCGATGGATCACCCCGCTGGGCGCCGCATACACTCTTCCGCCGTCGCTTTCAACCGGCCCGGGATCACATATGGCGCGTCCCCGTGCCTGTTCGGCCCATCACTCGACCACCGCGGAGATCAACCGCGAGCGGTACGCGCTCAAGGCCACGCGCGGCGATTCCCGGAGGCTCGATACGATTTCCCCGGACACGACCCCGCGCCAACGCGCCGAGGCAGCGTCGGATGCGGCCATGATGTGACCCTACGGGACCACTGCCGGCCGCCGGTCCGCGCCCTGCGACAGGATGCCCCACCGTCGTCACATTGACGCGCGGGGTCCGGCAGGCGCGATAATGCGCTTATTAGCATAAGCGGGTGAAAGCATGGGCGTGGATGCGGTGACCTCCCTGATGTCCGTCCTCTCCGACCCGACCCGCCTCGGCGCCTTGCGCCTGTTGTGGGATGGGCAGGAACACTGCGTGTGCGAACTGATGGACCGTCTTGCCGCCACGCAGTCCCGGATGTCCCGTCACATGGCCGCCCTCAAGAGCGCCGGGCTCGTCGTCGACCGTCGCGACGCCCAATGGGTCCGATACCGCCGCAACCCGGCGCTCAGCCCGCGGATCGTCGCCATCATCGATGCCGTGATCGCCGCGATGGCCGCAGAACGAAAGGAAGCGGCATGAGCACCGAAACCTCTCTGGTCCCGCAAGCGGGATCGCCACCGCCGAACCCCTGGCTTTGGAGCGCCGCCACGGCGGCTGCCCTTGCGCTCTGGTTCGTGCTCTACAGCCAGCTCGTGCCCGTCTCGAACTGGGTCGTGTCGCAAATGCCGCTGGAGCGCGGCAGCCGCCTGGAAGACGCCATCCGGTTCTTCGTTTACGACACGCCCAAGGTTCTGATGCTCCTGACGCTGGTCGTGTTCGCCATGGGCGTGGTGCGCAGCTTCTTCTCGCCGGAGCGCACGCGGGCCTTGCTGGCCGGACGGCGCGAGGGGGTCGGCAACGTCGCCGCGGCGGGCCTCGGCATCGTCACCCCCTTCTGTTCATGCTCCGCCGTTCCGCTGTTCATCGGATTCGTTTCGGCCGGCGTGCCGCTGGGGGTCACCTTCTCGTTCCTGATCGCCGCGCCCATGGTCAACGAGGTGGCGCTCGGCCTTCTGTTCGCGCTGCTCGGCTGGAAGGTGGCCCTCACCTATCTCGGTTTCGGGCTCGCCGTCGCCATCCTGGCCGGCTGGGTCATCGGCCGCCTGCATCTGGAAGGTTGGCTGGAGGAGTGGGTGCGGGACATCCGCTCCGGCGTTGTCGATCTGCCGGTCGCCAAGCTCTCCATCGTCGATCGCATCCAGGCGGGCATCGACGCGGTCAAGGACATCGTCGGCAAGGTTTGGCTCTGGATCGTCGCGGGGATCGCGGCCGGGGCCTTCATCCACGGCTATGTGCCCGCCGATCTGCTGTCCGGCATCATGGGGCGGGATGCGTGGTGGTCGGTTCCGGCCGCAGTCCTGATGGGCATTCCCATGTACTCGAACGCCGCCGGGATCATCCCGGTCGTCGAGGCGCTGATCGGCAAGGGCGCGGCGCTCGGCACAGTGCTCGCCTTCATGATGTCGGTGATCGCGCTGTCCCTGCCGGAGATGATCATCCTGCGCAAGGTCCTGTCGCCGCGCCTGATCGCCGTGTTCGTCGGCGTCGTCGGGCTCGGTATCCTCGCCGTCGGTTTCCTGTTCAATGCCCTGTTCGCCTGAGAGAAGGAACAAAACCATGAAGGACGTGAAGGTTCTCGGACCCGGCTGCAAACGCTGCCGGACGACCGAAGACATGGTGCGGGCGGAAGCCGAACGGCTGGGCGTGCCCGTCCATGTGGAGAAGGTGACCGACTATGCGGCCATCGCCGGGTACGGCATCGTCGCGACACCGGGCATCGTCATCGACGGGAAGGTGGTCCATGCGGGCGGCCTGCCGAAAGCGGAGGATGTCGCGAAATGGCTCAGCACATAACCGGCTTCGCCCTGGGAGCGAGGCTTCTGGTCTCGGTGGTTGCGTTGCTCCTCTCGGCGTCGGCGGGCGAGGCAACGGACCTGCACCGATTCTGGGAACAGACCTGCGGGGACTGCCATGCCCACGCCGGTCCTTTCGCCCAGCGGTTTCTGACGGTGAAGGACGGCAGGCTCCAGGGCGGCCATTACAAGGACGACCTGCTCGTCTTCCTGGGAAATCACCATCTGCCGCCGAATCTCGTTCAGCCGATGTACGAGATGCTGCTCGCCCAGGCCAGCACATCGCCCCGCTTCAAGGAACAGTGCGGTCGCTGCCACGAGTCCGCCGCCGACTTGGCGCGGGAATCGCTGGTGAACCGTGACGGTGTGCTGCGGGGGCGGGAAAGCGGTCGTCCCGTCGCCGATTTCCTGCCCCGTCACGCCAAACTCGGCCTGACGCCGGAAGACGTGGTCTTTTTCACCGACCTGCTGACGCGGGTGGAACGGGAGGTTCATGGGGCCGACTGAACGGCGTCCGGGACCGGAACGCCGCGAAGCCGGTGCAGGAATCAGTTCGGGCCTATGCTCCGCGGGGAGACAGATCAGCCGCCACGGCGAAGATATCGGCGTCAACCCCGGTGCCATCGGGATGCAACCGGTCACGTCCCGGATTGTCATAGACGACGATCAGCCTCCGCTCCGAATTGCCGGCGCCGCCCGGCAGCCATGCGATTCCTTCGGCATGGTCGAAGCCGGTACCGAAGGGCACGTCCAGCACGCGGGTCAGGCGGTCGCGCGGAATCACCGTGGGGGCATCCGCGTCCAGGCAGCCGGACCAGCGCCAGACATGGACCGGCCCGTCCAGATCCATGGTCGGCCCGGCGAGGATGAGGAGGTCGTCGCCGTCAAAGGTCAGTTCGCGAATGCCCAGCCCGTCCAGATCGATGAAGCGCTTGCGATACTCCGGGGGCTTGCCGTCCGGCATCCGGAGTTTCAGCCGGTCGGAGCCGCTGCCGACAATGCGGAGGTCCAGGATGCAGGCCCAGCCGCGCAGCACCGGTCCACGCAGGCCGAGGAACACGCGGTCGCCGCGCACCGCGATGCCTTCGATGTCCAGCCCGTTCTCCTTGGCCGGTATGTGAACGAAGCGCCCGATATGCTCGTCGTCCTTCAGCGCCTTCGCCAAGGCGTTGCGCTTGCGGCCCATCTTCACACAGGCAGCCTGGCGGCCTTCATGCCGGCGCACCGGATCGAACACGCCGTCGCCGATGGCGGCGAGCGGGATGCGGCCGAGCAGGCAGCGATTCGCCTCGCGCTTGACCTCAGTCAGCCGCTTCAGGCAGTCGGCGCCGCTGTGCTCCTGCGGTTTGGGCTTGCGGCGGGCGAGGCTGTGCGAACCGACCACCCACAGCCAGCCGTCATCGACCGCCAGCCCTTCGATATCCGCCTCACCTTCGGAACCGGCGGGCAGATCGAAGAAGTCGGTCAGGGCGAAGGATCGGTGGTCGGCGTAGTGCCCATCGGGACCGGCGATCAGCCGTTCGATCCGCGCGCCCTCATCGGAGGCGACGAACAGGCAGCGCCCGATGGCCACCGCGACCGAGATGTTGCTGCGGACAGGCTTGTCCAGCGCGGGATCGACCGCGTCATGCGGATGGAAGGAGAGGCGCAGGCGGGCGTCCGGCGTGGCGGCTGTATGGATCATGGTGGTACAACGCGCAACGCGCCGAAATGGATCGCCGGGGCGCGACGGGCCACTCGGATTATCCATCCCTGTCGGATCAGCGTGCGCAGCATCCAACTCCTTCGGTGTCGCGCGTCAGGTCGAGCAGCGTTCCGACCACCGGCATATGGATGAAGCAGCCGCGCACCGGGGATTCCGTTGCCTCCTCCACCGGTTGGCAATAGAGCGACAATTGCGGCGCCCGCGCCAGATGGAGGTCGGCGAGCTGATGCGGCTCGCCACGACGGCACGCTTCGGCTGGGCCAACTGTGGGCCGGTATGGGTTCGACGGAGTTGCGTCTCCGGGCGGTGCGCTGTGGCGATGTGGATGTAGCACGGCGTCATTTCGCCCTGGCCCCGGTTTTAGAGAGGCGGCCTCGGGAGGATGCGGCGCGGTCATGCGGGGTGGATCGGCAGACGCTGCGGGATTGGGTTCACCGCTACAACGCTCACGGCGTGGCGGGGCTGCGGGATCGCAAGACACCGGGTGCCAAGCCCAAGCTGTCTGCGGAGCAGGAAGCGGAGGTGGCGTCCTGGGTCCGCTCCGGCCCGACTCTCTCCGAGGATGGCGTGCTGCGGTGGCGGGCTGCCGCGCCGCCCGGGGTTCCGTCGCCTGTCGGTGCGTCCCCAGCATCCTCAGCAGGATGACGAAGCGCTTGAGGAGCACAAAGAACTTCGCTGCCCTGGTTGCCGGCATCCTCCCCGACACTGCCAAGGGTAAGCTGCTGGAACTCTGGTGGCAGGACGAAGCCCGGGTCGGCCAGCAAGGGACCCTGACCCGGGTGTGTGCCGCCAAGGGGCAGCCGGCGACGCAGACCCACGACTACACCCGGCATGGCACGACGACGCTGTTCGCGGCGCTCAACGTGCTGGACGGCACCGTGCTCGGCCAATGCGCAGCACGCCACCGGCATCAGGAATTCATCCGCTTTCTCAACGTCGTCGAGGCGGCGGTGCCAGTCGGCAAGGTGGTGCATGTGATCCTCGACAACTACGCCACCCAGAAGCACCCGAAGGTCCGCGCTTGGTTGGAGAAGCACCCGCGCTGGGTTTTCCATTTCACCCCGACCTCGGCGTCCCGGCTGAACGCAGTGGAGGGTTTCTTCGCCAAGTTGACGGCCAAACGCCTGCGGCGAGCCAGCTTCCGCGGCATCGTGGACCTGCAGGCCGCCATCCACCGCTTCATTGCCGAGCACAACAAGACGGCCAAGCGTTTCGTCTGGCCCGCCGATCCAGACCGCATCATCGCCAGCATCAACAAGGCTAAACGAGCGTCAGGCGCGGACCACTAGCGTCTGGATCCGGTGCGGGTCATGCCTGCCTCCTTCGCCGCTTCGGTCCGGTTACCCCTCGAAGCTGGTTCCGAGCGGCAATGCGGAGAAACGGATGAGCCGGCTGTCGGCGACGCCTGCCTGACGGTGCGCCATCGGCTCGCGATAGCGCGGGTCGCGGAGCATCTCCACGAACGCCGCCGGGCTGGGATATTCGGCGATAAAGGTGATGTCCCACGCGGTATCCGGCGGACCCACCAGGGAGAGTTCGCCCCCCCGCGCCACAGGATGGGCCCGCCAAGCTCGGGAAAAAGCCGGCGCGCTCAGCCGGCTGTACGCCTCGTAGGCCTGAAGGCCCGTGGCGTCGGGGCCGTCCTGGTAGGCGGCCCGCCCGAGCAGGCGGATGAGATTGAGCATGTGCACCGGACCAGGCCGATCAGCGGCCCGGAGCGTTTCGGAGACTTGCTTCGTGAAGCTGGTATAGCCTTCCATCTTTCAGTTCCTGACCGTGGATGACCACGTACCGCCATAGGCCGGAACCCGCCGGGCGATCCAGGCGTCGAGCCCCTCGCGCAGGTCGGCGGTCGGCGCCATCCGGGCGAACTGCTCGGCCTCCACCAGCAATCCTTCGCCGATGGGCAGATTGACGCCCCGCGTGACGGCGGTGAGGATGGTGGCGACGGCGAGCGGCGAGTGGACGAGGATGCGCTCCAACAGCGCCCGTGCCGCCGGCAGCAGCTCCTCGTGAGGAACGACGGCGTTGACGAGTCCCAGTTCCAGCGCCCGGTCGGGTGGGAAGCTCTCGCCGGTGAGAAGCAGCTGCATGGCACGCTTTCGCCCGGCCAGCCGCGGCAAGCGCTGTGTGCCGCCGAAGGTGGGCGGCATGCCGAGACGGATCTCGGGCTTGGCGAAGACAGCGCGCTCGCTGGCGATGGCGAGCGGTGCGGCTTCCGTCACTTCGCAGCCGCCGCCATAGGCGAGACCGTTGACCGCCACCAGGATGGGTTTGCGAAAGGCTTCGATGCGGGCGGTGAGCCGCTGGCCGCGTGCTACGAAGTCCCGAAGTGCCGCTTCGGGACCCTGTGCCACGGAACGTGAGAATTCGGGGATGTCGCCGCCGGCGGAAAAGGAGCGCCCGGTTCCGGTGAGGATCACCCCACGCACTTGGAAATCGTCCTCTATCCCGTCGAGAGCGGCGAGCAAGGCGTCGATGGTCTCGTAATTAAGGGCGTTCAGCTTTTCCGGACGGTTGAGCGTCAACGTCGCAATCGCTCCGCTGATTTCCTTAACGACACACTCGGTCATGATCGACTCCTCCTTGCTGGTGAGAAGGACAGGATCGCCGCCGAAGCTGCTTGAGTATACTCACTGTACGGTATACTTTCGATGCCATGCCACGTTATGCGGACACGCGCGGACGGATCATCCAGGCCGCCTCCAAGCTCTTCTATGCGGAAGGTATCGGCCGCGTCAGCGTCGATGCCGTCGCCGAAAAAGCGGGGATCACCAAGCGCACGCTCTATTACCATTCTATTACCATTTCGAGAGCAAGGATGAACTCGTCGCCGCCTATCTCGACGCGCGCGACCAGCCCAACCTGACGCAGATGGCGCGCTGGTTCGCCGATGCCGAGGGCGGGACCGGGGCAAAGGTCGCGTCCCAGCGCGTGGTTTCTGAGGCGTGAGGCTGGCCCGCCGGAGCGCTCCCCCATAGCTGGCGCAGGCGGGCCGGCCGTTCGGAAGCGGGCGGTCACTGTGTTCTTCGGCTAAGTTGAGGTTGCTTGACGACCATCAACCGTAACGGAGACCACGATGACCGAGGACAGGATCGCTCTTCAGGAGCTGATTGGGAAGAGTGCTGACGCTGACTTGCTTCACGCGAGATGGTCGGCTTCGCCGCCCAGCGCCTGATGGAATTGGAGGTCGAGAACCTGTGCGGCGCCGGCTATGGCGAGCGCAGTGAGGATCGGCAGACCAAGCGCAACGGATACCGAGATCGCACCTGGGAGACCCGCGCCGGCGCCATCGACCTGCGCATCCCCAAGCTGCGGCGCGGTTCCTACTTTCCGGCCTTCCTGGAACCACGGCGCACA
>NZ_DASPIS010000117.1:0-2778 GCF_035628975.1 Azospirillum sp. | reverse complement strand
GAAGGGCCTTGCGCGACCTGAGCCCGCCGGCATCCTGCGAGCAGACGGACACGGCGACCAGTTTGCTAGCGCCTCCGATCACGCAAGTGACCCGAGCTTGAACTCAAATCCTGGCTGTCTCATTCGCGTTGACACGTACCGACCCATGCCCGGCATGTGCACGTCCATCAGCACGAGGTCGTATGCACATTCGCGCAGGGCGGCGATGGCGGCCTCGCCGGTTTCGACTGTGTCCACGCGGTGGCCGGTCTTAGTCAACATGCCGACGATGAGTTCGCGGTTCATTTCCACGTCCTCGGCGACAAGCACGCGGGCGGGATGCGGCGCTGGGGCGGCCGTTGCGCTCCGGCCCGCCGGGGGCTCGGCGCCAGTCACGCACGGCTTCAGCGGAACGACAAACCAGAAGGTGCTCCCGATGTTGGGCTGACTATCGAAACCAATCTCGCCGCTCATCAGCTCGACCAGATGGCGGCAGATTGCCAGCCCCAACCCAGTGCCGCCGCGGCCCCGCTGCACCTGGCTGAAGCGTTGGAACAGTTCGCCGCCCCTGTCCGCGGGGATGCCGATGCCGGTGTCTGCGACCGCGAACCGGAGCCGGGCTCCATTGCCACCAACCCGCGTGACCGTCAGGGCGACGACGCCCCGGTCGGTAAACTTGATGGCATTGGCGAGCAGGTTGAGGAGAATCTGGCGAAGGCGGTCCGGATCGCCCTGTACGTAGCCTACGGTATCGGAGGCGAACACTGTGCGCAGTTGCAGTCCCTTTTGCTCGGCGGCCGGGTGGACTAGGTCCTCGCAGTCGCGGGCCAGCGCCGCCAGATCAAAAGGCACGCTGCGCAACTCCAACCCACCCGCCTCCAACTTTGAAAAGTCCAGGATGTCGTTGATGACGGTGAGCAGCGAGCGTCCGGCGGCGTGGACATTGGCTGCGTAGCGGCGTTGCTCTTCGTCGAGCGCGGTGTCGAGCAGCATGTCGGCGAAGCCGATGACGCCATTCATCGGTGTGCGGATCTCGTGGGCGTTGGTGCAAAAAGGACCGGAGTGGTGGCGGCCGGGAGGGCGAGCGGGTAAAGGATCGGCCTCCGCTGAAGCCGAGAGTCCGATGCCGTACAAGGCCAACGAGCCCCGCCGTCACAAGATCCCGAAGGCGCGCTACCGTGTGGAGAACTGGGCAGCCTACGACGCGGCGCTGCGCCGGCGCGGCGACCTGACGATCTGGGTGTCGCCGGAGGCGATCGCCGCCTGGACGCGGCCCGCCACGGGACGGCGGGGCCGGCCTTCCCGCTATTCCGACATCGCAATTGAGACCGGGCTGATGCTGCGCCTGGCCTTCGGTCGGGCGTGGCGGCAGACCGAGGGCCTGCTGGGCTCGCTCACGCGCCTGCTCGGTCTGGACCTGCCGGTCCCGGATCACACGACCTTCTCCCGGCGCAGCGCCGATCTGGCAGTCGAGACGGCGCTGGCCAGGACGGATGGGCCGGTCACCGTGGTCATCGACTCCACCGGGCTGAAGGTGTTCGGCAAAGGCGAATGGCACCTGCAGAAACACGGCGGCCCGGCGCGCCGGAGCAGGAGAAAGCTTCATCTGGCGGTCGATCCCGACACGGGCGAGGTCCTTGCCTCGGAGTTGGCGGGCAACGAGGAGGGGGACGCTTCACTGGTCGGCTCGTTGCTCGACCAGATCACCCGCCCGATCGATGCGGTCATCGCCGACGGTGCGTACGACGGCGAGCCAACCTACCGGACCGTTGCGGCGCATGCGCCGAACGCCGACGTTATCATCCCGCCGCGTGCCACCGCGGTGGTGAGCGACACCGCTGAGACGGTTCCGTCAGGTCTCGCGCCAAGGTGAGCGAGTAGGCGCAGAGAGCCCGTCCTCCGGCTCCGTGTTGGTCAGGCGACAACGAGCAAGTCGCGCAAGGCGGCGACCCTCTGGACATGGATCGCCCGTCGGCGCGCCGCTGGGACGTGCTGCTTGCGCTTGGTCGCCGGCCGCAGGAAGTTGCGCACCACATCGTGCGCCCGGCAGAAGCGGTGAGCACTGATGTGGGTTTGGAAGCCGCGCATCGGGTGCGTGCGGCCTTTGACCCCGCGATGATCTTGCTCGAGATGGTTATTCTTGAACTTGGAAGTACGATGCTCGACGTCGTCGCCGAACACCTCCTCGAGGGCCGGCGGGTAGCCGGCATGCTTGTCGGTGGTGATGGTCTCCGGGATGACGCCGGTGACGTCCACGGCGGAGCGGAAGAACGCCTCGGCGGCGGCCTGGTTGCGGGTCGCGCTCAGGTAGATATCGACCAGATTGCCGTCGGTGTCGATGGCCCGGTACAGGTATTGCCACGCGCCGGCGACCTTGAGGTACGTTTCGTCCACGTACCAGCTCCGGCCGATTTGGCCCTTCCGGCGTTTGCGCAGGGCCTCCGTGAGCAAGGGCGCCAGCTTGACTTCCCACTCGCGCACCGCCTCGTGGGAGAAGACCAGTCCGCGCAGCAGCAGGATCTCGGCGAGATCGCGCAGGCTCAGCTTCAGGCGCAAGCGCCAGAGTACGATCAGGAAGACTACGTCCGTTGGCAGCTGCAGCCGGTTCAGCGTCGTGCCCGTGCGTTCATTGAACTGGCGCCCGCAGGCCCGGCAGCGGTGTCGCTTTCTCCTGAAAATTTTCACTGAAGATTTTCAGCGTCAAACACTCTTGATCGCATGACCCGAAGCCGTTCGGACGTCTGCCAAGTTCAATGGAATCAACGGGCCGGCAGCCAGGAAAGATTTGAATTGCAACGT
>NZ_DASPIS010000116.1:0-13200 GCF_035628975.1 Azospirillum sp. | reverse complement strand
GAAGGGCCTTGCGCGACCTGAGCCCGCCGGCATCCTGCGAGCAGACGGACACGGCGACCAGTTTGCTAGCGCCTCCGATCACGCAAGTGACCCGAGCTTGAACTCAAATCCTGGCTGTCTCATTCGCGTTGACACGTACCGGTCGCAACACCTGCTCGAACAGCCCGGCCAACGCGCCCCAAATGGCGCTTGCGGAAATCAGCGATGGTGAGGAAGTCGGGCCTTTGCAGCCCTGTCACCGCCATGAAGTCGACGCGCTCCTCGCACGCCCGCGCCAACTGGCGCGACGAGTAGACGCCGCGGCTGTAGCCGTACAGCAGCAGCGCCACCATCATCGCCGGGTGATATGGCGGATAGCCGCGCGGCTCCGTGTACACCGCCAGGGTCGCCGAGAGGTCCAGAGCCTCCCGCACCGTGTCGCGAACGAAATGCGCCAGATGACCAGCCGGCACGAACTCGTGCAGCGACGGCGGAAGCAGCCAGCCTTGATCAACGTCCCAGAGGCGAAAGCTCTTGCTCATGCCCCAAGCGAATCACGATCGCTGCCCGCCGTCCACACCTTTACTCGGACAGCCTCCTAGATAGGTCATCAATCATCAGAGGCGAGCATCGGCCCCCATCAGGGCGAAAGGCGCCCAGTAGAAGGGATGGGGAAAACGCTGCCGGACCGCCGTCTGGCCGGCTTGCAAGGCCTCCTGCGCCGAGGCGCCGGAGTTCAAGCGGCTGTAGAAGGTCTGCATCAGAAGCGCAGTCGATTCGTCGGCAACGTTCCAATAGGTGGCGACGACCCCGCCCACCCCGGAGAACATGAAGCCGCGCACCAGCCCGATCAGGTCGTCGCCCGGCGACACGTCACTGAGACCGGTCTGGCAGGCGCTGAGCACCGCCAGCGACGAGTCCAGCCGCATGCCGTAGAGGTCGCCGACCGTCAGGTCGCCAGAGTTGTCGCCGGACGGGCTGAACAGCAGGCGCGAGGACAGCGGATCGGCCGGTTGGAACAGGCCGTGTGCGGCGATGTGGACGAAGGCCTTGCCCTGTGCCGCGCTGCGGAATTGGCCAAGCGTAGCCTGGCTGCGCAGGAACAGGTCCGACTTTGGATAGATGTGCGCGATCGCCAGCGCCTCCGCCTCGGCTCCTGGTAGGTCGAGGCCGGCCTCGCGCCGAGCGGGATTGCCGAAGATTGCGCCGCGGCGGTCGGCCGTGCCTACCATCATGGCCGGCCGCGACCGTGTGGCGATCAGCGCACTGAGGCTGGGCGCCATCCGGATCGCGCGTTGGGCGACCAGCGGACCGCCTGCGCCGTCGATGGCGGCGAACGGGACGTAATGGAGCGGACCATGCGGGACGATCAGCAGCTTCTGCCCTGACGCGGCAGTCAGCACCGGCGCCAGCACCGCGTCGCCCAGGGCGCGCGCGGCGGCTGAATAGCCGGTACTCGCCGGATCCGACAGCTGCTTGAGGAATTGCAGCACCAGCGTGCGGACCGGCGGCGTCCCCAGATCGACCGTGCGCGCTGTTCCGGCAGACAGGATGAAAGCGTACCAGTGCTCGCCGACATTGTAATAGACGATGCCGGCCTCTCCCGGCTGGAGGACCGCCGTCAGCTCGGCGAAGCGGAAGGGAACGGCGCTGACCAGGGGGGCCAGGCTGGGCGACCGGCTGCGGATGCGGCCGTTGGCGGCGCGGATCGCAGACAGGGCGGCATCCGTACCGCCGCCCGCAGCCCCGCCGTCGCCACGCAAGGCGATCGTCGAGAAGGAGGCCTGCGCCTCGTCGAGTTGGGCGAGCAGCTGGCGCGCCTCCCCGACCGGCAGGTCGTTCGGTGCGAAGTCGTGCCGGCTGGACAGCATGTCGACCAGGACGCGGCTCTTGGCGCGCTCCACCACCTCCAACGCCTGTTCCTGCCGTCCGTCGCGGAGCAGCCCGTCGACGAGATCGCCATAGAGCTGCTGCTTGTCGAGAGCGAAGGCGATGCGGCCGTTTTCGCTGAGGATGGTCGCGCGCGACTGTTCCACCACCTCGGCGGCGGAGCGGAACAGCGACAGGGCGCCGTCCCGGTCGCCGGCCTGCTGGCGCAGACGGCCCAGCCGGTACATCGCCGCCCAGTGGACGTCGCGGTAGGCCCGCAGATCGGGGAAGGCCAGCAGCCGGTTCAGCCGGTCGACCGCCATGGCGGTCCGGCCGGTTTCGGCCATGCATTGCGCCGCCAGCATCTCCACATAGACATTGGCGGCCGGCGCGAAGGAGAAGTCGCCGAACCAGCCATAGCTGAAATCGTCGAAGACATCGAGGCGGAACGGGGCCTTGTTGGCGCTTGCGCCTTCGGAAAGGGCGGTCAGGCCATAGTCGGCGAGCAGCCGCCGTTCCGGATCCTCCAGCAGCCGCAGGGACTGCCCGCAGTCGCCGGCCGCGGCGTAGAGCGAGGCCGCGTAGAAGACGGGTCGGGGCTTGAACTGCTTGGCCAGCAGCGCCGCGGCGTCGCGGGCCTCCGCGGTCTTGCCGAGCCGAGCCTGGGCGAGCGCGCGCACATAACGGCCTCCTTCGCTCTGGTTGCCCTCCAGTTCGGCGACGGCGTCGCCGTAGCGCTGCTGGGCCAGAGCGAACAGGGCGCGCCTGCCGCGCACCTTGCCGATCAGGGCGGCATCGCCGTTCCGCGCCGCGCGCACGGCAAGCGTCTCGTTGCAGAGCTGTGCCCTGCCGAAATCCTGCAGCTTCAGCCGCACGTCGCAGAGCAGCGACAGCTGTCCGTCGCTGAGCCGGTCGGCCGGCACCTGGTCATAGCGCTCGCGCAACGCCGTCAGGCGGCCGTCGCGCAGGTCCGCCAGATCGGTGTCCGACAGGTTGGCGGACGCCTTCAGCTCGGACTGGCTGGCGACGTAATTCACCGCCATGACGCCGCCGCCGCAACCCGACAGCGTCGCCCCCAGAAGGCCGAGCAGAGAACCCAGCAGCGTGAGCCGGCGGAAAAGCGGCGTCGTCCGCCCGGCGGGCCTGGAGGTGAAAAGGGTGACGGGCGTCATGGCGGCGCTCCTGCGGCCGTTCCGGATGGGACCAGGTCGGAAGGCCCCCGCGGGCCGGCGCGGCGACGGCCCGCGGGGATGCCGGCTCCGCGTCAGAAGCGGTAGCCGAAATTGGCCTTCAGGGCGTTGTAGTTCTTGCCGTGGGTGTAGCTGATGCCCAGGCGGAAGGAGTCCCAGGACTGGCCGTCCATGGTCGGGCGGGTGCCGAACAGCAGGCCGACCTCGTCGTAATGCTGCACATACAGCTTGTCACCGAACATGTGGGTGTCGGTGACATAGGCCTGCCAGGAGGTCGGCCGGTCGAACATCGTGAAGCCCAGCGGCCCTTCGACGCTGACGCCGTTCTTCAGCGCGGTGTTCTGCAGATCGTAGTCGATGCTGACGTCGCCGATATGGAGCTTCTGCGACCGGTAATAGCCGACGCCGTTGCCGATCGTGACCTTCAGGTCGCCGGTGTAGATGTTGTAGACGCTGGTCAGGTCGCCCGAATACAGAAGCGCCCCGGCGCCGAGGTCCAGCGAACCGGCCGCGCCGACGCGGGCGGAGGGAACCAAGTACCAGTTCTCCGCAACCGGGAAGCGGAAGCCGAGGCCGAGCGAGGCTTGGCCGGAATTGGCACCTTCGGTGCGGACATAGGTGATCGGCAGGTCTACGGTGATGGCGTAGCGCGGATCGCTGAAATAGTACGAGTACTTGATCGGGATCGTGGCGATCTGGCTGGTGTAGCCGCCGGACCGCGCGACGCCGACGTCCCCGCCCACGGTGACGAGGTTGGGCACGGCCACGAAGCCGCCCTTGCCGTCCGGCGTCCCGGTGGGATCGCCCAGCGTGCCGAAGCCGGTGGCGTTGCCGAAGGTCTGCTCGCTCATGCGGCTCTGAAGGCTGGCCGGGTTGCCGGCGACAGGATCGACCGGCGAGTTGGCGACGAGCGACTTCAGCATCTCGGTCAGGAGGCCGGACCCTTTGCCCTTGAGGAAGTCCAGCAGTTGGTCCTGGCTCTGGTCGCGGGTGGCTCCCCGGAAGGTGATGTCGATGCCGGCCGACGGCACCTGGAAGCGCAGTGCGGTGGAGTTGAGCGCGTAGGACGCCGTCGCCGGAAGGCCGCGGACGTTCAGCGTCACGTTGGCGGCCGCAACGCTGGTGTAGTTGCTGAACACGGAGCGCAACCCAGAATTGTCGAGCCTATCGGCCAGATCCTCGATGGCGTTGAACGACGCAGAGCCGCTCTGGGAGATGCCGTTGGTGCTGGTGACCGTGCCGCTCAACCCGAACAGCTCCGCCGCCCCCGCCGGCACGCTGCCGCCGAGCATCCCCGCGGCAATCACAATTCCTGAACTGACGAAAACCTTGACACACTTCGACAAAAGAACCCCCATCTTCACCACTCCCCCAGCCCATTCGATGATAGAAAACCTGTACTTAAGCAATAAGCCTGATGACAATTGAAATCCGCGCGACGCTATTGCATAGAGGCAGCAAAAGCTGATGTCGGCAGGTTGGTGTCCCTGATCAGACAACGCGGACAGAGTCCGGGCGTCCGAGGTGGAGCATGCGGTTCAGGACGAGGACGGCAACCGCGATCTCGGTCTGTTGCCGGTCGTCGGTGTGGAAGCGTAGGCCATCTCCGATCACGTGTTTGTAGCGGTTGAAGAAGGCTTCCACGAGCGCGCGCACATTGTGCGCTCGCTATGCTTACAGTTGTTCGGCGGCCGCTGTAAGCAATGCGAGCGGCGCTATCGGGCCAAGCCGCCCGCCACCATGCTTCCGGGAACGCCTTTCGACCCAGGGATCCGCTCGCTGCTGGCCTACCTGCATCACAACCATCATCCGCCAGCTTTTCCCCGCCGCCTTTGGCGTCCAGAATGTAGTCCGCCGTCCGCGTCCATAACTGGGCCGCCGTCTCGGTCTTGGCCGCCATAATATAACGACCCAATCTTGCGAAATCGGAGGTCGCCGCCGTCCGCCTGACCCGCTTGGCGATCATAACCGGGTCACCGCATGGCGAAGATCGTCCTGGGTGTCCTTGATCTGACTCAGCAGCTCGCGCACGTCCGCGACGGGCACACCCCGCCCTGGCGTGTCGGTCAGCCACAACTTTAAGAGGCCGCCCAGCCGCCCAAGGTCGGCGTTCACTTTCGCCAGCCGCTCGACCGCATCAAGGTCCACCACGCTGCGTGGTTGATACCCCAGCCCGACACTCCGAAGATAGGCCGACACCGACAAGCCGGCCGCCTCTGCCTGCGCTTCGATGCGCGCCCGCTCGGCCGCATTCACCCACACCTTCAAGGGCCGTTGTCGGTCTCGGGTCTCGCCCGTGGTCGGTGCTGTCATCGGGATTTTCCTCCTGGCGTTCAAAGCGGCGGCAGCCGCCGTATGCCTCGCAGAGCAAGATCAGCGTCGAGCCCAAAGGGCGAGTAAGCGCGGGTGGTGGAGGGCTGCACGGCTCTGCCGTGTAGGCCTACAACACACATCTTGCGATCCTCAAACATGAAATCGTATGAAATTATCTGCAATCATCTGAAACGGCCTCTCCCAACCGAGTCAAAATCGCAGAGTTTCGCAGTCAATTTCATATAATTTCATACGATTTCATATAATTTCACATGGTTTCATAAGCAGCAGCCCAACGCTGCCCGGAATTTCATATGATTTCAGATAATTTCATATAATTGCGGAAAATTTCACAGATTGGTGGCGTCCCCGTTCTGGACACAAGAGCGAAGGCACTGATGGCTGAGCAGCAGCCCACAAGAGGGCGGACGGGCGACCGGCGCGCCCTCTTCCTGGCCCGGATCGACGCAATCCGCACTGAGCTGCAGCAGGGCTGGCCGGTGAAGACCGTCTCCAGCAGACACGCGCCAGAGTTGGATATGATACATCCATAACTCTAGCCTTACGCGTCTTCGTTGGTCCTGACCGGGGAGCCGAAGGAGAGCCTGCACACGCCCCCTATGACGCCGCCGCTCGCGCCGCCTGCCCTGCCAGCACACGCGCCGCAGGTCTCCGAACCGATCGCTGGCAGGCCCGAAATCAAGGAGGCCCAGTACAATCTTCGCGCGAAGAATTCCGCGGACCTGATTTGAGGGATCACGGATGGAGACGAAGGCCAAACAGGCCGCGAAGGAGGTGCCGGCGGTCCCCAAGCCGCCTGTTTGAATTCACAAAATACTCCAGGGGAAAAGGGGGGCGAAACGTCGATGACCTCGTCCATCCCGGAGGTCCACGCCTCAAATGCGGATGCGCTCGACCTCGTCCAGGCTGACCCGATCGCCGCGGCGGTCGTAGAGCTGGGTGGTCCGGGTGGAGGCGTGGTTGGCCATCGCGGCAGCGGTCTCCAGCGTGCCGCCGTTGGCCAAGTAGGCGGTGATGCCGGTGGCGCGGAAGCTGTGGCAGCCGAGCGGCGTGGCGATGCCGGCGGCGGCAGCCCGCCGGCGCACCATGGCATGGGCGCTCGCCTGCGGCAGCGGGCGCTCAGACAGCCGGCCGGTGCCGCGGCCGATCGTGCGGAACAGCAGCCCCTTGGGGTTGTCGCGCAAGCCGGTGCCGTCCAGGTAGGCCGCCAGATAGTCTTCGAGCGTGTGGTGGCAGGGCAGCGCATGGGTCTTGCCGCCCTTCTCCCGCAGCCGCACCCACAGCCGGCGGTTCTGGGGATAGACGTCCTCCACCCGCATCGCCAGGGCGGCGCCGACGCGGGCGAAGCTGTAGACCATCAGCCCGATCAGCGCGCGGTCGCGCAGGCCGCCCGGCGTGGTGACGTCGATGCTGTCGAGCAACACCCGGGCTTCCGCCGGATCCAGCACCGGGGTTTTCCCCACCCGCACGACATGCCGCGGGCCCCGCACCGACGACGCCGGGTTCACCGTCACCACCTGGCCCACCACCAGCCAGTCGAACAGGTGGCGCACCGCGGCGAGCCGCTGCTTGACCGTCGGCGCCGCGTGGCTGCGGCTCAGCCCTTCGACCCAGGTTGCGATGTGCAGCGGCTGCACCGTGGCAAGCGACACCACGCCAACGGCCTCGCACCAGGCCAGAAAATCGCTGACCGCCCGGGCGTAGGCCCGCCGGGTGTGCGGGTTGCGCAGGGTGGCCGCGAAGAACTCCAGAAAGCGAAGAGTTGCCTGCTCACCGGCAGCGGCAACCAGGGCTGGAACCACCGGTGAGACGATCGGAACCGGCACGCTCCGGCTCACCCCGCCGCCCCCTCACCGTTTGGGGGCGGCGAGGGAATTGCCTGGTGCAAGGCGCTCAAATACTCGTCCAGGATCGCGTTCAGGCGCTCGCCAAGCAGACGATTGAAGGCGGCCGGTCCCTGCTCAGCCTGCGCCTGCTGCAAAGCCTGAATATAGGCCGGACGGTCCAAGGGACGCACGGCGACCGGCGGATAGCCCCCGCGCAGCAAGATCAAGTTCATCAGCAGCCGCGCCGTGCGGCCGTTGCCGTCGTTGAACGGATGAATCTCGACCAGGCGGCGGTGCGCGGTGAAGGCCGTGTCCGGCGTGTCGGGCGCGGTCGTCAGCCAGGCAGCGAAATCGCCCATCAAAGCTGGCACCTCCGCCGGCGACGGAAAGGCGTGACGGCCGCTGTCGGTCAGAACATAGCGGCCTTGATCGGCATAGCGGCCGGCGATCTCCGGTGCCGACCGTTTGACCACCAGGCTGTGCAACAGGCGCACATCGGCCTCGGTCAGGACACTGCCGCGCTGCGCCAACGCGCGGGCATACTGCAGGGCGTCGTAGAGATCGACCGCTTCCAGATGATCCTTCAGCGGCTTGCCGCCGATGGTGATCCCCTTTTCGATGACGAGCATCGTCTCGGCGGCGGTCAGGGTGTTCCCCTCGATCGCGTTCGAGGTGTAGGTCAACTCGAGGTCGTAGACATGCTCGAGGTTGCTCAGCCCCTGAGGCGACAGCGGCCGCAGCCGGTCGAGCTCGGCTTTCTTGGCGGCGATCTGAGCGAGAAGGTCGGTCATGCGGTGCTCCCTACCACGCCGGCCGCGGCGCGGCAACCAGAGCGCTGATAAAGGACATTATCACAGGTAAAAGGGGAGAGGTGGGGGCCCACACCGCCGCCTCTCCCCGGCGGTCGTCACGGACGGGCGGCTGAAGCGAACTTCCCCAGGTCCAACTCGCCCTCGGCGCCCCATCCGGCCGTGCCAGCCTTCACCTCCGGTCCGGCTTCGCCTTCGAAGCCGGGCACGGACATGATGATCTCGTTATGGCACTGGCGGCTGCGGGCGTCGTCTCCCTTCGCCCCCATTCGTCTCATTGAGGTCTAAGACGTCCTGCCGGGGGCAATCCGACCCCTCGAAAAGCCAGCAAAACCGTTCCCCGTAGCGCCTCCATGAGGCGCCTCATTAAGGCGCGCCCTATTGAGACGAGGCTGTACGGTGCGTGAGCAAAATGAAGGCCGCCCAGCGGGAGCTGTCGGCGGCCTTCAGTATTGAGCGGGAGGAACGAGCCATAGATATGAACCCAGTTGGTTCACTCCCTGAACAATCAGCGATTGCGACATGTTCCCCTGTCCTGAAGCCATAGGTATTAGACAGACCGAATGGTCCGCCTCCGCAAAAGAGCAGGAGGACCATGACGAGTTGAACGCAAGGCTGTTGCTGAGAGGAAGGATCCCCGCTGGACCAAGCTGGGGTGCTTCTGTATTTGGATCAAATCAGGCCTTCTCCGACAGGAATGAGCGATGGTAGGTGGAGTGCACATTCTTGTTGCTGAGGACGAAGATCTCGTTGCAATGGCTTTGGCAGAGGTGTTGGAAGCAGAAGGCTTCCGGGTCACCGTGACGCATAACGGGCAGAAAGCCATAGACACTGATGTATTGGACCCAGCCGATCTTCTGGTGACCGATATGCGGATGCCAATCATTGGCGGGAAGGCCTTAATCGAAACACTGAGGGCGAAGCGCCCTAACCTTCCGGTTATTGTTATGACTGGGTACAGCGAAGACCTTCCCAACGATGAGCCGGGCCGTCTGGTTGTCCTGCGCAAGCCTTTCTCTATGTCAACGTTGGTCCGACATGCTGTGGCTTTCCTGCACTGTCCCCAGCGGCCCACTCAGGAAATTGTGGACAAGAAAAAGGCCGCTGCCAAGAAGGCGCGGCCTTTAGTTTTGGTTCGGGAGGAAACGTGAACCCGAAGCCAACATAGGGCGCCACAAGTTAACACCCTGTGAACAGCATTACTGTTCTGCGCATCTACTACTTTATTGCATGGACTACTCTGCTTTTGATCCGTTTACGACTACTGCAGCACCCGACGAGCTTGACCGCGGCCAAGGGCGGGGCTGATGTTCTGCGGTTCTGGCGCCAGTTGGGGGCACTACACGAAAGTGCGCAAATTGTCCGGGATCTGAGAACGCGGCGTGAACGTGAGATCAGCCGTGCTCTACCTCTACCCATTGCCCGCGTCCGAGTTCGTCCAAGACGTGCTGGTACTCGCCCGGTGGCAGGGCGCGTGCGTCCTCGGCCATGTGCCGTAAGGCAGCGAGGCCGGCCTCGGTAAACCGAGCCCGCAGCCAATGGCCGCCATCATCCCGCAACTCCAGCAGCCCACGGTCCAGCATCCCCTGAATGACCGTTCCCGGCTTCGGCTGACCCTTGTTCGGCCCGGTAGCCCACCGCTTCACCAGGATGCCGCTCTCCAGCCGCGGTGCCTGCCCAAAGCGCACCATGAACTCATTGCGGATCAGAGCCCGCTCCCGCGGCGTCAAGGTGGTGTCACTCACCAGCTCATCTCCCTCAGTCCTCTCCCCGCGATACGCGAAACCAATGCTCAGCATACTGCCGACACAGTTCAGCCTCCACGCCATCTCCGATGCGTTCGGCATCGGCCGCGCGGGCGAGCCACTGAGACTGTTTCTGAAGCGCTGATCCGTTCACGCGGGCGGGTGCTGGTCGAACTCCGGCCGAAGCGGCAGTAGGTGGGCGAGGCTTACTGAAATTCGATCGCGGCACTGGTACGCGGGGCCTGGAGGGTGGCATGGGGGCTACCGACTTCCTTGAATGAGTGGAGGGTCATCCTTCGACCCGGAAGAGTCTACGCTGCGCATTACCACGATGCGCGAGAATTCTCCCATGCTGCGGCGTCGCCGACGCCCGCCGGCGCGCTGCCTGACATCGGGGACGCGACCGACCAGCGCGGCCGGTGGCCTGTAGACTGATCAGCACCGTCAGCGCCGGTGAGATGGCCAACCCGCCCTTTTCGCGACACCCTCAAGCGTCGGCTTCTGACCCAAAGCGGACCTTCAAAGCCATTGATTGATGACCGACATCCAGTTTCGGCTGGATGACGGGACACCCGGGGCGGAGCTGACAATTCTGGCCTCACGATCGGGAATCCAGCACACTCGCAGCATGAGCAGGCAAGCCATCGCGTCATCAACGGAGTCCCTGGCTGGTCTGGTGGAGCGCGTGACCTTTCACAGCGCCGAGACTGGCTTCTGTGTGCTCCGGGTGAAGGTCCGCGGACATCGGGACTTGGTTGTCGTCGTCGGACATGCGGCGATGATCTCGGCCGGGGAATGGATTCAGGCGAGCGGCAGCTGGGTCAACGATCGCACCCACGGTCTCCAATTCAAGGCCACCTTCCTGAAGGCGACCCAGCCCACTACGCTGGAGGGCATCGAGAAGTACCTGGGCTCCGGCATGATCAAGGGCATCGGTCCGGTCTACGCCAGGAAGTTGGTGAAGGCGTTCGGCGAGGCCGTGTTCGACGTCATCGAGGCCGAACCCAATCGCCTGCGCGAGGTCACGGGCATCGGGCCCAGGCGGGCCGACCGCATCGTCAAAGGATGGGCCGACCAGCGGGCGATCAGGGAGATCATGCTGTTCCTGCACGCCAACGGGGTCGGGACATCCCGGGCCGTACGCATCTACAAGACCTACGGGCAGGAGGCGATCCAACTCATCACCGAGAATCCATACCGGTTGGCCAGGGACATCCGCGGCATCGGCTTCAAGACCGCTGATGCCATCGCGGCCAAGCTGGGTATCGAGAAGACGGCCATGGTCCGCGTCCGGGCGGGCATCGGCTACGCGTTGGCCGAGGCGATGGACGAGGGGCACTGCGGCCTGCCGGTGGAGGACCTCGAGAAGCTGGCCAGCGAACTCCTGGAGGTTGGCGCCGATTTGGTGGTCGAGGCGCTGACGGACGAGCTTCGTGACGGCGCTGTCATAGCCGACCAGCTGGAGGGCAGGAACTGCGTCTTCCTGGCCGGGCTGTACCGGGCCGAGCAGGCCATCGCCGCCCGGCTACGGGGGCTTGCGGGTGGGACGCTGCCCTGGCCCGCCATCGACATGGAGAAGGCGCTGAAGTGGGTGGAGGGAAGGACGGGACTGACGCTGGCGCCGAGCCAGCGGGAGGCGGTCCGGCTTGCCCTGGCATCCAAGGTCATGGTCATCACCGGCGGCCCGGGCGTGGGCAAGACGACCCTGGTCAACTCCATCCTGAAGATCCTGGCCGCCAAGCACATCCGCATCCTGCTGTGCGCTCCGACCGGCCGGGCGGCCAAGCGGCTCTCCGAGAGCACTGGGATGGAAGCCAGGACCATCCACCGGCTGCTCGCCTTCGACCCGGCTGCCGGAGGCTTCAAGCAGGGTGAGGAGAACCGGCTGGACTGCGATCTGCTCGTCGTCGACGAGACATCCATGGTCGACGTGCCGCTGATGAACGCGCTGCTGAAGGCGATTCCCGACAGGTCGGCCCTGATCCTGGTCGGCGATGTTGACCAGTTGCCGTCGGTGGGACCGGGGCAGGTGCTGGCCGATGTGATCGCATCCGGCGCCGTGCCCGTGGTGCGCCTGACCGAGGTGTTCCGACAGGCAGCCACCAGCCGCATCATCGTCAACGCCCATCGCATCAACCAGGGACAGATGCCGGACCTGGCGCCGGTCGAAGGCTCGGACTTCTACTTCGTCGAGGCGGCAGAACCGGAGGACGGTGTTCGCAAGCTCATTGAGGTCGTCAGGAACCGGATCCCGAAGCGCTTTGGCCTCGACCCCGTGCGCGACGTCCAGGTGCTCTGTCCGATGAATCGCGGGGGCCTCGGTGCCCGGTCGCTGAACGTGGAACTCCAGGCGGTCCTGAACCCGCCGGGCGATGTCCGGGTGGAGCGCTTCGGCTGGACCTACTGCGTCGGCGACAAGGTGATGCAGACCGAGAACGACTACGAGAAGGAGGTCTACAACGGCGACCTGGGCGTCATCACCGCGATGGACCCGGAGACCAGCGAACTGCTGATCGATTTCGACGGCCGGGAGGTCCCCTACGACTTCGGCGAACTGGATAGGGTATCGCTGGCCTACGCGACCACGATCCACAAGAGCCAAGGCTCGGAATACCCGGCCGTCGTCATCCCGCTGGCGATGCAGCACTGGACGATGCTCAGGCGCAATCTCGTCTATACTGGCGTCACCCGGGGGAAGCGGCTGGTCGTCGTCATGGGCCAGCGGAAGGCGATTGGGATGGCCGTGCGAGCACGGCAGGAGGGGCGCCGTTGGTCGAAGCTGAAGGAATGGCTTCTGGCAAAAGCAGCCTGACCGCTGCGGGGACGTCGTCCTCTTCCCCAGCTGCAGCACTTTCGATCCGGATGGGCTTGTCTCAATGATCAGGCGCACGCATGCCCCCGTCGTGAGAACGCAAGAGATCAGCCCGACCCAAGCCTATGCGGCCTCAGGGTTGCCGTGCGCAACCGCTGCATGACCGATAAGGTTGCCGTTGATCTCAGAACAATGGGAGTTGCACCTTGCCACCATCGTCCGCGTGGCGCCGTGCTGCCTGCACAGCAGCATTCTGGGCGCCATCCTGGCTGCGTGACCTCCCGCTGGCGACTTGCTCGCCGGCAACGGTTACGGTCCATACCCAGCATTCAGGGCGCCAGGTTACAGCGAGATCGCACCCGTGAATGCGGGTGACCACGTGACGAATGGACCAAGCCGGGGACTGGTGCATCAGAGCCTCAGGTGCGATTGGGCAACAGCCAGACCATATCTGGCGTTTATCAGGCGGCGGGGACTCTACGGAGGAGACTGCCAGTGTCGCTTTCTCCTGAAAATTTTCACTGAAGATTTTCAGCGTCAAACACTCTTGATCGCATGACCCGAAGCCGTTCGGACGTCTGCCAAGTTCAATGGAATCAACGGGCCGGCAGCCAGGAAAGATTTGAATTGCAACGT
>NZ_DASPIS010000115.1:0-78858 GCF_035628975.1 Azospirillum sp. | reverse complement strand
GCTCGATCACGTAGTAGTAGTGCCAGCCCTGCTCGTCGAGCTCGCGGGCGAGGCGGATGTGCTCGTCGTAGACATCGGCCATGACCTCGCCGCGGCCCGAATAGCCGCCGACACCGTCCCACAACGCGAATTCAAGCTGGGCCATCGCCCGTTCTCCCCGTTTACAAAGTTACGCTTCGCCCGACTTTATCCGCGGCCGCGATAGGGCGCCACCCCTTGATCGGGCAGCCAGAGGCCTGCGGGCGGCGGCGCGGACTGATAGAAGACGTCGATCGGCATGCCGCCGCGCGGATACCAATAGCCGCCGATGCGCAGCCACACCGGCGACAGCTCGTCCACCAGCCGCTTGCCGATGCCGACCGTGCAGGCCTCGTGGAAGGCGCCGTGGTTGCGGAAGCTGGTCAGGAACAGCTTCAGCGACTTCGATTCGACCAGCCAGTCGCCCGGCACATAGTCGATCATCAGATGCGCGAAGTCCGGCTGGCCGGTGATCGGGCAGAGCGAGGTGAACTCCGGCGCGGTGAAGCGCACGCAGTAGGGATCGCCGGGGTTCGGGTTCGGCACCCGCTCCAGCACCGCCTCTTCAGGAGTCTTGGGCTGAACGGTGGAGCCGCCGAGCTGGGTCAGGCCGGCATAGATGTTCTCAGTCATCGGTCTTTTCCTCCGCCACCCGCTCGGCTTTGGGCGGGCGGCCCTGTTTCGGCGGCTTGCCGGGCTTGGCGATGGGATCGACGGTCGCCTCGATGTCGCCCTCGTTCAGGCGGGCTTCCATGGCGCTGGCGACCTCTTCGAAATTGCCGTCGGCGATGGCCTGCCGCATCGTCCGCATCACGTCCTGGTAGTAATGCAGGTTGTGCCAGGTCAGCAGCATCGGCCCCAGCATCTCGTCCGCCTTGAACAGATGATGCAGATAGCCCCGGCTGTAGCTGCGGCAAGCGGGACAGTTGCATTCGGCGTCGAGCGGGCGCTCGTCATGGGCATGGCGGGCATTGCGGATGTTGATGGTGCCGCGGCGGACGAAGGCCTGACCGGTGCGGCCCGAGCGGGTCGGCATCACGCAGTCGAACATGTCGACGCCGCGCCGCACCGCGCCGATCAGGTCGCTCGGCCGGCCGACGCCCATCAGGTAGCGCGGCCGGTCCTTGACCATCAGCGGCTCGGTGAAGTCCAGCACGCGGAACATCGTCTCCTGACCCTCGCCGACCGCCAGCCCGCCGATGGCGTAGCCGTCGAAGCCGATGTCGGTCAGGGCGGCGACGCTCTCCGCCCGCTGCTCCGGGTAGATGCCGCCCTGGACGATGCCGAACAGACCGTAGCCGGGGCGCTCGACGAAGGCGTCCTTGCTGCGCCGCGCCCAGCGCATCGACAGCCGCATGGAGGATTCCGCCTGCGCTTCCGTGGCCGGGAAGGGCGTGCATTCGTCCAGGCACATGGTGATGTTGCTGTCCAGCATGTGCTGGATCTGGATGGAGCGTTCCGGCGTCAGGTGATGGCGGCTGCCGTCCAGATGCGATTTGAAGGTGACGCCTTCCTCCGACATGGTGCGCAGGTCGGACAGGCTCATCACCTGGAAGCCGCCGCTGTCGGTCAGGATCGGCTTGTCCCAGTTCATGAAGCGGTGCAGGCCGCCCAACTGCGCCACCCGCTCCGCCGTCGGGCGCAGCATCAGGTGGTAGGTGTTGCCCAGCAGGATTTCCGCGCCGGTCGAGGCCACCGCGTCGGTGGTCATCGCCTTCACCGTCGCGGCGGTGCCGACCGGCATGAAGGCCGGCGTCTCGATGGTGCCGTGGGCGGTGGTCACGCGGCCGCGCCGCGCCCGCCCGTCGGTCGCCAGAAGGTCAAAGCCGATGCCGGTCATGATGGGTCCGTCCTGTGCAGCAGCGAGGCGTCGCCGTAGCTGAAGAAGCGATAGTTGGTGTCGATGGCGTGCCCATAGGCCGCCCGCATGCGGTCGTAGCCGGCGAAGGCGCAGACCAGCATGAACAGCGTCGATTTCGGCAGGTGGAAGTTCGTCCACAGCAGATCGACGATGCGGAAACGGTAGCCGGGGGTGATGAAGATGTCGGTGTCGCCGCTGAAGGGGGCCAGCGTCCCGTCCTCCCGCCCCGCCGTCTCCAGGATGCGCAGCGCGGTGGTGCCGACCGAGACGATTCGGCCGCCGGCCTTGCGCGTCTCGTTCACCGCTGCAGCGGTCTCCGGCGAGATCTCGCCCCACTCGCTGTGCATCTTGTGGTCGGCGATGTCGTCGACCTTCACCGGCAGGAAGGTGCCGGCACCGACGTGCAGAGTGACCGGCACCCGTCGCACCCCGCGTTCGTCCAGCGCCGCCAGCAGCTCGGGCGTGAAATGCAGCCCGGCCGTGGGAGCGGCGACGGCGCCCTCGCGCGCGGCGAAGACGGTCTGGTAATCGGCGTTGTCGCCCTCGTCCGCCTTGCGGCGGATGTAGGGCGGCAGCGGCATCCGGCCATGGCGGTGCAGCGCCTCCATCAGCTCCGCCCCGCCGGCGGAGAAGCGCAGCCGCACCTCCATGCCGTCCTTGGCGATCACCTCGGCACTGAAATCATCCGCAATGACGATGGTGTCGCCGGGCTTCAGCCGCTTGCCGGGCTTGGAGAAGGTCGCCCATTCCCGCTCGCCCAGCCGCTTGTGCAGCGTGATCTCCACCGCGACCTCGCCGCGCCGGCCGTCGAGCCGGGCGGGGATGACGCGCGTGTCGTTGACGACCATCAGGTCGCCCGGCTGCAGCAGCGTCGGCAGGTCCCGCACGATGAAGTCGCGCAGGGTCGGGCCGACCTCCAGCAGGCGGGCGGCGTCACGCGGCCGGACGGGATGCTCGGCGATCCGGTCGGGCGGCAGGTCGAAGTCGAAATCGGCGGTCTTCATGGGAGGGGCAAGCTATAGACTGAACGGTGGGCGGATGGGAAGGGTTTGGGGGTAGGTTTCCTGCGACGTTAGACCCCCACCCCAACCCTCCCCCGCTGGGCGGGGGAGGGGGTGAGTACTTGTTTGGGAGAGCGGCGGCAGTCCCTCCCCCACCCAGTGGGGGAGGTTAGGTGGGGGTCTCACTCCGCAAGGAACCCGCCGCCCCTCACTCCGCCTGCGGCAGCCCCTGCGCCGCGAGCGCCGCGCTCTGCCGTGCCGTCAGCACATCGACGTCGAAGTCGCGGATCAGCCCCTGGAACATCTGGTACCAGTTCAGCTCCGCCTTCAGATGCAGGAAGACCGAACCCAGCCCGACCGCGGCGCGGTCCATGAAGACGAACTCGCGCGGGATCTCGACGCCGCCGACGCGGCGAAGCTCGGCATGGACCTTGCCCGCCGTCTCCCGACCGTAATGGCCGCCGTTGGTCTCCTCGATCTTGCGTTGGCGGTCTTCCATGATCGGGGCGTAGACGAAGCGCGCCCAGATGTTCAGCACGTCGACCAGCTCGTTCGACGGGTTGACGAAGCCCCAGGTGCGATAGGCTTCCACCGCCTGTTCGCGGTTCTCGGTGCGCAACGCGTTGTAGAGGTCGATCACGCCCTTGACGAAGCTGGGCTTGAAGACGCGGATGCAGCCGAAATCGAGCAGGTTGATCGACCGGTCCGGCCGGACCGTGTAGTTGCCCAGATGCGGGTCGCCGTGGATGACGCCGTAATTGTAGAAGGGCACGTACCAGGCGCGGAACATGTTCATCGCCAGTTCGTCGCGCGCCTCGGGATGCTCGGCGACGAAGTCCAGGATCTTGCGGCCATGCACCCAGCCCATGGTCAGCAGCCGCTTGGTCGACAGCTCCGGCACCACGTCCGGCACATGGACGCCCTGTGTGCCGGCCAGCATCGACTGGTAGAGGCGCGCGTGCTTGGCCTCCCGCTCGTAATCCAGTTCCTCGCGCAGGCGGGCGCCGATTTCCTTCTGGATCTGGCGGGTGGAGATGGCGCTGTCGGTGCGCTCGAAGATCGTGAAGATCAGGCCCAGCTGCCGCAAATCGGCCTCCACCGCCGAGGCCATGTCGGGATATTGCAGCTTGCAGGCAAGCTCCCGCCCATCGGGGCCGATGGCCTTGTGGACCTGACCCAGCGACGCGGCGGCGGCGGCCGTGTGCTCGAAGCTCTGGAACCGCGACTGCCAGTTGGGGCCAAGCTCGCTCGCCATCCGCCGCTTGACGAAGGGCCAGCCCATCGACGGCGCGTCGGCCTGAAGCTGCGCCAGCTCCTGGGTGTACTCCTTCGGCAGGGCGTCGGGGATGGTGGACAGGATCTGCGCCACCTTCATCAACGGCCCTTTCAGCCCGCCGAGTGCGGCTCGCAGTTCCGCCGCGTGGCGTTCGCGTTCCACGCGGATTCCCAGCACGCGCTCGCCCGCCAAGCGCGCGGCCAGCCCGCCAACGGCGGTGCCGACCCGCGCATATCGCGCGACCCGTCCGCCCCATGTGTTCTCATCGTGTTCCGGCATGCCCACAAGGTGGGTGCGCCCCTGGCAAAAGGCCAGCCCTCCCCCGATCGGAGACTGCCGACCGATGTTCCCCGGATGGTGCTGCGGCGCAATGTGCGATTTTCTTGACAGCCCCCGGAAAGGGGAGCAGGCTTCGTCTTACAGTAATCAACACCGAGGTGAAGTGAGCGAGCATCGGAAACGCCTTACCACCCAAGCGGATAGCTTGGGCGGAACAGTAGAGACCGATACCAGGGAGGGTGAGTAAGATCATGACTCCACCGGCGCTTACCTGTTTATGCCGAACTTCTCGGCCGATATAACTGAGGTTTCAGTTCCGAATTCTTTCGCCTGATTGGCGACTTCATCCGGGCCGTAGATGCCCGCTGCGAAAGCCCTCGCTCCACCTCGGAGCGAGGGCTTTTGTTTTGCCGAGAGTTCTCCAGCAATACGTTTCAAACGATACTGTTTGCACATGAAACCAAATCCCGCTATCCACGGGGACTGACGGTGCGGCGGGACGTCGCAGGCCGGTGCGCACCCGTCACGCAAGACCAAGGATGGGGAGGATTGCATGGGTCGGTTGCTGAGGCCTTTCGCACTGGCGGCGCTGCTTGCCACGACGGCGTTGTCCGCTGCGGTGTTGTCCGCTGCGGCGTTTCCCGCTCTGGCTCAGACCGCGAAGCCGGTGCGCATCGGCGTGCTGGCGGACGAGGCGGGCTTCGCGTCCGACATCGGCGGCAAGGGGGCCGTGCTCGCCACCCGGATGGCGGTGGAGGATTTCGGCGGTTCCGTGCTCGGCCGGCCGGTGGAGGTGCTGTCCGCCGACATGCAGAACAAGCCTGACGTGGCGTCCAACATCGTGCGCAGTTGGTTCGACGTCGACGGCGTCGACATGGTGACGGATATCCCGGTTTCCTCCGTGGCGCTGGCGGTGCAGGCGGTGGCGCGCGAGAAGAAGAAGGTGCTGATGATCAGCGCCGCGACGACGACCGAACTGACCAACGCCCAATGCTCGCCCTACAGCATCCATTGGGCGGACGACACGGCATCGCTGGCGGTCGGCACGACCAAGGCGGTTGTGCAGTCGGGCGGCACCAGCTGGTACTTCATCACCGCCGACTTCGCCTTCGGCACGGCGATGGAAAAGGCCGCGACCGAGGCGATAAAACAGGCCGGCGGCACGGTGGTCGGCGGCGTGCGCCACCCGATGGGCACCAGCGATTTCGGATCCTACCTGCTCAGCGCCCAGGGCAGCGGCGCCAAGGTGGTGGCGCTCGCCAATGTCGGCGCGGAGACCATCGGCACCATCAAGCAGGCCGGCGAGTTCGGGCTGACCGAGTCCGGCCAGCGGCTGGTCGGCTACATTGTGTTCATCACCGACATCCACTCGCTGGGTCTCGACCTCGCCAAGGGGCTGTATGTCACCAGCGGCTTCTATTGGGACAAGAACGACCGGACGCGGGCCTGGGCCAAGCGCTTCTTCGAGCGCCACGGCAAGATGCCGACCAAGGAGCAGGCCAACACCTACCTCGCCACCCTGCACTGGCTGAAGGGCGTCAAGGCGGCGGGAACCACCGACGCCGAGGCGGTCACCGCCGCGATGAAGGCGATGCCGACCGATTATTTCGGCACCCCCGGCAGCATCCGCAAGGACGGCCGCGTGCTGTACGACCTTGACCTGTACCAGGTGAAGACCCCGGCGGAGAGCAAGGCGCCGTGGGACTATTACAAACAGATCCGCAGCATCCCGGCGGCCGAAGCCTTCCTGCCGCTGGAAACCAGCGCCTGCCCCGGCGTCAAAGCCCAGTAACCGGCGCAGGGGTGCCCTGCGGGGCCGGGTCGGCGGGATAGGGGTCGAGAGGGGTTCCCGCCGGACTGCGATCCGGGTTACACTCCGCTCTTTAGGCGCAGCGGGGACGGTACGTGGATCTACAGGTGCAAAGCGAACGGCAGAACGACACCGGACGGTTGCGTTCGTCGGCGCTGGTGCGCCCGGTCTTCGCCGCGCTGGACCTCGGCACCAACAATTGCCGGCTGCTGATCGCCAAATCCGCACCCGGCGGTTTCCGCGTCATCGATGCCTTTTCCCGCATCGTCCGGCTGGGCGAGGGGCTGAGCCGCAACGACCATCTGTCGGAACCGGCGATGGAGCGCACCATCGCGGCTCTGCGGGTCTGCGGTTCCAAGATCGAACGGCGCGGGGTCACCGCCGTGCGCGCCGTGGGGACGGAGGCCTGCCGCCGCGCCGCCAACGGCACCGCTTTTGTCGAGGCGGTGGAGCGCGAGACCGGCATTGCGCTGGAGATCATCTCCAGCCAGGAGGAAGGGCGGCTGGCGCTCGCGGGCTGCGCCGCCCTGCTGGAGCCGACGCATCCCTATGCCATCGTGTTCGACATCGGCGGCGGCTCCACCGAGTTGATGTGGCTGGCGGTGGAGAAGGGGCGGGTGCCGCGCCTGCTGGACCAGACCTCCATCCGCTGCGGCGTGATCGGACTGACCGAGGAATATGGCGGCCCCAACGTCACCCGCGTCAACTACGACCAGATGGTGGAGGCGGTGGCCGACGCCATCGCCCCGTTCGAGGCGCGCAACCGCATCCAGGACCGCATCGCCGCCGGCAAGGTGCAGATGCTGGGCACCTCCGGCACGGTGACGACGCTGGCGGGCGTGCATCTGGGGCTCTGCCGCTACGACCGGCGGGCGGTGGACGGCAGCTATCTGCGCGTGGACCATGCCCGCACGGTGATCGACCATCTGGTCTCCCAGGATTTCGACGGCCGCGCCCGGCATCCCTGCATCGGGCAGGACCGCGCCGATCTGGTGGTCGCCGGCTGCGCCGTTCTGGACGCGCTGTGCGACGTCTGGCCGGTGGAACGGCTGCGCATCGCCGACCGCGGCTTGCGCGAAGGGATTCTGGTGGACCTGATGGGGGCCGCCGGCGAGTGACCGGATTTGGCCGGCGAGCGGCCGGAATTTGTATGGGCCGGGCAGGGGAAAAGGCTCCCCGCCTGCGCCGGATGACCGAGGAACTGCAGCGATCATGACCGAAAAGACTCCGTCGACGCGCCCGGGCGGGCGCCGTGCCACGGTCCGTGTGAAGACCGCCGGCAAGCGCACGGAATCCTCCAAGCGCTGGCTGGAGCGCCACCTGAACGACCCCTATGTGGCCGAGGCGACCAAGCGCGGCTATCGCTCGCGCGCCGCGTTCAAGCTGCTGCAGTTGGACGAGAAGTTCCGGCTGCTCGGCCCCGGCAAGCGCGTGGTCGATCTGGGTGCGGCTCCCGGCGGCTGGACGCAGATCGCGGTGGAGAAGGTGCAGACCGCCAAGGACGGCTGGAAGGTCGTCGGGCTGGATATCCTCCCCATGGACCCGGTCCCCGGCGCCACCACCATGCAGGCCGACTTCCTTGAGGAGGGGGCTGCAGAGGCGCTGAAGGACGCGCTGGGCGGCCCGGCCGACGTGGTGTTGAGCGACATGGCCGCCCCGACCACCGGCCACCAGCAGACCGACCACCTCCGCATCATGGGGCTGGCCGAAGCCGCCTATGATTTCGCGGAGGAGGTGCTGGCCCCCGGCGGCGCCTTCGTCGCCAAGCTGTTTCAGGGCGGGGCAGAACGCTCGCTGCTCGACCGGCTGCGGCGCGACTTTGCCCAGGTCAAGCATGCCAAGCCGCCGGCCAGCCGTGCGGAATCGTCGGAGACCTATGTGGTCGCCACCGGCTTCCGCGGCGGCAGCGCGAACGACGAAGTGCGCTGATTTTCGCACTTGCATAACAGATGCTGTGTGCGCACGGGTTCACAAGCCCATGGTCTTGTGTATAAGTGCGCCACGTTTATCTTCCGGGAGATTCACACATGGCGCGCGACACCAAAATCCGCGAAGCCCTGACCTTCGACGACGTGCTGCTGGTTCCGGCCGAAAGCTCGGTCCTGCCGAACGACGTGGACACCCGGACAAGATTGACGAAGACCATCGAGCTGGGCATCCCCCTGATGTCCTCGGCGATGGACACGGTGACCGAGAGCCGCCTTGCCATCGCCATGGCCCAGGCCGGCGGCATCGGCGTCGTCCACCGCAACCTGACCATCGAGCAGCAGGCCGAGGAAGTCCGCAAGGTCAAGCGGTTCGAATCGGGCATGGTCGTCAACCCGATCACCATCACGCCGAACGCCACGCTGGCCGACGCGCTGCAACTGATGGCCGACTACCGCATCTCCGGCATCCCGGTGGTGGAGAGCCGCGACCAGCTCGGCAGCGGCAAGCTGGTCGGCATGCTGACCAACCGCGACGTCCGCTTCGCCACCGATCCCAACCAGCCGGTCAGCGAACTGATGACCAAGGAGCTGGTGACCGTCCGCGAGGGCGTCAGCCAGGAGGAAGGCAAGCGCCTGCTCCACCAGCACCGGATCGAGAAGCTTCTGGTCGTCGACGAGGATTACCGCTGCATCGGCCTCGTCACCGTCAAGGACATCGAGAAGGCCCAGGCCTATCCGAACGCCTGCAAGGACAGCAAGGGCCGCCTGCGCGTCGCCGCCGCCACCGGCACCGGCAACGACGGCTTGGCCCGCGCCGAGGCCCTGTTCGACGCCGGTGTCGACGTGCTGGTGGTCGATACCGCGCACGGCCACTCGGCCAAGGTGCTGGAGCAGGTCCGGGCCGCCCGCGCCATGTCCAGCTACACCCAGGTGATCGCCGGCAACGTCGCCACCGCCGAAGCGGCCAAGGCGCTGATCGATGCCGGCGCTGACGCAGTCAAGGTCGGCATCGGCCCCGGCTCCATCTGCACCACCCGCATCATCGCCGGCGTCGGCGTACCGCAGCTGACCGCGGTCATGGATGTGGTGGACGAGTGCGAGAAGCACGGCATTCCCGTGATCGCCGACGGCGGCATCAAGTATTCGGGCGATCTGGCCAAGGCCATCGCCGGTGGCGCCAGCGTCGCCATGCTGGGCAGCCTGTTCGCCGGCACCGACGAGAGCCCGGGCGAGGTCATCCTGTTCCAGGGCCGTTCCTACAAGAGCTATCGCGGCATGGGCTCGGTCGGCGCCATGGCGCGCGGCTCGGCGGACCGTTACTTCCAGCAGGAGGTTTCGACCATGAAGCTGGTGCCGGAAGGCGTCGAGGGCCGCGTCCCCTACAAGGGCCCGGTGTCGGCGGTCATCCACCAGCTGGTCGGCGGCCTGCGCGCGGCCATGGGCTACACCGGCAGCGCCTCCATCGCCGAGATGCGCGAGAAGTGCCAGTTCGTCCGCATCACCAACGCCGGCCTGCGCGAAAGCCACGTCCACGACATCACCATCACCAACGAGTCGCCGAACTACCGGCAGGGGTGAGGTGCGGTTTTGGGGGTAGGCGTCGGCTGACGAATGCCCCCTCCCTAACCCTCCCCCGCTTCGCGGGAGAGGGAACTCCGCTGCTGCTTTGCCTGACTTCCGCAAGCCTCATGCCCCCTCTCCCGCGAAGCGGGGGAGGGATGGGGAGGGGGCATTCAAAGCAGAGTTTCACTCCACCTTCACACCCCCTCCGCCACCTGCTTCCAGAACTGCCACCCGCCTAGCCGCACGCCGACGGCGAGGCTGGTGAAGGGAATCCTCAGTTCGATGTCCCGCGGCTGGAAGAATGTCAGTCGTTCCGGCTCGCCATGCGCATCGAACTCCAGCCGGGCGCCCTTCGGCTCCGGCGCATACTCGTCGCTCATCACCTGCCAGATTTCGAGGTCGCCGCCATGGTTGGTGATCTTGTATTGGCCGCAGCGCCAAGCCGTCGACTCGCCGACGCTGCCCTCCACCACCTTCTTGTCGCCTTCCATCCTCACGTCTCCGACCCCGGCGGCCTCGCCCTTCATCGAAGGCCCCTGGGTCTCGGCACGGAATCCCAGCCGCAGCCAGCCGGAGCGGCCATATGGGATCAGGCGGCGGACGGCGCGCGCGTCCTCCGCCGCGAAATGGTCGGGATCGTCGTAGAGGATGCGGTCCAGAGCGGCGGCGACGATCATGCGGTCGTCGATGCGCAGGTCCGGGAGATGGGCTTTGCTCATCAGGCAGGCGGACTCCAAAAAGATGTGCCCATCAGTATATAGGCACTCCGGCCGGCCGTCGCCCCGATGCCGAAATCCGACTGCACGGTCCCGGTCCTGAAGACTCCCGAAACGGCTCCCCAGGCGCTATCCTGCGCCGCCCTACCCGGAAGCCTCCGTGGGAGGCCCCCGATTCGTCACGAGACGCGCCATGCAGGACTTGTTCGACACGCCGCCCAATCCCCGCAGCATCGATGTCGAGGCGCTGACGCCGGATCAGGCGGCGGCGGAACTTGCGGCGCTCGCCGCCGAGATCGCCCATCATGACCGGCTCTATCACCAGCAGGACCAGCCGGAGATCTCCGACGCCGAGTATGACGCGCTGGTCCGCCGCAACCTCGCCATCGAGGCGCGCTTCCCCGAGCTGCGCCGCGCCGATTCGCCCAGCCTGCGCGTCGGCGCCGCTCCGGCGGCCGGGTTCGGCAAGGTGCGCCATGCCATTCCGATGCTGTCGCTGGGCAACGCCTTCGCGCCCGAGGATGTGGCGGAATTCGACGTCCGCGTCCGCCGCTTCCTCGGCCTGTCCGACAAGGCGCCGCTGACCTTCGTGGCGGAGCCGAAGATCGACGGCCTGTCCTGCTCCCTGCGTTACGAGCGTGGTGAGTTGGTGCTGGCCGCCACCCGCGGCGACGGGGCGGAGGGCGAGAACGTCACCGCCAATGTCCGCACCATCCGCGACGTGCCGCACCGCCTGCCGGCTCCCTTCCCCGATGTGCTGGAGGTCCGCGGCGAGGTCTACATGAATCGCGACGACTTCCTGGCGATGAACGCAGCCCGCGCGGAAAAGGGCGAGCAGTTGTTCGCCAACCCGCGCAACGCGGCGGCCGGCAGCCTGCGCCAGCTCGACCCGTCGATCACTGCCGCCCGGCCGCTCTGCTTCTTCGGCTATGCGCTGGGCGAGGTGTCGGAGCCGATCGCCGAGACTCAATGGGGCATCCGCGAGCGGTTGAAGGGCTGGGGCTTCCAGTTGAACCGACCGGCGGAGCTCTGCGACGGCAAGGACAAGCTGCTGTCCTATTACGAGGGCATCGGCCGGCGGCGCGCTGGCCTTCCCTTCGACATCGACGGCGTCGTCTACAAGGTCGACAGCCTGGAGCTTCAGCAGCGGCTGGGCTTCGTCAGCAGGGCGCCGCGCTGGGCCATCGCCCATAAGTTCCCGGCGGAGCAGGCGCAGACGCGGCTGAAGGCGATCACCATCCAGGTCGGCCGCACCGGCGCGCTGACCCCCGTCGCCGAACTGGAGGACATCACCGTCGGCGGCGTCGTGGTCAGCCGCGCCACCCTGCACAACGAGGACGAGATCGCCCGCAAGGACATCCGCGTCGGCGATCTCGTGGTCGTCCAGCGTGCCGGCGACGTCATCCCGCAGGTGGTGGAGGTGGTGCTGTCCCAGCGCCCGGCCGACTCCGTGCCCTATGTCGCGCCGGAGACCTGCCCGGTCTGCGGCAGCCTCGCCATCCGCGAGGCGGGTGAGGTGGTACGCCGCTGCACCGGCGGCCTGATCTGCGCCGCCCAGGCGAAGGAGCGGCTGCGCCACTTCGTCTCCCGCGACGCCTTCGACATCGAAGGGCTGGGCGAGAAGATCATCGAGGAGTTCTGGGACGAGGGCTTCATCAAGTCGCCGGTCGATATCTTCACCCTTGAAGGTCGCGTCGAACTGATCGGCCGTCCGGGCTGGAAGGAGAAATCGGTCCAGAACCTGTTCAAGGCGATCGAGCAGCGCCGCAGCGGCATCGACCTGCACCGGGTGATCTACGCGCTCGGCATCCGCCATGTCGGCGAGGTGACGGCCAAGTCGCTGGCCCGCCAGTACAAGACGATGGAGGGCTGGGTCGCCGGCATGCTGGCGGCGGAGCAGGCCATGCCGGGGCAGGAATGGCGCGACCTGCATGAGCTGAAGGGGGTGGGGCGGGCGACCGCCGATGCCATCCTCGGCTGGTTCGCCGATCCGGACTGTGGAGCGAAGCTGGACTTCTATGCCGGCAACGACGCACTGCGGCTGGAGACCGTCATTGCCTCGCTCGGCATCAAGGGCGTGAAGAAGCCGGCGTCCCAGGCGCTGGCCGAGCGGTATGGCACGCTGGCCGACTGGCGGGCGGCGATGGAGCGGGCCACCGGGCAGCTGCCGGGGCAGCCCTGGCTCGACCTGGTCGCCACCCCCGATGTCGGCGAGGTCGCGGCGGAGGAACTGGCCGGCTTCTTCGCGGAGGAGCGCAACCTCGTCATCGTCCGCGGCCTGATGGAGCGGCTGACCGTGCTGGTGGCCGAAGCGCCGAAAGCCAGCAACTCCCCAGTCGCAGGCAAGACGGTGGTCTTTACCGGTACGCTGGAGCGGATGACCCGGTCGGAGGCCAAGGCGCGGGCCGAATCGCTGGGCGCCAAGGTCGCCGGTTCGGTCTCCGGCAAGACCGACTATCTGGTCGCCGGGGCCGATGCCGGCAGCAAGGCCGCCAAGGCCAAGGAGCTGGGCATCGAGATCCTGACCGAGGATGAATGGCTGGCCAAGATCGGCGGCTGACCGGATGCCGGCCTTAGCCAAAATGTCGCATCTCCGTTCGCTCGGATTGACGGACGGAGACAGGGGGAGTGAGATCAGACAACGCTTATAGTCGGAAGTGAAACGATGCCAAGCAGGTGGCCCGACCCTGGATCAGGGCGGGATCGACGGGCGGTCAACGCCCGCATCCGCCTGCCCGGCACCCAACGAAGGGGGACGAAGGAAACGCCATGGAGCCAATTCAGTGGTCGCGCTGGATGAGCGTCGGCAATGACGCTCTGGACGAGGATCACCGCGTCCTGATCGCCATCGTCAACAAGCTGTATGACGAGGCCAACCGCCAGGACCCCGCCCTGATCGAAGCGATCCTGGACGAACTGATCGCCTATACCCGCCACCATTTCGCGGAGGAAGAAGCGCAGATGCAGCGCCTGAACTACCCGACCTTCGCCGCACACAAGGCTCTGCATGACACTCTGACCCGGCAGGTCGAAAGCTACCGCGATGACTTCCGCGCCAACGGCGGCGGCATCAGTGGCGAGGAGGTGTTCCTGTTCTGCTCCGACTGGCTCGGCAAGCATATCCTGAAGGAAGATACCCGCTTCGGCGAATATGCCGGCAGCGAAGCGGAACTGGCGGTCGCGGGGTAGGGGAGAAGAGCTTTCTATCTGGTCGGGACCATTGCATGCCAGTAGCCCTTCTCCCCTTGCGGGGCGGGATGAGGGGTGTAATGGACGCAGGCCATTGGGAACATCAAATTGCGTCCCCTCACCCCAACCCGCGGGTCGGCAAAACGCCGTTGGCGTTTGGCCGATCCCGCCCCGCAAGGGGAGAGGGGCTTGACGCAAGGGCTCTCCAAGCGGTATCTGAAGAAAATTACCTAAAATACTGAAATAATTCAGAAAAGCACAAGCGCCCACGATAATGCAGCGAGCGCCCAACCCAGGAGGGGAGGGCGCTTTTTCTTTCGTACGACTCTCGCCGACGGCAGGGGAGGGGAGTGCGCGCAAAGAAAAAGCCCTCCCCGGTGGGGGAGGGCAGGGGCAAACCCAATCGAAAACCGGTCCAATCGGAAACAGGCTGTGGTCAGGCGACCGCCAGCTGCTCCAGGCCGCGGCGCGCGACCGGCAGCGACACCGCCGTCTCGTAGCGCCAAGCGCTGCGGTCGGCGAACAGGGCACGCAGCAGCTGGTTGTTCAGGGCATGGCCGGAGCGCACGCCGTGGAAATGCCCGACGATGGGCGCGCCGGCCAGATACAGGTCGCCGACGGCGTCCAGGATCTTGTGGCGCACGAACTCGTCGGTGAAGCGCAGGCCTTCGGCGTTCATCACCGTGTCGCCGGAGATGACCACCGCGTTGTCCAGCGAGCCGCCGCGGGCGAGGCCCATCTTGCGCAGCCCCTCCACCTCGTGCAGGAAGCCGAAGGTGCGGGCGCGGCTGATCTCGTCCTTGAAGCTGTCCGTGTCGATCTCCAGCGCATGCGCCTGACGGGAAATGGCGGCGCTGTCGAAGTCGATCTCGAAGCTGTAGGTGGTCGCGACGTCGGGGGTGAAGGACGCGCTCTTCACGCCGTCGCCGATGACGACCGGCTTCAGGATACGGATGACGCGGCGCGGGGCCTTCTGCACGGCGATGCCGGCCTGTTCGATGGCGGCGACGAAGGGGGCGGCGCTGCCGTCCATGATCGGCACCTCGATACCGTCCAGCGAAACGACGGCATTGTCGATGCCGCAGCCGGCCAGCGCGGACATCAGATGCTCGATCGTGCCGACGGTGGTGCCATGTTCGTTACCGATCACGGTGCACAGACGGGTGTCGACCACCGTGTCCCACCGCGCCGGAATGACGGCGGCGGCACCACGCAGGTCGGTGCGATGGAAGGTGATCCCGGAATTCGCATCGGCCGGGGAAATCGTCAGCGTGACGATGACGCCCGAATGCAGACCGACGCCGGCGATCGTCACCGACTTCTTCAGGGTCTGCTGGAACATGCCGTCCGCGTTGCTGCGATTGTTGGCCACGATGTCTTTTCCATCTTGGTCATGAAGGGGAGGTTCCTGGCGATGCCGCGCCGGATGATCTTGGAAGATCATCGCGTCGGCGGCTTTCGCTTTCGACCATGCTGATAGGTAACACCGGGGCTCGGAAATCGGCAAATCACTCATTGTTACCGTTTGTTGCAGGGCAAAAGAGGTGCGAATTGCAAGCAATCGGGTATACGCACAATGGCGGCGCAACAAAAAATCCCCGGAAACGCACGGAGGCGTCCCGGGGTCCGAGAGGTTCGGTCAGGTTGTGGAGCCGCCGGCGCCGCGATTAGCAGGGTGCGGCGACGGCGGTTATCTCCGGCTTTCGCCGGGATCGGCCGACCGCCGCGGAAAAGGCCGCGGCGGTCCGGAACGGTGGGTGCTCAGTTCGCCTGACGGCGCAGGAAGGCCGGAATGTCCAGTTCCTCCTGCTCACCCGGCTTGGCATCGGCGCGCGGGGCGGGAGCCATCTGCTGCGGAGCGGCCGGATAGCTGGGCGCCTGCGGGGCCTGCTGCGGAGCCGACTGCTGCTGCGGATAGACCGGCGCCTGCTGCGGAGCGGTCGGGTAGGACGAGGCCGGCTGATAGGCCTGGGGCGCCTGCGGCTGCTGCGGATAGGCCGGCTGCTGCTGCGGATAGCCCTGCTGCGGGTGAGGGGCCGGCTGGTACTGCTGCGGGGCCGGCTGCGGCTGATAGGCCTGCGGCGCGGGCTGCGGGGCCGGCGGGTGCGCCGGTTCCGACTTGCGGCCGAGGCCGGTCACCAGACCGAACAGGAAATTGCCCTTGCGGGCCGGCGCCGGTTCCGGCGCGGGTGCCGGCGCCGGGGCCGGACCGACCGACAGGCCGCCCGGATGCGGCTGGTGGGCCTGCGGGGCGGCGTGATGGTGATGCTGGTGGGCCTGCGGAGCCTGCTGGTGGGAGACCGGCTGCTGCGGCTGGGGCTGCTGCGGCTGCTGGTGGACCTGCGGGGCCTGCTGGTGGGCGGCGGGCTGCTGCGGCTGCTGCTGGGGAGCGGACAGCGGAGCGGCGCCGACGGTCACCGGCTGGCGCGGACCGGCATCGGCCGGCTTCGGCGCGAAGAAATGGCCGCCCTGGTTCTCGCCGTGCAGCGGACCGGCGGCCGGCTTCGGCGCCTCATGCTGGGCGTGCTGCTGCGCCGGGTCATGCTGGATCGCGGCGGCGCCGGCGGTCACCGGCTGCGGGGTGCGCAGGCCGATGGCGGCGCTGGGGATGGGCGAACCGGGGGCGCCGGCCGGGGCGGCAGGGGCGCCGGTCAGGTTGCCGGGAGCAGCCGGCTTCTTGGCGCGGTCGCCGACCAGCGACAGGTTGACCGGATGCAGGGTGCGCGGGTTGCTCATCGCCGCGGCATCGATGCCGGTGGCGACGACCGACACGCGCATCACGCCGTCCAGCGAGCTGTCGAAGGTCGAGCCGAAGATGATGTTGGCGTCGGGGTCGACCTCGTCACGGACGCGGTTGGCCGCCTCGTCGACCTCGAACAGGGTCATGTCGTAGCCGCCGGTGATGTTGATGAGGACGCCGCGGGCACCCTTCATCGACACGTCGTCCAGCAGCGGGTTGGAGATGGCGGCCTCGGCGGCCTCGATGGCGCGGCGCTCGCCGCCGGCCTCGCCGGTGCCCATCATCGCCTTGCCCATCTCGGTCATGACGGACCGGATGTCGGCGAAATCCAGGTTGATCAGGCCGGGCATCACCATCAGGTCGGTGACGCCGCGCACACCCGAATGCAGAACGTCGTCGGCCATCTTGAAGGCGTCCGCGAAGGTCGTCTTCTCGTTGGCGATGCGGAACAGGTTCTGGTTCGGGATGATGATCAGGGTGTCGACATACTGCTGCAGCTCGGCGATGCCGCCCTCGGCCAGCCGCATGCGGTGACCGCCCTCGAAATGGAAGGGCTTGGTGACGACGCCGACGGTCAGGATGCCGCGCTCGCGGGCCGCGCGCGCGATGACCGGGGCCGCACCGGTGCCGGTGCCGCCGCCCATGCCGGCGGTGATGAACACCATGTTGGAGCCTTCGAGATACTGGACGATCTCGTCGATCTGCTCCTCGGCCGAGGCGCGGCCGACATCCGGTTTGGAGCCGGCGCCCAGGCCGCGGGTGGTGCCGGTGCCCAGCTGGATGCGCTTTTCGCACAGCGAACCCTTCAGCGCCTGCGCGTCGGTGTTGCCGACGACGAAGTCCACGCCTTCCAGGTTCGACTTGATCATGTTGTTGACGGCGTTGCCGCCGGCGCCGCCGACGCCGAACACGGTGATGCGCGGCTTCAGTTCGGGCTCGATCTGGGGAATGGTCACGTTGATCATGCTGTTCAGGCCTCCACAACCTGTTTTCGTTGGGTTTGATGTTTGATATGCCGCGACCGGCGCCCGGTTGTGTCCGGTGTCTGTCCGTTCGGGAATCGGTGGATGGCGGCGGGGAGAGTCATCTAGAGATTCTCCCGCAGCCACAGGCCGACGCGACCGATGAGCCCGGTGGACGCGACCGCCTCGTGGCCGGTCACCATCAGCTCCGTCGGATTGCGGACGGCGTGTAGGAGAAGGCCCGCGACCGTCGAGAAGGCCGGTCCGCCATGCGCCTCGTTGAGGCCGGCGATCCGGGTCGGGCGGGCGATGCGGACCTGCTTGTCCAGGATGGGGGCGGCCATGTCGCGCGTGTTGGGCAGCTGGCTGGCGCCGCCGGTCAGCACGACGCGCCGGCCGACCAGCCGGGAATGGCCCGACTGCTCGATGGCGCTGCGCACCTCTTCGAAGATCTCTTCCATCCGCGCCTGGATGATGCTGACCAGGAAGGAGCGCGGGTGGCTGGCGGTGCCGCTGCCGCTGCGCTCGTCCTCGCCGATCTGCGGGACCTCGATCATCTCGCGCTCGTCGGCCGGGTTCACCCGGGCGCTGCCGTAGAGCACCTTCAGCCGTTCGGCATGGACCAGCGGCGTGGTCAGCCCATGGGCGATGTCGTTGGTGACGTGGCGTCCGCCCAGAGGCACGAAGCCGGTCCACACCAGGTTGCCTTCGGCGAAGATCGAGATTGTGGTGCCGCCGCCGCCGATGTCGACGCAGGCCGCGCCCATCTCCATCTCGTCCTCCACCAGACAGGCGAGGCCGGAGGCGAAGGGGCTGACCACGATGGATTCGATGTTCAGGTGGCAGCGGGCGATGCAGGCGTGCAGCGTGCGGATGGCGCCGGCCGCGGCGGTGACGACATGCAGCTGGGCGCCAAGCGAATGACCGCTCATCCCCTTGGGATCGCGGATGCCGCGGCTGCCATCCAGGCTGAAGCCCAGCGGAATGGTGTGGATCAGCGCCTGATCGGGGCCGGCCTGCAGGGTGCGGGCATGGGCCATGGCGCGGCGGATGTCGCCCTCCGTCACCTCCTGGCCGGATACGGGGACCGTGGCGGTGAAGGCATGGGAGCGCGGCTGGCCCATCGACAGGTTGACCACCACGTCGTGCACCGTCTCGCCGGCCATTTGTTCGGCGGCATGCACGGCGGCACCGATCGAGGTTTCCGCCGCCTCCATGTCGATGATGGTCCCGGCGCGGATGCCCGTGGCGATCTGGTGGCCGACGCCGATCACGCGGAGGGAGCCGGGCTCCTCCATCCGCGCGATGACGCAGCACACCTTCGTCGAGCCGACGTCCAGTGCCGTGACGATTCCGCCACGGGCCGGCCGCTTCGGCTTCTTGGCGCCGTTGAATCCCATCCCGAACATGCCCCCCAAACTTCCCCTCTACCCCTGTCTGCCGGCGTCGGGCGTCCCCGAAAAGGCCCGCCGCCGGTCCGTCCTACGATTTCTTGCCGTTCTTCTTCTTCGACTCATCCTCCCAGCCAGGAAGCTGGGCGGTGGCGGAGGTCTGGATCGCGGCGCGGCCGGGCAGCCGCAGGTCGATGGCGACGATGTCGCGGTCCAGCACATGGCTGGCCGTATGCATCTGCTCCAGCTGCAGAAGGGCGCGGCGCATCTCCGCGGTGCCTTCGGGCAGCTTCACCGTCACGCCGTTGCTGAGCTGCAGGTTCCAGCGCCGGTCGCTGATCCAGCTGGCCGAGGACAGCATCGGGGCGATGGTGGGGGCGCTGTCCAGCGCCGACAGCAGGGTGTGGACCTGCTGCGGGGCGTTGGCGCCGATCACCTGGGGCAGCGTGTCGATGCGCTGGTTGCCGCGGCGGGCCAGTTCCGCCGCGTCGGCCAGCGGACGGCCGGCACGGTCGATGACGGTGAACTGCCGCTCATGCTGCCAGATCGCCATCGGCTGGCGTTCCGACAGGCGGATGTAGAGGAAACCGGGCAGCCGGCGCTCGATGGAGGCCGACGACACCCAGGGAAGCTCTTCCAGCCGCTGCTTGGCCTCGGCGAGGTCGATGGACAGGATCGGCTCGCCCCGGCGCACGCCCAGCGCGTCGAGCACGGCGTCGCGTTCCGTCTCGCTGCGGCCGACCACCAGGATCTCCGACAGGCGGAAGCCCAGGTCGCCGGTGGTCTGGATGACGCTTTCCCGCGCCGCCTCCAGCGTGTCGGCCAGGGTGCCGCGTTTCCAGGTGGAGCCGGCGGCGGCGGTCAGCCCCAGCACCGGCACCAGGATCAGCGCCGCCTTGACGGCCGAACGGGTCCAGCGCGGCCAAGCGCGGCGGCGCTTGCCTTTCTGCGCCGACGCGGCCATGGCGCGCGGCGGGGTCGGCATCTCGTCCCGGGCGCGCGCGCCGGCGGCTGCGGCGCGGAAGTCCGGGTCGGCCATCAGGCGAGCTGACATGCGGCATTCTCCACCAGCCAGCCGACCAGCGCGCCGTAGGAAATTCCCACATGCGCCGCCTGTTCGGGCACCAGCGACAGGGGCGTCATGCCCGGCTGGTTGTTGATCTCCAGGAAGTACAGCCCGTCGGTTCCCGGCCGGCCGTCATCCCAGCGGAAGTCGCTGCGCGAGACACCCCGGCAGCCCAGGGTGTGGTGCGCCAGCACCGCCAGCCGCTTCGCCTCCTCCGCCACGGCCTCTGGGATCGCGGCGGGGATGGTGTGGACGGCATGGCCGGCGCTGTATTTCGCGGTGTAGTCGTAGACCTGAGCCTGGAAGACGATCTCGGTCACCGCCAAAGCGCGGTCACCCATGACGCCCACGGTCAGCTCGCGACCGGGGATGAACTCCTCGACCAGCACGCGCTCCCCAAAGGTCCCCCCGAAGAAGCTATCGTCGCCGACCGGGCTGTTCTGCCCCTCGCGGACCAGGGTTACGCCAACGGTCGAGCCTTCGTCCACAGGCTTGACGATATAGGGCGCCGGCATGGGGTGGGTACCGCCGGTGATCTCGCCACGGGAGAGCACCATTCCTTTGGGGGAGCGGATGCCGACAGTATCCAGCACCCGCTTGGTCATCGCCTTGTCCATGGCGATGGCCGCGGCCTGGACGCCGGAATGGGTGTAGGGCAGGCCGAGGAACTCCAGCACGCCCTGGATCGTCCCGTCCTCGCCGCCGCGGCCGTGCAGGGCGTTGAACACCACGTCGGGGCGCGGGTTGGTCAGGGCGTGCATCAGCCCGCCCAGGTCGCGCTGCACGTCGATGGCGGTGACGCGGTAGCCTTCCTCTTCCAGCGCCTTGGCGACGCCGGCGCCGCTGACCAGCGACACCTCGCGCTCGGCCGACCAGCCGCCCATCAGGACGGCGACATGCTTCTTGTGGGCGTGGAGCAGGGCTTCGGTCATGCGTGGCCTCCGTCGGCCGTCTCCCCCTCTCCCCCCCGGGGAGAGGGTTGGGGTGAGGGGGAACCGCCGGCCGGAGCGTTCGGCTGGCGCCGAACCCCCTCATCCCGACCTTCTCCCCGGGGGGGAGAAGGGGAAAGCTCCACGCCGATGCGCTTGATTTCCCACTCCAGCGTCACGCCGCTGGTCTCGAACACGCGGCGGCGGACCTCCTCGCCCAGCGATTCAAGCTGGGCGGCGGTGGCCGTGCCGTTGTTGATCAGGAAGTTGCAGTGCTTTTCCGATACCTGGGCGTCGCCGATGGACAGGCCGCGGCAGCCGGCCTTGTCGATCAGCTCCCACGCCTTGTGGCCTTCAGGATTCTTGAAGGTCGAGCCGCCGGTGCGCGAGCGGACGGGCTGGCTGTCGGCGCGCTTGTCGGAAATCTCGGCCATGCGGCGGGCGATCTCCAGCGGGTTGCCGGGTTCGCCGCGCAGCACGGCGCCGGTGAAGATGCAGTCCTCGGGCGCCGCGCTGTGGCGGTAGGTGAAGCCCATGCCGGCATGGCTGAACTCCAGCATCCGGCCGTCGCGCGCCACGGCGGTGGCGCTGACCAGCACGTCGGCCAGCTCGCGGCCATAGGCGCCGCCGTTCATGCGCAACGCGCCGCCGATGGTGCCGGGGATGCCCGACAGGAACTCCAGCCCGGCGATGCCGGCGTCGCGGGCGACCATGGCGACGTTGAGGTCGAGCGCCGCAGCACCGGCGGTCAGCGTCATGCCATCAGCCGAGATGTCGGTGAAGCCGCGGCCGAGCCGGATGGTGACGCCCGGCACGCCGCCGTCCCGCACCAGCAGGTTGGAGGCGACGCCGATCACCGTCACCGGCACCTCGGCCGGCAGGGCCGCCAGGAAGTCGGCGAGGTCGTCGGCATCGGCCGGGCGGAACATCACCTCGGCCGGGCCGCCGACGCGGAACCACGTCACCGGCGCCAGCGGGGCGTCGGCGGTCAGCCGGCCGCGCACCGCGGGCATCCGTTGGATCAGATGGCCGTCAGGGAGGCTCATGCGCGGCGCCGCCGTCATCGGGTAGCGCCGTAGAGGGCCGACAGCTCGCCCGGCAGGGCATTCGCCCACTGGGTGATGTTGCCGGCGCCGAGGCAGACGACGAAGTCGCCGGGCTTGGCCATCTCGCGCACCACCTGCGCCAGCTCCTGCTGGTTGTGCAGGGCGACGACGTGGCGGTGGCCGTGCATGCGCAGGCCCTCCACCAAGCTGTCGCGGCTGACGCCCTCGATCGGCGCCTCACCGGCGGCATAGACGTCGGCGACGATCACGGCGTCGGCGTCGTTGAAGCAGGTGCAGAACTCCTCGAACAGGGCGGCGAGGCGGGAATAGCGGTGGGGCTGGACCACGGCGATGGTGCGGCCGGTGCCGGCGGTGCGCGCGGCCTTCAGCACCGCGGCGATCTCCACCGGGTGGTGGCCGTAATCGTCGATGACGGTGATGCCGTTGGCTTCGCCGGTCTTGGTGAAGCGGCGCTTCACGCCCTGGAACTTGGCCATGCTGTCGCGCATCACCACGTCGGGCAGGCCCATCTCGTTGCCCACCGCGAAGCAGGCCAGCGAGTTCTGGACGTTGTGCGGCCCGTACATCGGCAGGCGCACGCCGGCGATGGCGCGGCTCTCGCCGCTGTGGCGGTCGTAGATCAGCACGTCGTACTTGGCGCCGTCGGGACCCAGCTCCACGTTCACCGCGCGGATGTCGGCCTGCGGCGAGAAGCCGTAGGTGACGATGCGGCGGTCCGACACGCGGGGGATCATCGCCTGCACCTCGGGATGGTCGATGCAGAGTGCGGCGAAACCGTAGAAGGGAATGTTCTGGACGAAGCTGTCGAAGGCGGCCCGCGCGTTGTCGAAGGTGCCGTAGAAGTCCAGATGCTCCGGATCCATGTTGGTGACGACCGCAATGCAGGCCGGCAGCTTCACGAAGGTGCCGTCGCTCTCGTCCGCCTCCACCACCATCCAGTCGCCGGTGCCGAGCCGGGTGTTGGAGCCGTAGGCGTTGATGATGCCGCCGTTGATGACGGTCGGGTCGAGGTTGGCGTGCTCCAGCATGTGGCCGACCATCGAGGTGGTCGTGGTCTTGCCATGGGTGCCGCCGATGGCGATGGCCCATTTCAGGCGCATCAGCTCGCCCAGCATCTCGGCGCGGCGGACCACCGGTACCAGGGCCGCGCGGGCGGCGACCACTTCCGGATTGTCGCGCTTGACGGCGGAGGAGACGACGACCACGGCGGCGCCGGCGATGTTCTCGCCGCGATGGCCGACGAACACCTTGATGCCCAGTTCGCGCAGGCGCTTGACGTTGGCGTTCTCGGCCAGGTCGGAGCCCTGGACGGTATAGCCCAGGTTCCGCAGAACCTCGGCGATGCCGCTCATGCCGATGCCGCCGATGCCGACGAAGTGGATGGTGCCGATCGAGAGGGGGAGGGCGCGCATGTCAGGCTTACTTTCCGCGGCGAAGCATCAGGCGAAGGGTGGCGTCGACCGCCCCGTCGGACAGGTCGTTGGGAAGGGGTTGCGATCCGTGGATCATCGACAGGCGATCCCGCAGAAAGCCGCCTTCGGCGAGGAAGCGCGGCACCAGCGGGCAGCCCGGACGGTTATACCAGCCGCCCTCGGTCCGCGTCATGTCCGCCGGCCAATCCTGGAGCGGGCGCGGCGTCGGTCGGGTCAGAGTCCTGGCTTTGATCATTCCGCGGCCCCCTTGGCGCTGGCGCCGGCGGCCCGCCGGGCGTTGTGGGATCGGTCGTGGTTGGTCCTTGTCGGGTCGGTCTGGTTGGAGCCGGCGTCGGCGGAGCGGTTTGCCCCGGTGCTGCCATCCAGCATCGCCAGAACGGCGTCGGCCAGGGAGCTTGCGGCGTCGGCGGTGCCCCAGCCATGGGCGGCCTGCGCCGATGCTGCGAGCGCCTGCGGGTCGGCCAGCAGGGCGGACAGCCGGTCGGCCAGGGCCTGGGCGGTGAAGGACGGCTGCGGCACCAGCCAGGCGCCGCCGGCCTCCGCCAGATGGCGGGCGTTGGCGGTCTGGTGGTCGTCGGTGGCGTGCGGGTAGGGCACCAGGATCGCTGGGCGGCCGACGCAGGTCAGCTCGGCGATGGTGGAGGCACCGGCGCGGGTGACGGCGAGATGGCAGGCGGCCAGCCGTTCCGGCACATCGCGGAAGAAGGTCTGCAACTCCAGCCGGGCAAGGCCCAGCGGCTCCAGCGCGGCACGGGCGGCTTCCAGATCTTCCGAACGGCATTGCTGCGCCAGATGGATGCGGGCGCGCAGGTCCTCCGGCAGCAGGGCCAGCGCCGCAGGGATCACCTCGGAAAAGACGCGGGCGCCCTGGCTGCCGCCCATCACCAGCAAACGGACGGGACCGCCGGGCTGCGGCGCCTCGTAGGGGGAGAGGCGGCGGGCGGCGACGGCGGGGCGGACCGGGTTGCCGGTGCGGACGATCTTGGCGCGCTGCGCCTCGCCCAGCTTTTCGATTCCGGGGAAGGCGACGGCGATGCGGCGGGCGCCCGCGATCAGCATCCGGTTGGCGCGGCCGAGAACGGCGTTCTGTTCGTGCAGAAGGGCCGGCAGCTTGGACTGGATGGCGGCATAGACGGTGGGGACGGACGGATAGCCGCCGAAGCCGACCACCGCGGCGGGAGCGAGCTGCCGCATCAGGGCGCGCGCCTCCAGCAGGCCCATCCCCATCTGCAGGGCGGCCTTCAGCTTGCCGACGATCCCGGCACCGGGGGAGGCGGCGCGGATGCGGTGGACCGGCACCTCCGGCAGATTGTCGCCGAAGGCATGGCCGCGCTTGTCGGTGACCAGCGTCACGGCACGGCCGCGGGCCAGCAGTTCGCGCGCCAGCGCCTCCGCCGGGAACATATGCCCGCCGGTGCCGCCGGCGGCCAGAACGATCACCTTGTGCGCTGCGGGGTCCAAATCCGTCGGCCTCCTCATTCCGCGGGGCCGAAGCGTTTGCGTGTCAAAGCCAGAACCATGCCCATGCCGAACCCGAGTGCCAGCAGCGAGGAGCCGCCGTAGGAAATGAACGGCAGGGTCATGCCCTTCGTCGGCATAAGATGCAAGGACGATCCCATGTTGATCGCCGCCTGAAGCCCGAACTGGATCAGAAGGCCGGCGGTCGCCAGCAGGACGAAGTAGTTGTTGTCGTTGAAGACCCGTGCGAATCCGCGCAGGACGACAAAGGCGAACAGCACCACCAACCCGAGGCAGAAGATCAGCCCCAGCTCCTCGCCGGCGACGGCGAAGATGAAGTCGGCGTGGCTGTCGGGCAGATAGAACTTCACCGTGCCCTGGCCGGGGCCGGTGCCCATCAGTCCGCCGTTGGCGAAAGCCTCCAGCGACCGGTTGACCTGATAGTTGTCGCCGGCATTCGGGTCGAGGAAGCGGTCGATGCGGCTGGTGACGTGGGGCAGCGTGTAATAGGCGCCGATCAGCCCGACCACGCCGAGCCCGCCGAGCCCCATCACCAGCACCAGGTTCAGACCGGCCAGGAAGAATTGGGTGAACCACACGGCGGAGACGACGAAGGTCATGCCCAGGTCGGGCTGCAGGATCAGCCCGGCAACGGTGATGCCGTAGAGCACGATCGACACCAGCGCGCCGGGAAAACCGGGATTGGTGCGCGACAGCGAGAACAGCCATGCCGCCACCACCGCGAAGGCAGGCTTGACGAACTCCGACGGTTGGATCGACAGGCCGGGGATGTGGATCCAGCGCCGGGCGCCCTTGATCTCCATGCCCACCACCAGGGTGGCGAAGACCAGCAGTACCGAGAACAGGAACACGCCCAGCGCCACCCGCCGCACCCCGCGCGGGCTGAGCAGCGAGACGCCGACCATGATGATGACCGCTGGGATCAGCATCATCAGGTGGCGTTCGACGAAATAGAAGGTGTCCTGGATGCCGATGCGCTCGGCGACCGGCGGGCTGGCCGCGGTGATCAGGACCGTGCCGAGGAACATCAGCAGGGCGATGGCGCCCAGTTGCCAGCGGTCGACGGTCCACCACCAGCGGCCGAAGATCGATTGGTCGGTACGGTCGAAGGTGATCATGCAGCGCCCCCGCTCGTCGCATCGCGCGCGCCGAGTATGCCCGCGACATAGGCTGCGAAAGCCTCTCCGCGCTTTTCGAAGTTGGCGAACTGGTCCCAGGACGCACAGGCCGGCGACAACAGCACGCAGGCGCCCTCCAGCCGTTCCGCCAGAGCCAGACCGGCCGCCTTCGCGGTTGCGATATCCAGCGTTCCGCAGCGTGTATAAGCAACACCTTGTGCGTCAAGCCATGCGGCGAATTGTTCCTGCGCCTCGCCGATCAGGAAGGCGTGGCGGACGCGGCCCATATAACCCTCCAGCCCGTCCAGCCCGGTATCCTTGGCCTGTCCGCCGAGAATCCAGTAGATCGGGTCGAAGGTGGCCAGTGCCTTTTCCGTCGCGTCGGCGTTGGTCGCCTTGCTGTCGTTGACGAAGCGCACGCCGTCCGCCTCGCCGACCAGCTGCTGCCGGTGGGCGAGGCCGGGAAAGGTCGCCATCGCCGCGACGATGGCCGGCACCGGCAGGCCGGCGGCCTTGCAGGCGGCGAAGGCGGCGGCGGCGTTCTGCCAGTTGTGGGTGCCCAGCAGGGTGGGCAGGGTGGACAGCTCCACCACCCGTTCGGCCGCGCCGTCGGTGTCGTCGACCAGCCAGCCGTCGGCGGCATAGACGCCGCCCGCGACCGGCCCCAGGGCGGAGACCGGCCAGATGCGCTGGTCGCCGGCCGCGCCGAGATCGGCGTGGATCTTCCGGCAATGCTCGTCGTCCACGCCGATCACCGCGGTGCGCGGCCAGGTCTGGCGGTGGAAGATCAGCGTCTTGGCGGCGATGTAGCCCTCCATCCCGCCATGGCGGGCGAGATGGTCGGGCGTGATGTTCAGCAGGACGGCGATGTCGAAGGTGATGGAGTGGGTCAGCTCCAGCTGGTAGCTCGACATCTCCAGGACACAGGTGCCGCCGGACCCGATCGGGTCGAAGGTCAGCACCGGCGTGCCCAGGTTGCCGCCGACCGCGGCCTTGCGCCCGGCGGCGGCCATGATGTGGCCGATCAGGGTGGTGGTGGTCGACTTGCCGTTGGTGCCGGTGATGCCGATGAAGGCGCAGTCGCGCTCCGCCCGGCCCAGCAGCTCGATGTCGCAGATCAGCTCGATCCCCAGCGCGCGGGCGCGCTCGGCGACCGGATGCGGCTTGGGGTGGGTGTGGGGGATGCCGGGCGACCAGACGATGGTGGTCAGGTCCGACAGGTCGGCTGTGGCGAGATCGACCACGGCGAAGCCCTCGGCCTCCGCCGCGGCGCGGGAAGCGGGGTTGTCGTCCCACACCCGCACCTCGGCGCCGCTGTCGCGCAGCGCGCGGGCGGTGGCGAGGCCGGACTTGCCCAGCCCCATCACCGCGACGGGCAGCTCCTGCATATAGAACAGGTCGATCATCGCCGGTGCCCCCTCAGCGCAGCTTCAGCGTGGACAGGCCGACCAGCGCCAGGATCGAGGCGATGATCCAGAAGCGGATCACCACCGTCGGTTCGGCCCAGCCCTTCTTCTCGAAATGATGGTGCAGCGGCGCCATGCGGAACACGCGCTTACCGGTCAGCTTGAAGGACGCGACCTGCACGATCACCGACACCGTCTCCAGCACGAACAGGCCGCCGATGATGGCCAGCACGATCTCGTGCTTCGTCACCACGCTGACGGCGCCCAGCGCGCCGCCCAGCGACAGCGACCCGGTGTCGCCCATGAAGACCATGGCCGGCGGGGCGTTGTACCAGAGGAAGCCCAGACCGGCGCCGACCAGGGCGCCGCAGAAGACCGCCAGCTCGCCCGACCCCGGTACATGGTGGATCTGCAGGTAATTGGCGAAGATCGCATTGCCCGACAGGTAGGAGATCAGGCCGAAGCAGCCGGCCGCGATCATCGTCGGCACGATGGCGAGCCCGTCCAGACCGTCGGTCAGGTTCACCGAATTAGACGCGCCGACCATGATGAAGGCGCCGAACGGCACGAAGAACCAGGACAGCTGGATCAGGAAATCCTTGACGAAGGGCACCGCGACGCCGCCCGACAGCGGCGGGGCGGACACCCACATGATCAGCGCGGAGGCGACCAGCCCGATGGCGATCTCCCAGCCCAGGCGGAAGCGGCCGGACAGCCCCTTGGTGTTGCGCTTGGTCAACTTCAGGTAATCGTCGCCGAAGCCGATCAGGCCGTAACCGATGGTCACCAGCAGGACGATCCAGACATAGGGGTTGGTCAGGTCGCCCCACAGCAGGGTGCTGACCGTCATGGCGATCAGGATCATCAGGCCGCCCATGGTGGGCGTGCCCTTCTTCTTGAAATGGCTTTCCGGGCCGTCGGCACGGATGGGCTGTCCTTCGCCCTGCTTGCGCTTCAGCCAGGCGATCAGGCGCGGAAAGAACACGAAGCTGATGACCAGCGACGTGATCACGGCGCCGCCGGTGCGGAAGGTCAGGTAGCGGAACAGGTTGAACGGCGTGAAGACGTCGGCCAGTCCGAAGAGGAGGTTGTAGAGCATTTGGGTCCGTCAGCCTCGCGGGCCTTGCTGGCCTTGCGCGGCCGCCTGCGGCTGGTTGGTGGTTCGGGAGGCGGCTTTGTCCTCGCTTTCGCGTCCGCTGTCGAGTGCCGCGAGCGCATCGACGACCAGACCTGTACGACTGCCCAATGACCCCTTGACCATGATAACGTCGCCGCCTTTTACGGCCGCGGTCACGATGGGCGCCAGGTCGACGCTGGTCTCGGTCCAGGCGCCGCGCATGGCCTCCGGCAGGCGGTCGAACAGCGCCTTCATGTGAGGGCCGCAGGCATAGACGGTGTCGACCTGCGCGGCGCGCAACGGCTCGGCGAGAGCGATGTGCAGCGTGTCGGCGCGGTCGCCCAGCTCGCGCATGTCGCCCAGCACCGCGATGCGGCGTCCGCCGGCGCCGGGATCGATCTTGCCCAGAACCTCCAGTGTCGCCGCCATGGCGGCCGGACTGGCGTTGTAGCTCTCGTCGATCAGCGTGAAGGCGCCCTGGGGCAGCTTGATGCGCTTGCGGGTGCCGCGGCCCTTGACCGGCTGCAGGCTGGACAGGGAGCGGGCGGCTGCGGCGACGTCGGCGCCCAGCGCCTTGACCGCCAGCAGCACCGCGAGGCTGTTCATCACCCAGTGCCGGCCGGGCTGCGACAGGCAGTATTGCAGCCGCTCGCCGCGGATGACGGCGGTCACAGCGCTGCAGGTGGCGTGCAGCGAGCAGTCGATCAGGCGGGCGTCGGCCTCCTCATGGGTGCCGAAGCTCCAGATGTGGGTCAGGCCCTGGCGGCGCGCGGCGGCGGCCAACCGGGCATACTGCCCGTTGTCGCGGTTCAGAACGGCGATGCCGCTGGCATCCAGCCCCTCGAAAATCTCGGCCTTGGCGTCGGCGATGGCCTCGACGCCGGAGAAGAACTCCAGATGCGCCGCTTCCACCGTGGTGATGATGGCGACATGCGGCTTGACCTGCCGCGACAGCGGGCCGATCTCGCCCGCATGGTTCATCCCCAGCTCGAACACGCCATAGGCGCTGGCTTCCGGCAGTCGGGCGAGCGACAGCGGCACGCCCCAATGGTTGTTCAGGCTGCCTTCGGTGGCGTAGGTCGCACCTTGCGCCGACAGGACGTGGCGCAGCGTCTCCTTCGTGCCGGTCTTGCCGACGGAGCCGGTGACACCGACGACCCGCGCGCCGCAGCGCGCGCGCGCGACGGCACCCATCGCCGCCATCGCCTCCAGCGTGTCGACCGGGGTGATCAGAAGCGGCGCATCTGCCGGCAGCCCGTCCGGCACATGGTCGACCAGCGCCGTCGCGGCCCCGGCGGCCAGCGCCGCGCCGACGAAGGCGTGCCCGTCGAAATTCGGTCCGCGGATGGCGACGAACAGGTCGCCCGGCGCCACCTTGCGGCTGTCGATGGTGACGCCGGTGGCGGTCCAGGCAGCCGGACCGGCCAGACGCCCGCCGGTGGCGGCCGCCGCGTCCCGGGCAGTCCAGAGGACCGTCTTATCGTCGCTCATGCTCCAACCTCCGCTACGGCTTTCCGGGCCTCGTCCGCGTCGTCGAACGGACGCACCTCGGTGCCGATCGTTTGTCCCTGCTCGTGGCCCTTGCCGGCGATGACCAGGACGTCGCCGGGCTGAAGCTGCCGCACCGCGGTGCGGATCGCCTCGGCCCGGTCGCCGATCTCCTCCAACCGGCCGGCCAGTTCCCCGGTGGCGCCGGCCAGCACCTGACCCCTCACGAAGGCGGGATCCTCGGTGCGCGGGTTGTCGTCGGTGACGATGGCACGGTCGGCCAGTCTGGCCGCCAACGCCCCCATCACCGGCCGCTTGCTGCGGTCGCGGTCGCCGCCGCAGCCGAACACCGTCACCAGATGGCGCGCGGCATGCGGCTTCAGCGCCCGCAGCACTGTTTCCAGCGCGTCGGGCGTATGGGCGTAATCGACGTAGACCGTCGCCCCGTTGGGGTGGGTCGCGACATGCTGCAGCCGGCCCGGCACGCCTTCCAGCGAGGGAAGGGTGGCGAGCGCCCGCTCGGCGTCGCCGCCGGATCCGATGACCAGACCCAGCGCGCAGAGCACGTTCCAGGCCTGGAAGCGACCCGCCAGCGGCAGGTCCACCGTCACGTCGCGGCCGAGCACGGACAGGGCAAGGCGCTGGCCATGGGCCAGCGGCTCGACCCCGGTCACCCGAAGCTCGGTTCCGGCCAGACCATAGGAGAGGACCCGGTGACCACGGTGGTTACAAATGGTGGCAAAATGTTGAAATTCCGGAGAGTCGGCATTCAGCACCGCGACGGCGCCCGGCGGCAGGACCCGATCGAACAGCATCGCCTTGGCGTCGCGATACGCCTCCATCGTGCCGTGATAGTCCAGATGGTCCAGCGTGAGGTTGGTGAAACCGGCCGCCTTGATCGCCACGCCGTCCAGCCGGAACTGCTCCAGGCCGTGGCTCGACGCCTCCATCGCCAGATGGCCGATGCCGGCCTCCGCCGCGGCGGCGAGGTCGCGGTGCAGCGACACCGGGTCGGGCGTGGTCATCCCGCCATAGCCCTGCAGTCCGGGGCCGAGCAACCCGAGCGTGCCCAGGCTGGCGGCGGGCAAGCCGAGCCGCGTCCAGATCTGGGCGGCGAACTGGACGGTGGAGGTCTTGCCGTTGGTGCCGGTCACCGCCACCACCGTCTCCGGCTGGCGCCCGCCATGGAAGGCTGCGGCCATGCGCGCGAAGGCGAGGCGAGGCTGGGGATCGGTCAGCAGGACGGCGGTGGAACCGGGCGGGAGTTCGGTGCCCTCGGGCGCCAACACCGCGACGGCGCCCTTGGCGAGCGCGTCGGCGATGAAGGCGCGGCCATCGGCCTTCACGCCGGGCAGGGCGGCAAAGACGAAGCCGGGCCTGACCGCGCGGCTGTCGGCGGTCAGCCCGGCGATGTCGGGGTCGGCCACACCATGTGCCACATGGGCGGTGGCGTCAGCGGGGCTTGGTCTGAGTTGGGAAAGACGCAACGGTGCTTCCCTTCGACGGGGGTGGGGCGGAGACGGGAGGCAGGGACTGCTGCCAGTTGGTGGACCCGGCGGCGTTCAGGAAGGTGGAGTTCAGGATCTCGGGCGAATTCTCGTCCACCGTCGGCACGTTCAGCAGCGGGCCGATCTGCTTGATGATGCGGCCGGCCGCCGGAGCGGCGACCCAGCCGCCGGTGGCGTAGCCGTAGGTCTTTGCCGTCGCCTTCGGCTCGTCGACCAGCACATAGACGACATAGCGCGGGTCGTGCATGGGGAAGGCTCCCAGGAACGACGACATGCGCGAGTTCTTCTGGTAATGCCGGCCCTTCTGCTTGTCGGCCGTGCCGGTCTTGCCGCCGACGACATAGCCCTTTACATCGGCCGACTTGCCGGTTCCTTCGGTGACCACGAAGCGGAACATGCGCCGCATCAGGTCGGATGTCTGGCGCGACACCACCTGTTCGGTCGGGATTTCGGCGTCCGAGTTGCGCTTCAGCAGCGTCGGCTTGTGGAAGAGGCCGCCGTTGATGACGGATGCGGCGGCGGCCACGGTGTGCATCGGGCTGACCGACAGGCCGTGGCCGAAGGAGATGGTGTAGCTGTTGACCTCGCGCCACGGGTTGGGCACCAGCGGCCAGCCGCTTTCCGGCAACTCCAGCCCCGTGGGCTTGGTGAAGCCCATCTTGGTCATGAAGGCCTTCTGCGCCGCGACGCCCACCTGCTGGACCATGCGCACGGAGCCGAGGTTGGAGGAGTGCTGGAACACTTCCGCCACCGTCAGGGCGCGATGCAGGCTGTGGTAGTCGTTGATGGTGAAGCGGCCGATCTTGATCGGATTCTTGGCGTCGAACATGTCCGACGGGCGGATCCTGCCGGCGTCGAACGCCAACGCCGAGTTGAAGATCTTGAAGGTCGAACCCATTTCGTACACGCCGAGCGTCGCCCGGTTGAACAGCGTGTCGGGGTTGAGGCCGGTCGGATCCTGCGGGTCGAAATCGGGCAGCGAGACCATCGCCAGGACTTCGCCGCTGCGCACGTCGAAGACGATGCCGGCGGCGCCGATGGCGCTGAATTCCTGAACGGTGGCCGTCAGTTCCTTCTTCAGGACGTGCTGCAACCGCAGATCGAGAGACAGCTGCAGCGGCGTGCCGGGATCCTCGGTCAGGCGCTTGTTGAAGCCCTGTTCCATGCCGGCGAGGCCGCTGTTGTCGATGCCGGTGAAGCCGACCACATGCGAGGTCAGCGGGCCGGCCGGGTAGAAGCGGCGCTCCTCGCGCTCGAAGGCGATGCCGGGAATGCCGAGCCGGTGGACGGCGGCCTGCTGCTTCGGTGTCAGGTTGCGCTTCAGCCAGACGAAGCGGCGATCGCCGCTCAGCTTGCCCACCAGATCCTTGTAGTCCATGTCCGGCAGGACGCTGACCAGCTTCTGCGCGGCCTCTTCCGGGCGCGAGACCAGCTTGGGATCGGCGAAAAGCGACTGGGTGACCAGCGAGGTCGCCAGCAGGTTGCCGTTGCGGTCGACGATGTCGGCCCGGTTGGTGGTGGTGGTGTCCACCTCCAGCGCGACATGCTGGCGCGGCTCGCCGCCGCCGGCGAACAGGGTCGCCATCGCCAGCTTGACGCTGATCGCGGTGAAGACCGTCGTGACCACGGCAGCCGTCACCAGCAGACGGTAACGGCTCTGTTCCAGCGCGACGGCCAGCGACGTCCGCGGCTTGGCGGGCGGCTGCTGGGGCGGCTGCTGGTAGGGCGAGGGCGCCGGGGGCGGGACATAGGTGCTGCCGGGGCTGCCGGGCACCCCGCCACCGGATCCACCGCCGGGCTGGCCGTAACCGGCCGGGCCGCCGTGGTCGTAACCGCTCATCGATTGGCCCCCAGACGCGCGACGAGCAGGCCCAGGCTGTCGGTCGGCTTGGGCTGGTAGGGCTGCTGGGCCGCCGCAGCCTTGGGCGCGGGAACCGGAGCGGCGGACGGCGGCATCGGCCGGGTCGCCACCTCGGTCGTCCGGTTGGGCGCGGTCGGGGCGTTCGGAGCGAGCTTGCCGGCGGCGCGGTCGGTCGCAGCCCTCTCAGGAGTCTTCTCCACCGGCGCGCGGGCCGCACCCGGTATCAGGGCGGAGGGCTTGACGCGGGGAGCCGGATCGGCAAGGCCGCCGCCCGACGGCAGGGAGGCGGGCACGACGACCGCCGCGCGTTCCAGCGCCTTTTCCATCGGCAGCGGCTTCGCGGCCGCCGGCACGCTGGCCGGAACGATTCCGGCGGCGGTGTTGTTGGGAATGGCGGGGACGCGGGCGGAAGCGACCTGAGAGGTGCCGGTGCCGGGCGCGCGCACCATCGGCGGCAGCGGAGCGGCACCGGGCTGGCCGGGCAGGGCAGGGGCAGGCGGCGGAACGGCGTCGGCCGGGCGCATGGGAATCAAGTCCATCGCCACATACTGGCGCGGCTCCGTCGGATGCAGCGCCAGATAGGACTGAGCCATCTGCTCCAGCTTGGTCGGATCGTTCAGGTAGCTCCACTCGGCCTTCAGGACCTGGATGGACTCCTGCTCATGGATGATCTTGCGGTTCAGCCCGGCGAGCTTTTCCTCCAGATCCTGGACGTCGTAGCTGGTCTGGAACAGCACGCCACCGGCGGCCGCGATCAGGCCACCCCAGAACAGCCAGGTCTTGCCTTTCATGCTGCCTCCTTGCCGGGCGCCGGGAACGCGGGCGCCTCGGTACGTTCAGCCGCGCGCAGCCGGGCGGACCGGGCGCGGGGATTGTTGCGGGCTTCGGCCTCGCTCGGGTCCACGGGTTTCCGGGAGAGCAGGCGGAAGGATGGGTGATGCGCCGCGACCGCGGTCACGGGCGTATGACGGGACGGGGAGGGCGGCGGCGACGACCGTTCCCGCAGGAACGCCTTGACCTCGCGGTCCTCCAGCGAATGGAAGGAGACGACGGCCAGACGCCCGCCGGGCGCCAGCAGCGACTCGGCGGCGGACAGGCCGCGCCGCAGTTCGCCCAACTCGTCGTTCACATGGATGCGCAGCGCCTGGAAGCTGCGGGTGGCGGGATCGATCCCGTCGCCCTTCCCCTTCGGCACCACGGAGCGGATGATTTCGGCCAGCCGCGCCGTGCGTTCGATCGGCGCCTCGCGGCGGGCGGCGACGATGGCGCGGGCGACGCGGCGCGCCATCCGCTCCTCGCCCAGGTGATAGATGATGTCGGCCAGTTCCGCCTCGTCGGCGGTGTTGACCACGTCGGCGGCGGTCGGCCCATCCCGTCCCATCCGCATGTCGAGCGGACCGTCGAAGCGGAAGGAGAATCCGCGCTCCGGCTCGTCAATCTGGGGGGAGGAGACGCCGACGTCGAGCGCCACGCCGTCCACGGTCGCGACGCCATGGTCGGCCAGCAGCCTGTCCATGTCGCCGAAGCGGCCCTCGATCACCTCCAGCCGGCCCGGGAACTCCTGGGCCAGCGCGCGGCCGCGCTCGATCGCGGCGGGATCGCGGTCGATGCCGATCACGCGGCAGGACGCCGACCGCAGCAGGGCGCGGCTGTAGCCGCCGGCGCCGAAGGTGCCGTCGACATAGACGCCGCCGTCGCGCGGGGCGAGTGCCGCGATCACCTCGTCCAGCAGGACGGGAATGTGAATGGGGGTATCGGTCATCAGGCGCCCTCCCCGCTCCGGCTGGCGGCGCCGCGGGAGGCCTTGGCGACGATCTGGCTGAGGGAGATGTCCTTGCGAACGACCTGCTCGCGCAGCGCCGCCTCGTGGGCCTTCAAAGCGTCGGGTTCCCAGATCTGGAAGGTCTTGCGGCGGCCGATGAAGGCGGCCTCCTCGGTGATGCCGGCGAACTCCGCCAGCTCCTTGGGCAGGACGATGCGGCCTTCGGCGTCGGAGGAGACGGGGATCAGCTTTCCGAAGATGAAGGTCTCGATCATGTCGCGCTCGTCGGCATCGAGGTCAGGGGATTCGAGGCTTTCGGAGAGGACGTCGAGATAGTCCTGGTCGGCGCCTTCCAGCGCCTGGTGGTTCAGCGAGGGCCAGAGATAGACGGTGCTGGGAGCCGACGTCTTGGCAAGCGACTGCCGGAACTGTGCCGGGATGGACACACGCCCTTTCCTGTCAACTTTGTTGACGTATGTGGACAGGAAAACGGCCATAGGCCCGGCGATCCCCCCTGCTATCCCCCGTGCGCGGTCGGGTGCTCCGCGCTAGCCCCGCTTGGCCCATTCAGCCCCCGCCCCCGGTGTTAACCAGAATGGGTAAGAGCCCCCCTTAAATGGGCATTCTTGGGATAGCATGGGACGGCATGGGCGTCAACGGCCCCCCGAGTATTCAGACGGGGGTGTCAAGACTTTCGGGTCAGGCTGTGGCATCTGCGCAAGTTGGTGTACGAATTTCCGGAATCCTCGCAGTATTCCGCTGGACTCCGCCAATGTGGATAAAGTTATCCACACAGGTTCTCCGAATGTTCCAAAATTTTAAGAAAATGTGACCGATCCATGGTTTGTTACACCGTCGAATCGACCCCCTCCGACGGCATAGGACCTTGGGTGGGAAAGCCCCGTCCGGCATGGGATGGCATGGGAAATCGCCCCACAGTTATCCACCGGCTGTGGATTAGTCTGGGGAAAATGTGGATGGGGCCGTGCACATCCTGGGGATGGCTGCGGGAAAGCCCGGCAAACTGCGGGATGCGGGGAAGGAGGGATGGCCCGCGCCCTGTGGATGACGCCGGAGAGCGCCCATGCCGTCCCATGCCGAACCATCCGATTGGGCGGCGCAGGGGCAAAAGGGTGCCACCATGGGGCGGCATGGGATCATGCGCCCAACCGGGGACTCCGGATTGGGATGAACTGGGCAATGGGCAGGGGAAAAGCGCCAGATGGCCTGTAAGCCGGGTTCTGTATCCCGCCCCGAAGGGCAGGCGATGGCCATTCGTCTGGGACGCCGGTTGCCCGGACGCCTCGCGCGACCAACCCGAGCGGCGGCGCGGAAACGCGCTTGACCCACGCCCGTCCCGTTGCGGGGACGGTGGTCGGGCCGCTCCTATTCGGTCTTGCTCCCGGTGGGGTTTACCGTGCCGTCCCCGTTGCCGGGTCCGCGGTGCGCTCTTACCGCACCCTTTCACCCTTACCTGGGTCGAAACCCAGGCGGTTTGCTTTCTGTGGCACTGTCCCTAGGGTCGCCCCCGCCGGCCGTTAACCGGCACCGTGTTTCCGTGGAGCCCGGACTTTCCTCCCCCGGTCGAAACCGAAGGCGGCCATCCGGCCATCTGGCGCGACCGTTCATATAGAGAAGCGGCGGTGGGGGCAAATCCCAAATCGCCGCTTCGGATTAGGGGGGGCGGATCAGGAGGGCGGATCAGGGAGCCTGTTCGACGTCCGACGGTTCCGGCCCCAACTCCACATTGGCATAGAGCGCCGACACCGGAACCTCGACGCCGACGCTGTCCAGACGCAGGGTGTCGCCGGGCTCAACCAGCAGATCGCATTGCCAGCGGCTGTCGTCCAGCCGGCGATGCACCTCGACGAACAGGAACTCGCTCTGCACCAGCAGGATCTCCTGCACCGACGGGATGGCACGGTAGACCGGCAGCTTCACCCTGCGGTCGTGGTCCTCGGTGGAGCGCGACAGGACCTCCACGATCACCAGCGGGTCGGGCGTGTGGTACTGTCCATGCCGGTGCGGCGTGCAGGTGACGGCAAGGTCGGCCTGGAAGAAGTTGCGGAAGCTGTTGGGCTTCAGGATGCCGGCTTCCGACCGGACGTGGCAGGGCGGGCGCTGGCGTAGAACGCTACCAATCTCAACCGCGATGTTCCCGGCGACGATCTGGTGGGCGCCATAGCTCGGCGCCATCGCCACCGGCACGCCGTCGATCAGTTCGTAGCGGGTCTGCGTCCCGTCGTCCCACGACAGGAACTCGTCGAGGCTCATCCGCTTGTAGGCCAGGGACGACATGCCGCTCTCCCGCTCAGTTGGGCCGGAGTGGCTAATATAAGGGATCGGCCCCGCCGGGGCGAGAGGCCATCACCGCCCCGTCAGCCGCAGCAACGCGCGCAGGCGCCGCACCGTCTCGGCATCGGGGGTGCCGGTCAGGCAGTTGGGATGGAAATGGCGCTGGAAGGCCAGCAGCGCCCGCGGTTCGGCCGGGTCGTAGCCATAGCGTCCCAGCAGCGTGGCGACTTCGGCGTCGGTGAAGGGACCGTCATCAGCCTGGGATGGCGTGGGCCAGAGGCCGATGCCCTGGGCTGCGAGGCCCGGCCAGTCGAACAACTCGCCCGGATCCTCCTTGCGGGCCGGCGCCACGTCGCTGTGGCCCAGCACGTCGGCAGGGGCGATCCCGTGGCGCTGGATGATGCCGCGGCAAAGCTCCGCCACCGCCGCCATCTGCACCGGCGGGAAGGGGCGATAGCCGAACTCGTGGCCGGGGTTGACGATCTCGACGCCGATGGAGCGGCTGTTGACGTCCTCCGCCCCGCGCCAGCTCGACCTCCCGGCATGCCAGGCGCGGCGGTCCTCCGGCACATGGGCGTAGACGGTGCCGTCCTCGTCCACCGTGTAATGGGCGCTGACCTGGGCCGCCGGATCGCACAGCCGATCCAGCGCATGGGCGGCGGTCGGCATGCCGGTATAGTGCAGGATCAACAGTTCCACCCGCGCACCATCGGCCCGAGGGCCATGGTTGGGGGAAGGGCGGTCGATCCGGCGGATGGTGTTCATGTCGGATTCGTGACCGTTTCGTTGACCGCCTTCGCTCCGCGCCGGACGATCACCGCCACTCCGCCGATGGTCAGCAGCCCGCCGATGGCGAGGTTGATCGTCAGTGGATCGCCCATCAGCAGCGCGCCCGATGCGACGCCGAAGATCGGCACCGTCAGCAGGTAGGGCATGGTCTGATTGACGGAATAGCGGCCGAGCAGCGGATACCACAGCCCATAGGCGATGATGGTGACGGCGACAGCCATGTAGACGATCGATGCCCAGCCCACCCAGGTGGAGTTGGCGAGCGCCTCCATCTGGCCATGCTCCAGCAGCAGCGACAGGACCAGCAGCTGCGGCATGGCGAACAGCGCCATCCAGCCGTTGACGGCGAAGCCGTTCACCGCGCCGATCAGCTTCATCTGCACGCTCGCCACCGCAAAGGCGAAGCTCGCGGCCAGGATCAGCAGCAGCGAGTAGAGCGAATTGCCCAGCCGCGGCTCGCCCGCGATCACCGCCACCCCGGCAAAGGCGGCGGCCATGCCGATGCCGCGGCGCCAGCCCAGCTTGTCCTTGAAGACCACGGCCGCCAGCAGGGAGGAGAAGGGCACCTGCGCCTGCGCCGCCAGCGAGGCGGTGGCGGCGTCGATCCCCTGCAGCCCGGTGAACATCATCGGGAAATGGATGCTGCCGAGCGTCACCGACAGCAGCGCGATCTTCCACAGCTTGTCACGCGGCACGCGGAAGAAGGGGATGATCAGCACCGCCACCAGGGCGAAGCGCAGGAACATGACGAACAGCGGCGGGAATTCCGCCAGCGCCCATTTCGCTACGACGAAGTTCAGTCCCCACAGCGCCATCACCACCAGCGCCTGGAGCGTGTGGGCGAAACTCATGCCCGGCCGCCTTCCAGCTCCTCGCGCATCGCCTCCAGCTCCAGCCAGCGTTCCTCCGCCGCGGCGAGATTGGCCTGCTTGGCGTGCAACTGCTCGCTGGTCTTCTGGAATTTGGCGGGGTCGCGGGTGAACAGGTCGGGGTCGGCCAACGCCTTCTCCAGCTTGGCGATCTCGGTGCCCAGCCCGTCCATGCGGGCCGGCAACTCGTCCAGTTCGCGCTGGTCCTTGTAGCTCAGCTTGCCGCGCGGCTTGGCCGTGGCGGCCGGCGCCGTGGCGGGCTTCGGCTTGGCCGCGGCGGCGGCGGGAGCCGCCTTGGCAGGGCGCTGCACCAGATAGTCGGAATAGCCGCCGGCATATTCAGTGGCGGTACCGTCACCCTCCAGCGCGATGGTGGCGGTCACCAGCCGGTCGAGGAAGTCGCGGTCGTGGCTGACCAGCAGCAGCGTGCCCTGATAGTCGCCCAGCACGTCCTCCAGCAGGTCCAGCGTGTCCATGTCGAGGTCGTTGGTCGGCTCGTCGAGGATCATCATGTTGCTGGGCTTGGCGAACAGGCGGGCCAGCAGCAGCCGGTTGCGCTCGCCGCCCGACAGCGCCTTCACCGGGCTGTCCAGCTGCCGGGTGTCGAACAGGAAGTCCTTGATGTAGCCGGCGACATGGCGCGACACGCCGTTGACCATCACCGCGTCGCCGCCGAAGGGGCACAGCACCTTGCGGATGGTGTCCTCCGGATCCAGCCCCTCGCGCCGCTGGTCGAAGTAAGCGGTGTCGAGGTTTGTGCCCAGCTTCACCGTGCCCTCGTCGGGCTCGAGCTGGCCGGTCAGCATCTTCAGCAGGGTGGACTTGCCGGCGCCGTTCGGCCCGATCAGACCCACCCGGTCGCCGCGCAGGATGCGGGTGGAGAAGTTCTTCACGATGGTCTTGCGGCCATCGGGCGTGTCGAAGCCCTTGGAGATGCCGATCGCCTCGATCACCAGCCGGCCGCCGCGCTCCGCCTCGGCGATGGCGAGCTTGGCCTGCTGGCCGCCCTTGATCTGCTCCGCGCGCCCGGCGCGCAGGTCCAGCAGGTTGCGCACGCGCCCCATGTTGCGGGTGCGCCGGGCGGAGATGCCCTCGCGCAGCCACTTCATCTCGCTTTCGATCTTGCGGTCCAGCTTGTGGGCCGCTGCCTCCTCCGCCTCGAACACCTCCGCCTGCCAGGTCTCGAACTCGGCGAAGCCGCGGTCGGTGGCGCGCACCGTGCCGCGATCAAGCCACAGCGTGCGCTTGGCGAGCCGGTTCAGGAAGGCGCGATCGTGGCTGATCAGCAGCAGCCCGCCGCGGAAGGACAGCAGTTCCTCCTCCAGCCACTCGATGGTGGGGAGGTCGAGGTGGTTGGTCGGCTCGTCCAGCAGCATGACGTCGGGGTTGCCGACCAGCGTGCGTGCCAGCGCCGTGCGGCGCGACTCGCCGCCCGACAGGGTGCGGGGGTCGAGGCTGCCGTCCACCTGCAGCCTGTCCAGCACGGCGTCGACCCGGTGCGCCTCGTCCTGCTCGTCGGCGGGCAGGCCCTGCACGACATAGTCGTGGACGGTGGCGCAGCCGGTGAAGTCCGGTTCCTGCGGCAGGTAGGCGAGGCGGGCGCCCGGCTGGACGAAGACGGTGCCGCCGTCGGGTTGGATCATCCCGGCCAGCACCTTCATCAACGTCGACTTGCCCGACCCGTTGCGGCCGACCAGACAGGCGCGGTCGCCGCGGGCGATGGACAGGTCGATGCCGTCGAACAGCGGACGGCCGCCGAAGGTGACGGAGACGCCCTGGAGCGCCGTGATGGGTGCGGGAGGAGCCATGGACCGTTCGTGCGCCGGAAAATCGAGGGAAGGGGATGGGTTATAGCGCGCCGTCCCCCTCCACCGCGACCCGGAAAAACGGTTGGGCGGGTTGCGTCCCGCGGAGCCGGGCTCCCGTCACCCGATCTCCGTCACCCGGCCGCCGGAACCGGCCCCGTCGGCGTCGCCACCTGCTGCTCCTGCATCTTGAAGCCGAAATAGGTGCCGTTGCTGATGCCGGTTAGGGCCAGCAGGTTGGCAGACAGCTCCGGCATGCCCAGCGTGCGGGTGACCTCGTAGAGGAAGGTGATGCCCAGCACCATGGTCCAGGCCAGCAGTTGCAGGCGGTGGATGTTGTAGCCGGAGGCATCGCTCAGCAGGTCGGCCAGCCATCCCTGCGTCGGCGGATAGACCTCGTTCAGGCTCGCGGCCATCGTCGCCCGGTCGGGCGGGTTGGCCGCGGCGGCGGCGATGTAGGCGGCGGCATGCTGCTGGCGCCGGATCTCGTCGTCGCCCGGCCGGCGGTCCTGGAAGGCCGCGAGCACGGAGGTGCCGCCGACGATCCCCATCAGCGCCATGGTTCCGGTGGTGATGGTGTCCATCGATCCGGTGATGGTCAGGATGGCGACGTAGGAGGCGGTGACGATCCCGCTCCACCACAGAAGCTGGAAGCGGGCGAGGCTGTAAGGCGCCCGGTAACCGGCCGGCATCGGCACGCCGGAAATGGGGGTGATCGAATCCATGCGGCCGAAATGGCGGAAGAAGGCGAACAGGAACCCAGCCGCCACAAGCGCGAACCACAGGCCGGCCAGCCCGAGGTCGCGGTCGCTCGCCCCCTGGATGGCGACCAGCTTCGGTGCGGTGCTCATGCCGCCGGTGGCAGGACCGAAGGCGATCGGCAGGGTCTTGGTGCCGGAAAGGCTGAAGAAGCCGTTGAAGGCGGTTTGCCATGCCGCTCGCCGTTGCGCCGCGTCGTCGCCGTTGCCGGCGATGGAGGTGGAGGCGGTGCCCACCAGTTCCCCCTTGGCGGAGCAGCCGAAGCTGGCGCGGGCGCCCGGAATGGTCTGGCCGTTGGCGACCAGGACCAGCCCTTGCGCGTTGAGCGCCGCGGCTTGCGTCGGACAGTCGGTGCCGGACGGCGGCGCTCCCAGAGTCAGCGTCAGCGGCTGGCCCAGCACCACCGGGCTGTCGATGGAGGCGGTCTGCGCCTGGGCGGCGCAGAGCGTACCTGCCGCCAGCGCCGTTCCCAGAGCCGCAGCGAAGATCGTCCGGATGATCGTGCGTTGCATGTCGTGTCGTTCCCAAATCCTGCGGGCAATCGGTCGCCCGCCCCATCGGGGACGATACGTCAGGAAACGGGATAAGGCCCATGACAAAGCAATTTAAAATCCAGTCACATCGTGACGAATCGCGACATGCTAGAGCAGAGCGGCGCTTCCTTCCCGCTCGCGACGGATGCGGTCATAGGCGGCGTTGACGAGCGCGAGCTTCTGCGTCGCCAGATCGACGAACTCCTGCGGCATGCCCTGGGCGATCAGCCGGTCGGGGTGGTGTTCGCGCACAAGTGCACGGTGAGCGGCCTTGACCGCGTCGTCGCCGGCGGTGCGCGCCACGCCCAGCACAGCGTAGGGGTCCGAATCCGTTGGGCCGCCGGCCATATGGTGCCCGGCGACGATGCGGCGGAATTCCGCCTCGTCGAAGCCGAAGATCACGGCGATGGCATGCAGATACTCCACCTCCGTCTCGTGCAACTCGTCGTCGGCCTCGGCGATCATCAGCAGGCTGTCGAGCAGTTCCTCCAGCACCGCGTGCCTGTCCTCGAACAGGTTGGCGATCTGGTGGGCATACTCTTCGAAGCCATGGGTGTCGCGGCGGGCAAGGTCGAAGACTCGGCCGACATTCGCCAACTCGTCGGCCGGAACGCGGAACAGCCGCTTGAAGGTATCGACCTCCACCCGCTTCACCACGCCGTCGGCACGCGCCATCTTCGCCGCGAGGGCGATCACGCCGATGGTGAAGGCGACGGTCTGCTTGGCCTCCTCGGCCTCCGCATCGGTCATGGCCCTGCGCTGGTCGCCGGGGCCGCAGGGCGACCACAGGTCCACCGCCTGCCCGGCAAGCCCGCCCAGAAGGCTGCCCAACGGCCCGCCGCTGAACAGGCTGGCCGCGCTGCCCAGGATCCTGCCCCAAATGCTCATGCTCCGCCTTCCGCGTTCCGCTCGCCCGTCATCCTGTGGGCCGGCAGCATAGCGACCGTATGGTTATTGGCCAACTGTGGCGCAGCTGCAACAGGCCAGCATTGTTCGCATTGCGAATTTCTAATAAGCGCTTGCGAAATCCGCCCGGGACGCCATGTTGCACTGCAATAAAGGGCGCCGCAGAGAGCGCCGGTTTCGATAACAACGGCGACCGCCAAGCGCTTGTCACGAGCGTGCGGCGCCGGGTTCTGGGGAAAAACGTTCTGCGCGAATGCGTTTTCGAATTTCGAGAACCGTGAGCAGAGCCATGCCTGTCATCCGCAAGATCATGCCGACCGAACTGCCCCAGTACCGGGCGCATCTCCTCCGTCTGGACCGTGCCGACCGCTATGCCCGCTTCACCGGCACGCTGTCGGACGAGGCGGTGGAGCGGCATTGCGCTGCCATCGACTGGGGCCGGACGGTTCTGCTGGGCGCGTTCGAGGACGGTGTGCTGCGCGGCGCGGTGGAGCTGTGCGGCGACCGCATCCTCTGGCCCGATCAGGCCGAATTCGGCATCAGCGTCGAATCGGAGCTTCAGGGCAAGGGCGTCGGCAGCACGCTGGTCCGCCGCATCCTGACGGTCGCCCGCAACCGCGGCATCCGCCATGTCCACATGATGTGTCTGGCCGGGAATGTCCGGATGCGTGCGCTGGCCCGCCGTTTCGGCGGCCGGCTGGCGCTGGACGGCGGCGAAGTCGCGGCCCTGTTCGAACTGCCGCCGCCCAACCAGTTCTCGCTTGCCCTGGAAGCGTTGGAGGACGGCAGCGGCGCCTTCAACAGCATCCTGTCCGGCAACGCCATCCTGGCCCGCCTGCCCGGCGTCCGGCCGCAGCGGCTTGCCGCTTGACCAGGTAGCGGCTTGCCGCCTGAACGGATAGCGGCTCGCCGCCTGACGACAGAGCCGCTTCATCGGTGATCCTGTGTTCTTTCCGCCGCGGCCGCCCGCCTTGATGGCTGCCCTGATGGGCGTGGGGCACGCAGGCGGTTGAAATTCGCTGCCGGATCGCGAAACTCCGGCCCACGCGCGGTGCGGTTGCCGCGCAGGGATTCGGCGGGTGCGACGACGATGGCTGAGAATCAAGGTGCGGCGATGGGCGGGACGGCGGAGGTCAAGCCCGCCCGATGGCAGTTCTGGATCGATCGCGGCGGCACCTTCACCGACATCGTCGGCCGCCGGCCGGACGGGTCGGTCGTCACCCACAAGCTGCTGTCGGAGAATCCGGAGCGCTATGCCGACGCCGCCGTCCAGGGCATCCGCGAGCTTCTGGGCCTGAAGCCCGGCCAGCCGATCCCGCCGGATACGGTGGAGGTGGTGAAGATGGGCACCACCGTCGCCACCAACGCCCTGCTGGAACGCAAGGGCGAGCCGACCGTCCTGCTGATCACCGAAGGGCTGGGCGACCAGCTGCGCATCGGCCATCAGGCCCGGCCGAAGATCTTCGCCCGGCACATCCATCTGCCCGACCAGCTCTATTCCCATGTGGTGGAGGTGCCGGAACGGGTGATGGCCGATGGCCGCGTGCTGAAGCCGGTCGACCTCCATGCCGTCCGCCGCGGGTTGGAGGAGGCCTACCGCCAAGGCTTCCGCGCTGCCGCCATCGCGCTGATGCACGGCTACCGCTATCCGGAGCATGAGCGGCAGGTCGCCTCGCTGGCCCGGGCCGTCGGCTTCACCCAGGTCTCGGTCAGCCATCTGGTCAGCCCGTTGATGAAGCTGGTCGGGCGCGGCGACACCACGGTGGCCGACGCCTATCTCTCTCCGGTGCTGCGCCGCTATGTCGACCGGGTCGCCAACGACCTCAGCGTCGACGGCACGCCGGTGCCGCTGATGTTCATGCAGTCCAACGGCGGCCTGACCGATGCCCGCCGCTTCCAGGGCAAGGACGCCATCCTGTCCGGCCCGGCCGGCGGCGTGGTGGGCGCGGTGCGCACCGCCGGCATGGCCGGTTTCGACCGGGTCATCGGCTTCGACATGGGCGGCACCTCCACCGACGTGTCGCACTATGCCGGCGAGTATGAGCGCGCCTTCGACGCGGTGGTGGCCGGTGTGCGGGTGCGGGCGCCGATGATGCACATCCACACCGTGGCGGCCGGCGGCGGTTCGCTCTGCGTCTTCGACGGCACCCGTTTCCGCGTCGGGCCGGACAGTGCCGGCGCCAATCCCGGCCCGGCCTGCTACCGTCGCGGCGGGCCGCTGACCGTCACCGACTGCAACGTGATGGTCGGCAAGATCCAGCCGCGCTTCTTCCCGCATGTCTTCGGCCCGAACGGCGACCAGCCGCTGGACGCCGAGGTGGTGAAGGCCCGCTTCACCGAACTGGCCGCCACCGTCAACGCCAAGCTCGGCACGGCGATGACCCCGCAGGAGGTCGCCGAAGGCTTCCTGCGCATCGCCGTCGACAACATGGCCAACGCCATCAAGAAAATATCGGTGGAGCGCGGCTATGACGTCACCGGCTACACCCTGAACGGCTTCGGCGGGGCGGCGGGCCAGCATGTGTGCGCCGTCGCCGACGCGCTGGGCATGACGCGGGTCTTCCTGCACCCGCAGGCCGGCGTGCTGTCCGCCTACGGCATCGGTTTGGCGGACACCGTCGCCATCCGCGAGCGCGCGGTCGAAGGCCCGTTGAGCGACCCCGTGGTCGACCGGCTGACCATGCTGTTCACCGACCTGGAGACCGAGGGGCGGGCGGAACTGGCGCGCCAGGGTGTCGCCGCCGACCGGCAGGCGATCAACCGCCGCGTCCACCTGAAGGCCGCCGGGTCCGACACCACGCTGACGGTGGCCTTCGGCTCCAAGGTCGCGATGACCAAGGCCTTCGAGGAGGCGCACCGCCGCCGCTACGGCTTCCTCACCCCCGGCACCGAGCTGGAGGTCGAATCGGTGACGCTGGAGGCGGTCGGCCTGACCGACGTGCTGGAGGATCCGGAGCTTCCCGCCACCACCGCCGTGCTGCCGCGCCGGCTCGCCACCGTCGCCACCCATATCGGCGGCCAGCGCCGCGAGGCTCCGCTCTACGACCGCCGCCAGCTTCAGCCCGGCAACCGGGTGGTCGGCCCGGCGATCCTGGCCGAAGCGGTCTCCACCACCGTGGTCGAGCCCGGCTGGATGGCGGAGGTCACCCGCAAGAACCATCTGGTGCTGACACGGCTGGAACCGGCGACCCAGCGTCAGGCCGCCGGCATCAAGGGCGGGGCGAAGGTCGATCCGGTGATGCTGGAGGTCTTCAACAACCTGTTCATGTCCATCGCCGAGCGGATGGGCGTGACGCTGGAGAAGACCGCCCGGTCGGTGAACATCAAGGAGCGGCTGGACTTCTCCTGCGCCCTGTTCGACCGCGACGGCGGGCTGATCGCCAACGCCCCGCACATGCCGGTCCATCTGGGATCGATGGGCGAGAGCGTGCGCGCGGTCATCGAGCGGCGCGGCGGCACCTTCACCGCGGGCGAGAGCTTCGCGCTGAACGACCCCTATCATGGGGGCACGCATCTGCCGGACATCACCGTCGTTTCCCCGGTGTTCGACGAGGCCGGCAAGGATCTGCTGTTCTTCGTCGCCTCGCGCGGCCATCACGCCGATGTCGGCGGCATCACCCCCGGCTCCATGCCGCCCGACAGCAAGACCATCGCCGACGAAGGCGTGCTGATGGACTGCGTGCCGCTGGTGGAGAACGGCCAGTTCCTTGAAGAGGCCATGTTGGAGCTTCTGCGCTCCGGCCCCCATCCGGCGCGCAACCCGGCGCAGAACATCGGCGACCTCAAGGCGCAGGTCGCCGCCAACGAGCAGGGCACCCGCGAACTGCACCGCGTCGTCCGCCTGCACGGCCTGTCCACCGTCATCGCCTATATGCGCCACGTCCAGGACAATGCCGAGGAGCAGGTCCGCCGCGCCATCGGCGTGCTGAGCGACGGCGATTTCGCTGTGACGCTGGACAATGGGGCGGTGATCAAGCTGCGGGTGTCGATCGACCATGCCGCGCGCTCGGCGATCGTCGACTTCTCAGGCACAAGCACGCAGCTCACCAACAACTTCAACGCTCCCTCGGCGGTCTGCCGGGCGGCGGTGCTCTATGTCTTCCGCTGTCTGGTGGATGACGAGATCCCGATGAACGAGGGCTGCCTGCGCCCCATCGAGATCGTCATCCCGCCGGGGTCCATGCTGTCGCCCAACCCGCCCGCCGCGGTGGTCGCCGGCAATGTGGAGACCAGCCAGTGCATCGTCGATGCGCTGTTCGGCGCGTTGGGGGTGATGGCGTCGGCCCAGGGCACGATGAACAACACCACCTTCGGCAATGAGTGGCACCAGTATTACGAGACGGTCTGCGGCGGCTCCGGAGCCGGCAACGGCTTCAACGGCACCGACGCGGTGCAGACCCACATGACCAACTCCCGCCTGACCGATCCGGAGGTGCTGGAATGGCGCTTCCCGGTGCTGGTGGAGGGCTTCCGCATCCGCCGCGGCTCCGGTGGGGCAGGGCGCTGGCGTGGCGGAGACGGCGTGATCCGCCGCCTGCGCTTCCTGGAGCCGATGACCGCCGCCATCCTCGCCAACCATCGCAAGATCGCCCCCTTCGGGCTGAAGGGTGGGGCGGACGGCGGGCTCGGCCGCAGCTGGGTCCAGCGCACCGACGGCAGCGTGCAGGAACTGGCCTCCCAGGACAGCACGGCGATGCGGCCGGGCGACGCCCTGGTGGTGGAGACGCCCGGCGGCGGCGGGTTCGGGGCGGTGGGTTAAGTATTGGCGGCGAATGCCCCCTCCCTAACCCTCCCCCGCTAACGCGGGAGAGGGAACTCCGCCGGACTTCCCGCAAAGCTCCTACCCCCTCTCCCACGATCGGATCGGCCTTTGGCCGACCGAGGGTGGGGGAGGGATGGGGAGGGGGCAACCGCGGCAGAACCCCCCTCACTCCGCCCGATGCGGCGCCACGATGCCGAAGCGGTGCATCTGCCGATGGACGGTCGACCGATCGACCCCCAGCGCCCGCGCCGTCGCCGACACGTTCCAGTGATGCCGCCGCAGCGTCTCGCGCAGCCGGGCGGCGGGATCCTCCTCAGCCACCACCGTCCCTACCGCCTCAGCCGGCCAGGCCTGGAACAGACCGCTGTGCTGCACCGGCTCCGGAATGTCGGCGAGGTCGATCAGCCCGCCGTCGCTGACCGCGCAGGCATAGTCCAGCGCATTCACCAACTCCCGCACATTGCCCGGCCAGCCATGGCCGCGCAGAGCCGCCAGCGCCGCCGGGGCCAGGCGGTAGCCGATGCCGTCACGCTCTGCCCGTTCGGCCAGCAGCCGTTCGATCAGCCAATCCAGGTCGCCGCGCTGGCGCAGCGGCGGCACGGTGAACACCGCGCCGTTGAGACGAAAGTACAAGTCGTCGCGGAACTTGCCGGCCTTGACCAGTTCCACCAGATCGCGGTGGGTGGCGCCGATGACGCGGACATCCACCGACACCGCCTTGGTTCGGCCGATCGGCGTCACCTCCCGCTCCGCCAGCACGCGCAGCAGGCGGGTCTGCGACGACAGCGGCATGTCGCCGATCTCGTCCAGGAACAGGGTGCCGCCGTCGGCCTCCAGGATCAGCCCCTTCTTGCCGCGCGCCGTCGCCCCGGTGAAGGAGCCGGGCTCGTAGCCGAACAGTTCGCTCTCGATCAGGTTTTCCGGCAATGCGGCGCAATTGACGGCGACGAAGGGCTTGTTGCGGCGAACGCTGGACTTGTGCAGCGCCTTGGCCAGATGTTCCTTGCCGGTGCCGGTCTCGCCATGGATCAGCAGGCTCATGCGGGTGTTGACCAGCTTCGCCGCCCGCGTCAGCACCGCCTTCAATGCCGGGTCGCCGCCGGACACCACGCGCAACGGCTCCGGCAGAGGATCGTTCCCCTGGTCGTGGGGGTGGTTGCGGGGCAGGGACACCGCCGGCGGCGGCATCGCCTGGGCGAACAGCGGCAGGCCGGTGCGGCGCAGGCGCAGCGTGCGCTGTTCGGTCGGGAGCGCGCGGACGAAGCGGACCAGATCGTCCACCTCGCAGTCGAACAGTTCGGCGAAGGTGCGGCCGAGCGGCGACATCCCGTCTTCCGCCAGCAGGTCGTGGGCCTTGTGGTTGAAGCCGACCACCCGGCCGCCGCCGTCCAGCGCCATGACAAAATCCGGATCGACCTCCGCGAATTCCTGCGACGCAGACAGCTTCACCACCCAATCGCGGCGGAAGTTATTGTAGAGGTTGGCGGTTTCGATCTTGTGGACATAGGCCTTCACCATCTGCAGCGCCAGATACTGGCTGATCTTCGGTTCCGGCGAATGCAAGGCGGAGATGTCGAGGACCGCTGCCAGCTCTCCCCCGCTGTCGAAGACGGGGGCGGCGGTGCAGGTCAGCGGGATGTGGGTGGAGTCGAAATGGTCGGTCTGGTGCACGGTCAGCGCCTGGGCCGTGGCGATGCAGGTGCCGACGGCGCAGGTGCCGGCATGCCCCTCGTTCCAGTCGGACCCCAGATACAGCCCGGCCCGGCGCAGATGGTTGTCGAAGGTCGGGTCGCCGATGAAATCCACCGTGACGCCGTTGCTGTCGGTCAGCAGCAGGACATACCCCATGCCGGCGACCTGCCGGTACAGCGCCTCCAGCCCGAAGCGGGCCATGCGCAGGAATTCGTCCATCGCGTCGCGGTGCTCGCGCAGCCGCTCCTGCGGCAGGATATGGGCCTCGCGCCCGATGGTGGGGTCCAGCTTGTGGTCGGCGACGCAGCGGCGCCAGGAGCTTTCGATGATCGCATCGCGGGCTGACGGCACACCGGCGGAGACACGGACGAGTTCATCGATGTGGGCCGCGCGCGCGCTGTCCATGGTCGTGCCTCCCGCAATATCGTCCGCTTGTCCCGCGAACAGATTTGAATGAAACATTACCAATCGGGCGACCCGGTAGGCAACATGTGCAAAAGCATCAGACCCACCCAGCGGCCGATCGCGGACAGACCCTCCGCCATACCTGCGTATGACCCTCGCTTTTCGTTATCGTTCTGCGACATGACGTTAAGGACATTTGCACAAGTCGGGCCTCATGCTCCATAAACGGGAAGGGATCGCCGGGAGCTTTCGATTTGCGGATTCTGATCGTCGACGATTCACCGCGCCACCTGACCATGATGGTGTATGAGCTGACGAAGCTGGGCTACGCGACCAGCGTGGTCGAGACCGGGGCCGCCGCCATCGAAGCGGTGGCGAACGAGCGGTTCGACGTGGTCATGGCCGACATCCGGCTTGCCGACATGACGGGGATCGAGCTGTGCTGGCACCTGCGCACCGCCCAGGGGCTGCGCCACCTCTATCTGATCCTGATGATCCCCGGCAGCATGACCGACCAGTTCCACGAACTGGTGGAGGCCGGCGCCGACGAGTTCCTGCGCAAGCCGCTGGATTGGAAATGGACGGCGGCGCGCCTGCTGGCCGCCTCGCGCGTCGTGGCGATGCAGCGCGACCTGGAGCGGCTTGCGACCACCGACGCCCTGACCGGCGCCCTGAACCGCCGCCGCTTCCTGGAACGTGGGGATGAGGAGTTCGGCCGCTCGCGCCGCTACGAGCGTCCTCTGTCGGTGGTGATGCTGGACATCGACCACTTCAAGCGGGTCAACGACACCCACGGCCACGCCACCGGCGACGAGGCTATCCGCAGCACGGTGCGCGCCTGCAAGGAGAGCTTGCGCACCAGCGACATCATCGGCCGCTTGGGCGGCGAGGAATTCGCCGTGGTGATGCCCGAAACCCCGCCGGTCAACGCCTACGCCGTCGCCCAGCGCCTGCGCCAGGCCGTCGCCGCCATGCCGGTCCGTTTGGAGACCGGCGGCGAGATGACCGTGACGGTCAGCCTGGGGTTGAGCTGGCTGAACGCGACCGACACGGGCATCGAACCCCTGCTGGCCCGCGCCGACGCCGCCCTCTACCGCGCCAAGCATGCTGGTCGCAACCGGGTCGAGGTGGAGCCGCGGATTGCGCTGCCGAAGTCGATGATGGGGTAGGGGAGACCGGCATACCGCATTGGTCGCGCTGCAATCGACGCCGCGTCAACCCGATGATGTGCAAAGAAAAACCCCCTGACTTCCGGCTGGAAATCAGGGGGCTTTCTATGATGGTAGCAGCGGAGGGATTTGAACCCCCGACCAAGGGATTATGATTCCCCTGCTCTACCACTGAGCTACGCTGCCATCGTGTTCGCCTTTGTTGGCGTTTCCGCCGCCGTTGGCTACCATCGTGTCCCGTCGTTGCCGCCGGGAGCCGCTATATAGGATAGGGCGACTTGGCCTGTCAACGCGGAATTTTCGGGGGGTGCGATTTTTTTCGGCCGGACGACGGAAAGACACATAACCCCCTGATTCAGGCCACCGTTTCACCTGCCTCCACAGCATCGGCCACACCCCCGGCGGTGCCGGAAATCCAGCCGCCGCCCAGCACGCGGTCGCCCTGGTAGACGACGCAGGCCTGGCCGGGGGCGATGCCGTGCTGGGGCTCCTGCAACTCCACCCGCGCGCTGCCGTCCGGCCCGGCGCGCCAGACGGCGGGAGCGGCGGGCTGTGCGGAGCGCAGCTTCACCGACACCTCGATCCCCGCGCCGTCGGCCAGATCGGGACCCAGCCAGTTCACCTCGCGCACCATCACCAGCGAGCGGGCGAGGTCGCGGCGCGGGCCGACGACGACGCGGCGGCGGGCGGGCTCCAGGCGGACGACGTAGAGCGCCTCCTCCTCCTGGCCGCGGATGCCGCCGATGCCCAGCCCCTTGCGCTGGCCGACCGTGTAGTGGACGACGCCCTTGTGGCGGCCCAGCACCCGGCCGTCGACATGGACGATGTCGCCGGGCTCGACGGAGCCGGGGCGGAGCTTCGCCACCACCTCGGCATAATTGCCGTTGGGGACGAAGCAGATGTCCTGGCTGTCGGGCTTGGCTGCCACCTCCAGCCCATGGCGCTCGGCCAGCGCGCGGGTTTCCGGCTTGGTCAGGCCGCCAAGGGGGAAGCGCAGGAACTCCAACTGCTCGCGCGTGGTGGCGAACAGGAAATAGCTCTGGTCCTTGGCGGGGTCGACGGCGCGGTGCAGCTCGGCGCCCTGCGGGCCGGCGATGCGGCGGACGTAATGGCCGGTGGCCAGCGCATCGGCGCCGAGGTCACGCGCGGTGTTCAGCAGGTCGCGGAACTTGACGCGCTGGTTGCAGCGCACGCAGGGGATCGGCGTCTCGCCGCGCAGATAGCTGTCGGCGAAATCGTCCATCACGTCCTGGCTGAAGCGGCCCTCGTAATCCAGGACGTAATGCGGGATGCCGATGCGGTCGGCGACCTGACGGGCGTCGTAGATGTCCTGGCCGGCGCAGCAGGCGCCCGGCTTCTGCAATGCCAGACCGTGGTCGTAAAGCTGGAGCGTGATGCCGACGACGTCATAGCCCTCCTCCCGCAGCACGGCGGCGGTGACGGAGGAATCCACCCCGCCGGACATCGCGACGACGACGCGGGTGTCCTGGGGGCGCTTTGGAAGACCGAGGGAGTTCATGGCGCCCTATATGGTACGGGCAGGCGCCCGGGAAAGTAGGAAATCGGAACAGGGGAAGGTGAGGGGGAAAGAGGCCGCCGGGTTTTGCGTCGCATGACGCTGGTCCGGCGGCCGGAACAGGTTCCCCCGCGCCGTTACTTCATCGCGTTGTTGCTGCCGCCCGGCAGGCGGACGACCAGACCGTCCAGTTCTTCGGTCATGATGATCTGGCAGCCCAGGCGCGAGGTCTTGGTCAGGCCGAAGGCGAGGTCCAGCATGTCCTCCTCGTCCTCCTGCGCGTCCGGCAGCACGTCGAACCATTCCGGCTCGATCACGACATGGCAGGTGGAGCAGGCCAGCGAGCCCTCGCAGGCGCCTTCCAGGTCCAGGCTGTTCTTGTGCGCGATTTCCAGCACGGACAGGCCGAGCGGGGCGTCCACCTCGCGGCGGCTGCCATCGGGCTCGATGAAGGTCATCTTGGGCATGGGGTCCTCGTTCTTCTAAGGTTGCCTAGCGATTGAAAGGGCGGATTTTGGTAGCGGGTTGGCCGGATCAGGGCCGCGGCGGCGTCCGGGCGGCGCGGCGGTCACGGACGTCGGCAGCCAGTCCCTCCAGCCGTTCCAGCCGGGCCAGGATGCGCGCTGCACCGTCCGTGGCCGGCGGGCTGTCCGGGCCGGATGCCGTCTGCGCCTTGCGGAAGGCGGGGGTGAGATACTTGATGCAGGCCTCGATCCGCTGGCCGAGGTCCAGGCCGATGCGGTCCAACTCCAGCGCGTCGTCGGCGCGGGTCAGCCGGGCGGCAAGATCCGCGATCTCCTCATCTCCATTTTCGGCCCCATTCCCGGCCCCATCGCTCGCGGCCGGGGCGCCGCCCAGCAGCGACAGCAGCGCGTGGGCGCGGCGGATGGGATCGCGCAGAACCTCAAAGGCCTCGCGCAGGGCATCGACCTGGGCCTTGGCATTGGCCTGCTGGCGCGGGCCGCGGGCGGCAAAGCGCTCCGGGTCCATGGCGCGGGTGAAGCCGGCATGCTGTTTCGACAGCTGCTCCAGATCGATGTCGAAGCGCCGTTCCAGCCCCAGCCGGGTGAAGGGGTCGAGCGGCCGCGGCGGCTGCGCGGCGCCGCAGGCGTGACAGAACAGGGCGCGCGGCGCCACCGAGCGGCCGCAGGTGCCGCAGGGCTCCAGATCGCCGGCGATTGCGCCGGAAATTCCGCCGCTGTTGTTGCCGGGCGGGCCGGATTTGGAACGGGTCATGCGCGCTGTCCGTCAAAACGCCGAAAGGCTCGGCCGATAGGTTGGTTTACCTGACATCATGCCTCCGCCGCCATCCGGCCCGACAGCATAGGGGCCTTCCGCGGCGTCATACCCAGAAGCCGCATCCGGCGCAATGCGCGAATGCAGGCTTTCCCGATGGGAGACAGATGGTCGCGCAGCCATGCCGGCGGTCGGGGGCATGCCGGCGGTCGGGGGAACGTCAGCGGGGGAACCTTAGCCATCCGCAGGCGCGCTTCGCCGCGCCATCGCGGTCCAGGCCGTCAGGAAGCGGTCCACCGCCTCGTCGTCGCTGGTCCAGCCCAGGCTGACACGGATGGCGCTGGCGGCGGAGCGGTCGTCCTCGCCCATCGCCGCCAGCACATGGGACGGCTTCACCTTGCCGCTGGAACAGGCTGATCCGGCGCTGACCGCCACCCCGGCGAGGTCGAGCGTCATAACCTGGGTCTCTCCGGGCAGGCCGGGCAGCATCAGGCAACTGGTGTTGGCGACGCGCGCCGCGCCGGCACCCATCACGCGGGCGCGCGGCATGGCGGCCAGCGCCTCGCGCTCCAGCCGGTCGCGCAGGGCCGCGAGGTCGGCGGCCTCCGCCAGCCCGTCCAGCGCCAGACGCACCGCGGCGCCGAAGCCGACGATCCCCAGCAGGTTCTCGGTGCCGGCGCGCTTGCGCCGCTCCTGCCCGCCGCCGCGGATCAGCGCATCGGGTTCCAGCCCCTCGCCCAGGATCAGGGCGCCGACGCCGGTCGGGCCGCCCAGCTTGTGGGCCGACAGCGTCATCAGGTCGGCGCCGAGGGCGGACAGCGACAGAGGCAGCCGGCCTGCCGCCTGCACCGCATCGCAATGGACCAGTGCGCCATGGGCGTGCGCGATCCTGGAAGCGTCCGCCACCGGCTGGACCACCCCGGTCTCGTTGTTGACGAGCATCAGCGAGACCAGCGCCGGCTCGTCCCCACGGGCCAGACGGCGTGCCAGATCCTCCAGATCTGCGACGCCGTCGCGTGTCACGCCGAAGCGCTCCGCGTCGGGCCGGGCGGCCAGCACCGATTCATGCTCGATGGCCGAGGTCACCACCCGGTGGCCGGCGAAGCCGCGCAGAGCGAAGTTGTTGGCCTCCGTCCCGCTGCCGGTGAACAGCACCTGCGCCGGCTTGACCCCGGCGAGAGCGGCGACGGCGGTGCGCGCCTCCTCCACCGCGCGCCGGGCGCTGCGGCCGAAGGCATGCACGGAGGACGGGTTGCCGACCAGATCCATCGCCTGACCCATCGCCGCCTTCACCTCCGGCTTGAGCGGGGCGGTGGCGTTGTGGTCGAGATAGACTCCGGTCCGCCGGAACGGGCTGACGGGCAGAATGGTCACTTTTCAGGCGTACTCGCGTCCGGACAGGGTCGTCTTCACTCGGCGGCGGCGATCGCGGCGCTGTCGGCGGCCGGGGCCGGGCGCAGCAGGTTCAGGCCGCTGGTGCCGATGATCCGCCGTTCCACCACGTCGGCCACGGTGACCGAGCTGAGATACATGTGGATCTGGTTGCCCAACTCCTCCCACAGGTCGTGGGTCAGGCAGCGCGAGCGGTTGGTGCGGCAACCCTGCGGCGTGCCGTTGGCGCAGCGGGTGGTGCGGATCGGCTCGTCCACCGCCAGGATGATGTCGGACACCCGGGTCGCGTCGGCCGGATGGGCGAGCAGATAGCCGCCGCCGGGACCGCGCACGCTCTTGACCAGCCCGCCCTTGCGCAACTTGGCGAACAGCTGCTCCAGGTAGGAAAGCGAGATCTCCTGCCGTTCCGCGATGTCCGCCAGCGCGACCGGGCTGCCTTGGCTGGTGGCGGCCAGATCGACCATCGCCATCACGGCATAGCGTCCCTTGGTGCTGAGTCTCATCGCGGATCTCCTTGGGCTTCGTGCATCCCGACATGGTGGGACGCCACCGCTTCCAGCGGTGTGGGTGTTGAACGGGGAAGTACGGTTGCGGCCGATGACGGGTTCGCCGCCTCTAGTTCGCCGACACGCGCCTGCAGCGCCGTCACCTGATCGAGCAGGCCGGACAGCGCGCGGGCCACCGGATCGGGGATCTCGCCGCAGGGGGTGCCGTAGGGCATGAATTTGCGCGTTTCCGCCCGGTCGCGCGGGACGACGGGCTTGGCCGGGATGCCGACGACCGCGGTGTCGGCCGGCACGTCGGCCACCACCACGGCGTTGGCGCCGATGCGCGCGCCGCGCCCGATGGCGATGGCGCCCAGGATCTTGGCGCCGGCGCCGACGATCACGCCGTCGCCCAGCGTCGGATGGCGCTTGCCCGGGTTGAGCGAGGTGCCGCCCAGCGTCACCCCATGATAGAGCATGACGTCGTCGCCGATTTCCGCCGTTTCGCCGATCACGACGCCCATGCCGTGGTCGATGAAGAAGCGGCGGCCGATGGTGGCGCCGGGATGGATTTCGATGCCCGTCAGCGAGCGGGCGATCTGCGAGACGAGGCGGGCGGTCAGGTGCCAGCCGGCGTCGCGGGCACGCCGGGCGATGCGGTGGAGCACGATCGCGTGAAATCCAGGGTAGCAGAGCGCCACCTCAAGCCGGGACCGCGCCGCCGGGTCGCGCGCCATGATCCCGTCGATCTCTTCGCGAAGATGCTTGAACACGCCATCACCCGCCGTGGTATAGTCCGCCGCTCTCATCGGCCGCCCGCGCCCGGCTTCGGCCTGTCGGAACCTTGCGGTTCAGGACCTTCCGGTCCGGAACCCTGCGGATCCGGCCGGCATGGACCCGGTCTTTCGGCCGGTCCCGCTAGCGCTGGGCCGATCGGGCGGGTCAGGCGGGTTGCCCCGGAGGACGTTACGACGCATATATGATGACCAAGCAAAACGGTCAAGAATTGTGTGCGAAAAACCCCACTCCAATGCGGGAAAATCCGTGACGGGCTCGTAAAGGCCCCGTGCGTCGGGGCGGCAGGCCGGATGATCTCCGGTTGGTCGCTGCGGCGGTCCCAATAACCCTTTGTCCGCGTCAGGAACGTCGTTCCCATGCCTGAAGTGCTCTTCAACGGTCCCGCCGGTCGCCTGGAAGGCCGTTACACCCACGGCAAGCAGCCGAACGCCCCGGTTGCGCTGCTGTTGCACCCGCACCCGCAGCACAATGGGACGATGAACAACAAGGTGGTCTTCACCCTGTTCCAGTCCTTCACCAAGCGCGGCTATTCGGCGCTCCGCTTCAACTTCCGTGGCGTCGGGCGCAGCCAGGGCACCTACGACAAGGGGGAGGGGGAGCTGGCCGACGCCGCGGCGGCGCTGGACTGGCTGCAGACCTACAACCCGAACGCTCCGCTCTGCTGGATCGGCGGTGTGTCGTTCGGTGCCTGGATCGGCATGCAGTTGCTGATGCGCCGTCCGGAGATCGACGGCTTCGTCTCGGTCTCGCCACCGGCCAACCTGTTCGACTTCTCCTTCCTGGCGCCGTGCCCGTCCTCCGGCCTGATCATCCACGGCGACAAGGACGAGGTGGTGCCGCAGGCCGCGGTGACCAAGCTGGTGACCAAGCTGTCGCACCAGAAGGACATCCGCATCGACCATCGCGTCGTCCCCGGCGCCAGCCATTTCTTCGTCAACCGCACCGACGATCTGGCGACGCAGGTCGACGATTATCTGGATAAGGCGCTGGGCAATCCCATCGCGGCGGTGGCGGAGTAAGTTAACCCCCCCACCCTGACCCTCCCCCGCTGGGCGGGGGAGGGAACTGCCGCCGCTTCGCATTTCAGTTCACGTCGGCAAGCATTCCACCCCCTCCACCGCTGACAAGCGGGGGAGGAATGGGGAGGGGGCAGTAAGCTTGGCCCCCACACCTCACTGCTCGCAGCCCAGAACCCACACGTCGTAGATCGGGTTCTCCATCGCCGACAGGGCGGGGCTGGAGGCGAACATCCAGCCGCTGAAGACCTGTTCCGCCTGCTCGCCGGGCTTGATTTCCGTCACCTCAAGGAAGGCGGCGGATTCCGGTGTTTCGATCGGCGGGTTCTCGCGGCAGGCGCGCAGGGTGATGCGCAGGCTGCTCATCGCCTTCGTCTCTCCGACCTTCATGGTGAAGGTGGAGGTGCGGGCGGTCACCTTGTCCAGCCATTGCAGCTCTGCCGCCGGCCGCTCCATCATCTGGCTCGGAACCGGGGCGGCCTGGACGGCCAGCGGGACCAGCACCGCGGCGGCACCCATCAGCCGGGCGGCCGGACGGAAAAATCTTGAGAGTCGCGTCACGTCGGATCGCTTCCGTTATTGCGGACGGCGCCCACGCGGCCGGCCCTGCCTGTCGGCGTGGACTCTGCCGGGGGCACTCCGCCTTCTAGCCCGGAAGCGGGTCAGCGTCCAGTGGCGGGGACGCCGGGATGGGGTGTCCGTGCAGAATGGATCAGCGCGTGACGCTGCTGCGCGACGCAGGGGCGCTGTAGGTGGAGCCGGAACCGCTCTGCGCTTCGTTCCGGTCTTCGATCTTCTGGGTCGCCGCCCCGGCTCCGGCACCGGCCGCGGCGCCGACGACCGCACCCACCGGGCCGCCGACCACGGCGCCCGCGGCGGCACCGCCAAGTCCGCCGCTGGCGGATTTCTCTTCCATGTTGGCGCCGCAGGCGGCGGTCGCCAGGGCCAGACCGAACACGGCCAAGTGGGAGAGACGCATCGCACTTCCTCCTGCTTCATGATCCGGCAGCGCCTATCCGATGGCCGCCATCCGGATATGGGAGGAACGCTTGAGCGTGGCCGCTGGTTCCGGCCACGTCCCTGCTTCGTATCGGAGCCCGGTGTCAGAGCTTCGGCGGCTGGGCCGGCGCCTGGGAGGACTGTCCGTTCGACGAATCGCCCGGCTTGCTCATGCTCTGCAGCGAGAAGATGACCTGACCCAGCAACTGCTCCAGGCCCGGCGTGCTTTGCGTGAATTCGATCTTGCCGTTCGGCTTGATGGTGTCGGGATCGCCGCCCGGTTCCAGGGACAGGAACTTGCCGCCCAGCAGGCTTTCCGACGCGATGACCGCCGCGGTGTCCTTCGGCAGCTTCACCGAATTGTCGACCGACAGGTGGACCACCGCCTGATAGCTAGTGGGGTCGAGAGACAGCCCGGTGACGGTGCCGACCTTCACGCCGCTGATACGGACGTCGGCGCCGCCCTGCAGGCCGGTGATGCTGGTGAAATTGGCGGTGATGTCATAGCCCTGCACCTTGCGCAGATCGGCGCTTTTGTAGGCGAAGGCAAGGAACACGGCGGCCACGGCGAGCACGACGCCGCCCAGCACGGTTTCGATCACATTCCGGCGCATAGAGCTATCCTGCTGCGAGTTCCAGAAACGAAACCCGGCCCGAAAGGGGCCGGGCTTTCCGCTCTGACGTGAGGGTCAGTCCTTGGCAGGGATCAGCTCGGAGTCCAGGGCTCGTAGTCGCCGGTGGCCGGCACGCGCTTGCCGCCGGCCAGCACATGGCCGGGGGGACGATAGGCCTGGACCGAGCCCGACATGTTGGGCAGATGCTCCTTCTGCCAGGGCTTGTGGAAGGCGCTCGACCCCTCGGGCAGCGGCTCCTTGGTGGTGTGGTGCAGCCAGCCGTGCCATTCCGGCGGGATCTTGGACGCGTCGGGCTCACCGGCATACAGGACCCAGCGGCGCTCGCGCGTGCCGGCCTTGGTGTCCTTGCTGCGGTAATAGACGTTGCCGAAGCGGTCGCTGCCGACCTTGGCGCCCCGACGCCACGTGACGTAACGGATGTGGATGTTCGCCAGTTTGGTGAACAGGGAGATCGGCTCGCTCATCGTCGCTCACGAATTCCGGAGTCTGGCCCCGCGGACACGGGGCTGGTCGAATGCGGGCCGCACTATGACACCGCAACGGACGCGCGTCCACCGTTGGTGAGGCCCAAGCTGCTCCGCAGGGTGGAAAGAGGCGCCTATTGCAGGCGGGTCGCGGCGATCTTGGCGGTGTCGACCGGGGTGGCGGTGCAGCCGCCCAGCGTCGGCCCGACCGGAAGCTCCCCGAAGGCGCCAAGCGCGCCCTCCGCCTTCAGCCGACCGACGAATCCGGGCTCCGTCCCGCGGGCGACCCAGGCGAATCCAAGCCAGGTGGAGCGCACCGGCTCGCCCCCCGCCCGCACCATCGCCGCCATGGCCTCGGCGTCGCTGGTGCCGGGGGAGAAGACCGCCAGAATCATGCCGTCGGTCGCATCCGGCAGGGCGGCGCGTTGCAGCGACAGCCCCATCAGCGCCGCCCACACCAGCAGAACGCCGCCGAACAGCGCCGCGGCAAGGCCGTGGCCGATGGGGAATCCGGAAGGGGAGGGGGCGGGGCGGTCGCTCATGGTGCCTACCTTACGCCTTCGCCTCGGCCGCCGCCAGCGACGGGGCGGGCTTCTCGGCGATCGGCCAGTGGACGATGGTCGCGAACATGGCCAGCGCCACGCCTAGCCACCAGACGACGTCGTAGGACCCCGTGCGCTCATACAGAACGCCGCCCAGCCAGACGCCCAGGAAGCCGCCGACCTGATGGCTGAAGAAGGCGAAGCCGTACAGCGTGCCCATGTAGCGGGTGCCGAACATCAGCGCGACGAGGCCGGAGGTCGGCGGCACGGTGGACAGCCACAGCAGGCCCATCACCGCGGCGTAGACGATCACCGTCACCGACGAGATCGGCAGCAGGATGAAGATCGCCGTAGCGATGCCGCGCGAGAAATAGTTGGCGCACAGCAGGTAGCGCTTGCTGACCTTGCCCGCCAGCACGCCGGACGCATAGGAGCCGATGACGTTGAACAGTCCGATCAGCGCCAGCGCCCAAGCGGCAAGCGACGCGCTGATCCCGGCCTCAGTCAGGTAGGGCGGCAGGTGGGTGGTGATGAAGGCCAGCTGGAAGCCGCAGACGAAGAAGCCGGCGACCAGCAGCACGTAGCTGCGGTGCTGGAAGGCCTGCCGCACCGCGGCGATGTAGCCGATGTTGGCGCCGGTCACCGCCGGGGTCCCGCTCGCCGTCATGCCCTTCGGTCCGGGGAAGACGCCGGCCAGCAGCGGCACCGCGATCATCGACGCCGCCAGCAGAAGCAGGGCGGTCTGCCAGCCGAAGCCGGCGATGAAGGCCTGACCCATCGGCGCGAACAGGAACTGGCCCATCGACCCGGCGGCGGTGGCGATGCCGACCGACCAGCTGCGCTGTTCCGGCGGCAGCAGCCGGGTGAAGCCGGCGATGATGATGCCGAAGGAAGCGCCCGACAGCCCCAGCCCGATCAGCACGCCGGCCGTGAGGTACAGTTCGACGCTGGTCGTCGCGTAGGGCATCAGCGCCAGCCCGGCGGCGTAGAGAATCCCGCCGCCGGCGAGAACCGGAGCGGGGCCGTAGCGGTCGGTCAGCGCACCGGCGAAGGGGCCGCCGGCCCCCCACAGGATGTTCTGGATCGCCATCGCCAGCGCGAAGACATCGCGGCCCCAGCCACGGGTTTCCGAAAGCGGCCCGATGAACAGGCCCATGCTGGACCGCGGTCCGAAGGCCAGCATCGAGATCAGGCAGCCGCAGACGACGACGAGTGCGGGCGTCCTCCAAGAGGGCGCCGGTGCGGGGGTGGCGGTGGTCAAGGCGTCCTCCCGGAAGGGGCCGGCGTCGAGCGCCGGTGTTGCGGAACCGCGTGCCGCGGGGTTGCGCATCGTGGTGGTGTGTTGTCACCGACGATAGGCGGGCATCAACAGTTCGGCAAATTCATAATCGGCAACCGGGTCATTCCGCGGCGGAATGCAGAAGCGCGAACTGTTCCATCGCTTGAGGCGCCGGGCGTCCGGCCGCCATCTCGCGCCGCAGTGCGTCCTCCAGCCGGTCGAACACCGGGGCGATGCGTCCGGTCGTCCGCGATTGGACCAGCCAGATGGTCACCGACATCCGAAAATCGGGCAGATCGACCGGCCGGACCATGGCGGCACCGGGGATCGGCGCGATAAGGCCCATCGGCGCCAGCCCGAATCCGACGCCACGCGCCACCAACGACACCAGCAGGCTCTGGTCGTAGGCCTCCACCGTCACGTTCGGCTGCAGTCCCAGCGGCGCCAGCGCCTGATGAAGCGCTTCGCGGTACCTGCAGCCGTTGGGCTGCAGCACCCAGCCGCGCTCGTTCATCGATGCCAGATCGGCGCCGACCGACCGGTCGGGGGAGGCGACGATGCTGACCGCCTCGGTTCCGATCCGGCGGGCCGGCAGATCGTCGGGCGGGGTCTGTTCCTCGCACATCAGGATCAGCCCGCCGTCGAGCGTACCGGCGCGGACCTGCTCGATCAGCGGGTTGCTCCAGTCGGAATGCAGCCGCAGCGTCAGGCCGGGAAAGCCGGCGCGCAGGTCGTCTAACGGCCGCCCGGCGGCGAGCGCAGTCAGTACATGCGCGACGCCGAGCCTCAGCAGACCACGCGGTTCCACGGATCCGGCAAAGGCGTCGGCGAAGTCGCTGGCCGCCGCCAGGATGCGCCGTGCATGGGCAAGTGCCAGTTCCCCGTCGCGGGTCAGCGCCAGCGGCTTGGTCTGCCGGTCGAACAGCACGACGCCCAGTTCCGCCTCCAGCCGCTGGATCAGCCGCGACACCGCCGACTGCGTCAGCCCCAGCCGGTTGCCGGCCTCCTGCACCGACTGCGCATCGGCCACGGCGATGAAGGTGCGGATTTCGTTGAGCTTCATGGGGCCTCGAACGGGTTCAGCAGCGGAATGCCGAAGGCTTGGAAATCGCGTGTGTTGCGTGTGGCGACTGTCAGCCCGTGCGCCTGGGCAGTGGCGGCGATCAGAGCGTCCACCGGATCACAGTTCCGATGTGCATCGCGAAGATGGCCCCAGATGGTCGCCACCGTCAGTGAAACCGGCAGTATGCGGTCCGTCCAGGCTTCCACACCCCTTAACCAGGTTTCAAGCTGCTCCGCCTTCGCGGCATCGGTGCGGCGGATGTTGGTGATCCCGCGATGGATCTCTCCGATGCTGATGACGCTGACGAAGACTACTGATGGCGCAAGACGCTCCAGCCAGCCAATCACCTGCGGATTGGGCCTTGGCCGACGTGGTTCGGACAGGATGTTGGTGTCCAGCAGGTATCCCATCAGATCGGATCTGTACCGAAATCCACCGGCTTGCGGGTTTCCGGCCCATGGCGTCCGCCGATCGCATCGTCGAGGTCGATATCCGCCGTGTCCACAGGGCGCAGCAATGCCTCGATCAGGTTTCTGGGCATCTGCGAGGGTGGCGCGGCAAGCTCCCCGCGAAGACGCTCATAGTCGGAGGCAGACAGCATCACCATCGACGGCTTGCCAGGACGCACGATGGTCAAAGGGCCTTCGGCCAGTGCACGCTCGATGGCTGCATCCAGGCCCGGTTCGTCGGCCTTCGAGTATAGAACGCCCATCGCCTGCCCTCCGCAGCCCTTCGCCATATGGTGACTCTCGGGACGGGGTGACACGCTGTCAAGCGGTGCGCTAGGCTGTGGCTAATGACCGCATCGTCCGATCCGACCGTCACCCGGCCCGACCGTTCCAGCCGCGAATATCCCGACCGTCCCTGGGTGGGGGTGGGGGTCGTCGTCTGGCGTGGGGACCGGGTCCTGCTGATCCGGCGGGGCAAGGCGCCGCGGCTGGGGCAATGGAGCCTGCCGGGCGGGGCGCAGTCGGTGGGCGAGACCGTGTTCGAGACGGCGATCCGCGAGGTGCGGGAGGAAACCGGGCTGGAGGTGGTGCCGACCGGCATCGTCACCGTCGTGGACGCCATCACCCCCGATGCCGAGGGCCGCGTCCATTACCATTACACCCTGGTGGAGGTGGCGGCGGACAGTGCGGAGGGCAATCCGGTTTGCGCCGACGATGCGCTGGAAGCCTGCTGGGCCACCGCCGAAGAGGCCGGCGACCTGACGGAGTGGGATGAGACCCGGCGGGTCATCCTGATGTCGGCGGAACAGCGGAAGGCCCATCCGGCTTCAGGCCGATGACGACGCTGCGTTCGGCCAGGAACTCAGCCACGCCGTCGGCGGTCAGCGGGCGCGACAGCCAATAGCCCTGCAGCGTGTCGCAGCGGTAGGCCTGGAGGTACAGGCGCTGCTCGGCCGTCTCCACCCCCTCCGCCACCACAGCGAGGTCGAGGGCGTGGGCAAGCGCCACCACCGCCTGGACGATGGCGGCGGCGTCGCGGTCCTCCACCATTGCCTGGACGAACTGCTTGTCGATCTTCAGCGCTTCCACCGGCACCCGGCGCAGGGTGGCAAGCGACGACCAGCCGGTCCCGAAATCGTCCAGCACCATCCGGATCCCGGCGCCGCGCAGCTGCAGCAGGGCCTCCCGCGCGTCGGCGGTCTGGCTGAACATCGCGGTTTCGGTCAATTCCAGCTTCAGGTTGGCGGCGGGCAGGCCGGTTTCGGCCAGGATCCCCAGCACCTTCAGCACCAGACCCGGATCGTCGAGCTGACGGGCCGACAGGTTCACCGACACCGGTACGTCGACGATGCCGGCGCGAAGCCAGCCGGCCGCGGCCGTGCAGGCGGCGCGCAGGGTCCATTCGCCCAGCAGGTGGATCGCCTCGCCCTGTTCGGCCATCGGCACGAAGACGTCGGGGGGCAGCATCGTGCCGTCGGACAGGCGCCAGCGCGACAGCGCCTCGAACCCGGTCAGGCGGTTGGTGAAGACGTCGGCCTGCGGCTGGAAGACCAGCGACAACTCCTGCCGGTCGATGGCGTCGCGGACCCGCTCGACGAATCCGGCGTCGGATGTCCCCGGCGTATCGGGCCCGTTCGACGTCGCGTGCGTGTTCGCCACCGTCCGCTCCATTCCGCCAACCTTTGCCGGTCGCTGCCCGGCTCTCCCTGGCATAACAACCACAGCAATGGTTTGTTAACCATGTCGCGAAAGAGCTTGACGAATTTTATATGGTTACGAAAGGATTAACGTTGCTGGGCTGGTGACAAGAAAGAGGCGAAGCGTGGGCAATGCCGCACCTCATCCTTGGGTCGGGAAATCACCCACGGGTTGCCTCATGCTTGAGTCGGCTGGGCAGCAACTCCCCCGATTTATCGAGCACCGGGTAGGCGGCGGCCACCAGATGGGCATTGATGCGGCGCAGGTCGCGCAGGATGTCCAGATGCAGGGCGCTGGTTTCCACGCTTTCGGTCCGTCCGGCGCGCAGGCGGGCGAAATGCGCCTCCGTTGCACTGGTCTCCAGGTCGCGGATCACCTCCTTCTCGCGCATCAGCGCGCGGGCGGAGCGGATGTCGGCGGACACGAAGACGGCGGCGGCCAGCCGCTGGGTCTCGCTCAGCCGTTCCAGCATGCCGGCGATCTCGGCCGCCCCTTCGGTGGAAAAGCGCAGCTTGCGCCTGATCTTCTTCGAAGCGGCCTCCATCAGATTGCGGTCGACGATGTCGCCGACATGTTCGAGGTTGATGGTGAAGGTCAGCACGTCCGATACCCGGCATGCATCCTGCTCGTCGAGATCCTCGACGTTGATCTGCGTGAGGTAGCGCTTGATCGCGTCGTGCAGCCGGTCCAGCACGTCGTCCATCCGCCGGATCTCCTGCACCCGCTTGCGATCGTCGGTCTGGAGCACGTCCAGCGCGCCGCGCAGCATGCTGTCCACCGTGTCGGCCATGCGCAACGCCTCGCGCGCCGCGTTTGCGATGGCGAGGTGGGGGACGCGGAGCGCGCTGCGGTCGAGATAGAGCGGCATCGCCGGATCGGCGACCGCCACCCGTTCCGGGAACAGCCGGGTCAGCGCCCGCGCGAACCAGGGCAGGGGACCGATGAACAGCGCGGCCATCGCCAGATTGAAGGCGAGGTGGAAATTGGCGGCCAGCCGCGTCGCATCCGGCGACACCATCTGCAGCCCGGCGGTGATCGGCCCCAGCAGCGGCACGACGATCAGGCAGCCGACAAGGCGGTTGACCAGATTGCCCACCGGCAGCCGTCGGGCCGCCGGATTGTGGCCGTCGCCGCCCGGTCCTTCGATGACCGGGTTGACGGCGCTGCCCAGGTTGGCGCCCGCCACCATGGCGACGGCGGCCTCCGGCCCGATCACCGCGCCGCCGGCCAGCGAGGCGATCAGCAGGATCGCGGCGACGCTGGAATGGGCGGCCCAGGACAGGATAGCGGCCAGCATCACCGCCACCACCGGATCGGCGGTGAGCATGCCCAGCATCCGGCGCAGCAGCGGCGCGTTCTCCGCCGGGGCGATGGTCGCCAGCAGCAGGTGCAGCGACAGCAGCATCAATCCCAGCCCGATGGCGACCCGGCCCAGGTCGCGGCTGCGCGTCCGGCTGCCGCGGCGGAAGGCGAGGAAGCCTCCCAGCAGCAGCACCGGCGCCACATGGGAAACGTCAAAGGCGAGGACCTGAACGATCAAGGTGGAGCCGACATTGGCCCCCAGCATCACCGCCAGTGCCGGCATCAGCGACACCAGCCCGTTGGCGGTGAAGCCGGTCGCCATCAGGCCGGTGGCGGTGCTGCTCTGCAGCAGCATGGTGATGCCCATGCCTGACAGGAAGGCGGTCCAGCGGTTGCGCAGCCCGGCTCCCAGGATGCGGCGCAGGTCGCCGCCCAGCGCGCGGGTCAGCCCGCTCTGCACCATGTGCAGCCCCCACAGGAGCAGCACGACGTTCCCGGCCAGCTCCAGCAGCACCCGCGTCGCCTGCATCGCACCCCCTGTGTCGGATCGGGGGCGGTCAGGCCGCACCCCTAACTGAAGGGTGGGGTGTGCCGATTGTTACGACAATATGACAGTTGGATGACAGCGGAAGTGGAATGGGGGCTGTTACGCCCCCGTCCCCTCAAACCTCGTCTGATCAGACATTGAAGCGGAAGTGGAAGATGTCGCCGTCCTGGACGACGTATTCCTTGCCTTCCTGGCGCATCTTGCCGGCGTCCTTCGCCCCCTGCTCGCCACCCAGCGTGACGTAGCTGGTGTAGTCGATGGTTTCGGCGCGGATGAAGCCGCGTTCGAAGTCGGTGTGAATGACGCCCGCCGCTTCCGGCGCCTTGGCGTTGCGGCGCACGGTCCAGGCGCGCGTCTCCTTGGGGCCGACGGTGAAGAAGGTGATCAGGTCCAGCAGCTTGAAGCCGGCGCGGATCAGCTTGTTCAAGCCGGTTTCCTCCAGCCCCATCGACGCCAGGAACTCCGCCTTCTCGGCCGGGTCGGTGAGCTGGGCGACCTCGGACTCGATGGCGGCGGAGATCACGACGACCTCGGCATTCTCGGCCTTGGCCTTCTCGGCGACCTTGGCGGAGAATGCGTTGCCGGTGGCGGCGGACGCCTCCTCCACGTTGCAGACATAGAGGACCGGTTTGTCGGTCAGCAGCATGAACTGCTTGAACACCGGCCGCTCCTCGTCCGACACCTCGACCACGCGGGCGGGCTTGCCGTCCTGAAGGACCTTCAGGGCGCGCTCCATCAGGTCGGCCTTGATCTTGCTGTCCTTGTCGCCGCCCTTGGCCTTTTTCTGCAGGCTGGTCAGCTGGCGTTCCAGGCTTTCCATGTCGGCGAGCATCAGCTCGGTCTCGACCACCTCGGCGTCGCGCAGCGGGTCGACGCTGCCCTCGACATGGGTGATGTCGTCGTCCTCGAAGCAGCGCAGCACATGGACGATGGCGTCGACCTCGCGGATGTTGGCGAGGAACTGGTTGCCCAGCCCTTCACCCTTCGACGCGCCGCGGATCAGGCCGGCGATGTCCACGAATTCCAGCTGGGTCGGGACGACCTTCTGCGACTTGGCGATTTCCGCCAGCTTGTCCTGCCGCGGGTCGGGCACGCTGACGCGGCCGACGTTCGGCTCCTTGGTGCAGAAGGGGAAATTCGCCGCCTCCGCCGCCTGGGTGGCGGTCAGCGCGTTGAAAAGGGTCGACTTGCCGACGTTCGGCAGGCCGACGATGCCGCAATTGAAGCCCATGGGTGGGTGCTCGCCGTCGGAAATGCTGGAATTGTTGCGCTTTATCCTACGAAGGGGGGCAAAGCGCAAACGCGAAGTGGAGGAGGGGACGGGCAGGCTGCGGCTTATCGCGCCTGCGTCGCCACCGTCACCTTGTTCATGAACAGCTCCGGCTGGCCTTCCACCATCAAGGGGAGGTTGTCGGAGACGGCGTCGAGTAGCGGGTCGATCCAGGTCTGGTCGGCCTTGGCGAAGTCGTGCAGGACATAGCCGCTGACCAGATCCTTGTTGCCGGGATGGCCGATGCCCAGCCGGATGCGCCAGTATTCCTTGCCGATATGCGCGTCGATGGAGCGCAGGCCGTTGTGCCCGCCATGGCCGCCGCCCTTCTTCACCCGGATCTTGCCGGGGGGCAGGTCCAACTCGTCATGGATGACGACGACGTTCTCGGGCTTCAGCTTGTAGAACTGCAGGGCCGCCACCACCGACTGGCCGGACAGGTTCATGAAGGTGGCGGGCTCCAGCGCCAGCACCTTGTCGCCGGCAACGGTGCCCTCGGCGGCCTGGCCCTGGAAGCGCTTCTTCCACGGGGTGAAGCGGTGGCGCCGGGCGATGGTCTCCACCGCCATGAAACCGATGTTGTGGCGGTTGCGGGCATACTCGTTGCCGGGGTTGCCCAGTCCGACCAGAAGCAGCATGTCCCTCACCCTTTGGAAAGCACTCTCCACAAACGAAGCGGGGGGCCGAAGCCCCCCACTGTACCCATCGTCGAAGAACGGACGCTCCGGTTAGGAAGCGGCGCCCTCTTCCGACTTCAGGCCCGACGGAGCAACGATGGTCGCGATGGTGAAATCGCGGTCGGTGATCGTCGAGGTCACACCCTCCGGCAGCTTGACCGAGGAGATGTGGATCGAGTCGCCGACGTCGAAGCCTTCGCACGAGATCGTGATGCTCTCGGGGATGTTGTCGGCCGGGCAGCTCAGCTCCAGCTCGTGACGGACGATGTTCAGCACACCGCCGCGCTTCAGGCCGGCCGACTTGTCCTGGTCGACGAACTCGACCGGAACCTGCACGTTGGTGCGGGTGTCGGCCGAAACGCGCAGGAAGTCGACATGCAGCGGGAAATCGGTCACCGGGTGGAACTGCACGTCGCGCGGCAGGACGCGATGGGCGGCGCCGTCGACGGTCACCTCGAACAGGTGCGTGAAGAAGCCCGGCTGATGCAGGACGCGGGTGAACTCGAACTTCTCGAGCGAAATGGTCAGGGGAGCCTGCTTGCCACCGTAGATGACGGCCGGAATGCGGCCGTCACGGCGGGTCTGGCGGGCGGTCCCCTTGCCGGCCCGTTCGCGCGTCTCAGCGCCGAGCGGAATGATCTTGGTCATGACGATGCTCCAAAACGAAAAGGGCGCCGGCCTCCAGGGGTGCCGACGCGTGCGCGGCGTGCTTACGGCAATCGGACCGGCACGTCAAGGGCCGTGGCGGGATTTCGCATGAACCGGCGACGAATGGAACGTTTGAAACAGCATGAAACAGGTTCCGCGACCCTGTTCAGGTGTTCACTTCGCAGGGCGTGCAGCGGCGCATGCGGGACCATCCATGGACGGGGAGTTGATCCGTCCACCCTACCACGGGCGGCGGGACGGCTTAAGCAATCCTGGAAAACGCGCCTCCGGTCAGGTCACCGCAAACCAGGCGGACGTGATGTCGTCCGCCGCGATGCCGGCCAGCGTCAGGCTGCCGGAGCCCCTGAAATCGACCACGGCGTCGCCCGATCCGTTGGAGCGGACCCGCCAATGGTGACCGCCGGCAAGGCCGATGCGGTCGCCTTCGGCGAAGTCGAAGTCGGTGACGAGATCGCGGCCAGCGCCCCGGCCGGTCACGAACAGGTCCGCCCCCTCGCCGCCGGTCAGCGTGTCCTTTCCCCGTCCGCCTGACAGCAGGTCGTCGCCGGCCCCGCCGGCCAGAAGGTCGTTGCCCGACCAGCCGCAGAGCGTGTCGTCGCCGTCGCCGCCGGTCAGCGTATCGGCCCGCCGCGTGCCCCGGATTTTCCGGCCGGGCTCCGTCCCCAGCGTGGCGACGAAGACGTCCAGCAGGGGGCCGTTGGCGTCGTCCGGCGACAGGTCGGGGGCGGCGCTGCCGAAGGCGACCCGGCTGCCGTCGAAGGAAACGCTTGCCGCATCGCCCCAGTTCACCCCGCTGCCCGTCCGGCCGTCCGGCGACAGGCTGACCAGCGTGATCTCTCCGCTGGTCAGGTCCTTCATGAACACGTCGGTCAGACTGTTGGTGTCGTCAGGCACGAGGTTGGTGGCGCTGCTGACGAAGACCACCTTCGTTCCGTCGCCGGACAGGTCCGCGTCGCCCGACCAGCCGTTGGACTGGACGCCCGCGGCGGTCTGGCTGACCAGAGTCAAGGTGCCGGTCGCCAGATCCTTCACGAACACGTCGTCGGTGTCGTTGAGTTCGTTCGGAACTAGATTGTCGGCGGCGGTGACGAACACGACCTTGCTGCCGTCGGCCGAGAAACCCATTCCGCCGGACAGCCGGTTCGGCTGGGTTCCGTCCGCCGCCTGGCTCACCAGCGTGACTTGGCCCGTGGTCAGATCCTTGAAGAAGGTGTCCATCTCCCCGTTCACGTCGCCGGGCACGAGGTTGGTGGCCGAACTGGTGAAGACAAGCTTCGATCCGTCGGCCGACAGCAAGGGTGAGACGCTATAGTCGTTGGTCCGGGTGCCGTCTGCGGTCTGGCTGGCCAGGGTAAGGGCCCCTGTGGATAGATCCTTCACGAAGATGTCGCCGTGGCCGTTGGTGTCTCCGGGCACGAGATCGTTGGCCCTGCTTTCAAAAGCCACGATGGTCCCGTCGGCGGACAGGGCCGGAAACGAGCTGACTCCGTTGGCGGAAACACCGCCGGCCGTCTGGCTGACCAGCGTTACCTGTCCGGTGACCATATCCTTCACGAAAACGTCGAAGGTGCCGTTCGTGTCGTTGGGAACGAGCGAATCCGCATCGCTGGCGAAGGCCACCGTCGTTCCATCGGCCGACAGGGCGTATCTGAAGAAGCTGCCTTGCGCGACCGTGCCATCGGCGGCGGTGTTGACCAGCGTGATGGCGCCGGTCGTCAGATCCTTCAGGAAGAGGTCGTACTGGCCGGTGGTGTCGCCCGGGACCAGATCGCTGGCACCGCTCTGGAAAACCACCTTGGTTCCGTCGGCGGAGATCACCGGGGCGGAGGAGTTGGAGTTTCCCCCGACGCCCTCCGCATTCGAACTGGCAAGCTCGATGTCGATGACAGGCATGGCGTATCCTCCCCCGTGCCCGTCCTGGGGCTTCGGTGTCGTGAAGGGTCCGAAGGATGGCGGGGGCAGTCCTTCTCCAGCGCCGCTCCGGCATCAATTCGCGGTCGTTCGCCGTCCGCCACCGATCGAGATCAGGCAGAAATGTTCGCGGATTGATTGTAGCGGAAAGCAGCTTCCGGCGCGGTGAAATTATAGGTTACGGACAGTCCCGATCGGTGCGAGCGGAAGCTGCAAGAGCGGTCAATGCCGCCGCAAGCCGCGGTAGGCGGCAAAGGCAGCCACCGCAGCGCCGGCCATCAACACCGGCGAAACCCAGGCGGGCGGCGGGGTGTAGAAACCACCGGTGATGTCCCGGCCCCGTTCCACCGGCTGGAACAGGTTGCCGTCGTCGTGCGGCGCCGGGGGCTGGCGGTCGAAATGGCGGTGGGCGCCATAGCCGGCCACCGCCTCCACCAGACGCGGCGCCACGGCATGGCCGAGCCGGGCCAGCGGCGTCAGCGCCCCGACCATGGCCTTGGCGCGCGGACGGCGGGCGACCGCCACCATCGTCGCCGCAACGTCCTCGGGATCGTCGTAGATCGGGCCTTCCGGCGACAGCTCGTGCCCGGTGTAGTTGGCGCCGTGCATCATGCCGGGCGTGTCGGTGAAGGCGGGATAGACGCCGCAGACATGCAGGTCCGGGCTGTCGACCAGCTCCGCCCGCAGGCTTTCCAGCATCCCGTCCAGCCCGTACTTGCTGGCGGCATAGGCGGCGGCATAGGGCGCCGGCGCGAAGGCGCCGACCGAGACGGTGGCGATGAAGGTGCCGTGGCCCTGGCGGCGGAAGAGGGGCAGCACCGCATGGGCGCCGTGGAGCGGTCCCAGCAGGTTGGTCTCGATCACCCGGCGATGCGCCTCGATGGGAGTGTCCTCGAAGCGGCCGACCGCGCCGACGCCGGCATTGGCGATCCAGATGTCGATGGAGCCGAATTCCTGCACCGTCCGCTCGGCGAGGCGCTTCACCGCGTCCGCATCGGTGACGTCGGTGGGGATGACGACGGCGCTGGCGCCCAGGCCGCGGCACTCCTCCGCCACCTCCTCCAGCAATTCCTCCCGCCGGGCGCCCAGCGCCAGCCGGGCGCCTTCGCGGGCAAAGGCCAGCGCGGTGGCCCGCCCGATCCCGCTTGATGCTCCGGCCACCACGACGGTGGCGCCTTGCAGATCCTGCATCTCTCTCCCCTCCGGCCTGCGCTGTATCGACAGCCTCAACAGGAGGGGAGGGCGGTTGTCGCGGTCACCAAAGCCCAACCCTACGTACCAGCCTCGACGGGTCGGTTGGCGGCATCAAGAGATTTTTCCGCAAATTTGAAAATGCCAGTGCATCAACAAAGTAACATATTGATAAACGATGTACCTTAATTTATGCTAATAAGGGAAACATGCGTAAGCATACGCTTTGAAGGTAGATTATTGAGAGCCACGCTCTCGTACGACGGTCTCGGAGCTAGTGACGCTATCCAGTTAATTTTGTTTTAAAAAATGGAGCTAACAGTGAACAATCCAGATATTGTGCGCGACTTGAAGGAAATCGCTGGGGTAAAAGATGCAAGAAATATGACTATTGAGGAGGGACGAAGGGTATTTGACCTTGCTGGAAGGGGAAAGCTTCGTGAGTCTCATGTCAAATTTCTTGCAGACAATTTCCCGCACTTCGTTGACCTCACTAAGGATTCTGTTCAAACCATTAGAGAGATTTCTGCAAGTGCTTCAAAGTCACAGATTGCAGGAATTGACGCTATAAGGTCAAGTATTGAAGCAAATTCAAAAATAATCTACCGATTCCTCGAGATGATGGATTCGGAAGAATCGAAAAAAACCCTCTCATCTGCAATCGTTGAGATATCAAGGTGCAATACTGAGTTAGGGAAGTGCTTGGAAAAAATGAATGACAGCAACAATGATACATGGAAAGGAATGGCAAAGGCGGGGCTAGTCGGAGCATTGGCAGCGTTTACTATATTTAAGATGATCCGATAAGGGTTGAATTCGATTTTCTCTAATAATGTTCGCGGAGGTTTTTTATCATAGACCGGCCGGCGCCGGGCGGGTGTCGGCGGTGCGGGTGGTGCCCTGGTCGATCAGGGGCTGCAGCGCGGGAGCGAGGCTTTTCAGCAGCTGGGCGGGCAGGGCGCTGGTGAAGCGGTAGTCGTCGGCCTCCGGCCCCTGGACGAAGGCGGTCATGGTGCCGAAGAAACGGTCGCCGATGTAGAAGACGAAGGTTGCCGTGCGGGCCACCGCCTTCGATTCCAGCAGCACGCCGCCCGGACCCCAGCGCTCCAGCCGGTGGTCGCCGGTGCCGGTCTTGCCGCCCATCGGGACCGCCGCGCCTGACTGGTCCTTGAAGGAGCCCCAGACCCGCTTGGCGGTGCCGTTCTGCGCCACGTCCATCAGCGCGCGGCGCAGGGTGGCGCAGACCTCCGGATGCAGCACGCGCTCGCCCTTCAGCGGACCCAGGCCCAGCTTCGTCTCGTAAGGCGTGCCGGCGGCGAAATGCAGCGAGCGGATGCGCACGGTGGGCTGGCGCACCCCGTCGTTCAGGATCAGCCCCATCAGTTCCGCCAGCGCCGCCGGACGGTCGGCCGAACTGCCGATGGAGGTCGCCAGCGACGGCACCAGCGTGTCGAAGGGATAGCCGACGCTGCGCCACTGGGCGGTGATGCGCTTGAACGCCTCCTCCTCCAGCCCGATGCGGATGCGGGTGTTCTGGGCGGCCATGCCCTTCTTGAACAGCCAGCGGTAGCTTTCCTGGCGCTGGTCGGCGCTGGCGGCCAGAATTTCGGCCCGCGTCGCGTTGGGATTGTTCTGGAGGTGGGCGACCAGCCACAGTTCCAGCGGATGGACGCGGGCGAGATAGCCGAGGTCGTTCAGCGGGAAGCGGTCCGGCCCGTATTTGGCGTAGAGCGCCGACAGTTCGCCGTCGGACAGCGTCTTGTCCGGCAGCCGGGCGCGCAGGAAGGTGGAAAACTCGGCAAGCCCGGCCTTGGGCCGCACGGTGCGGAAGACCACCGCCAGCCGGTAGGGCACCGGTCGCGAGCGGGTCGCCAGCCGGGCCAGCGCCTCGTCGGGCGTGCGCCTGCGGTAGTCGTTGTAGAAGCGGTTGAGGAAGTCCGACCCCTCGCGGTCGGCGAACCGGGCCAGATAGGCCTGACGGGCGGGGTGGTCGGGCGTGCGCAGGATCTCGGCGCCGTCGTCGGCGCCTTCGTCCATGTAGAACTGGACGATGTCGCGCATCAGCCGGATGAAGGGCAGGTTGACGCTGCTGCGCAGTGCTTCCTGTATGGTCAGGATGCGGCCGTTGTCGTCCTTGTTGAAGTTCACGAAGCTGTGCTGGCCGCCGCCGGTGAAGAACACCTCGCCCGGGCTGGCGGAATAGCGCCGCTCCATCGCCGCATCCAGCATGGCCGGCAGGCGCCGGTCCGGCGCGGTCGTCAGCCAGGAGGCCGCCCAGCGCGTCAGGTTGTCCGACGCCTCGGACTCGACATCGGCCAGGAAATCCTTCGGCAGATGGGCGTAGCGGCTGTGCAGCTCCGCCACGATCTGCAGGTAGGTGGTCAGCGTGCGCAGCTTGGCGGTGGAACCGAGGTCCAGCTTGGCGCCTTCGTTGATGTCCAGCGGCTGGTCGAGGTTGTCGGCCTGGACGCGCAGGTAGTTGGCCTCGGCCCCCCGCTCGTACAGCGTAATCGAATAGACCAGCTTGGACAGGTCGTTGTTGCGGGCGTCCAGCAGCCGTTCGCCGGTCAGCCCCAGCGTGCGGGCATAGTCTGGATCGTTCAGCTTGCCCAGCACCTCGACCACGCGGGCCTGGGTTTCCGCATCCAGGGTCGATTGCGCGGTCAGGTCGAGCCGGTCGAGCTGGTAGAGGCTCTGCACCCCCAGCATGCCGAGCAGCCGGGCGCGGACGGCGTTGGTCGCCTTCTGCTCGATGAAGGAGGTGGCGGGGGGCATCGGCGCCTCCTCGCGGAAGGCCAGCCGGATGGCGAGCGCGGCGTCGCGCAGAGCCGGGTCGATGACGCCGGCCTGGGCCAGCGCCCGCAGATGGGCATCGGCCAGCCGGTCGAGCGCCACGCGGTCCTGGATCAGGTAATAGGACGGCCGCCGCTGGGCCAGCAGCAGCCCCAGCACCTGCTTGTAGGCCAGCGCCTTCAGCCGCAGGGCGCGCGGCTCCGCCGCGGGTTCGGCCAGCACGCGCTTGGCGATCGACAGGTCGGTGCCGAACCAGGCCCACAGCCCGTCGCCCAGCCCGTTCACCTCGCCGAAGCCCTGCCGCGCGGTCAGCGGGGTGGAGTTCAGGTAGTCGACCAGGACGCGCCGGCGCGCCTGGGTGGTGTCCTCGCCGTCGCGATAGGCGCGGACGCTGGCTGACGCCATCTGGCGCAGCTTCTCCACGCTGCCTGTGGTCTGTCCGTCCGGCGAATGGCGGTACTTCTCGATCTGGGTGGCGAGCGTCGAGCCGCCGGGAGAGCGCTGGCCCGGCCGGATCATCTGCAGCGGCAGCATCGCCACCGCGGCGCCGAAGCGGTCCCATTCCACCGCCGGGTTGCGGCGCGGCTCGTCCTCGTTCAGAAGTTCGCGGTTCTCGATGAACAGCAGGGTATCGGCGACCAGCGCCGGCACATCCTCGAAGCCCTCGAACACCCGCTCGGGGAAGCGCGCGGCGTACATCGGCACGCCGTTGCGGTCGAGCAGGGTCAGGCCGGCCTGGGTCTTTTCCCGGTAGATCGGAAAGCCGCCGCCGGCCATGAAGCGGTCGAGCGCCGGGGACAGCACCGCCTGCTGTTCGACCGCATAGATGTCGCGGGTCAGCGTGTCGAGATAGCCGGGCAGGGCGGTGTAGCCGAGGCGTTCGTTATAGGGGCCATGGGCGGGATAGCGCGCCGCCGCGTTGGGGCCTTCGCGCAAGGACACGGTCATCGACTGGGCGACGCCGGACAGCAGCCGCGCCTGGAGCCGCGACGTTTCCATCTCGCGCCAGCCCGCATAGCCGGCGGCAGCCACGGTGGTCGTCAATGCGACCCCGATCACCGCCCGCCGCGCCCAGCGCCCCGCCTGCACCCACGCCTTTGCCATACCGGATGCGTGTCCCCTGCCGTCCGACCCACATGATCGGTGTCGGTCGGAACGGTAGGGGATTCATGGTTAACGGGGGGTTTAAGCCGCGCTGTCGAGCAACCGTTCCACCAGCCCGTCGATTTCGGTGGCAATGCCGGCCTCGGTCAGGGCGCGGCGCACCAGCGAGCGGGCGCGCTGGAAGGGGATGCCGTCGGGCAGTTCCACCAGCGCCGCCAGATCCTCCGCCCGCTTCGCCGCGTCGGCCAGATCGAGATGCAGGGAGGCATCCGGATCGAAACGCGGAATCGGCAGGTTGAAGGCGACCTTGTCGAAGTGGCGCGCACCCCATTGACCACGGGATTGGTAGCGTTCGGCTCGTTCGCGAGTTGTCTCGCTGTTGAGGATGGCTATCAGGTACCGGCCTTCCGATTCACTCTCAACGCTTTTCCAATAAAGCATATGATCTATAACGGCTCTATTTTCCCTTATTATGCATGCTGCGGGCTGAGTTCCCGCCTTTGCATAGACAACTCTGTTTTTTCCAAGCGGAAACTGAGAAGAGAGTTCGCGATGATAATCCCACCTTCCAATTATGGTCATATCATTGCTTTCGCTGTTCTTTGACCACACCGCTTCAGCCTTGCGCATCCACCCGTAGAGGTTATCGAACCCTCGATTAGCCGCCCCTTCCGAATCCAGCGGCTCCCCCGCATCGCTTACCGGCACGACACCTTCCAACGGCCGGAAAACCCGGAACGGGACGATGCTCTCGCCCAGCAGGACTGGACGAAGAAATTCCTTTTCGACCCGGTTCTCAATACCGGGCAGATCCTTCCACGGCTGCTTTTCCTGGGTGCTGCGGCGGCTGACCACATAGGGCGCGCTGGGATCGGCGCCCAACCGGCCCATGCTCTTGCGCTCGACGAAGCACAGCATGCGCGGCACCAGAGTCGCGCCCTGGCGGAAGGCCTTGCGGTAGGGGGAGCCGCCCTCGAAGCTGCCGACATCCAGCGCCGGGGCGTTCTCCTGAACGGTCAGACGCTTGTCGGCGATGTCCTCCGGCGCGTCGCGCAGGGGCAGGCTGCCGGAATAGGCGCGTACCGTTTCCGGCAGCGGCTTGCCCACCGCGCGGCGGCGGCCGAAGACGACGCAGGATGGCACCGGGAACAGCGGCTGCACGCTGTCGTCCATCGTCCAGGCCTCGTCCCAGGCGATGCGGGCGGAATGGAAGGATCCCTTGCGCAGCAGCTCGAACTGGCCGCGCGTCAGCACCGCCATCGGCATAACCAGCGCCAGCCGCCCGCCGGAGCGCAGATACAGATGCGCGGCGCGCACGGCGAACAGGGCGCAGAGGTCGTTCTGGGTGGCGAACTTGCCGCCGACGAACACCCGCTCGCCCTTCGCCAGCTCCTTGAACCGCTTCTGCAGATCGGCGTTCATGTGGCGGAACGCCACCCAGGGCGGGTTGCCGACCACCACCTGGGCCCAGCCGCCGCCTGCCGAATAGGCCAGCGGCCGCGACAGGTTGCGGGCGACATAGGCCCAGACCGTGTCGCGCCCCTCGCGCCGCAGCCGGTCGAAGGTGACATAGGTCTTGCCCAGATCCTGGATCGCCAGTTCCTGTTCGCGGGTCACGTCGGCGCGGTAATGCTGTTCGGTGATGCGGTACAGCGCCTTTTCGATCTGCGCCCGCGTCATCCCCTGTTCCGACCCGGTGCGCATCCGTTCGATCGCCTTGTCGAACAGGGCGGGATCGCGGCAGAAGGTGTCGGGGAAATCCAGCTGTTCGCGCCCGTCGGCGCGCGGCGCGCCGCTCTGTCCCTCGCCGGCCGGCGGCGGCGGCACGCGGATGGTCAGCTCCTTGCCCGCCATGAATTCGGAGATCGACAACTGCATGGCGTCGCCGAGATAGACCGGGATCGACAGCTCTCCGGTGCGCGCCGACAGGACCGGAGACAGCGCCAGCAGATAGGTGACGCGGGCGATGATGACCGCCACCGGATGGATGTCGGTGCCGGCGACGTAGCTGCAGGCCTCCAGCGCCCGGCGGTCCTGCTCCAGTCCGGCCTCTTCCGCCTCGGCCAGGAAATGGCGGATGGCGTGGAACAGGAAGGTGCCCGATCCGCAGGCCGGGTCCATCACCCGCTGTTCCAGCGGCCGGTCTACCGCATGGCGGACCACTTTGGCGGCCAGCCAGTCGGGCGTGTAATATTCGCCCAGCCCGTGGCGTTCGTCGCGGTCGATCAGTGATTCGTACAGGATCTTGAGGACGTCGCTTTCCACCTCCGACAGGCGGAAGCGGCGGACATGGGCCATGATGCGGCGGACCAGCGCCTCGCCGTCGGCATCGGCCACCACCCAGTCGAAGAAGTCGCTTTCCACCGCGCCATGGATGCCGGCGGACTTGAAGGCCTCGCCCGACAGTAGGCGGGTGGGATCGTCTTCCGGCAGTGCCATCACCGCCAGCGCGATGCATTTGGCGACCACCACCAGGAAGCTGTGCTGGAACCACAGGTCGTCGCCCTCGACCTCGCGGCCATAGACCTGCTTCAGCAATTCCGCCCACAGGTCGCGTTTCAGCGCCACCGCCGGATCGGATTTCAACCGGCCCCACAACGCCCGCATCTCGCCGTCCACCCGGTGGAAGGCCAACGACTCCTGGCCCAGTTCCGCCCGGATGGTCAGCGGATCGGGCGGCAACGACGATTTCAGGGCCAGCGCGCCGTCCAGCCAAGCGAGGAACTGTTCCCCCTTGTATGTCGGCGATCCGATAGAATGTTCCCCGGGCGGCGCGTTGGCCGACGCTCCGCCCGGGCCGACCGACCTCCATCCCCCCGTGGCGCTTGGACGCCGGGAAAAAGCTCGAGGCGGCCGGCCTTCCTTGAAGC
>NZ_DASPIS010000114.1:0-13883 GCF_035628975.1 Azospirillum sp. | reverse complement strand
GCCTTGCGCCGCCGCCGACAGGCCGGCAGCGACCTCGCGCCGCAGGATGGCCAGCTTTTCCTGCTCCTGCGCACGATCCCGCTGCAGGAGGCGCAATGCCTCGCGCACCACCTCGCTCGACGACGAGTAGCCGCCCGTCGCCACTTCATGCTCGACGAAGTCGACCATCTCCGACGGAAGACTGACATTCATCGTCGCCATGCAAGGCTCCTAAGTCCGATCTGCCGCAGATATAGGAGCTATGGCAAAATTTGTCAATTTGCACCGCCCGATCACCGACGGCAGCGGGGCGGGTTCTTCCCATCCCCACCCCGCTGCAACACGCCGTCGTGAGCCTCAGGCGCCCGCCGCCTCGGTCTTGAGCAGGCTGACGATGGCGTCGGCGATCATCCGCTTGTGACGGGTGCGCGTGTCGGCGGCGGCGAGATTCTGGTGAAAGATGAGGTTGAAGGTGTGGCGGTTCGACACCCGGAAGAAACAGAAGGCACTGATCATCAGATGCAGGTCGATCGGCTGGATGTCGGCCTTGAACACGCCCGCTGCACGGCCGCGCTCCAGAATGCGGGCCAGCGTGTCGATGACCGTGATGTTCAGGTTGGCGATCGCCTTCGACTTCTTCATGTGTTCGGCACGGTGGATATTCTCGATGCTGACCAGCCGGATGAAATCCTCGTGCTGTTCCTGATAGTCGAAGGTGAAGTCGATCAGGGCGCGGATCGCCGCCTCCGGGTCCAGATCCTGAAGGTTCAGGCGGTTTTCGATGGCGCGGATGTCGCCATAGACCTTCTCCAGCACGGCAAGATACAGTTCCTCCTTGCCGCCGAAGTAATAATAGATCATGCGCTTGGTGGTGCGGGTGCGGGCGGCGATGGCGTCGACCCGGCCGCCGCTGAAGCCCAGCGATGCGAACTCCTCCGTCGCCACCTCGAGGATGTCCTGGCGGGTGCCTTCGGGGTCGTTCTTGCGGCTCGGCTTGGCCTTGCGGTTCGTCTCGGTCGCGTCGTCCGCGGTCATGCCCCGTCCCATGCTGATACGGCGCGCCGGCGCCCACACCGGAGGTAATGAACGAACCGGACCAAAAGCTCAATCCCGGAGTGGTGGAGCGGGCGAGCCCGCTCCACCCGGCAGACCGGCTCAGTTCGACGCGCGCTTCTTCTCGATCGTCGCATAGGCCTGGGAGACCAGCGCCTCGCCGATGTCGGCCTTGTACTTGTCGACCACCGGCTTGACCTTCTCGCGGATTTTGGCGAGTTCGTCGGCTGGCAGTTCGTCGATGGTCATCCCCTTCGCCTTCAGCGACGCGAGCGCGTCGGCTTCCTGGTCGCGCGACAGCTTGCGCTGGAAGACGGTGGCCTCGGCGGCGGCGCTCTGGAACAGGGCCTTCTCGTCGGCGTTCAGCGTGTCCCAGAACTTCTTGGAGATGATCAGCGACTGCGGATTGTAGATGTGCCGCGTGATCGTCATGTATTTCTGGACTTCGTTGAACTTGGTCAGCTCGATGGTCTTGGCCGGGTTCTCCTGCCCGTCGACGGTGCCGGTCTCAAGCGCGCTGTACAGTTCGGGGAAGGCCAGCGGCACCGGGTTGGCGCCCAGCGACTTGAAGATGTCGATGTAGATCGGCGTCTGGATGACGCGGATCTTCAGTCCGCCGATGTCGGCGGCGGTCTTCACCGGCCGGCGGTTGTTGGTCAGGTTGCGGAAGCCCAGATCCCAGAAGCCCAACCCGACCAGCCCCTTTTCCGGCAACTTCGCCATCAGCTGCTCGCCCACCGGGCCGTCCAGCAGGGCGTCGGCCTCCGCCCCGCTGTTGAACAGGAAGGGCAGGTCGACCAGCGCGAATTCCTTGGCCTGGGAAACCAGGATGCCGGCATTCATCACCGACATCTCGACGATGCCGCCCTGCAGCGCCGACACGGTCTGCACGTCGCCGCCCAGCGTGCCGCCGGGGAACAGCTTCACCTTGATCTTGCCGCCGCTCTTGGCCTCTACGATGTCGGCGAACTTCTGGGCGCCCTGGCCTTGCGGGTGCTCCTTGACGTTCTGGAAGGCGAACTTGACCGAACGCTCCTTGTACTCCGCGGCGGCGGCGCTGCCGGCGAACAGCAGGCCCGGCAGGATCAGGCCGGCCAGCAGCGATTTCATAGACGTCTTCATGGGTTTCCTCCGGGTTTGTTCTTGAAGAATGAGGGAATCAGTGCGTGAGCCAGGATGCGGGCACCATCACCAGCGACGGGAACAGGGTCAGCAGGAACAGCACGAAAAGCTGGACCAGCAGGAAGGGCCAGACACCTTTGACGAGCGCTTCCATGCGAAGCTTCGACACGCCGCAGACGACGTTCAGCACGGTGCCGACCGGCGGCGTGATCAATCCGATGGCGCAGTTCATGATGAACAGCACGCCGAAATAGACGGGGTCGATGCCGGCCTGCTTGCACACCGGGACCAGGATCGGCGTCAGGATCAGGATCGTCGGGGTCATGTCCATCGCCGTGCCGATCGCCACCACCAGCGCCATCATCGCCAGCAGAAGCAGGGTCGGGTTGTCCATCAGCGGTTCCAGCAGATCGGACACCATGCCCGGCAGATTGGCGACCGTGATCAGCCAGGACGACACCAGCGCGGCGGCGACCAGGAACATCACGATGCTGGTCGTCTTCGCCGCCCCGAGCAGGGCCGGGTAGATGTCGGCGACGCTCATCTCGCGATAGACGCAGACGGCGACGAACAGCGAATAGACGGCGGCGACCACGGCGGCTTCGGTGGGCGTGAACACGCCGAACTTCAGCCCGATTATGATGATCACCGGCAGCATCAGCGCCCACACGCCCTCGCGCATCACCGACAGCACCTCGCGCAGCGGACGGCGCGGCGGCGGAACCAGAGTCTCCTTGCGCGACACGTACCACCAGGCGCCGCAGAGGCCGACGGCCAGCAGGATGCCGGGGAAGATGCCGGCCAGGAACAGCTTGGTGACGGAGACGTTGCCGGCGACGCCGAAGATGACGAAGCCGATGGAGGGCGGAATGATCGGCGCGATGATGGCGCTGGCGGAGACCAGCCCGGCCGAGTGGTTGCGGTCATGCCCGGCCGCCACCATCATCGGCACCAGCAGCGTGGCGAGCGCCGCCGCGTCGGCCACGGCGGAGCCGGACAGGCTCGCCATCACCGTCGCCGCCAGGATCGCGACATAGCCGAGCCCGCCGCGGATATGGCCGACCAGCGCCATGGCGAGATTGACGATGCGCTTGGCCAGCCCGCCGGTGTTCATGATCTCGCCGGCCAGCATGAAGAAGGGCACGGCCATCAGCGGGAAGCTGTCGGCGCCGTTGATCAGGTTCTGCGCCACGATCTGCGCGTCGAACAGGTCGAGATGGATCATCAGCGCCACGCCGCACAGCAGCAGGGCATAGGCGATAGGCATGCCGATGGCCATGGCGCCCAGCAGGGAGCCGAGGAAGATGGTGATGGTCATGGTCCGCGTCCTCAGCGGCTGGGGGCGGTGCGGGGAGGCATCGGCAACACCTCTTCCCGCTTGGTGCCCTGGTGCGTGCGGTGGCCTCCGGTGTGGACGCCATGGGCGGTTGCTTCCGGCAGATCTTCCGATTCCGCCACCATCACGAGGTCGGCGTCCGAGATTTTGCCGGTCAGCAGCAGATACATTTCATGCAGCAGGATTGCGCCTGTCGACAATCCGAACACCACGCCGATGCCGTACAGCAGCCCCATCGACAGGCCGGTGGCCGGCGCCTGGGCGCTCCAGTTGATCAGGGTCTGGGTCCAGCTTCCCTGCAGCACCAGCCAGGTGACCCACAGCATCAGGCCGCAGCTGACGATGGCGCAGGCGATCCTGCCGGGCCGCGGCAGCCGCGCCACCAGGGCATCGACTCCCAGATGCGCCCGCTCGCGCAGGCCCAGGATGGCGCCGAGGAAGCACATCCAGACGAAGAACAGGCGCGACATCTCCTCCGATACGGTGATCCCGCTGTTGAAGGCATAGCGCAGCACCACATTGCCGAACACCAGCACGACCATGCCGGCCATGCACAGCGCCATCAGGATCTTGATGAGGGTGAAATAGGCCTCGACCAGCTGTCTCATGCGGTCCTCCCGGTGCCGGCCTTCCGGGCCGGATTCTTGGTGTCGATTGCGGCCGAGTATCAGGCTGCCGGCGTGCCGGCGTCCATCGACGCGAAATGCGCGCGGACGCGCTCGGCATCCGGCGAGATTCCGGTGAACAGGCGGAAGGCGTCCACCGCCTGGAACACCGCCATGCCGCCGCCGTGCAGGGTCCGGCAGCCGATGGCGCGGGCGGTGCGCAGCAACTCGGTCTCCAGCGGGAAATAGACGATCTCCGCCACCCACAGCCGCGGATGCAGCATGTCGGCCGGCAGCGGCAGGCCGGGGAATTTCGCCATGCCCGTGGGGGTGGCGTGGATCAGCCCGTCCGCCGCCGCCGCCGCCGCGCGCAATTCGTGCTGACCGGCGATCGCCGAGGCCCGCCCGGTGCCGAACCGATCGTTGAGCTGATCGGCCAGCAGCACGGCCCGCGCCGGGTCGGCGTCGACGATGTCCAGCCGGTCCGTCCCGAGATGGAAGGCGGCATGACCGACCGCCGCGCCGGCCCCGCCGGCGCCCAGAAGCACCACCCGGTCCATCGGCACGCTGCCGAGGCCGCGACGGAAGCCCTCGGCGAAACCGGAACAGTCGGTGTTGTGGCCGACCCGCCGGCCATCCTTCAGCACGACGGTGTTGACCGCCCCGATGGCCCGGGCATCGTCCGACAGCTCGTCCAGCAGCGGGATGATCGCCTGCTTGCAGGGATAGGTGACGTTCAGGCCGGTGTAGCCCATGCGTTCGGCCCCCAACAGCAACTCCGGCAGGGCGTCTGGGCCGATGCCGAGACGGTCGAGGTCGATCAGCCGGTAGATGCAGCGCAGGCCGAGCGCGTCGGCTTCCCGCTCATGCATCGCCGGAGTTCGCGAAGCCTGGATGCCGGCGCCGATCAACCCGACGAGGATCGAGTTTTCGGCGATAGGGGCGGGGGCAGGGACGGCGGTCGGCCGGGAGATGGCGTTCATTTCGCGGCGCTCTCAAGCAGCCGGGCCATGCGCTGGAGGGCCAGCGTGTAGCCCTGGGTGCCGAATCCGCAGATCACCCCGGCGGCGACGCGCGACACATAGGAGAAATGGCGGAATTCCTCGCGCCGGTGGATGTTGGAAATGTGGACCTCCAGGATGGGGAAGGCGCAGGCCGACAGCGCGTCCATCAGCGACACCGAGGTGTGGGTCAGGCCGGCCGGGTTGATGACCAGCCCCTCCACCGTCTCGCGTGCCTCGTGAATCCAGTCGATCAGCACATGTTCGGCGTTGGACTGGCGGAAGTCGACGGCAAGGCCGAGCGCCTCGCCGGTGCGGCGGCAGTCGGCTTCGACGTCGGCCAGGGTCTCGAAGCCGTAGATGTGCGGCTCGCGCTTGCCCAGCAGATTGAGGTTGGGTCCGTTCAGGACCAGGATCGGGCGGCTCATGGTGGGGCATCTCCAAACAAACGCACTATTTCGTTCATTTTTAATCGAGATATAGTTCGGGCCGGGCGCCTTCGCGCAGCTGTGCCTGCACCGCCATGCGCACGGCGGCATTCACCGCGCCGAATTGCCGGTAGCCGCCACGCCGCTCCACCACTTCGAAGAAGAAGCGATCGTCGAAGCTGTCGGTGTAGGCGTGCAGGAACTCGCCGCCTCCGTCCCCTTGGCCGTCGCGGTCATACAGCAGTTCATGGTCCTTCAGCGCCGCCAGCATCGCATCGTCCAGCGGGTGCTTGACCGCGAGGTCGTCGTAATAGTTGGCGGGGATCGGCAGGAAGGGCGCGCCGGCGGCGAGACGATTCTTCACCAGCGCGGCGGCGTCCGCGGTGGCAAAGGCGATGTGGTGGACGCCGGCGCCGGAGGTGGCGCTGACGAAGCGGCCGGTGGCGGTCCGCCGGCTTTCCGAAATGTTCAGCGGCAGCCGCACGCCCCGGCCGGGCTCGGCATCGGGGCTGACCAGCGCCCGGCTGCGGATCAGGCCGTAGGGGTCGGGCAATTCCCACAGGCTTTCCGGCACGAAGCCGAAGACCGTGCGATAGAACAGCACGAAGCTGTCCATCCGCCCGAAGGGCAAGGCCTGGGCGACATGATCAATCCCAAGCAGGGGGCCCGGCGGGGGCGGCGGGTTGGAGTTCTGGCCGGGCGACTCCTCCGCGAACAGGTGGAAGTCGTCTTCCCAGATGCTGCGGCGGGCTTCCTTGTCGTCGACCAGATAGATCAGCGTGCCGTCCGGTGCCCGCAATGCCGGGATGCGGCGTTCGCCGTCGCCGACCCGCTCGCGCCACAGCACGCAGCGCAAGGCCTCGGCACGGGCGATGGTGCGGGCGGCATCGTCCACCGTGAAGGCCATGGCGCAGACCGAAGGGCCGTGCATCTGGAAATGCTCCGACGCCGCGGAATCCTCCTCGCTGTTCAGCACCAGATTGACGCCGCCCTGGCGGTAGAGGTCGACATCCTTGGAGCGGTGGCGTCCGGCATGGCGGAAGCCCAGGCTGCCGAGCAGGGCGGACAGTTTGTCCCGCGCCACCGCATCGACGGCGAATTCCAGGAACTCCACGCCGCGGCAGACCGGCGGCGCCGGCAGGCCGGGACCGAAGCCGGCCTCGGCCTCGGCATGGATCAGCGAGCGCAGACCGTCGAGTGCGGTCAGGCGGGCAGGGGCGGCGCGGAACTCGTCGTTGAAGATCTCCAGCGACAGCGGGCCACGATAGCCCGATGCCATGACAGCATCGAGAAAGCGCCCGACCGGCAGTTGGCCCTGGCCCGGGAAATTGCGGAAATGGCGGCTCCAGGACAGCACGTCCATCGACAGCATCGGGGCATCGGCCAGCTGCACGAAGAAGATGCGATCACCCGGCAGATCGGCGATGCCGGACGGGTCGTCGTCCAGGGCCAGCGTGTGGAAGCTGTCGACGATCAGCCCCAGCGCCGGGTGGCTGGCCCGCTCGACGATGTCCCAGGCCTGGCGCCAGCGGTTGACGTGCCGGCCCCAGGCCAGCGCCTCGTAGCCGACGCGCAGGCCGCGGCGTTGCGCCCGCTCCGCCATTTCGGCGAGGTCGGCGGCAGCGCGGGCGGGGTCGTCGATGGCGGCAGGCTGGACGTTGGAGCAGACCAGCACGAGGTCGGTTCCCAACTCCTGCATCACGTCGAACTTGCGTTCGGCCCGGTCGAGGTTGCGGGCGCGGATGGTGTCAGGCATCGCCTCGAAATCGCGGAACGGCTGGAACATGGTGATCTCCAGCCCCAAAGCCTCGGCGATGCGGCGCACATCGGCCGGGGACCCGTCGAAGGTCAGCAGGTCGTTCTCGAAAATCTCGACGCCGTCAAAGCCGATGGTTGCCGCCGCCTCGAGCTTCTCCGGCAGGGTGCCGCTCAGCGAGACGGTGGCGATCGACTTTTTGAAGGTGAAGGCGCTGGACGGCATGGGAGCCCTTTCGGCAGCGGCATGGTTCGTAGGCAGCAACAAACGTACCAGTTCGTACATTTTGGCGCAAGACGCTTTGTGTGCCGATTATTGATTGTCCGAACGACCGGGCGGGGTTCGGGGAAGGTTGGCCTGATACCGGGGCTGTCCGGTCCGCTCATCCGTGTCCGCGTCGCCAGAGGCGCGGAACACGGTTCTGTTGCAAGTTTGGCCCCCCTACCTGGGATTGGTTATGATGGTGTCCGTTTCGGTGATGGGCAGAAGGAAGAACCCATTCAAGGGCCGGCAATTCATATCGGAGGTGATCCTGTGGGCGGTGCGCTGGTATCTGCAGTTCCCGATCAGCTACCGTGATCTGGAACGGACGCTGGCCGACCGCGGCGTGACGGTCGATCACACGACGCTCTACCGCTGGATCCAGACCTATGCCCCGGAGCTGGACCGGCGCATGCGCCCACACCTCCGGATGACAACCAGCTCCTAGCGCGTCGATGAGACCTACGTGAAGGTGAAGGGCCGCTGGATGTACCTGTACCGCGCCGTCGATGCACGTGGGCAGACGGTCGATTTCCTCCTCAGCGCCAAGCGTGATGCCGCGGCGGCCCGGCGTTTCTTCCGAAAGGCCCTGAAACAGGCCCACACCGTGAACCCGCGCACCGTCACGGTGGACAAGAACGCCGCTTATCCGAGCGCGGCCAAGACGATGAAGAGGGCAGGCGAGCTGTGGCGCTTCACCAAGCTGCGGCAATGCAAGTACCTGAACAACATCGTTGAACAGGACCACCGGCGCATCAAGCGGTTGGTCCGGCCCGGGCTCAGGTTCAAGAGCTTCCACAGTGCACGTCGGACGATCGCCGGTTACGAAATCATGGCGATGGTCCGCAAAGGCCAGGTCCCGGCTGTTTCGGCCAACGACATCCCAGCCCAGGCAACTATCTTCGCCGACCTGTTCGGTCTTGCCGCCTGATAATGCGGACGCCGCAGCCTCCCGCGTCCAACATTAAACTTTGCAACAGAACCTCAAATTCCGCCTGACCTCGTCGAAGACCGACCAGGAGGGGCATGGCCGCTGGTGCTGGTTGTAGCCCTACACCATGACCCTACTGCAGCGGTGGCTTCGTCTGCGCGCCCGCCTGCTTGACGAGGCCCTAGAAGCGGGAGAGCAACTGATGCAGCGCTGCAGCCGCGACCGCAATGGCGTGTTCATCCCCACCCAGATCGCCTGGGTCGTGGAGCGCTCCTTCTGGATCAGCCGCTACCGGCGATTGAACACCATCGTCGAGCGGACGAAGGAGCACCTCGTCGCCTTCGTCCAGATCGCCTTCATCTCCATCCTCTCCAGGCGCCTGCAGCGGCTCATACCCCAGGACTTCAGCGCATGATGTCTACGAACATGCTCTGAGCTTGGCTCTATCTGAGGCGCCGCTGCGCCGCGCGGCATTGATCGGGTGTCATACCTCGGCAGCCTTTTGGATGGCCTCCATATCGACACCAGTCTCAGGCTAGGCACGGCGACCGGATGCAATCGTTAGCTTGTAAGCCCGCTTCTTGGCTGGTTCGAACCCGCGTCAGGCGCTCCTCACGGACGCCAGAAAGGTGTCAACCTGACGCTGGAGCATCACCGTCTCCTTGGCCAGCACGCCGGCGGCACCGAGCACCTGGGTCGCAGACGAACCGGTCTCCGTGGCCGCCTGGGTCACGCCCACGATATTGTTCGCCACCTCGTGCGTGCCGGCCGCAGCCTGCTGAACATTGCCGGCGATGTCGCGGGTGGCAGCGCCTTGCTCCTCCACTGCCGCAGCGATGCCGGAGGTGATCTCGTTGATCCTATCAATGATCTCGCCAATGCCGCCGATCGCCTCCACGGCGCCATTGGTGGCTCGTTGAATCTCCTCCACCTTGGCCTGGATTTCGTCTGTGGCTTTGGCCGTCTGGTTCGCCAGTGCCTTGACCTCGCTCGCCACAACTGCAAAGCCCTTGCCGTGCTCGCCAGCCCTGGCGGCTTCGATCGTGGCGTTCAAAGCCAGCAGATTGGTCTGGCCCGCGATCGAATTGATCAGATTAACCACCTCGCCGATTTCCTTGGCCGCTATAGCAAGGCCGTGGATGAGGGTGTTGGTGCGCTTAGCTTCGCTAACAGCCTGTCCAGCGATCTCCGTCGAGGCTTCAACCTGCCGGCCGATCTCCGTCACCGAGGTTGCGAGTTCCTCTGTGGCGGCTGCTACGGTGTTGACGTTGGTGCTGGTTTGCTCCGAGGCAGCCGAGACGGCCATGGCTTGGCGCGATGCCTCCTCTGCCGTGGAGGACATCGACGCGGCGGCGTTTTCCATTTCGGTCGCTGCCGAGGTAAGGCCTTCAACGATACCGCCGACATTGGCTTCAAAGTCGGCAGCCATCTTGAACAGAACGTCCTTGCGTTCGCGTTCGGCTCGGTTCCTCTGCTCGACAGCCTCCCGTTCCATGCGGCGCATTTCAAGCCCATTGTCCTTGAAGACCTGGAGGGCTCGCGCAAGCGTGCCGACCTCATCTTGGCGTTCGGTACCGCGGACTTCCGTGTCCAGGTTGCCGCCTGCGATGGTGTGCATGGAGGCCGTCATGTCTGCCAGAGGACGCACGACGAGGCGCAGGATGATAAAGCCGAGCAGGGAAAGCGAAAGCGCAAGCCCCAGGCCGGAAATAACATACAGCATGGTTGTCGATGAGGCGGCGAGCGCAGCCCCTTGCGTTCGGGACTGCTCCAGCGCGACATCGTTGTAGTTTGTGAGATCCTGGATGAGCAGAGCGAGTTCGGTGCGCACCTTCCTTCCCTCGGTGCCCGAAAAGCGCTGAGCCTCAGCCGTCTCGTTGCGCAGGGCGATGTCCATCACTTGGCGGGCGATCCGCTCGTATTCGGCGATCAACCGGGCCGTCGCCTCGATTTTGGGCCGGCGCTCCGGCAGCGCGAGCGGCAGCATACGCTGGACAGCCTTTTTGGCGCGTTCGATGCGCTCATCGAAGATGCGAACGTTCTCGTGCTTGCCGGACAACTCAGTTTCGATGATGACGTTCTTCTCGGCAATGGCCGAGCCATTCACCGCGGCCTCTACCTGGAAGGCCAGCGAGTTGCGCTGCGCGGTTCGCCCGATGGCAGTTTCGAGGTTATCCGCCAGATGTCCAAGCGAGGACTGCGACTGCCAGACAATCGCACCGATGACCGCCAGGAGGACGGCGATGGGAAAGGTGAGCTTGGTGACCAGCTTCAGGTTCGAGAACCAGTGCAACATCAGGCATCTCCAGAAATCGGCCAGGGCGACGTGGGGCCATTCGACGGGACATTGGACCGTCCATTCATTCAAATGTGATAGGCGCCCGCACATGAACCGCTTTGATATCGATCAATTGATCAACGATACGTTGCTGTGACCTTTTTCCAAGAGTCAGTGATGGCTGCGGAGATGGATGCCGATCGGGGCGCGGGTAAAGACACGGCTCCTCAGCAGCAGGTCGCGGGCATTGTCATCGCGCGCCTGCAGCCCGCTGGATGTCTCCTCCCCAATCCGGTCGAGGATCGCGTTGACGATGCCGAAGTCGGTGGCGTGATCAGCGCATCCGGATGACGTCAGCGGTGAATTCCTGCACGTTGTGCAAGCCACCAATTGGCTCATAACATCGCATCCACAAATCGAGGGCGATCGCCGCCTTGGCAAAGCAGCCATCGATCCGGATTAATGGAGTGTCGATGTCAAGTTGCCCAGCACCATTGCCATCAATCTGCGCTCGACCCGGATCAGGTACTCACGTGCCGCCAAGTCCTGGCACTCTCTGCTGTGGCGGCGGACGGTATGCACCGCACAAACGGCGGCAATGGCGGTGGACGGCCTGAGCATGAGCTATCTCCATCGAAAGCGCTAAGGTGTCTATGTGGTAAGGCATATATCCGCTAGTCTTTTTTCTGGGATCCATGACGATGTCACAACCATGAGTGCATATGCTTTTATGCACGGCGCTTATTATTACTGGAATGAAACAAAGAGCGCTGCTCTTTGAGATATGACAACGCCGATTCTAATACTACTTTGTCAGTTCTACTCTCGCCTGTGCCAGGACGGTGTTGCCAACTTTGCTGGTGGTTGATGAAATGAGCGTCTGAACAACCGGTTTTTGGTTCCGCTCAGGGGGTCAGGACAAGACCGGTCGTCTCGCGCCAGGAGGTGAAGGCGCGAGCGCGGGCGGCGCGGTACTCGGAAGCGGAGATGAGATGGCGGCGCAGTTGGAAGTGATTGTGTGGATCGCGCTGTGGGTGGAGAGAAACCGTTGGGCGTGCCGGGCGGATTTGAACCGCTTCATGTGCCGCTCGCGCCGTCGCGTTGGTTGGTGCGAGACTTCACAGGCGTTGTTCAGGTACTGGCTTTGCCGGTGTTCGCCACCGAGCTTCAAGTCCTTCTTCGCCGCCGCGTAGGATTTCAGCTTGTCGGTTACAAGGACACGCGGGGCGTAGCGCAGCCCTTTCAGCAGCTTGCGGAAGAACCGCTTGGCCGCCTTCGTGTTGCGCCGGCTCTGGACCAAGACGTCCAGCACCACGCCGTTTTGGTCGACTGCGCGCCAAAGATAATGCTGCTTGCCGCGGATGCGGATGAATACCTCGTCCAACAACCATTTGTCGCTCGGCTGGGGTGTCGGCGGCGCTTGAGCGTGGTGGCGAACTCCCGGCCGGAGCACAGACCCCACTCCCGGATGGTTTCGTAGCTGACCTCGACACCGCGCGCGGCCAGGATCAACTCGACCTCACGCAGGCTCAAGCTGAAGCAATGGTACAGCCACACCGCTTCATTGATGATCGCGGCCGGAAAACGAAAGCCTCGGTACGGATCGGGCGTCGTGCTCATGCCCGGCACCCTGCCATGCCAATCCGGCGGTCGGCAACCTGACAGCACCCTCTGGTGACCGAACAACCGCGTGGGCGCCGGCTCCGCCTCTGAGGCGAAGCCGATCACCGCGCTAAGTGGGACGGACAGCGACCGAGTGCAGTCGCCACCGGTGTGTCGCTCCTTGACGTAAGAACGTCAGTTATTACATACTGGTCCGATACTGCGGGAAGGCATCCATGCACACCACTAAACTCACCAGGATCGGCAACTCCACCGGTCTTACCCTGCCACGCGACGTGCTGACCGCTGCCGGGCTTGACCGCGGCGACGAGGTGGCGGTCGAGGTGCGTGACGGGCGGATCGAGATCGCCAAGGCCGACGACACCTACAACCATGCCATGGACGTCGGCCGTCGCTTCGCCGCGCGCTACCGCCGGACCATGGCTATCCTGTCCAAGTAGGCGCACGTGGACGAGCCGACGATTAGGGGGCGCCGTTACGTCAATCCCCCGCTGCAGGCCGTGCTTGATCTGCATGCCGAACTCCTGTCCGAGCACGGTGGTGCCGCTGGCATCCGTGATCTGGGGGCGCTGGAGGCATCCCTGGCCCGCCCCTATCAGCTGATCGCCTATGGCGATGAACGACTGAGCGTCTTCGATCTGGGGGCTGCCATCTGCGTCAGCATCTGTCGCAACCACCCCTTCGTCGACGGTAACAAGCGCGCCGCCTTCGTGGCCCTGGGTCTCGTCCTGGGCCTGAACGGGTTCGAGCTGGACGCGACAGAGCGCGAGGCTGCCGACAGGATCTTAGCGCTCGCTGCCGGCACCTTGACCGAGGAGGCGTTCCGCGACTGGGTAGCGGATCACGCCTACGAGATGCCCGACGCGGCCTTATAGACCGGCGTCCAGAATAGGAGACGCTCATGGAGCGGACCGCGATCATTCACGACATTCGTGAGGGCCGTATCATCGTGTCGTCGCTGGATCGTCTTGGCGTGTCCGCATTGGTTCCGTCAGGTGTCGCGCCAAGTCTGAACTGACCATGCCGAAAGTCGCCGGGCGGACGTCATGAGTTACGCGATGGTGAGCATATCGCGCAACACAGCGAACCGCTGGACATGGATCGCCCGTCGCTGCGCCGCTGGGACGGGCTGGTTGCGCCGGGTTGCCGGGCGCAGGAAGTTGCGCACCTCGTCGTAGGCCCGGCAGAACCGGTGTGCACTGGAAGGTTTTGAAGCCGCGCATCGATCGGGTGCGGCATTTGATCCCGCGGTGATCCTGCTCCAAATGGTTGTTTTTGTACTTCGACGTGCGGTGTTCGACATCACCCCCAAAGACCTCGGCGAGGGCCGGCGGGTAGCCGGCGTGCTTGTCGGTGGTGATCGTCTCGGGGCAGCGTGTTGCACGGATGAGCCAAGTATCGTAGGCAGCGGCCCCGTCTTCGTCTGGGTTGCAGGCTATGCCGCATAAGGCCAACGCCGCTCGCCGTCGCCACATTCCCCGATCGAAACGGCGCGTTCTCAACTGGGCCG
>NZ_DASPIS010000113.1:0-19547 GCF_035628975.1 Azospirillum sp. | reverse complement strand
GGCGGTGCATCCGATGCGATCGCCCATCGCAACAGACGTGGCGCCCCGAGGTGGGCCTCCAAGATCGCTCTAGTGAGCGGACTGGTCGAGAAACCAACCGGCGATCTGGCCCGGGTAGGTTCGCAGGTTCAAGTCTGGGGCAGGATTTGGCCTTTACCGAACGCGGTCCATCACACACCCTGCCGGATAGTGTCAGACCTTGCTTGTCAAGACTCGCTCCATCTGCAACTGACAAAACAGCACTCTGGATCGGAGCAAATGGCTGGGTTTGCTCCCGGCCAAATTTTGATGCTGCTCACATGGCCGCTCATGCCAAGTACATCACACAACCTGCTCCAACACGCCTAACCTAAGCGTCACCTTGACGAGCGACGTTGGAATGCTCCTTGACCGCATTCCAGTCGTGATACCCTCAACGGCGGACGACCAGCAGCTTTTTGATCTCCGAAATCGCCTTGGCAGGATTCAGCCCTTTCGGGCAGGTTTTGGCGCAATTCATGATGGTATGGCAGCGGTACAGGCGGAAGGGATCCTCAAGATCATCCAGCCGTTCGCCCGTCATCTCGTCACGACTGTCGACGATCCAGCGATAGGCCCACAACAGCACCGCAGGTCCCAGAAAGCGCTCACCGTTCCACCAGTAACTGGGGCAGGCGGTGGAGCAGCAGAAGCACAGGATGCATTCATAGAGCCCGTCCAATTTGGCACGATCTTCCGGCGACTGCAGCCGCTCGCGGCTCGGCGTCGGGGAGCGCGTCTTCAGCCATGGCTCGATCGACGCGTGCTGGGCATAGATGTGGGTGAGATCGGGCACGAGATCCTTCACCACCGGCATGTGCGGCAGCGGATAGATCGTCACGTCTCCCGGCACGTCCTCGATCGCCTTCAGACAGGCTAGGCCGTTGGTGCCGCCCATGTTCATGGCGCATGACCCGCAGATGCCCTCGCGGCAAGACCGGCGGAAGGTCAATGTGCTGTCCACGGTATTCTTGATGTGAATCAGCGCATCCAGAATCATCGGCCCAAACTTGCCGGTGTCCAGAATGAAGGTGTCCATGCGAGGGTTTTGGCCATCCTCCGGATTCCATCGATAAATCCGGAAGCTGCGGGCGGTACGGGCACCTTGCGCCGCATCGATCCGCCGGCCTTCACTGATCCGCGAGTTCCGCGGCAGGTTGAACTGGACCATCGTCTCTTTCTCCCAATGCGGCCGCTCGCTGGCCGCGATTGATTGGTCGTGCTCCGCGCAAGGTGCTGCGGATCAGCAGTGCCAGGGCGCCGGCCGCCACCAGGCCAATGCCCAGTGCGGTGCCGGCACCTCTCCGGTCGCGTGCACGCCAGCCGCCACGTTCCGCAGCCGAACTCTCGGCGGGCGCGAACAGAATACCGTCCGTGTCCGCTGCCGACGGTCCAAGGCGCAGGAACCGCCCCCCCAGGCGGGACAGCAGCCGGCCGGTCAGGTCCGGTGCCAGGGCATAGGGGATGGCGAGCTTCGGCGCCAGCCCGACATCGGCCGCCCGGCGTGGATGCCGCGCAAGGCTGACCACGGCGCGCGCCACCGCCGCCGGATCGGACACCGGCGGCACCGGCCGCAACTCATGCCCGGTGTAATTCGCGGAATTGCCGAAGGTCGGTGTATCGACGAAGCCGGGATATACGCCGCAAACCCGGATCCCCGGCCGGTCGGCAAGCTCATGGCGCAAGCTTTCCGTCAGGCCACGCACACCGAACTTCGTGGCGCTGTAGGTGGCGGCCCAGGGCAGCGGTACCTGACCGGCAAAGGACGATACGTTGATCAGCGTCCCGTGCTCCTGATGAAGAAAGTAGGGAAGCACCGCATGGGAGCCGTGGATCACGCCCAGGAGATTCAACTGCACCAAACGGGTGTGAGTGGCGATCGGTATGTCCTCGAAGGCCCCCCACAGGCTTTCGCCCGCGTTGTTCACCCATAGATCGATGCGTCCAAAGCGGACGGCCACGCTGCGGGCGAGCCGCTCCATCTCCTCGGCACGGGTGACGTCGGTCGGCACCGCGACCGCATGCCCTCCTGCAGCATTGCATGCCTGCGCCACCTCGTGCAGAGCCTCCTCGCGGCGGGCCGCCAGCACTATGACGGCGCCGTTGCGCGCGAATTCGCCGGCAATGGCCCGCCCGATACCGCTCGACGCGCCGGTGACCACGACGACTGCGCCGTACAGGGAAGCCAAACCACCCGCGCCCGCGCGCCGCCGCAGTTGTCGGGCGGGGCGCGCATGTCTCGCCCCAGTCCCGTCCGGTCCATGCCCGCCCGGCTCCCGACCGAGTCCGCCGTCCCCGGGTTCTATCGCGGTCATGGCAATATCTTTCTCTCGACTGTCATGATCTGAGCGGGGCCGCGATGCGGCAGTCCCACCCCTTGGAAGTCTTCCCACTCTTAGTCCCCTGGACTGGGAGGCCAAACTCTCCGGGTGACATCGGATTGAACTGTGCAGGATCGGATCAAGGCTTGGTCGTGCATGACACGCACCGCCGAATACAACGGGCGCAGCGATTGATCCGGCCGAAGATGAACGCGCACACGAACCCAGATCGCAGCTGCCAGCTTTTGCGCATCCTCTTCGACGGTGCCGCGCCGGTCGGCGGGCGTACCTCCCCCAAGAATGGCGTCGAGATCATCGGCGAGCACATCAAGCGCCATGGCGATGTCCGGCGCCGTCACGATGCCGTCACCCGACGCACGGTCACCGCACGCGAGTTCTCCGACAGCCTCGCCGATCCGGCACACCCAGCCGGCCGCTTCCTCCGTCTCGCCAGCCGTCAGCGACATCCGTTTCATATCGGCCTCCCCCGGCGCATGGTTCCTTGCCACGATGATCCAGGAACATCTCGTCCGGCGAAAAGCCACAGGCGGACGCTCACTTGATCTGCGGAAGCTGCGAGAATTGACGGGAAGGCGGCGAGTTGGACACGATGTTCCACCGGTCATCGTGCCACGCGTCAGGAGGAGCATCGGTCGGGGGATTGTCCGTGCTGGAGGCCGGCATCGTGGACCCTCGGTCGTGGGAAGGGGATCGAATGGCGGAGAGGGCCGCGGAAACACCTGCCCATTATTGATTTCCAGTGGACCGATCACACCCGGTTGGCGGCACGACGTCCACAGGGGACCGCCTGCATGTGCCGGAAGCCTGATATTTGGCGAAGCACAGCACAGACAAGGCAAACAGACGGTCAGCAAGCCGGCTACACTTTTGCGAAGTGACTGCAGGCATCGAAGCGGCGACCACGCCCCGGATGGTCAGAACCTGACGGCAGTGACACCGATCATAGCGCCCGCCAATGGTTCGAACCGACGCAAGCCGTGCGCGGAAGCGGTAGGAACGGCATGGCGACAGGCCGGTTGGGGCAAGGGCGAATGCCGGCAAGCCGCGGCCGGGCCGGCTTCCCGCTAGGGCAGCCTTCAATCAATTCCCAATTGGGGAGTTTTGCCATCATGGCCGCACATGACAGCAAGCGCGCCCTCACCACGTCGTTCGAGGCCGATCAGGAGGATGGTCGCCCGGTTCCCACCGCCGCGCCGACACTGGCGTCGGACGGAGCCGAGGACAGTGGCTCCAGCGAAGCGGGGACCTGGCGCCGGACCGGACAGGTCGACGGCGCCTCGCCGACCCATGCCCTGGTGATCGTGCCGGTCCTTTCCAATGGCCACACCGCCCGGACTCCGGCGGCCCGGCTGCAGGAGGCCCACGGGTTGGCCGAAGCAATCCAGCTCGACGTGGTCCAGCAAGAGATAGCCAAGATCGCCAGACCCGATGCCGGGACACTCTTCGGCCGTGGAACCGTGCAGCGTATTGCCGATATGGTGGAAGCCCAGGGCATCGACCTCGTCATCGTGGACCATCCGCTGACACCGGTGCAGCAGCGCAACCTGGAACTTGCGGCCTCGGCAAAGGTGATCGACCGCACCGGGCTGATCCTCGAGATTTTCGGCGAACGGGCACGCAGCCACGAGGGTCAGCTTCAAGTGGAACTGGCGGCCCTGACCTACCAGCGCTCCCGCCTCGTCCGATCCTGGACCCATCTGGAACGCCAGCGTGGCGGCTTCGGTTTCCTGGGCGGTCCGGGCGAAACACAGATCGAACTGGATCGCCGTCTGATCGGCGAGCGGATCACCCGACTGAAGCGCGAGATCGCCGACCTGCGCCGCACCCGTGCGCTCCACCGCAGCGCTCGCCAGCGTGCCGCAACGCCGATGATCGCGCTGGTGGGCTACACCAATGCCGGCAAATCGACCCTCTTCAACGCCCTGTCGGGCGCCCAGGTCCATGCGGAGAACCAACTCTTCGCCACGCTCGATCCCACGGTCCGGCAAATCACCCTGCCCTCCGGACGCAGGGCGGCGCTGTCTGACACGGTCGGCTTCATTTCCGACCTACCGCATGGTTTGGTCGCCGCCTTCCGCGCCACGCTGGAGGAGGTGCAGGCCGCCGATATCATCCTGCATGTGCGGGATGTCTCGCACCCCGACAGCGAAGCGCAGAGGGAGGATGTGGAGCGTGTGCTGGGCGACTTGGACATCGATGCGTCTCGCGACCCGCGCGTGATCGAGGTGCTGAACAAGACCGACCTGCTGTCGACGACCCACCGCGCCGCCCTGGAGATGCGGTTCGCCAACAACGGCTCGACGGATCATGGGGCCGCCGTTGCGGTGTCGGCACTGGCCGGGCAAGGGCTGGACGATCTGCTCCGCCTGCTCGACCGTCGCTTGTCGCAAGGCAAACGACTGATGGAACTGGACATCCCCGCATCCGACGGCAGGACGCTGGCATGGCTTTATGATCATGGCCAAGTGCTGGATCGCCGCGACGAAGAAGACCGTGTCCGTTTGCGGGTGTGCTTGGACGAGGCGGACTATGCCCGCTTCGCCTCGCACCTCGCCGCCTGACGGTTCTTCATCCGGTGGAGTGCACGGGCGCCATGGTCGTGTTGCCATGGAGCAGCACGAGCCGCTCTCCCCGGCCGCGCTTCCCGTGATGTGAAAACGGGCAAGCCGATCAGCAAACGCCATCCATTGCCGGCCGATGTTGCACCGTCTCCTCGGCGTCCAGGCGGCGGAGCCACGCATCCACCGCGTCGGCGAAGCGCTCCGCGTCGGCGCGGGAGTCCCCCAGAGCCAGACGTTCGGCGATCCGGTGCTTGCGGGCCTCCGCCCGGTCCGTCGCGGGACGCGGAGCATCCTCCGTCCACAGGCTGTCCAGCACGGCCATCATCGGGTTGGCACTCACGATCGCTGCTCCTGTCGTCGAGCCACCGCATGGCGGCTATCGGTCCGGCCTTCTCATACCCGGCGGTGCGAAGGGCGGGTGTAACCACAGCGGGACATCCGCAACCCGTCTTGCGAGCAATACTTTATGCACCGCAGCTTTCCCGAAATTGGTAAGTGGACTGGGCGCAAGACGTAGATGCCAGCCCCTCTGGAACCACGCCATCAAGCATCATGTTTGATGATATGCGAACAACAACTCCGGCTTCGGCGACAAACAACAGTGCCGCAGACAAGCGGCCATCAACACCACCCAATAAAGATAAGAAAAACGGAATCCCAACCACCACCCCCACAGGATTCATACATGGACTCTGGAGAAGGCGTCGCGCCCGCCCGGGCGCAGGCTCGGCCGATGCGCGTCCTCGAGCGGAGCGTCTACCGCGGCCCGCACCTCTATGGTTCCCTGCCGATGGTGCGCATCCAGTTGGACCTCGGCACGCTGGAGGAGTGGCCATCCAACCGTCTGTCCGGCTTCACGGAGCGGCTGCGGGCGATGCTGCCCGGCCTCGACCGCCATGGCTGCTGCTTCGGTACGCCGGGCGGCTTCCTCCGCCGGCTGGACGAGGGCACTTGGCTGGGCCACGTCGCAGAGCATGTGGCGATCGAACTGCAGACCCTGGCCGGCACCCCGGTCACCCGCGGCAAGACCCGTTCCGTGAAGGGGCGTCCCGGCGTCTACAACCTGCTTTTCCAGTATATGGAGGAGGAGGTCGGCCGTCTGGCCGGACGGCTCGCCCTGCAACTGGTGGACTCGTTGCTGCCGGAGGAACTGCGTGGCGTCCAAGGCCTCGGCATCGTCCATGACGCGGACGGCTGCCCGGAGTTGGAGCAGCCTTTCGACCTCGCCGTTGCGGTCGCGGCGCTGAGGCGGCTGGCGGCCCGCGTCGCACTCGGCCCCACCACCCGCGCCCTGGTGCAGGAGGCGGAGCGGCGCGGCATCCCGACCATGCGGCTGGACAACCACAGCCTGATCCAGTTGGGCCAGGGTTGCCACCAGCGCCGGCTGCGCGCCAGCATCACCAGCCTGACCTCGCAGATCGCCAGCGACGCCGCGGGCGACAAGGACCTGACCAAGGCGCTGCTGACGGAGGCCGGCGTGCCCGTCCCGCGCGGTCGGGTGGTGCGCAGCGCCGACGAGGCGGTGGCGGCCGCCGAGCGGCTGGGCCACCCGGTCGTCACCAAACCGCTGGACGGCAACCATGGCCGCGGCGTCAGCCTGGATCTCGCCTCCGCCGACGCCGTACGCCGCGGGTTCGAACTGGCCGCCCGCCACAGCCGCCGCGTTATTGTTGAGCAGTGCTACCCCGGCCGCGACTTTCGCATTCTGGTGGTGAACGGCGCCGTGGTGGCGGTGGCGGAACGGGTGCCGGCCCATGTCGTCGGCGATGGCGCTGCGACTATCGCCGCCCTGATCGACCGGGTGAACCAGGACCCCCGCCGCGGCGAAGGCCATGAGACGGTGATGACCCGCATCACGGTCGATGACCATGTGCGGGACCTGCTGGCCCGCAGCGGGCTGACGCTGGACAGCGTGCCGGCCGCCGGGCAGCGGGTCGTCCTGCGCGATACCGCGAACCTGTCGACCGGCGGCACCGCCATCGACCGCACCGACGAGATCCACCCCGACAATGCCGCCATGGCTCGCCGGGCGACGCTTGCCGTCGGGCTGGACGTCGCCGGCATCGACGTGGTTGCCCCCGATATCTCCCAGCCGCTCCGCCAGACCGGCGGCGGCGTGGTGGAGGTCAATGCCTCCCCCGGCTTCCGCATGCACCTGGAACCGTCGGAAGGGCTGCCGCGCAACGTCGCCCGGCCGGTTCTGGACATGCTGTTCCCGCGCGGGGCGCCCAGCCGCATACCGGTCTTTGCCGTCACCGGCACCAACGGCAAGTCGACCACGGTGAGGATGGCCGCCCACATCCTGCGCCACAGCGGCCTGCGCGTCGGCTACACCTCCACCACCGGCGTCCATATCGACGACGAGGTGATCGGCGAATGGGACGCCAGCGGCCCGAAGAGCGCCCGCATGATCCTGCGCAACCCCAGCGTCGACGCCGCGGTGCTGGAAACCGCCCGCGGCGGCATCCTGCGCGAGGGCCTCGGCTTCGACCGCTGCGACGTCGGCGTGGTGACCAATGTCGAGGAGGATCACATCGGCCTGAAGGGGGTTGAGACTGTCGAGGATCTGGCCGACGTCAAGTCGGTGGTGGTCGAGGCGGTACACCGCGATGGCCACAGCGTGCTGAATGCCGACGATCCCCGCACGCTCGCCATGCGCCGGCACGCCGGAGGCCGCATCGTCCTGTTCAGCCTGCAGGGCGGCGAGGCGATGGCGGAGCCGTTGCGCGACCACATCCGCCACGGCGGCATGGCCGTGGTGCGCGAGGACGGGCGGATCGCCATTTATGAGGACAGGGAGCGGATGGTCCTGATGAAGGCCGCCGAAATCCCGGCGACGCTGGAGGGCGTGGCAGAGTTCAACGTGCAGAACGCGCTGGCCGCGGTCGCCATGACCTACGCCCATGGGGTGCCGCCGGCGGTGATCCGCTCGGCGTTGTCCGGCTTCACCTCCTCCTATGAACAATGTCCGGGCCGGCTGAACCTGCATGACGCGCACGGCTTCCGCGTGATTCTGGACTATGCCCACAATCCCGCCGGCCTACGGGCGCTGGGACGGGCGATCGACGGGCTGCGCCCCCGACATCGCCAGATCATCGGCATGGTCAACATCCCCGGTGACCGGCGTGACGACGACATGCGCGAGATGGGAGCCATCGCGGCCGCCCTGTTCGACGAGATCGTCTTCCGCGAGGATCCGGCCCGGCGCGGACGCCGGCCGGGCGAGATCGTCGCCTTGCTCAGCGAGGGGGCTCGGCGCGCCGGCTTTCCTGAGCATCGCATGCGAACCATCCTGGACGAACTGGAGGCGGCCGATTTCTGCCTCAGAACGGCCGGTGCCGGCGATCTGGTGGTCCTGACGCCGACTGAGGTCGACGCCATGTGGCAGCAGGTGCTGCGCTTCCGCCCTGCTCCCCCCCCTGATGACATCACACCCCTGCGGGCGGCGGCCATCGGCTTGGCGGGAGTGAGATGAGCGCCGTCGCGGAAGCGCGCTGGGCGCTGATCCTGCATGGCGGGGCGAAGGACATCGCTCCGGAACGGGAGGAGGCCAACCGCGCCGGCTGCCTCGCCGCGTTGCGCATCGGGCAGGCCATCCTTGAGAACGGCGGCACGGCGCTGGACGCGACGGAGGCGGTGATCCGGCAGTTGGAGGACGATCCCACATTCAACGCCGGCCGCGGCTCCGTCCGCAACGCCGACGGCGTGGTGGAAACCGACGCCGCGATGATGGACGGGCGCACGCTCGACGTCGGCGGCGTCGCGGCACTGATGGGCGTGCGCCACCCTGTGTCGGTCGCCCGGCGGATGCTTCGCGAAGCGCCGACCCTGCTGGCGGGTGACGGCGCCCATCGCTTCGCCAAGGAAACGGGGGCCGAGCTTTGCGATCCGGCGGATCTGATCGTGGACGAGACCGCTCCAACCGGTGAGTGTGGCCACGACACCGTCGGCTGCGTCGCGCTCGACCGCTTCGGCGATCTTGCCGCCGGCACCTCGACCGGTGGTCTGGAGGGTTGCCGTCCGGGGCGGGTCGGCGACTCCCCTCTGCCCGGCTGCGGCCTCTACGCCGACAATGCCGTCGGCGGCGCCGCCTTCTCCGGCGACGGCGAGAGCATTGCCCGCGCGATGATGGCAGCCAGGACGATGCTGGCGATGGAAGTGGATGCGCCACAGGCGGCCCTCGACCACGCCGTCGCGTGGTTCGCGCGGGTCGGCGGCGATGGCGGCGGGATCGCGCTCGACCGCCGGGGGCGCGTCGGCTGGTCCCACAACAGCGGCGGCTTCGCCGTCGCCTATGCCGGATCGGACCTGGGCGGCCCCCATGTGCATCTGCACCGCAACGAGATCGAGGAGACGGAATGAGCGATCACAAACCGGCCGGCCGGAAGACGCCAAGCAGCAAGGCCGGCCCCAGCAAGGCGGGAACGCTGATCATCATCGGCGGGCACGAGGACAAGGAGGGTGAGCGCCTGATCCTGCGCGAGGTCGCCCGGTGCTTGCAGGGCGGCAAGCTGGTTCTGGCCACCGTCGCCTCGCACGAGCCGGAGGGCTATGCCGACGCCTATCGCAAGGCGCTGGCCGATTTGGGCGTCACCGAGGTGGTCGAGCTCTACGTCCAGGACCGCTCCGAAACCCTGGATCCGGCCAAGCTGGCGCTGTTCGACGGGGCCGCGGGGGTGTTCTTCAGCGGCGGCGACCAGTTGCGCATCAGCAGCCAGATCGGCGACACGCCGATCGAACGCCGGGTCCGCGACATCTTCACCGCCGGCGGACTGGTGGCCGGCACCTCGGCCGGGGCATCGGTGATGAGCGATACCATGCTGGTCAAGGGATCGAGCCGCGAATCCTACCGCATCGGCGACCTGCACATGGCGCCGGGCATCGGGCTGGTCCGCGACGTCATCATCGACCAGCATTTCGCCGAGCGGGGCCGCATCGGCCGCCTGTTGGGCGCGGTGGCGCACAATCCCCGCGTGCTGGGCATCGGCATTGACGAGGACACGGCAATTGTGGTCGAGGGTGACCGGTTCAGCGTCATCGGCAGCGGTGCTGTTTATGCCGTCGACGGCGCGGGCATTACCCATTCCAACATCGCCGAGGCCCGGCCGGAGAGAGCCTTGTCGCTCTATGACGTGCGGCTTCACGTGCTGAGCGCCGGTGACGCCTTCGACCTGGATGAACGCCGCCCGTTGGAACTGGCAGGGCACGATGACTGATGAGGACCGACGACCATTGACGATGGCCGTCGGTATCGGTGCATACGACTCTATCGCATGAGCTGCTCCGCGGTGCGTTGTCCGGTCACGGCGGCGAAACCTTCTGCCGCAGCGCGGGTGCCGCCAGTGCCAGGAGCACCTTGTTCGACAGGCGATCCGACAGCTGCCCCCATTGCTTGGCCCGAGACCAGCAGCATCAGCGCCGTGGACCTGTCCTACAGAAAGGGCAGCAGGGCGATCGCCAGCACGACGCGCCCGGCAGTGATCGACCAGACGGCGATCCTGCGCCGCTGCCTCACGCGCTCGACGAGGCCGATGGCGGGGATCTGCGCCAGCTGACCGAAGAACGGGATGGCGGCAAGCGTTCCAATGGCGAGCGGCCCGGCGCCGAGTTCCAGCGCCAAGCCGACCAGGATAATGCCGCCCGACAGGGCGCCGACGACATTGGCCCAGGCGCCGTCGCGGACCAGCGCACCCTTTCCCCGCTCGATGTCGGCGGGTGTGATGGAGGGATCAGAGCCGACACTCATGGCTTTCGAATCGGCTTGCGACACGCCGTTGGTGAGAAGGCGGCTCTAAGCCGGCGATGCGCAATCCGCCGGTTCCGATGAAGGCTGTTACATGAAGAGGCACGCGGGGAGCGACGCGGGCCGCCACCTTGTGGGAGGAGTCGACCGAGGCAACGATCCCCGACATCCGCTCCCCGCGTGTCCACGACCGGACGGCTGTCGCTAAGCCTCCGGGCTCGTGCCCATTTGTTCCTTCTGCGCGCCTGATCCGGCCCGCGCCGGACCCAGGGTGGGTTCCTCGCCCAGCGGCTGCGCCTGCATCGCGGTGAACTGGCCCTTGCCATCCAGCGAGGCGCCCTGTGTATAGCGGCCGGCCGGCGGCGGTTCGCCGTTGCGGTCGGTGCCGGCGAAGACGTAGCTGAACTCCTGCTTTTCCAGCGACTGGTAGCGTGTTGCAGCGAGGCGAGTGGGGCAAGAGATCGCCCCAGCCCCGCTGGTGATCAGGCGACGCGGACGGAGTTCGGGCGTCCGAGGTCGAGCATGCGGTTGAGGACGATGACACCAATTGCGACTTCGGTGGCCTGCGCTTGGTCGCAATGGAAGCGCAGCGCCTCGCCGAGAGCGCCTTTCCAGCGCGCCATTTGGCTCTCCACGCCAGCCCTCCTGTTGTAGCCGCTGGTCCGTTGCCAGGCCATCCGGCCCACCTCAGCGATGGTCTGGATGTGGCGGTCGCGTTGCGTGGGAGCGATTGCGGCGGTGGCGCTGAGCACGGCATCGACGCGCGGTGGCGCCACCACCGTGGCCGCGGGATGACGCTGCTGGACCGCCGCGTAAACCCGGGTCCGGTCATACGCGCCGTCTCCGGTTACGGAGGCCACGGGCTCGGTGATCTGATCGAGCAATGGGCCGACCTGCGAGGCATCGTCAACACCACGCTCGGTCAGCGTGGCGGCAACGATCCGGCCCGTGCTGGCATCCATCCCAATATGCAGAGCGTGCCAGGAACGCCGCCGTTTGGTGCCGTGCTTCTCGATCAGCCATTCGCCCGGCCCGCACAGCTTCAGCCCCGTGCTGTCCACCAACAGGTGGAGGGGCCCGCCGCTCGAACGCGGCGCGGAGAGCAGCGTCACCGTCCGGGCACGGCGGGCAATGGTGGAGTGGTCTGGCACCGGCAGATCCACCCCGAGCAGCTGGAGAACGGAGCCGATCAGCCCCTCGGTCTGGCGCAGCGCCAGCCGGAACACCGCCTTCAGCATCAGCGCCGTTGTGATCGCCAAGTCCGAGTAGTGGGGCTGCCCACCCGGTGTGGTGCGGGGCGCCGCCTTCCACTGCTCGATCGCCTTGTCGGTGACCCAGAGCGTGAGGCTGCCGCGTTGGCGCAGGGCAGCGTCGTATTCGGCCCAGTTCGTCACTGTGCGCTTCGCCCGGGGAATGTGATGGCGACGAGCGGCATTGGCCTTGTGCGGCATAGTGGGTGACCGGAACGGAGACGGGGGCTCGACCTACGATACCGCCCCCATCCATGCAACACGCTAATGGACGGTGACATAATCGCCGGCCACAATCATCTTTTCCACGGTGACGCCCAAATCCGGCACGGCGATGCGGAATGCGCGGGAGGCGAAGGCCGGTCCTTCCGGACCCTGTGGCCGACCGGCGGGCAGGGTACGGTCGGTGAAGCGGTCGGAAATCGCGTGCTTCAGATAGGCCTCGTCTCCGGTGTTCCAGAAATCATAGAAGGCGCGCACCGCCCTGACCGTCGCATCAATGTGGGCGTCGGACTGCGGAGCCGACATGACCAGATCACGGATCGTGATGCCGTCCGCAGCCAGGGCGGCACCGGCGGGGATGGAGCCCAGGGCCGCCGCGAACAGAGCGGCGCGGGCGAAATGGTGGATCGCAGCAGTCATCGTGATCTCCAGAACATGAGGTGCATTGGGCGGGCAAGGCAGATCAAGCGATGGCGCCGCCGCCATCCACGCGTACGGTGGAACCGGTCGCGAAAGGCGTGGTGGCAAGGAACAGCACGGCATTCGCGATGTCCTCGGGCTGGCCAACCCGGCGGGATGGCAGGCGCTGGGCCGCGCCCGCGAACATCGCTTCCCGTTTCTCTTCAGGCAGCCCCGACCACAACGGTGTTTCGATCAGGCCGGGTGACACGGCGTTGACCCGCACCGGGGCGAGTTCCAGCGCCAGCCCGCGGGCCAGCGCCTCCAGCGCCGCATTGATCGCGCCCTGCAGGACGGAGGTGGCGGACGGCCGGACGCTGAGGAAACCCGACACGAAGGTCAGTGACCCCGCATCGCGAATTTTGGCGGCATGGGCGACGTGATAGGCGCCCCAGAATTTGCTGTCCATGGCCGTCCGGGCGTCGGCGACGGCAAGGCCCCGCACCGGACCGCCGGGGGTTTGCGCTGCGGAGACGACGACATGGTCCCATGCCGGCCCGTCAGTGAAAAAGCTCTCGACGGCCTGCAAGTCGCGGGTGTCAAGCACGGCGGCGCGCGCATCGCCGCCGATCCTGGCCACTGCCGCATCCAACTTGTCACGCGACCGCGAGGCGATGCTGACCGAAGCGCCGGCCCGCGCGGCGGCGGTCGCAGTCGCCAATCCGATGCCGGAACTGCCGCCGATCACCAGCACGCGCGTGTTCTTCAAGGTCTCGAACATGGTGTATTCCTTGTAGAGTTCTGGCCCTGATGGATTTGGATGGGGAGAGACGCGTTGCCGACCCGCCCATCCTTTGAAGAGAAATCTAGGCCTTCGCAAAATCACGCAGTATCCTGCGCCTGATCGAAACACCCTCCATCAATCGGAAAGAATGCGGCGCGCATGCTTGATGACATTGCCGAGCTTCGCACCTTCGTCCGCATCGTCGCCGCGGGCAGCCTGTCCGCCGCCGGGAGGGAAATGAATCTGGCGCTCAGCGTCGTCAGCAAGCGTCTGGCATCGCTGGAGCGGCGGACCGACACGCGGCTGGTCGCCCGAAGCACCCGGCGCCTCGCCCTCACGGAGGAGGGGCAGCGGCTTTACGAACACGCCCAGCGCATCCTTGCCGAGATCGCCGAAGCGGAGGAAGCGCTGAGTCATGGCCGAGTGGAGCCGCAGGGCATGTTACGGGTGGGCGCGCCGGCAGCGCTGGGGCGCATGCATGTCGGTCCTGTCTGCCGTGAGCTTGTCGAGGTTTATAGCGGGATATCGGTCGATCTTTGTTTGACTGATCGCATGGTCGACCTGATCGATGAGTGCATGGACGTGGTGGTGCGAATAGGGGCGCCCAAGGATTCGACGCTCGTCATGCGCCGGCTGGCCGACAACCACCGCATCGTGGTCGGCGCGCAGTCCTATCTCGAACGCCGCGGCTATCCCGCCTCGCCGCAGGAACTGGAGAACCACGACTGCATTCAGTATCGCGGCACCGGCGGGCATTGGCGCCTGCTGGGGCCCGGCGGCGCCGTCATCGAGGTGGAGACCGCGTCGCGCCTGCGGAGCGACAACGGCGACGTTGCCCAGGATTGGGCGCTTGCCGGCTGTGGCCTGATCTTGAAGTCGCGGATTGACGTCGAGGACGATCTTGCTGCGGGCCGGCTGTTGCGGGTTTTGCCGGGCTGGCATGGCGACACGGCGCCTGTTTGCGCACTCTTCCCGTCTCAGCGGCAGTTGCCGACGCGCGTAAGGCTGTTTCTCGACGCTATGGCGCAGAGGCTGAATCGCGGGGGAGGTACGTGAAGCGCGCAGCGGTTCCTCCGGTCTCCATCCGGCCATCGATACCTGGGTATGGGTTCCCGCACACTAGGGCCTTCGGCACTGTCGCCGTCAAGGTGACCTGAGCAGGAGATCGACATGGATATGGCTGCTTCCGAGACGTTGCGCCGTCCTCTGGCGCTGGCGGCTCCGGCAACCGTCCGCTAGGCGCGGAATGACGGCGACAGGTTTACGGCTGCGGCCGATTGGCTGCTACGGGTGGCGAACGACATGCTGGCGCCGGATCGGCAGTCGGTGGAGCATTGCCTGTCGCTGGCCCTCGCCCGGTTGCAGCGCGCCGGCGGCGAACATCGTCATGACCGTGACGCGTCAGACGATGGCGGCCAGAAAGCAGAGCTGGCGAAGGCCGGGCTTGCGGCTTGGCAGGTGCGGCGGGTGACCGCCTACATCGATGCCCATCTCGCCAGTTCCATCCGCAACCGGGATTTGGCGGCGGCGGCGAAGCTCAGTTGCGGCTACTTCTGTCAGGCGTTCAAGGACAGCTTCGGCTGCCCGCCGCATTCCTACATCGTGCGCCGGCGGATGGAGCGGGCGAAGGAACTGTTGGAAACCACGACCACACCCTTGTCGCAGATCGCGCTCGACTGCGGCTTTTCGGACCAGTCGCATTTCTCCCGCATCTTTCGTCGCGTTGCCGGTGAGGCGCCCCGGCTGTGGCGGCACAAGCATCGGATCGACGGGGTTTCTGAAGAACAGTGACGGAATTTTCCGGCGCAGGAAGCCCGGCAAGAGGGCGGCGGTGGCCCGATGGCTTGTCTCCGCCGCCTTCGGTTCAGCCGTGCGCGGCGTAGGCGTCCATCACGCGGGTGGAATAGACCAACGCCGCCCCGGCGTTCAGGGCGACGGCGACGCCCAACGCCTCTGCGATCTCCTCCTGGGTGGCGCCGTGTTTGATGGCCGCTTCGGTATGAACGGCGATACAGCCGTCGCAACGGATACTGACGGCGACCGCCAGCGCGATCAGTTCCCGCACCTTGGCGCCCAGGAGGTCCTTCTTCTGGCCGACGCCGCTGAGCCCGGCATAGCCCTTCACCGTGTCGGGGCTGAGCCTGGCGATGTCGCCGACACCGGTGAGGACCTGCTGACGGTATTCGTTCCAGTTGAGCATCATGGTCGTGTCTCCTGAGAGTTCCGGCACCGCTGCCGCAGGTGCCGGCTGGTAGGGCCACGCTCGGGTGCGGTCATCGCAGTTGCTCCCAGGTTGCTCATTTCAACAGAACCGGACCGGCATCGATTTTCACGCGCAGAAGCTGGTAGGGCGGGCGGCGCAGGTCCTGGCCGCCATGAAAGCCGCCCTGGCGATGAAGCTGGTTGGCGGTGAAGTAGAGATAGCCGTCCGTGCCGACCGACAGCGTATCCGGCCACAGGATGCGCGGATCCTCGGCAATCGTCTCCCAGCGACCGCCGGTGAAGCGGCGGATCGTGCCGTGCTCGTAATCGCCGGCATAGAGGCGGCCCTTGTCATCCTCGGCCAGCCCGTCCGATGGCGCCTTGGGGCCGAGGTCGCGGATCGCTCCGGCGATGTCTCTGTCGGTCGCGTCCGGATTACGCAGCAGGGCGGTGGGCACGGCGTAGAAATGCCGGCTCGACAGGGCACAGTAATAGAGCGTGTCGCCGTCGGCGGAGATGGCGATGCCGTCCGACGCCACCATCCACGGGGTGGGTGCCGCATCCTTGGGCCGGACCATCAACGTCTCGCCCTCGATCACCGGGACGAAATCCTTGTCGGGCATGGTGCTGGGGTGGCCGGATAGGCGGCGCATGGCCTTGCCGGACGCCAGATCGACGACGATCAGCCCGCCCGGTCCGGTGATCGAGCTGTCGGTGACGTACGCGACACCTCCCGTGCCTTGGCGCAGGTCGAAGCGCATGTCGTTGACGTAGGTCGTGGGCAGCACGACGTCGGCGCCCAGCAGGATCGTCTTCACCACCCTGTTCGTGGCGAGATCGACCGCCAGCAGCTTGGCGCCGCCAGGGATAGGGGCTGAAAAGCCGGGAGCGCCGGTGTCGAGGATCCACAGACGGTTGGCACCGTCGGCGACGACGCTCTGGACGCTGATCAGATGGTTGGTTGCGTCTCCGGCATCCGCCCGGTTCAGGGCGGCATCGGGATAGGCGACCGGTTTGCCGTCCTTCAACTCCGCCACGGTGAATGGGCTTTTGTCGCCCCATTGTGGATAGTTGACAAAGATCCGGCCGTTGGGCGCCACGGTGACGCCGGTCGGCATGGCGCCGGTCAGGTCGGTGACGACCTCGACCTTCTGTTGTGCCTGTGCGACGGCGGGCAAGGATACGGCAAGCGCAATAGCCGACGTGGCAAAGGCCAGAGCGAAGAGTTTCGATGTCATGGTCGTCTTTCTTGTGAAATTGGCTTTGCTGTAGAGAGCGCTCACGCGGCCGGGGGGCCGGAGACCTGAAGGCGGTCGTCCAGCGCGCTGACCCGCGCATTTCCCAGATGGAGGTCGGCGAGCGCGGCGAGTGCGGCTGGGTCGATGCGTGCCTCCGCATCCTTGCGGATGATCAGCGTCGCCTCGTCCTGGCGGCCGAGAAGCCCCTTGGGCTCCACCAGCGCACGGATGCGGTAGCGGTTGTGCAGCCATTGCGGATGCCACAGCGGCACCACCACCCAGCGCTGGTCGGCAACTGCCTGCATGTAGCGGCCGAAGCAATCCTCCTCGGTGCCGGTGCGGAACTCGTAGCCGGCGCGGTCCAGTCCATACTGCTCGACGATGGCCTTGGAAAAGCGGCTGATCCCGGCGCCGGGGTTGATGCCCTGGATCAATCTTTCCATCCGGTCGAGTGCCGACGGCTTCAGCAGGTCGGCGACGCCCGCCACCGCCTCCTCCGGCACATAGTCGGGCACGCCCCAGATGCAGTAGGGCTCGTAGAGGATGGTGATCTTAGTCACTTCCTGCTCGAAGGGGGCGAGATAGGCGCCGTGGCTGGCCGGCAGCCAAGCCGAGACCAGCATGTCGATCTCGCCGCGCGCCATCCGCCGGAACATCTCCTCGTGCGGTGCGGCCGAGCGTTCGATGTCATGGCCGTGGGCGGCGAGGATGCTCTCCACCTCGTGGGCGCTGGCGTCATGAAAGCTGAGGTCGATGTGACCGACACGCAGTGTCTTGGGCATGTCATCCGGCCTTGGTGGTGGACAGGGGGCCGGGGCGTGGCCCGGCTGGCTTGTCCGACTATTCCCATCAAGCCGTTGGCGATCTTGTGAAAAGCCACTGTCGATTTGAACGAAAGCCGGATGCCGCGAACCGACCGGTGTCGAAACTGTGCAGCGTTCAAATCAGCGGCGCCCTGTCCAAGACTGTCCTGGCAGGGACGGGCAGTATGGCCGCCATGGTTCCGGGAGACGGACCATAACGATCCGTTCGCCTTCTGGAACGGAACCGGCGGACCATCCCCGCGCCGCCGGCTGATCGGGCCGGACAGGGCTCCCTCCCCCGGAGCCCTGTTCGCCCCGCCAACCCTCAGAAATTCCTGAGCCGGCTAACCCATGGCCCTGTCGAAGAAGGAGGTTCGCGTGAACCGACAAGCTGAACCGGCCGCTACGGCGCCACTGCCGGGCATCGTGACGGCGCTTGGCGAGAGACCGGTTTTCCGGCCCGGCGACACCGTCCGCATCCTCACCCGCAGCCCCATCGGCCATTACCGCGTGCCCGCCTATCTGCGCGGCAAGACCGGCACGGTCGAGGCGGTCATCGAGGTGTTGTCAACTTGACCAGCCAAGGACGCAGTGAGGCTGAGCCGCCCCGCTGCAGGGTCGTTGGTCAGCTGGCCTGAGCAAGCCCGGTCACCTCGCGCCAAGCGGTGAAGGCGCGAGCACGGGCGACGCGGTACTCGGAGGCGGAGATCAGGTGGCGGCGCAGTTGGAAGTGAGTGTGGATCCGGCTGTGGATGGAGAGAAACCGCTGGGCGTGTCGGACTGATTTGAACCGCTTCATCTGCCGCTCGCGCTGCCGGGTCGGCTGATGCAAGACTTCGCAGCGATTATTCAGGTATCGGCACTGCCTGTGTTCGCTGCCGAGCTTCATCTCCCTCTTCGCTGCGTCGTAGGATTTCAGCTTGTCGGTCACCAAGACACGCGGGGCATAGCGCAGCTCCTTCAGCAGCTTGCGGAAGAAACGCTTGGCCGCCTTCGTGTTGCGCCGGCTCTGGACCAGGATGTCCAGCACCACCCCGTTCTGGTCGATAGCGCGCCACAGGTAGTGCTGTTTGCCGCGGATGCGGATGAAAACCTCGTCCAGGAACCACTTGTCGCCCGGCTTGGGCCGGCGCCGCTTGAGGGTATTGGCGAAGTCGCGCCCGAACCGGAGGCCCCATTCCCGGATGGTCTCGTAACTGACCTCAATGCCGCGCGCCGCCAGCATCAGCTCGACTTCGCGCAGGCTCAGGCTGAAGCAGTGGTACAGCCACACCGCTTCGCTGATGATCTCGGCCGGAAAGCGGAAACCGCGATAGGGATTGGACGTCGTGCTCATGCTGGCCAACCTGCCATGCCAGAGCGGCCAACGCCAACCTGACAACGCCCCGTTGCTTGATCAGATCACCCGCCCGATCACTGCGGTCCTGGCTGACGGCGCGTACGACGGCGAGCCCATCTATTGCGCCGTTGCCGAGCGTGCGCCGAACGCCGAGGTGATCATCCCGCCGCGCGCCACTGCGGTGGTGAGCGACAGCGCCGAGACCGCCCCCACCCGGCGCGACCGCCACATCCGGATGATCAAGGAGCGCGGGCGGCTTGGCTGGCAGCGCGCGGTCCAGTACGGCCGCAGATCGCTGGTTGAGGTGGCGATCCTGAGGTACAAGGTTCTCATCGGACGCAGCCTCCGCGCTCGGACTCTACCCGCGCAGAAAGTCGAAGCGGCCATCGGCTGCAAGGTCATGAACCTCATGACCAGCTTGGGCATGCCAGTAACCCGCAAGGTCGTCTGATTACCTCTGCCCTGGCGAGGACTCCGCCGGCATGCCCATTTGCGCACCAAAGTCGCGACGGGCGGCTACTCGTCGTCGAGCGAGGTGGTGCGCGAGGCATTGCGCCTCCTGCAGCGGGATCGTGCGCAGGAGCAGGAAAAGCTGGCCATCCTGCGGCGCGAGGTCGCTGCCGGCCTGTCGGCGGCGGCGCAAGGC